>JAWLCE010000019.1:0-83137 GCA_041687335.1 Sumerlaeia bacterium | reverse complement strand
CCGGTCACCGCAGCTCGAGGCCTATGAGGAGGGCAGCCAGGTCGGCCTGACGGCGACGCCGGCGGAAGGCTGGATCTTCGAGCGCTGGAGCGGCGACCTTGCCACCACCGACAATCCCACCAGCATGACGATCCTGGGCGATGCGAGCGTGGTTGCCCACTTCGTGCCGCAGCCGCCGCCGACATATAGCCTGACCCTGCAAGTTGAAGGCGAAGGCACGGTCGCCCGGTCACCGCAGCTCGAGGCCTATGAGGAGGGCAGCCAGGTCGGCCTGACGGCGACGCCGGCGGAAGGCTGGATCTTCGAGCGCTGGAGCGGCGACCTCGCCACCACCGACAATCCCACCAGCATGACGATCACGGGCGATGCGAGCGTGGTTGCGCACTTCGTGCCCGACCTGACCCCTGCGCCGTTCTTCGTCTCCGACGATTTCAGCTCACCGGTGCTGGCGACTCATTGGACCTTCGAGGACCCGCTGGGCGATGGCGCGCATGGGATCAATGGAGCGCAGTTGCTGCTGGGCGGCCCGCAAGTGTCAGCCCCTGACACCCCCCTTCCCATCCCCGGCGAGCCGATCCGCGTGGCGTGTGTCGGCAACAGCATCACCTATGGCTATGGCCTGGCCGATCGCCACACCCAGAGTTACCCGGCCCAACTCGCGGCGCTGCTGGGCTCGGGCTGGCAAGTCGGCAACTTCGGCCACAACGGCGCAACGATGCTGCGCAACGGCGATATCCCCTACTGGAACCAGCCGGCCTTCGCCAATGCCCGCGCATTCAACCCCCACATCGTCATCATCATGCTGGGTACAAATGATACCAAGTCGCAAAATTGGGACCCATACGCAGACGAATTCATCGGCGACTATCTTGACATGATCGCAATCTTCAGGGACTTGCCTACGCGACCGCGCGTACTGGTGTGCAAGCCCGTGCCGGCCTTCCCCGGCAACTATGGCATCACCGATGCGGTCCTGAGCGGGGAGGTCATCCCGCGGATCGAGCAGGTGGCCGCCGCCAGCGATGCTGGCGTGCTCGACCTTTACACGGCGCTGGCACCGTATGGCGTTTATTTCCCCGACATGGTCCACCCGGATGTCACGGGGGCCGGCATCATTGCCGAGACGGTCGCGGCAGAATTGAGCCGCTATCCACGCATGCTGCAGGCGGCGGCGGATGTAAACTTTGAAGTCGAGCTGAAATTTGACTCGGCACCCTGGCGGCGCTCGCAGGCCCAGGGGGTGGTGGTGCGCGGGGAGGGTGACCAATGGCTGCGTCTGGGCGTGCGCCACGACGGCACCGGCTTGCGAGCCTTCGCCGATCATCTGCAAGGGCGCGCACTGACCCGCCACTTCGATGTCGCCATTGCTTCGGCTGGTCAGCCCATCCGGCTTTGGCTGCAGCGTGAAGGCGCAAGCTGGCTCCTGAGCAGCGCGGTTGCCGATGGTGAGATGGAGATTGTCGGATATTGCGAGCAGGCGCTCACGGTGACGGCAATCGGACCGTTCGCGGGCGCCGCCGAAGGCGCGGGTTTCAGCGGCATCGTCGACTACGCCTTCGACACGGCCACCCCGGTTCATCCCGAGGATGGCGGCCGTCAGACCGTGACGCTGCAGACACGAGGGCCTGGCGTGGCCGATGCAGCGCCCGCGCAGGCCACGTATCAGGCGGGCGAGAATGTCTGGCTAACCGCAACGCCGGCTGCCGGCTGGCACTTCGAGCGCTGGAGCGGCGACCTCGCCACCACCGACAATCCCACCAGCCTCACGGTTGCGGGCGATGCGATCGTGGTTGCGCATTTCGTTCCGCAGCCGCTGCCGACCTACAACCTGAGCGTGCAGATTGAAGGCGAGGGAGTGGTCGCCCGGTCGCCGCAGCTCGAGGCCTATGAGGAAGGCAGCCAGGTCGTCCTGACCGCAACGCCCGCCGCCGGTTGGGGCTTTGACGGCTGGAGCGGCAGCCTGTCGGGAAGCGCAAACCCCGCCAGCCTGACCATGACCGTCGATGCCGTTGTGACCGCGCATTTCAGCGAGCTGAACCCTCAGAATCCCTCCGGTATTATTTCAGACGACTTCAGCGGCGGGTTCAATGATCAGCTTTGGACACAAGTCAATCCTGTCGGCGACGGAGAGTTCGCCTTCAATGGCGCACAGGCACTCATCAGCGTCCCGGAAGGCAGCAGCCATGACATCTGGCGCACGGGCATTCTCGCCCCACGGTTGATGCAACCGGCCGCCGATGTCGACTTTGAAGTTGAAGCCAAATTTGAATCCCAGCCATCCCGGCGGTTCCAGACACAGGGGATTCTAGTGCAGGGCGCCAACGACAGCTGGTTGCGCTTTGAATTCTTCCACGACGGCTCAACCATGCGTATTTTTGCCGGAGCGATCTCCGGCACGTCAGCCGTAGCGCGCATCAACAGGAAAATACCCTCGGCCTCGCCGATGCGGATGCGGGTGATGCGCACCGACCAAGACTGGATGCTCTCCTATGCCGTCGGCAGCGGCAGTTGGACCATTGCCGGCCTGTTCACGCAGAATATGATTGTCCATGCAATCGGGCCTTATGCGGGCAACGTGGATGGACCCGCCCATACCGGCATCATCGACTATTTCATCAACACCACGCTGCCGGTGGAGCCTGAAGATTTCGGGCTGCGCTCGGTGACGGTGCTGCCCACCCCGCGAGGCGCGATTCTCACTTGGCCGGACCAGACGCTCTTCGCCGACGGCGACACGGTCCAAATAAGCGCCGTTCCCGATTGGAATGATCGCTTTGACCAATGGGAGGGCGCACTGAGCGGAACGACCAACCCGCTCACTCTGACGGTGAGTGGCGACATCGTCGGGCGCGCCCGGTTTGTGCCCTTGATTCAGGACGTGCAGGTCAGCGCCGGGCCCACCGCGGCGACCGTCAGTTGGACCACGGCCGAGCCGGCCACCAGCCGCGTTGATTATGGACTGACGGAAGAGCTGGAACTGGGATACGTCCTCGAGCTGCAACCCAAAACCCAGCACATGCTGATCATCGAGGACCTCCAGCCCGGAACGATTTATTACTTCAGGGTCGCCTCGGTCGATGAGATGGGACGCGAGGGGCGCACGTCGATCCAGAGCTTCACCACCCAGACCGCCAGCACCCCATTGACCCTGACGCTGAACGTCCAAGGCGAAGGCACATTGACCGCAACACCCGCACGCGCCAGTTATGAGGCCGGCGAAAGCGTGATATTACAAGCCTCGCCGGCAGTGGACTGGGTGTTCGCCGGCTGGTCGGGCGATGCCCAAGGCAGCACAAATCCGCTTACCGTCGTCATGGATGGCAACATGGCGATCACGGCCAACTTCACGGCCACGGAGGGCCCCACCATCAGCATGTGGTATGGCAACCATCGGCGGGTTGGCCATCACGGGGTACCCCAGGTCTGGGTCGACGTGCTGGGCACGGTGGGCGGCGACACGCCCATCAGTTTCCTCACCTTTCAGCTCAATGGCGGGCCGTCACGGATACTGTTCAGGGGTCCGACAAACCGCCGCCTGCAGCACGCCGGGGATTTCAACGCCCAAGTCAGTATTTATGAGCTGCTGCCCGGCCTTAACCAGGTTCTGATCACCGCCATCGACAGCCAGAACCGCGTCACCCAACAGGCCGTCACCATAGATTATCTGGATGGGAATGTTTTGGGCGATGAATTGCTGGTTGACTGGACGGCGGTGGAAGACCTTCATGATGGGGTCACGATTGTTGATGGGGTGTGGGAAATTTCCCCCGCCGGGCTGCGCAACGTCACCGTCGGGTATGACCGGTTGGCGGCCGTGGGCGACATCTACTGGAGCGACTATGAGATCACGGTGCCGATCACGGTCCACAGCTATGACCCACTCGGCTTCGAGGGGATCAACACCCACCCCGGCGCCGGCTTGATCATACGCTGGAACGGCCATACCGACGTGCCGATCGACTGCACCCAACCCACGTGCGGTTGGGTTCCCCACGGCAACAGCGTCTGGTATCGCTGGGGTGCCGATGGCGGCGTTTCGGGCAACTTTTCAACCGGAACACTGGCCGATAGCAGCGGGCGGATCCTTGATTACGACGTGACCTATATCTACAAGGCGCGTGTGGAGACGATCCCCGGCCAGGGCCATTATTACAGCAAGAAGGTCTGGCGGGCCGACCTGCCGGAACCTGCTGGCTGGGACCGCCAAGCCTTTGGCCACACCGATGTGACCGGCGGCTCAGTGCTATTGATATCCCATTGGGTCGAGATGACCGTGGGCAACATCAGCCTTGTTCGGCTGCCCGGGCTGAACTGACGATATCACACCCAGAGGTCAAAGTGCTTATGCTCAACATGGCCAGTAAAATATGAACAATCACGACATCACATCAAGCTGCCGTTCACAGACGTCTCCCCGCGTGAGCATCGGTCTGCCCGTCTATAATGGTGGGGACTACCTGGAATCGGCCATTGCGGCGGTGCTGGGACAGACTTTTACTGATTTTGAGCTGATCCTTGCGGATAACGGCTCGACCGACCAGACCGATGAGATCTGTCGGCGGGCCGCGGCATCCGACCCGCGCATCATCCATGACCGCAGTCCAATCAACCGCGGCGCGGCTTGGAATTTCAACCGAACTTTCACAATGGCGCGCGGCGAGTTCTTCAAGTGGATGGCCCACGACGACTTGCTCGAACCCGGCTTCCTTGAACCCTGCGTGACGGCGCTCGAGGGGAATCCAGGCGCAGTGCTGGCCTATCCCCGAACGCTGCTGATCGATGAGGCGGGTCGGCCGCTGCGACCGGTCGAGGACCGGTTGGCGCTGGCAGATCAAACACCCCATGATCGACTGGCGGCGATGCTGGCGCGGGTGGATCTGTGCAACCCACTGATGGGCCTGATCAGGCGCGAGGCCCTGGCGCGCACCCGGCTGATCGACCGCTTCCGAGGCTGCGATTATGTCTTGTTGGCCGAGCTGGCGATGCTGGGGGAATTTATCGAGATTTCCGAGCGGCTGTTCCTGCGGCGTATCCATCCCCATTCCTCACGCCGGGCGAACACCGACAACCGCAGCATCCTGCACTGGTTCGATACCGCCGCCACGCACATCCCGCGTTTCCCGCGCCTTCGGCTTGTGGTGGAGTTCGTCCGTTCCGCGGTGCGCCTCCAGGCGAACCCGTTGGAGCGCGCACTCTGCGCCTGGGCCGTTCGACATTGGGTGCTGGCACGGCTGCGCGCGCAGGGTGGACGCTATAAGGCGCGTGTTTTGGCGGTTGGGAACAGAGTCATGAACATGCCGCATCTTTAATTCATTCAGCAGATCAGCAAATCAAAACAATCTGTCATGCCCGCGGCAGGAGGTGGGTCACACTTCATCTCGCAGCACAATCTTGGCGGCATGGAAGGCTTCGGCATAGCCCGAGGGGGCGCGTGACTCCAACCCGCGCAAGCGGGCCAGCCCGGCAAAGGTTTCGGGCGTAAACCAGTCACGGGCGCGCTGGCTTGAAAAATGCTGCATCAGCAGCTCGATTTTGCGGCGCCAGACCAGCTCGGAAAGCGGGACATAGAAATTGGGCTGCCCCAGGTCTCCCTCGTATTTCGGAATCTCGTATTCCAGCACCAGATGGCGGCGGAAGGTATTCCAAGTCAGTTCGCGCACGAGGCGGTGGTCCTGATGGCGATCCGCAGCGCGGTGGGTCAGGATCAGGCTCGGCTCGATCGCAATCTCGCCCTTGAGCTGCTCGAAGAATTCCTTGATCTCGCTGCCCTGCCAGGGAAAGAAACCATCGCGGAATGACTTGATCGTGACGCGACTGGAGGCGAAGCCAGCCAGAAAGTCGGCGGCGCTGGCCCGCGCCTCCTCGGCTCGCGCTCCCTGGGCCGAGAGCACAACCCACTCCACGTGCGCCGCCGGATGACGCTCGGCCAGCGCCAGCAGCGTCCCGCCGCAGCCGATCTCGATATCGTCGCTATGGGCGCCCAGGCAAAGTATGCTGCGCAGCGGGCCGATCCGCAGTCCGGACATGTTTCTTCCTTTCGAGGGGCGCAGACTTGGATTCGGCCGCCAAGGTCGGGCGGATGAGGGACGATGCGCACCCATTGCCGCCGTGTTTCCACACCTCCCACGGCGCCTGGCCCTGCGCGTACATATCCTCAAACTGCTGGTGTTCCTTGAAAGTATCCATGCAGGCCCAGAAACCCTGGTGGCGGAAGGCATGCAGGCGCCCCCGCTCGATGAGCCTTTGGAAGGGTTCGATTACCAGTTCCTCGCCCGGCTTCATGAAGTCAAAGATTTCGTCTCGCAGGATAAAGTAGCCTCCGTTGATCCAGATATCAGATTGGCGGACGTCGCGAATCCGACCCACCCGTCCCCTCTCATCCAGGTCGACCAGATGAAAGCTGCTGCTGGGCCGGACACAGAGGAAACTGGCGATCATGTCGGGAGTGGATTCGAAATCCTTGATCATGGTGGGCAGGTTCAGGTCGGTCAACGCATCGCTGTAGTGGGCGAGGAAGACAGGCTCACCAGCCAGGTGCGGGCGGACCGCGCGCAGCCGCCCGGCGATGTTTGTCTCCATGCCAGTGTCGACGAAAGTAATGGTCCAATCATCGATGTCACGGTGGAGCAGCCGCAACTGGTCGTCTTGTTCGCCTGGTCGCAAAACAAAATCATTGGAGAGACATTCGTTGTAGTTGAGGAAGTAATTCTTGATCACGTCAGCCTGATAGCCAAGGCAAAGGATGAAATCGCGGTGGCCGAAGTGAGCGTAATACTTCATCACGTGCCAGAGGATCGGCCGATAGCCGATGCCGACCATCGGCTTGGGCACCTGCTGGGAATGATTGCGCAGCCGCATTCCCTTGCCGCCGCAAAAGAGCACCACTTTCATTGACCGCTCCTCCCTTACCCGCCAGCGCGTCGCCGGCTTACTCGTAGACCTTGAGCTCGGGGATCGGCACGACGAACCGACCGCCCCAATCGCGAATGAATGCATTTTGCCGCATGATCTCGTCCTTGAAATTCCAAGGCAGGATAAAGAGGTAATCCGGCCGGACCTCGCGCACCCGATCGGGATGCTGGATCGGGATGCGGGTGCCCGGCAGGAAGCGGCCCTGCTTGTAAACGTTTCGATCGACGGTGAATTCAATCATGTCGGACCGGATGCCGCAGTAGTTGAGCAGGGTATTACCCTTGCCCGGAGCGCCATAGCCCACCACTCGCTTACCGGCGCGGCGGGCGGCGATCAGGAACTCCAGGATTCGACGCTTGGTCTCGTGCACCTGCTCTTCGAAGGCGCGATAGGCATCGAGCCGGTCCAGCCCGGCGGCGCGTTCGAGCGCCAGCAGTCGGGGGACGGCGGGGCCGACGGGATCCCCTGACCCGACATGGCGTCCATAGATGCGCAGCGAGCCGCCATGAGTGGTCAGCTCCTCGACGT
This sequence comes from Sumerlaeia bacterium, assembly GCA_041687335.1. Taxonomy (GTDB): domain Bacteria; phylum Sumerlaeota; class Sumerlaeia; order MVZB01; family MVZB01; genus JAJFUE01. Next base: position 75,697 of record JAWLCE010000019.1, on the reverse strand, counting down.
CGAACAGCTCCAGCCCATGGCGGGCGAAGATTTCCGCGGCGGTCATCAGAGAGAAGTAGGAGAAGTGTTCGTGATAGATCGTGTCGAACTGGTTTTCGTTCATCAGCGCCAGCAGGTGCGGAAACTCCATCGTCAGCACCCCGCCGGGCTTGAGCAGCAGCTTCATGCCAGCGACGAAATCGTTAAGATCAGGCACCTGCGCCAGCACGTTGTTGCCCAGCAACAGGTCGGCCATGAAACCCTCCGCGGCCAGGCGCCGGGCCAGTTCGCATCCGAAAAATTCAACCCGAGTCGGGATGCCTTTCTCGATTGCTGTCCTGGCCACATTGCGCGCCGGCTCCACGCCGAGCACCGGCACGCCGCGCGCGACGAAATGCTGAAGCAGGTAGCCGTCGTTGCTGGCCAACTCGACCACAAGACTCTGAGGCCCCAGCCCCAGCCGCTCACTGATGGCCTCGACATACTGACGCGCATGTTCGACCCAACTATCGGCGTAGCTTGAGAAATAGGCATACTCGGTAAATATTTCCTCGGCCGGGACGAACTGTTCGAGTTGGACCAGGAAACAACCGTCGCAGACGTGGACACGGAGCGGGTAGAACGGTTCCATCCGGCTGAGACCCTCAAGCGTGACGTAGCTTTCGCAGAGGGGTGACATCCCCAGATCCACCAGCGTGTGGCGCAGCGGACGGGCGCAGAAGCGACATGCGGGGATGCCCGCCGGCGTCGCCTGCACCGGCTCCTGCATATGTGTTGAAACGGCCATGGCCTCATGCCTCCACGATCATGGTTTCAATGCCCAGTTCCGCCAGCCGAGCCTCGATCTCCTTGCGGTAGATCGGATTGAACAGAATCAGCAGGTCGGGACGGTTGTGGATCAAGTGCTCCGGCGCCACGACCGGGTGACCACTTCCTGGCAGATAACGCCCCTGTTTCGAGGGGTTGATATCGACGATGCACTCAATTTCATGGCCCACGCCAAGCTGCGTAACGAAACCTACGGCCTTGGCGCCGGCGCCCCAGGCGGCGATGCGGCGGCCGTCGGCCCGCATTTCATCCAGTCGCTCGCGCCAGTGCCCAAGGCGCCGTCGCAGGCGTTGGTCGAAACCAGCCACGTCCTCCGCGACCTCTGCCACTTCGGCCGCGCGGGCGTCAATGAGCTGAGGGCCATCCACCGGGACGGCATCGATGGCGAGGAACTGGCCGTCATAGGTTTCCTCGAGCCGCAGGACCCGGAAACCCGCAGCGCGAAAGACACGTGCCAGCGCCGGAGCGCTGAAATAGGAGCAATGCTCATAAATGATGTCCCAGACCGAGAGGTCGCGCAGGATCAATGCGGCATTCGGCACTTCGAAATATACGATCGTATCGCTCCCCTCGCCCAAGGCCCGACGAATCATCTGGAGGAACTCGAGTGGACGCGGGATATGCTCGAAGACGTAGCGACTGGCCAGCAGCCCGGCACGCACGCGAGCATGGTCCTCGGTGAAGGGTTCCCGCACAAAGGTCAATCGGTCGGCGATTGCTGTGCCGACGCACCCCTCACGATAGGCCGGATCGTAGCCATACCCGCGCCCGGCCCCCGCCTCGCATAACAACTCGAGGAACTGGCCGCCGCCGCAGCCGATCTCAACCACCGTCGCCCCGGCCAGATGATAATGCTCGACCAGCCGTTGAACCATCCGCGCGCTGTAGTTGCGGAAAAGGTTCGAGTGGTGCAGGGAATTGTCATAACGTTCGCTGTAGTCAAGCAGCCCGGGCTGGAACTGCTTGTTCCAAATAAAGGCGCAGCGGGGGCAGAAGGCCAGGCTGACGTCGCCGCGCGGGGCGGAGCGCGCTGCCGCTTCGCTGTCGTAGAGCACGCCAATCAGGACCGGCAGCGCCCGCAGCCGGAAGAAGACATGTCCGCGGTCATCGCCACAGACGGGACAGACAAACGCCTCGCTCATAAGCCAATCGTTCCTTCCAGTTCATCAATCGCCAGCAACTGGCTCTGCAAGCCCAACGCAGCAAGGTCGCGTCCGATTTCCTCGCGGTAGATCGGGTTCATCGCGATCACAATATCGGGGCGATACTGGCGCAACATGGCCGGCGCAACGATGGGCTGACCGCAACCGGGCATGAACCACCCGTGACGGCGCGGGTTGAGGTCGACGACAAGCTCGACGACATCGGCCGCCGACCCGAGTGCTGATAGAAATCCGACGGCCTTGGAGCCTGAACCCCAAAGGGCCACGCGGCGTCCCTGTCCGCGCCAATCCCGCAATCGCCTCTGCCAGAAAGCGAGCGCATGCGTCATGCGCAAGGTCAAGTCGCGGTCAGCGGCTGCCCCCTCCGCGGGGGGGCCGGGCACGACGGCCGGCGGCGGCGCCTCACCCGCCCGGGGTCGCGCTTCGAGCACCAGGTATTGCCCGCCGTATTCACGGCTCAGCGCGAGCACCTCGAAACCGGCGAGCGAAACCAACCGCCCCAGCGATTGGGCCGTGAAGTAGGAACAATGTTCGTGATAGATGTCCCAGAATGCACCCAGCTCAAGGATCGGCTCCAGGGCCGGGACCTCGAGGGCCAGCACTGAGGGTCGCTCGCCCATATTGCGCCGCAGCATGGCAAGGAACTGGCCCACCGGCGCGATATGCTCGAGCGTGTGCCGGCAAACGACGAGGTCAGCCGCCATGCCCGCCTGGGCAGGCCCATAGCACTCGCGCCGCCAATCGATCCGCAGTCCCGGTTCGTGAGGCGCGCGCGCCGGGTCAAAAGCCGGATCAAAACCAATGCCCTCGGCCGCGGCCAAACGGCAGATGAGCGCCAGGAACTCACCCTTGCCGCAGCCGATCTCGAGGATGCGCCCCCCCACCAGCTGATAGCGCTCAATCCAGCGTTCGGCCAGCGCGCCTGCATAGGCGAGGAAGGTGGCCGAGGATGATTGAGTTTCCTCGCAGTCGGGGCCGTATCTCATGAGTTCCGGGCGGAAAGACTGATTAAACACCAGTCCGCAGCTCCCGCAGGCGGTCAGCTCCAGCTCGCCACGAGGGAAAGCCAAAGCGGTCTCGCGGTCAGCCAGCAGCAGGGAGCTGTGGGCTGGCACCGCCGCTTGCCGAAAAAAAGGCGCAGCGGCGGGAACCGCACAGCCGGGGCAGATTCCGCCCCTTGAGTCCCCCTCCCCCAAGATGCCCGGTTGGAGCGCGGCCAGATTCATGGAGTCACCGCCTCGGTCCTCCGTGGGGTATCGGCCCAGCGCAGTTGCGCATCCAATCGGCCAGAGGCCAAGAGCGCGCGTAACTGCTCAATGCGCATGAAGCGGCTGCCCTCAAGCTGATCCAGTGTCAGCCCGTGGCGGCGATAAGCCTCATGCAGCTCGCGCACGCCGTCGGCCAGCCGCCAGCGAGGACGAAAGCCTGGCACATCGCGCTCCAGCTTGGAGAAATCCACCCGGTAGCAGCGCTTGTCGGGTCCGCCGTCGGCGGCAAAGCCGATCCGACTGCCCGTGACCTGCTTGCGAACCAGCTCGGCGATCTGACGGATCTGGTAGTTTTCGCCGTTGCGGCCGACATTGTAGGCCTGGCCGCAGACCGTCCCACTCGGGGCATCGAGCAGCGCCAGGAAGGCCAGGCAGATATCCTCGACATGCACCAACGGCCGCCAGGGCGTGCCATCGCTCTTGATCATGACCTCGCCGGTGGTGAAGGCCCAGCCGATCAGGTTGTTGACGACGAGGTCCGCGCGCAACTGGGGGGAAAATCCGTAGGCGGTGGCATTGCGCAGGTGGACCACGCAGAAGTCGCCATCGGCCAGCTCACCCAGATCGCGCTCGGCCAAGACCTTGGAGCGCGCATAGGCGGTGACGGGGCAAAACGGCGCCGTCTCGTCGAGCATGTCCTCGGGATCAGCGGCCCCGTAGATGCTGCACGAGGACGAAAACAGGAAACGGCGCACTCCTGCCGCGCGCGCCGCACGTGCCAGCGCGACGGTTGCCCGGTGATTGATCTCAAGCGTCACATCGGGGTTGAGGTTGCCCAGCGGATCATTGGAGAGCGCGGCCAGATGCAGGATGGCATCGATTCCCTCCAGCTCAGCCACCCCCACCGAGCGCACATCCCGGCCCAGCTCGGGGATCGGTGATGGCGGCGGCCCCAGGCAACAGCCTTCAAACAAACTACTATCCAGACCAAGTACCTCGTGGCCCGCCGCTTGGAGCAACGGCGCCAAGACCGCCCCCAGGTAGCCCTTATGACCTGTCACCAGCACGCGCATGATTCTGCCTTTCGATCGTTTGCGGTTGAGCTAAAAAATTGCCGTGCAATAAACGGGCCAGTGCCACAGGGGCGCCTGGGCCGACTTTCGCCAAGCCCGCCTGCGGCCAAACCTAATTTTGCGGCGATATCGAGCAACTGTTGGTATCGATGGATGCCGCGAAACCGTCATTGTTGTGCGCCGCAACCTGTGGGAGCCCCAAAATTGCGCGCAGCTCACGATTCTCACGCTCAAGCGAAAAACATTCGCGAGCGCGCCGCCAGCCGGCCAAACCCATCCGCTGGCGCGCGGCTGCATCCTCCGCCAGCTCGAGCAAGGAGCGGGCATGCGCCTCGATGTCGCCCGGCTCGAAAAGCAATCCCTCGCGGCCGTGCTCGATCAATTCGGGGATGGAGCCATTGCGGCCGGTGACCACGGGCAGCCCGGCGGCCATCGCCTCGACATAGGCGACGCCAAAGGCCTCCTCCTGGCGCGTCTGTGGGCCGCGCTGGTTGTGTGCCGTAAAGATGTCCGCCTCACACCGCAACGCCGCCCCATGCTCAGCGGTGACGGCGCCCAACAGCTCGATCCGCTGGCCGTGCCGTGATTGGGCGCGCAACCGCTTGCAATCCTCGCGCAATGGGCCATCGCCTGCGATGATCAGCCGCGCGTCAAGCCCCTGGTCGCAGGCGCGGGTGAAGGCGCGGATCATCAGGTCCGGACCCTTGCAGTCGACCAACCGACCCAGATAGAGGATCATCACCGGACCGTGCGCCGCCGCGCGCAGCGGTGGGCCAGCGGGAACTGGCACGCCCAGGTACTTGACGACGATCCGGCCAGGGTTCAGCCCGATGGCCAGCAGCCGCCGGCGTGTGCACTCGGAATTGGCGATGAAACTCACGTGCTCGGGCAGCTCGAGCACCTGACGAATATATCCCTGCCCACGCGCAAAACGATGACGCCAGCCATGATTGTGCGGACGCAGGTCCCATGTCACGTCGAGGCCGTGGCAATGAACGTGGACCGGCTTTGTCACCTGTTTCCAGACCTTTTGATACTTGACCGCATAGACCAGGTAGTGGATCAGCGCACAGTCGACATCACTCCGCCGCATGGCGACCGTCAATTGTCGTTCATGGTCGAGCCGTTCGCGCCTGTGCTGGAGCCGGCGCAGCAGCAGCGGCCAGGTGATCGGCACATAACCCAGCGAGAGGACCTCGTACCGGGCACTGTATTCAGGGGCCGGCTCACGATAGTCGACCAGCAACGAAACCTGGTCGCGCAATCCCTCCAGTTGCCGCCGCATCCAAAGCTGCGAAGGCAGGTTCAGGTTCGGGCCGTAGAAGAGGACGCCCATCCGCTCACCCTTCCCGCAACGTCAACAGCGACGCCAGTCGGCGCGGGGCCCGACGTGCGCGGCGCACCAGCCGACCGACGCGCTGGAGCACCAGCTCGAGTTGCTCGCCGGCCGGCCGGGCGTGCAAGGTGCCCGTGTCGTAACACATGACCGGCAGTCCACTCAGTTCGGCGATCAGGCGGGCCAGACCGGGGCTGCTTTCGATCATCATCGTCGCCCCGCTTTCGCGGTAGACGCGCGCCTTGAAGGCTGCCCGCTGCTCCCCGCCCACATTGTGCGGCAAGTCCATCATCATCAGGTGCCGATAGCGGATATTGTGGCGCTCCAGCCAGCGCTCGGTCAGCTCGCGATAGGGCTCGCGCCGGCAGGTCACCAGCCAGCCGACCTCGCGGGTGGGGACAATCAGCGGCCGCGCCTGTTCGATGAACCTGCGATAGCGCGGCCCGTCGTCGTCCTCCTCCTTGCATGGGTCGACGCAAAGAATGCCGTCAATGTCAACGCACTGCTTTTCGAGCCCTGGGGTATGCATGCACGACCACTGGAAGCACATGGGCCGGGCGATGGTTTCGAAGATCAGGTCAGCCACGCGGGGCGGCGCGTCGGCAAAGCCGTAGACGGCGGCGAACAAGGCTCGGCCCTCCAGGCCCAGATCGCGGATCATCTGGCGTGCGCGGCGGATTTCATTGCCCGTCGAGATGCAATCATCGACCACCAGAATCCGGCGGGCATTTTCAAAGATTTCGCGGCCGTGATTGGGCAGATCTCGCTTTCCACGGCCAATCAGCCGCCCCTCGCGCAGCCCTTCCAGGTCGGTCAGCGGCCGGTTGAGGTAAAGGGAAATCATCCCCGCCGCCAGCAGACCACTGCGCGGGATGCCCACGACCAGATCGACGTCATTTGGTATGAGCCGCAAGCCCCGAATGACCGCAAGGTTCATGTCACCGATGCCGCGAAAGTGCATCTCAAGCCTCCACCACGGATTGTGTCGGGAAGACCGGCGCCGGTGTTCCCTCAAGCTCAGCCAGCAACGCCTGCGGATTGGCGAACAAGGCGGCGTGGCGGCGGATCCAGTTCTCTTCGCGATCCCACCAGGCCGCCGCCAACAATCGCTGGACCGTCTCGGGATCGAAGCGGGTGCGAATCGACCGGGCCGGCACGCCGACAACAATCGCATAGGGGGCGATGTCGGCGACGACCACCGCGCCAGCGCCGACAATGGCCCCGTGGCCGATGCACACGCCGCGGCGCACGAAGACCCCGGCGCCGATCCAGACATCGTGGCCGATGCTCGTGCGCAGCCGCGCCGATGGGTCGTCTGAAGACGCAACGTAATCCAACCCCAGCCGCGGCTGGCGCAGGTAAAAGATCGGATGAGTCGAGGCGGCATCGAGCGGGTGCCCGGGCGGCCCGATCACGCAATCGGGCGCAATCGAACAGTAACGCCCGATATCGGCGGAGCAAATCCGACAACCCGCCTCGATATACGTGAAATCCCCCAGCCGGCTGTCCTCGATCGTCACCGGCGCCCGCAGCCGACATCGCCGCCCAAAGCTCGAGCGGGTGATCTCAAACCTGCCGCCGCGCCCGGCCAGCACCAGCCCGTGGCGCCGGCGCAGAGACCGCCGCTCAAGCCCCTCGGCCAGGTTGGACGGCAGGAAGAGGCGTGCCACATGTGCGAGCCGCTGGAGCATGGCATTCATTCCCTTCATGTCTGGCGCGCCAGCGCCAGGATCCCGCGGCCGTCTTCGCGCAGGGCGCGCCAGCAGCCCACCGTCAGGAGAACCGCCGCCAGTGCCGCCGCCAGCACGGCCGCCACGCGCCCGACCGGCGACCAACCCTCCACCCCCAGCCGCGTCGCCAGCCCCGCCGCCAGCACAAGCACCGACAGCGCCAGCGGACGAGCGACCGCCGAGCCGAAATCACGAAGTGAAATCGGCGTATCGTGAAGGGCATAGACAATGGTCGGCAAGACAATCAGGCAGGAGAAAATGGTTGCTCCCACGGCCACCCCGGTGGCCCCCCACGGCAGCCCAAGTGCAAAGGCCACCATGATCAGGGCCGATTGGAAGACGCCCCAGCGCAACATGCGGCTAGCCCGACCCAGCGCCATCAGCACCCAACCGGTGGTCACGACCACGGCCTGGCTGAAGCCGAAGAAGGCAAAGATGCGGAAGACGGTCGCGGCCTCGATCCACTGCGCCCCCAGCAGCGCCAGCACGATCTCCTCGGCCAGAATCCCCATCAGCACCACCAGCGGCATGGTGGCGTAGGCGATCAGCTGAATCATGCGGCAGTAGAAGCGGCGGAAGCGCTCCGGCTCGGCTTGCAGCCGGCTCAGCCCCGGGATGGCCACGGCCGCCAAGGGCGCATTGATCTGCTGGAGCGGCAGCATGAGCAAGCCATAGGCCTTGGAATAGATGCCCAGCGAGGCCGCCCCCCACGCCGCCCCCAGCATCACGTGGTCCATGTGGCGCGTGAAGTAATTGACGAAATTGAAGCCCGTCAGGTGGCCGCCGAAGCGAATCATCTCGCCGGCGCCCACCCCACGCCGCGGCCTGCCGGGACGCCATGGCGAGAGCACCCAGACCAGCACCATATGGGTGAAGGTCGTGGCGCCCACCATCGCCACCAATGCCCAATAACCAGCCCCCTGCCAGGCCAGCGCCACCGCCGCAACCACCCCCGCCAGCTGCGAGAGAATTTCGACGGTGGCCAGCGCGCCAAAGCGCATATGGCGGCGCAGCAGCGCCGTGTGCTGCGCGCCCAGCCCGGCAAATAGAAACTGCGCGGCAATCGCGAGTGTCACCAGCGCCAGCCGCGGTTCCCCATAAAGCCACGCCACCGCCGGCGCCGACAGCGCGCAGATCGCCACCAGCACCAGACTGAGCGCCACATTGATCCAGAAGAGCACGGTGACCTGCTCATGGGTGACCTGCGCCCGCTGCACGGTCGCCATCGTCAGCCCAAGATCCTTGAACAGCCCGACGAACGCGGTGAACGCGGCCACCATCGCCACCAGACCGAAGTCGGCGGGAGTGAGCAACCGGGCCAGAATCATCGTCGACCCCATCTGCAGTACGAAACGGATGCCTTGGGCCGTCACGGTGATCATTCCGCCGCGAACCGAACGCTGCTTGATGTCAGCGACGAGATGGTCGGTGGCAAAGAGGTCGGGAGGTTTCGGGCGAGTGGTGGTCACAATGGATCCTCTTTCATGTTAATCCGCAGGAAACTGGAGCATCAGCCGCGCCAGCCCTCAGCTTGCCCGACCAGCCGGCCGACCCGGCTCGTGACCCGGCGCAGTCGCCGCCGCCAACCGACGTACTGGCGGGGATCGGCCGGCGCCGCCTGGACGCTGCGCGCCATGTAGCGGATGCGGCGCTGCCATTCCGCCAGCGTGCGCACATCATCGCGCACGGCACTGAGCGGACGATGGCGCAGGAAGTCCTCCTCGCTGCGCAGTTCGCTCAGCGGCGAACGCGGGTCGTCCATGTGCTCCTCGTGGATGAACGGATAGAGCCAGCCGTTGACCCAGCCGGCCAGCGCGGCCCGCACGCAATAATCGGTAAAGGATTCGGCCGGGCCCAGCCCCCCCAGCCGTTCCAGCACCGCCCGCTTCATCACGTAGCCGCTCCCCTGCACCCAGCAGTTGAGCAGCATTCGGTCGCCACCGCCGAGGTCGCGGATTTTGCGGGCGGCCAGCTGCGGCACGAAGTCCTCATCATAGAAGCGCCAGCAGCCATTGATGCCGATCTCGGGATGGGATTCATGCGCCGCCAGCAGCGCCTCGGCCCAACCCTTGGGCAGCAGGCAATCGTCATCGACCTTGGAAAGGAAGGGGGCTTCGGCCTGGCTCCAGAACCAGTTGGTCGGCTCACGCAGGCGTTTGTTCTCGCGGCTGAGCTGGAGCCGATGGAAGCGCGGATGGCGGCTCAGTTCGCGCACGACCTCGAGCGTGGCGGCATCCTCGCCGTTGTGCCAGACCCAGACCCGCATGCCGGGGCCGCAGCTGTCGAGCAGCCCCTCCAACGCCAGCCGCGTATAACGCGGACGGTTCCAGGTGATCATGAGGATGTCGAGCCGAAGTTGATCCATCTTGCGTCCTTTCAATGGCTCCGAATGGCCTCGGCCAACTCGGCGCAGAGGCCCGGGTTGCGCAGGGAAGTCGTCAGGCCCTTCTTCTCAAACCGGATGCGTCCCAGGTCCGCCTCGTTGCGAATCGCCGTCATCCGGCCCATCTCAATCAGGGACTGGTCCACCGCCGGGATTTCACCGGCGAAGATCGTGCAGGCCGGCGTCCCGAGCACCGCGGCCTCACGGTTCATCGTGCCGCCGGCGCTGATGACCAGGTCTGCGGCGGCGATCAGGTCCTCGCCGGCCAGCACCCGCGAGGGCACCGTCAGCCGCGGGCAGGCGCGGCGCAGCTGCTCGCCCTGCGCGGGCGTTCGCGGAATGACAACCACCCGCAGGTCCGTGCGCCGTTCGAGCCGACGCAACAGCTCATCGAAGAGCGGGTTCTGAAAGCGATGGTAGGCGGCCATCGTCGCCGGCGTGCGCACCACCACAAGCACTTTGCCCTCCAGTTGCCAGTCCTCCGGCCAGCCGCAGGCGTCCGCCAGCTCGCGGTGAAAATCGGGATCCAGCCGGTGCTCGGAGAGATAGACCTGCTCCTTGAAGCCGCGATACTTGTAGACCCGCCCCCGGCGCGCGCCGAAACGACGCAGACTTGCATCGGGAAAGGAATCGGGGACGATCACCTTGTCGGCGAGCCGGAAGGCCAGATGATTGGCCGGCTGGCCCTCATAATCCATCAGCGTGACGGCACGGATGCCGCGCGCGCGCGCGGCCAGGATCTGCGCATAGGAATTGTGGCTGATGGCGAGGTTCACCCCACGGGCGGCGGCAAAGCTGGCCAGCGCGCGCGCCCGCTGGCCCAGGTTGAGCAGCTTGCCCAGCCGGCCGCGCCCGCCATGGCAACCGATGACCGTGCCGGAGATGCCATAGCGGCGGGCCAGTTCGACGGTCTGACTGAAGTCGCGCAGCGTGATCGCCAGCGGGCCGTCCGCTTCCAGTTGCCGCAGCAAGGGCCGGAAGAAGACGACGTGGGGTGAGTTGGCCAAGTCCAGCCAGGGATTCATCGCACTCCCACCTGCAGGCATTCGCGGATCGAGGTGACCACCCACTCGACCTGCCCGTCCTCCAGCTCGGCGAACATCGGCAGCGAGACCAGCTGTTCACTGATCACCTCGGTCACGGGCAGGCGGGCGCGCGCGCTCGGCGTCTCGGCATAGGCGGGCTGGCGATGGATGGGCACCGGATAGTGGATGCCGCAGGCAACCCCCCGCTCACGCAGTTGCTCGATCAGCCGCTCGCGCTCGGCCACGCGGACGACGTAAAGGTGCCAGACGTGGCGCGTGCCGGGCCGCTGCACAGGCTGCAAGACCTCCTCGATCTCTGAGAGCAGGTGGTCGTAGTGCGCGGCATGACGGCGGCGCGACTCGTTCCACTCGGGCAGGTGGCGCAGCTTGGCACTCAGCACCGCCGCCTGAATGCCATCCATGCGGGCGTTCCAGCCGATCATCGCGTGGTGATACTTCTGCGACTGGCCGTGGTCGCGGAAGCGCCGCAGCCGCTCGGCCAGCTCGCCATCGCGGGTGACGACGGCGCCAGCCTCGCCCCAGGCCCCCAGGTTCTTGCCCGGGTAAAAGCTAAAGGCGGCCGCATCGCCGACGGCACCGGGGCCCCGTCCGGCATCCAGCGCGCCATGGGCCTGGGCGGCGTCCTCGATCAGGTGCAGGCCGTGGCGGTCGGCCAGGATGCGAAGCACGTCGATCTCGGCCATCTGGCCATAGAGGTGGACCGGCACGATGGCGCGAGTGCGCGGGGTGATGGCGGCCTCGATGCGATCGGGATCGATGCAGTGGGTGGCCGCGTCAATATCGACAAAGATGGGGGTCGCGCCGGCAAATGAAATCGCCTCGGCCGTCGCGATGAAACTGTTGGCCGCCGTGATGACCTCGTCGCCGGGGCCGATCCCCAGCCCAATCAAGGCCATCCAGAGCGCCTCGGTGCCGTTGCTGCAGCCAATGGCATGCTCGACGCCGCAAAACCGGGCGAACTCGCTTTCGAAGCGTTCAACCCAGGGGCCGCCGGCAAAGGCGCTCTTCTCGATCAACGCCTCGAGTTGCGGCCGAACCTCATCCATGATCCGGCGCGACTGCGCGTGCAGGTCGAGGAAAGGAACCTTCATCGCACCGCCTCCTGATTAAGCTGGCGCAGCATGCGCGCCGGCGTGCCGGCAACCACCGTATCGGGCGCCACGTCGCGGGTGACGACGGCGCCGGCGCCCACCATCGCGCGCTCCCCGATCGTCACTCCGCAGAGGATCGTCGCACCCGAGCCGATCGAGGCGCCGCGACGCACGATGGTCGGGATGCACTCCCAGTCCGCCTCGGTCTGCAGAGCCTCACCGGCGGCCGCGCGCGGAAACATATCATTGGTGAAGGTCACCCCATGGCCGATGAAGACATCATCCTCGATGGTCACGCCCTCGCAGATGAAGCTGTGGCTCGAGATTTTGCAGCGGTCGCCGACCGTCGCGCCCTTTTGTATTTCGACAAAGGTGCCGATCTTGCACTGCGAGCCGATGCGGCAGCCGTAGAGGTTGATGAATTCGCGGATGATCGTGCCCTCGCCGATCTGGACATCGGGGGCGATCCGCCGCAGCGGATCGGAAGATTGCAGGTCCATCTATGTTTTCTCCTTTTTCCTTTATTCAGCGGCCACTGGCGCGCGTTCACAAAACTGGCGCAGCCAGGACTCCAAGGCCACCAGGCTGTAGAGCAGCTTGTGATTGACGCCGTGGCCCGCGCGATGCTCGGCCAGCAGCGCCTGGATGGCCCGGTGATCGAGCAGCTCATACATCAGTGAGGCCGGGTCCGCGAGCTGGCGGTGGAGCTGGGAATCCACCGCCCCGCGCAGCCAGCCCTCCGTATCCACGGCGAAGCCCCGCTTGGGACGGTTGAGCACCTCGGCGGGCAGGAAGCGGCGGCAAACCTCGGCATGGAGCCACTTGCGCCGGCCGCGCCGGACCTTGTAGCTGGACGGCAGGCATTCCGCATACTCGATCACATCGTGGTCGAGGTAGGGGACGCGCAACTCCAGTCCGTGATGCATCGACAACTTGTCCGCATACATCAGCAGCTCGTCGGGCAGCGAGGAACGGATTTCGAGAAACTGCAGCCCGCCCAACTCGTCCAGCTCGCTCGACAGCCCGGTCAGGCCGTCCCAGCAGGCGGCCAGCGAGATGGGACCGGCGTCGGCCAGTACGTCCGGTGCGAAGAGGGCGTCGATCCAATCCTCGGGCTGAATCGCGAAGACGCGCTCGTAGCGGCGCGCGCGGTCAGGCTCCTCGAGGGCATAGAGTCCTCGGCGCAGTGCCTCGCGCGGGCGCACCCGGTCAAGCCCGTTGCGTAGTGGCCGGCGCGCCCAATCGGGCAGGGCGCGCCAGAGCCCGCCGTAGTACACGCCAAGATGGCGCGTGTAGCCGCCCAACAGCTCGTCGGGCCCCTGGCCCATCAGCGCCACCTTGACCCGCCGACGCGCCAGCTCGCAGACGAAATACATCGGCACCACCGACGGGGCCGCCACCGGCTCCTCCAGGATGCCGATAATTCTGGGCAACACCTCTTCAAAGGTGGCCTGGTCGATGCGGACCTCGCTATGGTCGGCCCCGAGCAGCTGCGCCGTCCGGGCCGCCTCGGCCAGCTCATCGCCGGGGGCGCCCGCGCCGAAACCGACGGTGAAGCTCTTCCAGTCGCGCCCGCAACGGTTCATCAGCGCCAACAGCAGCCCCGAGTCCAAGCCGCCACTGAGCAGCAGCCCCAACGGCACGTCGGCGACCAGTTGGCGCTCGACCGCCTGGGCATAGAGCTCGAGCAGTCGCTCGCGGGCCTCGTCCGGCGACGGCGGCGGCGCAAACGGCCGCGGCTGAAAACGCCACCAGCGCTCGATGCGCGCCTCACCCCCCTCGACGATCATGCAGGTGCCGGGGGCCAGCTTGCGGATTCCACGGAAGACCGTGAGCGGCGCCGGCGTGTAGCGATACTTGAGGAACAGGTTGATCGCCGCCGGATCGGGCTCGGGCCGGCCGCCGCGCGCCACCAGCAGCGGGCGGATTTCGGAACCGAAGGTCAGCCGCCCCCCCTCGAGCGAATAGTAGAGCGGCTTGATCCCCGCGCGGTCGCGCGCCAGCATCAGCCGCCGCCGGACACTATCCCAGATCGCCAGCCCGAACATCCCATTGAGCCGGTCCAGCACGCCCGGCCCCCACTGCCGGTAGCCATGCACGATCACCTCGGTATCCGAGCGCGTGCGGAAGCGGTGGCCGTGCCCCTCAAGCTCCTTGCGCAGCTCGGAGAAATTATAGATCTCGCCGTTGAAGACGACCCACGTCTCGCCCGCCGGGTCGCTCATCGGCTGATGGCCGCCCGCCAGGTCGATGATCGACAACCGACGGAAACCGAGCCCCAACGCCCCATCCAGGTGCATCCCAACATCATCGGGGCCGCGATGGGCGATGGAGTCGGTCATCCGCCGCAACAGCGCCGGATCGACTGGAGCGCCATCGGCAAAATGAAGCTGGCCGCAAATGCCGCACATCGCGCTCAGCCCCTCCCCGGGCGCAGACCCAACGCCCGCCGCAGCTTGGCGGATTGTTCCGCCCGCAGCCAGGCCACCACCGACGGTGGCAACTGGGGCTCCAGCCCGCGCAGCCGGCCCCAGAAGTAGCCGGCCAGCATCAGCAGGCCGCCAATCACGTAGGGGCGCTGGCTCATCCGGAACAGCCCCGTGCCGATCTGGAACAGCGGGTGATAGCCCAGCCCCTGGCGGATCAGGCCGCCATTGAAGCGCGCCCGCCAGATGCCGCGGCTGCCGGTGGTGATGGGGCCGTGATGCAGCACGTGCAATTCGGGCAGGGTGCGCACCTGCCAGCCATGCATGCGGGCCATGATCTCGGCCGCCGCATCGATGCCGCCGCGCTCCAGCGGCAGGTAGCCGCCAATTTCCTCAAAGCAGGCACGGCGGAACATCTGAACGGCCCCCGCGACACTGCCGGCGCTGAGCCGCTGCGGGCGCGGCCGCCCCCCGGCCTGTTCGACGATCAAGCCGCCGGCCAGTCCCAGTCGCGCCTCGGCGGCCATCGTCCCGAGCAGTCGCTCAAAATAGTCGGGCGCCATCGAGACGTCGGCGTCGAGGTTGCCAATATAGTCGTAGGGCAGACCCGCCAGCCGTTCCAGACCAGCGGCGAAGGCGCGCGCCTTGGAGCCGAAACTCTTGCGGCCGACCACGGGGGCGTGCAGGGGCACGACGAACGGGTGGCGCGAGGCGAACTCATCGATGATCGCCCCGGTGCGGTCGGTCGAGCCGTCATCAACGACCACCCAGCGCAGCGGCCGCCGAGTCTGCGCCGCCACCGCCTCCAGCGTGCGATGGATGCGCGAGGCCTCGTCACGCGCCGGGGTGACCAGCACATAATTCGGAGCGGCTCGATCGGTGGCAGCGTGAGCGCTCATGCCTTGGCCGTCCTTGCTGAGATCGGCAGGCGCGCCAGCCATGCCAGGCAGAGCGTGCCGCGACGCAGCTTGAGCGCCGCCTCGGGCCGCCGCGAAGGCGCCAGCAGATAGAGCGCGGCCATCGGCGGCAGCCGCACCAGGGCATGCAGGGCGATCGCCCCCGCGCAGCAGGCGGCTCCCAGCCGGCCATGGTGCTTGCGCCAGTAGCGCAGCGAGGATTTGCGCATCTCGACGAAGAAGCGCGCCGGCTGGGCATCCGAACTGGCGCCGCCGAAGTGGATCGCCTGGCCTGCCGGATGCAGCACCACCCGCCAGCCGGCACCGTGAAAACGCCGGCACCAGTCCGCATCCTCCCCATACATGAAGAAATCCTCATCGAGCCCACCGACCTCGCGCAGCGCCTCGGCGCGCGCCACCCAGAAGCAGCCCACCGCGATGTCGACCTCGCGTGTGCAGTCGTGCGCCCACTCCTGCATCCGCCGGCCCGCAAGCGGTCGCAGCCCCAGCCGCGAGAGGGCGAAGGTTTCGCTGAACAGGTTCAAGTAGCTCGGAAAGCGGAGGCAATTGGGCTGGAGCGTGCCGTCGGCATTGAGGATGCGCGGGGCGACCAGGCCGGTCTCGGGGTGGCCGTCGAGCCAGTCCACCATGGCTTCAAGGCAGCCGGGCAGCACGACCACATCGGAATTGACCAGCGCCACATGGCGACCGCTCGCGATTTCTATCCCTTGATTATTGGCGCGCGCAAAGCCCTTGTTGTTCGCGTTGCGGATCAACCGGGCCTCGGGAAACTCTCGCGCGATCGCCTCGGCGCTGCCGTCGCTCGAGGCATTGTCGACCACGATCAGCTCCAGCGTCAGCCGACCGCGCGTCTCCACGGCCGAGCGCAGACAGCCCAGCGTCAGCTCGCGCGTGTTCCAGTTGATGACCACCATTGAGAGGTCGGGCTTCATGACATCCCTGCCACTGGATTTGACATTTCGGGCGACGGCTCGGCCGCCGGCCGGACCACGACGAGCAGCACCGTGCGTTCTTCGCCACTCGCCAGCAACATCGGCAGCGAGCCGGTGGCGGCGATGAGCATGAACAGCATCGGCTCGATCTGGGAGAGCGCCCCCACCGTCATGAAGGCGGTGTTCCAACCCACCAGCGCCCCGCTCAGGCACCAGACCAGCCAGCGATCGGCGACATCGCGAGCCAGCCGCCAACCCTGCACAAGGCTGCGATAGAACAGCACGTTGATCACAAGAAACGGCACCAGCCCCAGCAGCCCATAGCGCGCCAGCCGTCCCACGTAAATATTGACGAAGTCCTGATGCTCCCAATTGAAGTTCGGGTAGACCAGGTCCGAGCCGATGCCGACGTAGCCGTAGCCCGAGAACCAATGGCCGCTCATGCCGCCGCCCAGCGCCTCCTCGACCAGCCCGATCCGGTAGCTGGCGGTGGCCTGGTTGAAGGCAAAACGGGTCAGAACATGGTAGGCGTGCCGATTGCTGAAGATTTCGACGAAAAGATAGAAGCCCACCATCGCCACCAGCAACACCGGCCAATAGCGGCGCAGCGGGTAACAAGCCAGAAATCCCATCATGAGCGCCAGGGCGAAATAGGGGGCGCTCGACATCGAGGCCATGAGGCCCATTGCCAACACGCCCATGGTCAGCATCAGCCACGTTCGCGGCCACACCCGCTGATGCCACAGCCCCAGGGCCAGCGGCAGGACGGCGGCAAAGAACAAACCGAAGGCAATGCTGTTGTCGATGATCACATTGGCACGGTAAAAGCCCTTGCGCATCTCGGGCAGCCGATCGTAGAGCTGCATGAACCCCACCAGGTTGCGGCCTGTAAACGATTGGAAAGCGCCCAGCAGCGCCAGCGGGAGACCGATCCAGACGAGGGCCTTGATCATCACGAACAGGTCCTGGCGCGAGCGCAGCAGCAGCCGGACGGCAAAGTAGGGCAGCAGGCTATCGACCAATGTGCCGGCCTCGCGCACCAGGAAGATTTCGGGCGGAGTCGTCTGGCTCAATGCCGCCACCACTCCCAGCCAACCGATCAGCACCCAACCGTCCATCGCCCGCCATGTGAACTGGCTGCGCACCTCGGAGCTCAGCAGCACGCGCGCCATGAGCACCAGGATGACGATCCGGCCGCTGGTGAAATCAAGCGGCCCCAAAGGCACCGTCAGCCTCTGCGACCAGCCAAAGAGCAGGAAAATGTAGATCGCGAGCCCGTAGATCGGGCGCAACGAGACCACCAGCAGCGCGGCCAGCACCGAAATCAGCAGCGTCACCGACTCCATGGTCCGGCCTCCTCTCCCAAAGCCGCCAGCCGGCGCCGCCGCCATAATCCCCGCGACAGGCAACGGCGGATCGTGCCCAGCAACGTGCGGGCCTGCTCGCGCGGCCCCTGGCCCAGCCAGGCGCGGCCGAGCCCAAAGCCGCGCAGGCGCGGGGTCGGCACCCCGAGCAGCCGCATGCCGAGCAGCCGGCCGAAAATCTGGCGGCGGCGGGCGAGCAGGTTGGCCTGGGCCGCCAACACCTCGCGCGCCCCCACGCGCGTCAGGCTGAGGTAACCGGCCGCCATCGCCGAGTGGAGGAGTCGCCGGCCGCGCTCACTGCGCACCAGCACCAGCGAGAGCCCTTCGTTGCCGTCCCCCCGGTACTTCTGCCAGGCGTCACCGCAGGCGATGTCGGAAAGCCGCCCGAGTCCGTCCGGACAAAGGTGGCAACGGAAGGGCCGCCGCCGCGCCAGTTGACTCCAGGCCCGCTCGTAAGGGATCGGCGGCGGCGCCGGCACGTCACGGGTCAGCGGCGAAAATCCGCCCGGCCAACCATCGCCGCGGTAGCTCAGCCGCGTCAGCATCTCGGGGCGGACCCCCATCTCGCCGAGCAGCTCAAGGGTGGCCGCCGTCGAAGGGGTGCCGGCGCAGAAGAAACTGAGCACCAGCCCGAGCCGGGCATCCAGCTCCGGCCGCAGGCGGCGTGCCGCCATCACGGCCGCCGTGTCGCAGGGTTTGCCAATGAAGACGGACGGCCGTGCGCCCTGCTCGATCGTGCCCAACCCCTCGCACGGAGAGGCCGGCGCATAGCGCGAGCCGGCGCGCGCCAGCAACTCGGCACGGTCGCGGCTGGTCACGGTTCGATTGAGCCAGGGCCGTGCCTCATCCATACCCGCATGCACCACCTGCTCCATTCCCTCGCGCTCCAGACAGTAAAGCGCCAGCGCCGTCAGCACCCCGCCCGAGGAGCCGCGATGGCGGATTTCGGGGTCGGTGGCGTGACCCTCCCAGACCTCGAGCGCGACGCCATACTCGGCGGCCGGCGGGGCGGAACCGTTCAGCCCGCGCGCGACCAGGCTGCCGTCGACCTGATAGCCGGGGCAGATGGCCAGGCATTCGCGGCAACCGGCGCACTGGCTGGTGGCGAAACGGGGCCGAATCCCCTCGCCGACAATGTCGACCAGCGAGATCGCGCCCTTGCGGCAGAAATAGGCGCACGCGCCGCAGCCCACGCACAGCCCCCAATCCACCACGTCGCCCAGGTTTTTGATTGATCGGCCCATCGCTGTCACACCGCCCGCCGCGCGCGCTGCGCCCGTGCCGACGCCCCTGGAGCCTCGGATTGAATCGGAGTCAAGTCTCCCGAACCGAACAGTGGACCCAGCTGGCGACGCAGCTCGTCCTGCAACCGCGGGATACGCTCGGCCAGGTGCGCGCGCACCTCCCCGGCCTGCTCCAGGCGGGCCAGGCATTGCCGGATCAGCTCGTCGGGCTCCAGTCGGCGGGCGTCGAGCACCATCTCGCCCACCCCCGCGCTGTCAAAGACACCCTTGAATTTTCGGCTATAGGCGATCCCGACGGCCGGGATGCCCTGCGAGAGCGCGGCGATGCAGGCGTGCATGCGCGCCCCGATAAAGAAATCGCAGCGGCCGATGATCTGCTTGATCTGGCTCTGGTCGCACTCGCCCTCCCATAGGTGCAGGCGGCCATGCAAGCTGGGTTGAGCCGCCATGCGCAGGCGAGCACAGGCGGCGCGGTCGCCCTCGATCCCCTCGCCCATCACGTGGGGCACCAGCAGGATATGCGTTGCGGGATCCTCCAGCAGCGCCTCGGCCAGCCGTCGCATGGTGGCTTCGTATTCCCCGCGCAGGCCAAACATGTTGTCGCGACTATAGCCGCCGATCGCGAGCAGGCCGCTGATGTTCAGGCCGATCAGCCGCGCCGGCGGCGGGTCAGGCAGCGGTGGAGCGATCGAATCCATTGGCACCGCGGCTGACGGCAGCACGAACGCCACATCGGGGCAGAACCGCAACCGGCCCCGCGCCCCCACCCCGCCCGGCCATGAGTCCAGCAAATCCAGGCTCTCGCGATCGCGGCTCAGGACCAACGCGGCCTGGCGCACGACAAGTCCCCCCACCCAGCGGCCCAGCCGGCTGCTGAAGGGGCCATAGGTCTGGGGCAGCAGGACGTAGGGCCGACCCAGCAACCGGGCCACCAGATTGGGCAGCGATCCCACGACCAGGCGTGGCAGCCCATAGATGTCGCTCAGGCTATCCCCGCCGCGGATGTCGCCGATGAAGCTGGCCCGGCGCAGCGTGCCGATCCATGGCGAGAGCCGTCCCAGCCAGCAGCGCGCCGCTTCAAGCGGCAGCATACGGTGAAGCAGCGCCAGACCCACAATGACCAGCAGGTGCTGGGTCGGCCGCGCGCGCGGGGAGAGCCGAAAATTGATCACCCCGATCCGACGGCGCCGGCCGCCATGCCAGACCGTCATCCGCCCTGGTGCCCGCTCCCCCAGCAGCAGCCAGACTCGCGCCCGCGGATTGGCCTCCAAAATCAGCACCAGCAACCCATGCGTCAACGCCCGCACCCCCAAGTTGCCCACCCCGGGAGCCGTGCCAAACAGACAGATGCGTGTTTTGGGAGAGCCGGCGGTGTTCAAGTAAACCTCGTTCGTCATCCGGCGGCGACGCCCCTGGCAGGCGCCAAGGCGGGTCCGGAGCAAAATTTTTCCCTGCACCGCCCTTGTGAGTTGCAAGTCCTGAGCCAATCGGCCGGCAACCTAGTATTGGACTGCGACGACACTGCGGCACCTTGTGGAATATTGGTTTAATACGGGGACGACGGGGTCTTTTGAGGGCAAGGTTTCCGATAGGTTGCCAACTCCCTGCATCCCACCCCAAGACTTGACTGAATCAATATTGATCGAAATCACTACATCGGCCTCTTCCGCGAAGGCAGCGATCAAGCGGACGGGGCTCGCCAAGGGCGCTACAGACCGCCGGCTTCGGCGCTTGCCCGGGGGATGCCTGGGGGAAGCCCCCAAATTTGCGCCAGTGGCCCAGTTCTCGCTGCGCCCAATATTGTTGTCCGGCGCAGCCGCTCCGGGGGGTGTCATTCTTTGCTTTCACAGGTAGCGTCATGTCCCACCGTTCGTTGGTCAGCCTATGGGTTTTTGCTTGGTGCTGTTTTGGTCTGCTCACCCCGGCCCAGGGCGCGATGGTTTATCACGTGCGCGCCGGCGCCCCGGCCGGCGGCAATGGGCAGGACTGGACTCACGCCTACCCGAATCTGCCTGATACGCTGGTAAGGGGGGCCACCTACTATCTCGCCGCCGGCAGCTATCCCGGCCGCTCCTTCAACGATCCCGAGATTGGCGAACAGACGATCACCATTCGCAAGGCCACTGCCGCCGATCATGGTTCCGCCGTCGGCTGGAGTTCCGCCTATGCCAGTCAGGCAACCTTCACCAGCGGGCTTGGCTTCTATACCGGCTACTACACCCTGGATGGGGCTCGGCGCGATGAAGGCGACTGGCAAATGGCATCGGCCTACGGCATCCGCATCATCGTGCCGGCGGGGGACCATACGCGCGGCATCAATATTCCCGGTGACGGCTCACGCAGCTACAACATCAAGCGAAAATTGCGTTTCGCGCACTTGTGCATCGGCGGGCCCGGACTGGACTTCGGCCAGGTCGGGGCGCGCGGCTTCAATGCCAGCCAGGGTCTCGCCGAGGATATCGAGCTGGACCGCTGCCTGCTTTATAATCTGGCCGTTCCGATCATGACCCGCAGCATCAAGCGGATGACCGTTGAGCGCTGTCACGTCGGACCCAACTACGCCAAGTATGCCGGCGATCATGTGGAGGCGTGGTCCGACGGCGGCAGCAACGACATCATCATTCGCAACAATCGCTTCGTCGACATCATGGGCACCGCGATGCTGATGACCCACAACAGCGTGAGCAACTGGCGCATTCACGGCAACCTATTCATGCACGACCCCGCCAGCGGCTACAAGGGCTGGGGCGTGGGCAACGGCGTCATCGCCGTCATCAGCGAGGGCGTCGCGCAGGGCTGGCGTGTCTATAACAACAATGTCGTCGGCGTGCGGGGCCACAATGCTGGCTTTGCCATCCCCGGCAGTGACAACTGGATCGCAAACAATATCTGGTTTCAGATGGGCAGCACGCCCAAAGGCGACCCCACCGCCATCAACAACAGCGCCAGCCGGATCCTCAACAACTGGTTCTTCCCCAACAATGGCCGCACCCCCAACACCCTCGGTGAGAGTGGCATTTTCGGCAGCGCCGACCCCTTCATGGGCTGGACAAGCGGAAATTTCCATCTCAATCCCAACGCCGGCGCGCCCACCCCGCTCAACTCGGGTCTGCCGCTCAGCGGCCTCGATCCGCTTGATCCAGAGGGAACCGTCCGCGGCGCCAAGGGCTCCTGGGACATCGGCGCGATTCAAAACTCAGGCACGCCCGATACCACCCACCCGCAGATGTCCCCGACCCTGACCGGGGAGGTACTCAGTCAGTCCGCCATCCGACTGAGCTGGTCGCCCGCCAGCGATGATACCGGCATCTGGAAATACCTGGTCCAGCGCAACGGCACACCGGCGGCCGAAACGACAGCCCTGATGCTGGAGGACGCAGCGCTGGCCCCCGAGACTACCTATATCTATCAGGTGCGGGCACAGGATTTTGCCGGCAACCTCTCCACGCCCACCGATAACCTGTTCCTGACGACATTCCCCCCCGACCATGAGCCACCGACAGCGCCCCCGGGACTGGCGGCCCAGCCGCTTAGTCCGTTCAGCATCGGCCTGAATTGGCAGGCCGCCAGCGACAACCGCGTCGTCACGGGTTATCTGGTCTATCGTGATGGACTGCTCGTGGGCGGGTGCACGACCACCGACTACCTCGATACACCGCTCCAGCCGCAGGCCACCCATCGCTATCACGTCCGCGCCCAGGATGGAGCGGGAAATTTCTCCATGGAATCGGGCGTGGCCGAAGCGACCACCCCCGCCATGCTCTCGCTGCGCTCGGGCCTGCTTGCCGAGTATAAATTTGCCGTCGATGACACCCCGCTCGTGCGTGACATCTCGGGCAATGGCCATGACGGGCTGGTTGCGAACGCCACATGGATGGCGCAGGGTCTGCTCGATGGGGCCATGGAATTTGACGGCCAGGGGGCCTGCGTTGACTTGGGCGGACTGGACCTGGTCGCGGAGCATCTGACCATCGCCTTGTGGATGAAGGCCCACTCCTTCGCCATTCACGACGCCCGCCTGATCTCCAAGGCCACCTCCAGCGCCGCCGAGGATCACTATTGGATGATCAGCACCTTTAACAGCGGAGAGATGAGCCTGCGCTTTCGGCTCAAGACGGATGGAGTCACCAAGACCCTCATCGGCAGCGGCTTGAACTTGCGAGCCGGCAGCTGGACCCATGTCTCAGCTGTTTATGACGGCAGCCGGATGCTGATCTACCAGAACGGCCGACTCGTCGGCGCGGTGCCCAAATCGGGCACGCTCTCGCTCAACGGAGGTGTCGCCGCCGCGATCGGACGCAATCCCGACGGCTACGGCGCCTTTCATGGCGTGATTGATGAAATTAAAATTTACAACCGCGCCCTGGCCGAGCCTGAGATTCAAGCGCTGATTCTCAGCGAGGGCTCCCCCGATGAGATCACCTCGACCCGCCGCTGGATGGCCTATCGCTGATTTTTTGGCTTGTCTGAATCCCTGCCCGTCCAAACCAGACCACCCATCTCATCCAGATCGCCAGCATCTTCGATAAGCTGACATGCGGCCAGGCCCGGCATGGGACCGAGCTGCGGCGCAACGCAACCGGTGATGGGCATATCATGTTCATATATATGGCTTTATGAAAGGCTGTGCAGATTTTTGGTTGACGCTCCAAGCCTGGGGGAATAGATTACCTTGGGCTAGGGAAAGCCCTGAGTCAGGCATGGAGGATCCCCTGAGTCATGCGTCACCATTATGGTTCGCTGATTGTCTGCCAAGCGTGCTTGGCCTTCTCCTCCCCGCAGTTGCACCATCCGCGCCTCATTGCCTTGGACCTCATTTCATCACCGCGTCTGAACCCGCATTGCATGCATTGAAACACAGGAATTGTGAAAAGATGTCCAATCGTTTGCGCTCGATAATGGCCCTGGTGGGCATGATGCTCTGCTGCGCCCTGGCGCCGGCAACGGCGAACGCAGCCAATTATTACGTGCGTGCCGGGGCCAGCGGCAATGGCAGCGGCTCGGACTGGACCAATGCCTATCCCGCCTTGCCCACCAAGCTGGTGCGCGGCGCAACCTATTACGTCGGCGCCGGCACCTACCCCGGCCGGCCGTTCTCGGATCCGGAGAACAGCACCCAGTTGATCACGATCCGCAAGGCGACGGCGGCCAACCACGGCACCGAGACCGGCTGGCGCGCCGAGTATGCCAATCAGGCCGTCTTCACCTCCGAGCTCAGTTTCCAGTATGGCTACTACGTCATTGATGGCGTCACGCGCGACGAGTCGAACTGGCAGAATGCCGCCGCCTATGGCTTCCGCATCGCCTTCCCGGCGGGAGATCATACCCGCGGCATCAACATCCCGGGCGACGGCTCGAGCTTCACCAACCTCAAGCGCCAGATTCGCGTTTCCCATGTCGCCATCGGCGGTCCGGGCCTGGACTTCGGCAAGGTCGGCGCGCGCGGCTTCAACGCCAGCCAGGGCAAGGCGCAGGACATCTATCTCGGCTCCAGCCTGATCTACAACGTCGCCGTGCCGATCTTGACTCGCTATATCAATACCTTCACCGTCGAACGCTGCCACATCGGCCCCAACCACGCCAAGTACTCAGGCGACCACGTCGAGGCGCTTTCGGATGGGGGCACCAACAACTTCACCCTGCGCGACAACCGCTTCGTCGACATCATGGGCACCGCCTTCCTGATGACCCACCAGACCGTCAACGACTGGCACATCCACGGCAACCTGTTCATGCACGACCCCAACAGCGGCTACAAGGGCTGGGGCGTGGGCAACGGCGTCATCGCCGTCATCAGCGGCGGCACGGCCAACCGCTGGCGCGTCTATAACAACAACATCGTCGGGGTGCGCGGCCACAATGCCGGCTTCGCCATCCCCGGCAGCGACAACATCGTCGCCAACAACATCTGGTTCCAGATGGGCAAGAACCCCAACGGCGAACCGACCGCCCTCAACATCGGCGCCAGCACCATCACCAACAACTGGTTCTTCCCCAACAATGGCCGCACTCCCAGCACGTTGGGCACCAACGGCATCCTCGGATCGGCCGATCCCTTCGTCAACTGGACGGGCTACAATTTCACGCTCAACCCCAACGCCGCCGGCACGCTGCCCATCAACAAGGGGCTGGCGCTGTCCGGCGTCAACAATATTGACGTGGCCGGCAACCGGCGCGGAGCCGATGGTGCATGGGACATCGGCATGCTCGAGCGGGCCGGCGTGGCTGATACCCAGGCGCCGAGCGCCCCCGCCAACCTGACCGGCAAGGCCTTAAGCGAGACCAGCATTCAACTCAATTGGACCGCCGCGACCGACAACGTCGGCGTGAGCCGCTACCGGATCTACCGCGGCACCTCGCAGGTCGGCACCGCCACCACGACCAGCTACACCGACAGTGGCCTCAGCGCCGCAACAGCCTATAGCTATACGGTCCGCGCCGAGGATGCCGCCGGCAACATCTCGGCCGCCTCCAACAGCGTGCAGGTCAGCACGCTTTCGCCCGACACCACCGCCCCCAGCGTGCCCCAGGCCCTGA
Organism: Sumerlaeia bacterium; assembly: GCA_041687335.1. GTDB lineage: Bacteria > Sumerlaeota > Sumerlaeia > MVZB01 > MVZB01 > JAJFUE01. The sequence continues at coordinate 50,440 of JAWLCE010000019.1, read as the reverse complement.
CGGCACAGGCGTCCTCCTCCTCGGCCATCAGCCTTGCCTGGCAGGCCTCGACCGACAACCGCGCCGTCACCGGCTACCGGATCTATCGCAACGGCGCGGCGATGGCCACCGCCAGCGGCACCACCCATACCGACGCCGGCCTCGCCCCCAGCACACTCTACCGCTATCGGGTCAGCGCGCTCGACGCCGCCGGCAACGAATCGGCGCTTTCGGCCGAGGCCCAAGCCACCACATTGGAAGGCCCGAACCTCAACACCGGTCTCGTGGCAGGATATCCGTTGAGCGAGGGCACGGGCACCCAGGCAAGGGACGTATCGGGCTATGCCCGCCACGGCACGATCAACGCCGGAAGCTGGACCAGCGGCCGATTTGACGGCGCCCTGGCCTTCAACGGCTCCTCATCGCATGTCGATCTGGGCAGTTTTGATGTCACCGGAAGCGCCCTGACCCTTGCCGGCTGGATCTATGCCGATTCATTCGGCGTCACGGATGCCCGCGTCATCTCCAAGGCCACCGGCACCTCAGAGGCCGACCACTACTGGATGCTGAGCACCATCAGCAGCAATGGCATGCGGCTGCGTTTCCGCCTGAAGACCGGCGGCGTGACGCACACCCTGATTGGTTCCGGCACCCTCGCCACCGGCAAGTGGATTCACGTGGCCGCAGTCTACAACGGCAGCCAGATGACGCTCTACCAGGATGGCGTGGCGGTCGGGTCAATGGCCAAGACCGGCTCGATCACCACAGGTAATGTCCCGGTAAGGATTGGCCGCAATCCCGATGGCTACGGCCCCTTCCACGGCCGGATCGACGAGGTTCGCGTTTACAATCGCGCCCTGACGGCCAGCGAGATTCAGGGACTGCTGAACACGGCCCTGGCCCCCGCGCCGTCGCCGACGCCGACACCGACACCGACGCCAACGCCGACTCCGACGCCGACTCCGACGCCGACACCAACCCCGACCCCAACGCCGACGCCGACACCAACGCCAACCCCGACTCCAACGCCAACGCCGACGCCGACGCCATCGCCAACTCCGACGCCGACGCCGACGCCGACCCCGACGCCCGAGCCGGCGATTGTGATCGACAATCTGCAACCGGCAGACAAGTCGAGCCTCACCGCGCCGATCTCCATCTCGGCCGATGTCCGCGCCGCGGAGGGAATTCGGCGTGTCAGCCTGTGGGCCGACTGGTCGGGCCAATGGCGCGAGGAGCAGTCGCTCCCCTACGGCACGCAGTCGAGCGAACTGCTGAGCAACGGCGATTTCGAGCAGTTCGAGACGGGGCGGGCCACGGGCTGGACTCCGGTCTCTGATGGCGGCACCGCTTTTAACCTGACCGCCGACACTGGCTCCATGGGCCAGGCTCAGCGAATCGACCTGACCACCATCGGCAGCTGGGGCTTCTTCCTGCACCATCTGCCCCAGTTCGAGCTTGGCGCTGACTATGAATGGACGCTGTGGTATCGCACGAGCGGCACCAACAGCATCAATGCGCAGATCAGCAACTCCAACATGAGCCAGGTGGTTCTTCACAAGTCCCTGCCCGGCACTGGCGGGGCCTGGATGGCGGCCACAATCCGCTTCAACTATGGCAACGTTCAGGCCGACCAGATGCGAATCTCCAGCAATCAGGCTGGATCGATCTGGATCGACAACTTCAGCCTGCGCAAGATCAGCAGTTGCCCCACGCAGGTGGCGGCCAAATTCACGGTCAGTCCGGCGGCAGGCAGCTATCAGTGGGCCCTGGTAACCGAAACCCTGCGCAGCAACGCCCAGAGCGAGATGCGTGTTCTTACGGTCTCGCCGACGCCGACGCCGACACCGACGCCAACGCCGACGCCGACTCCGACGCCGACACCGACGCCCACGCCAACCCCGACGCCGACACCGACGCCGTCGCCGACACCCACGCCGACACCGACCCCGACGCCAACGCCGTCGCCGACACCGACGCCGACCCCGACGCCCACGCCCACGCCGACCCCGACGCCAACCCCGACGCCAACGCCGTCGCCGACCCCGACGCCGACACCGTCGCCCACGCCAACGCCGACGCCCACGCCGACACCCATCCCGGGCGCCATCGCGGCTGGCTATGGCCTCGATGAAGGCACGGGATCGACCGTCGTCGACAGCACGGGCACTCATCCGGAGGGACGAATCTACAACGCGCAATGGATCAATGACGGTTATTTCAACAAGGCGCTGAGCTTCAATGGGCAGAATGCCCATGTGGACTTGGGCCAGATTGACTTGAGCGGCAGCCAGATGACGATGATGCTCTGGTTCAAGGCAACGAATTTCGACATTCGCGATGCCCGGCTCATTTCGCGCGCCTTCTCACCAGAAGAGCAGGATCATGACTGGATGTTGAGCACCATCTACAGCAACGGCATCAAGCTGCGCATGCGGCTGAGGGCCGGCGGCCGCACCGTCACGCTCATCGGCGAACATCCGGCGCTGGAAATCAACCGCTGGTATCACGTCGCCGGGGTCTATGACGGCGGCCAGTTGCGGCTGTTCCTCGATGGCGCTCCCGCCGGCAGCCTCGCCCACACGGGCACGATCGAGCAGCGCGCCGGTGTGGCCGCCTGGCTCGGTCGCAACCCCGATCTCTACGGCCCCTTTGCCGGGGCCCTCGACGAGGTGCGCCTCTTCCGGAAGGCATTGTCCGCCACCGAGATTGCCGACCTCATGAAGCAGCCGATCAGCAGCTCACAGGCAAATCGCGCGCCGCTGGTTGATCCGATCAGCCATACCGCACCGATTCTTGATCCGGCCAACCCGGTCGTCCGGGTCTACCCCGGCCAGACCATCCAACTGTCCACCACGGCAAAAGACCCCGACGGGGATCCACTCAGCTGGAGCTGGGCTCGTGCCATCGATGACGGCGCCCGTCAGACGCAGGCCAGCGGCCAGGGCAGCATCACGCCGATCTCCTTCACGGCGACGGCCGACATGCAGGGGCACAAGGTCATCTGGACCGCCCTGGTCAGCGATGGAAAACTGACCGGCGAGCAAAGCCTGACGCTGGAGGTGGTCAATCCTGATGCCACCCTGGCGGCCGGCTGGAACTTTGACGAGGGCAGCGGGTCGATCGCCCGCGACCTGAGCGGCAACGGACACCATGGCCAGCTCGCGGGAGCCCGCTGGGAAACCTCGGGCCGCTTCGGCGGGGCGCTGGACTTTGACGGCGGCAGCGCTCATGTCAAGCTGGGTGGACTTGACCTGCCCGGCCAGGCGCTGACCATTGCCCTCTGGATGCGCGCCGATGCCTTCGGGGCCAAGGATGGCCGCCTGATCTCAAAGGCCACCAGCAGTGCCGATGAAGATCATTACTGGATGATCAGCACCATCAATCACCGCGGCATGAAGCTGCGGTTCCGGCTCAAGGCCGGTGGCCAGACCCGCACCTTGATCGCGGACGGCAGCAGCCTCAAGAGCAAAACCTGGACGCACGTCGCCGCGGTTTATGATGGCAGCCGCATGCGGCTCTACCAGGACGGACGCGAGGTCGGCAATCTGGCCGCAACGGGCCAGGTCGACACCAACGCCGCCGTCGCCGCCGCCATTGGCATCAATCCCGATGGCTACGCGCCCTTCGATGGCCTCCTCGACGAGGTTCGAATCTACAAGCGCGCCTTGAACCCTACCGAGATCAACGCCCTGATGGAGGGCGGCACCACCAGTCAGCAGACCGCATCACTGGCTTCAACCATGCAACTGGCGGCCGCCGAGCCGCTTGCCGTGGAGCCGCCGCTCGAGTTGGATTATGCGGACACGCTGTCGGCGCCGGCCGGGGCTTGGGTGACGCTCTCGGGCATCAGCTTCGGCGATTCGCCGGAGCAGGGCCAGTTGACCATCGGCTCCACCCGCGTGACCACCTTCGATGAGTGGCGCAACGAGCGGATCGTCTTTCAGGTGCCGGAGGCCGCCGGCAGCGGGCCGCTCAAGCTGCGCGTCGGCAAACAAATCAGCCAGGAGCTGCCGTTCCTGGTCCGGGAGGGGGAGATCCGTCACGTAGCCATCAATCACCCCGCCGCCGCGGACACCAACCCCGGCAGCAGCGAGCTTCCCTGGCGCACGCTGGCGCACGCCGCTCGCAGCGTCCGTCCCGGCGACACCGTCTATATTCACGATGGCGTCTATGCGGAGTCGCTGGCCCCCCGCACCGGCGGCAGCGCCGAGCTCCCGATCCTCTTCAAGGCGCTGCCCGGTCATCGGCCGTTGCTCGACGGCTCAAGGATCGACGCCCCCTCCGGCATCAGCATCGATGCAGCCAAGACGCCCGGCGTCGGGGGGCTGATCTTCAGCGGGCTGCGGCTGCAGGGGTTTGTTGAGGCCATCGAACTCAACGGCGCCCGCGACTGCTCGTTCTTCGACATCGAGGCCAGCGACGGCCTGGGCGGCATACGCATCAGCGGCTCGAACGGGGTGCAGGTCGCACAGGGCAATTTCCGCCACCAGGACGACTATGGCGTGCTGGTCAATGAGGGCTCCGAACGTATCAGCTTTATCGATACGATCAGTCACCACAATGACAACGAGCTGGGGGGCGGCTTCATGGTCGATTCAGGCGTGCGTGAGCTGACACTGATCCGCTGTGCCTCCTATGCCAACGCCGGTGCCGGCTTCGACCTGCGCGGCGACGGAACAGAGGTGGGCGAATCCGCGGCCTTTGAAAACGGCGGGGTCGGCATGGAGCTATGGGACCAGAGTCGTGTGGAGAACTCCTGGATCGCCGACAATGGCGGCTGCGGGGTGATCGCCGTCCGGCACGCCCAATCGGCTCCGCTCTTCGAGCTGGTCAACTGCACCGTGACCGACAATCGCGGCACTGAGAGCATCCGCATCGGCACCGGCGTGCGCCCGCGCATCGTCAATACGATCTCGGTGGGTGGCGAAGGGCCGGCTGCGGTATTCGAGGACAGTCCCGACAAGACCGCCATTACCGGCACGGCGATTCACACCCATGCCCCCGACGCCGGTCCGGTGCTGGTCTGGGGCGCGGCCGAGGGCCAGCCGCAGGCTTGGTCGGCCGAACAGGTCGAGGCCGGCCGCTTTGCCCGTGATGCCGGCCAGGATGGCCTGCTGCGCGCCGAACGGGCGCGGCTCGCCCCGGGACGGCTGTTCAAGGACCAGCCCGACCTTGACCTGGGGATTCGGGCAGGCTCACCGGCTGCCGGACTGGGTCTGCCCGCCGAGGCACCGGCACGCGATTTCCGGCGGCTCCCGCGCATGGGGACATCCGCCGCCAATACGGCCGGGGCCTTTGCAGATCCAACCCTGCACCGCAGCAGCGCCCGCCACTGGCGGCTCTACTAAGCCCAAGCCGCGCGGGTCAAAAAAACGCCCCCGGCGCCCGCCCCTATCGGGGAGATGGCGCCGGGGGTTTTTTCGTCCGGACCTTAGGTCGTGGCGAACTCGGGCACCGCTTCCCCACCCGGCTCGGGCACGGTCAGCACCAGCATGCCATCGGGTTCGATGCGCACGCCACTGCCGCCGTTGCGCAAGGATAACGAGGCCGCCTCGAGCAGCCGGACCACCTTGAGCCCCTCCCGCCCGCTGGTGATCGGCTCCCGACCTTGACGGATGCAGTCAATCAGGTGCTGGCACTCCACCTTGAGCGGCTCGACCTGCGCGATATGAGGGGTGACGATATCCCCATAGTGGTAGGAGAAGTGGAATTCGGCGAAGGTGTCGTAATGCGGGGGCGGTTCGACACGCTTGTCGAAAATCCGGATCTTCTCGTTGGCCGCCAGGTCATCGTAGACCACCATCTTGCGGGTGCCCACGATCGTCATCTCGCGCACCTTGCTGGGGTCGAGCCAACTGTTCTGGATTGTCGCGAACGAGCCGTCGGCGAAGCGGATGGACATACTCGTCACGTCCTCCTGCCCATTCAGGTGCGCCATCCCCTGACAGTTGACCAGGACCGGGTCGCACCGTAGCAGGTAGAGGATGATCGAGAGGTCATGCGGGGCCAGATCCCAGGTCACGTTAATATCCTTCTGGAACAACCCCAGGTTGAGCCTGCGCGAGGCGATATACTGCACCGGCCCCAGTTCATCCCGCTCGATCAGCTCGCGTGCATAGCGCACGGGGGCCGAATAGATGAAAGTGTGGCCGACCATCAGCGTCAACCCGCGCTCCTCGGCCAGCGCCACCAGTTGACTGCATTCCTCCGCACTGCGCGCCATCGGTTTTTCGATGAAGGTATGCTTGCCTGCCTTCAGGCAACGCTCGGCCATGCGGAAATGCTGCGAGACCGGCGTGGCGATCGCCACCAGGTCGATCTCAGGGTCCTCAACAATGCGATCGAAATCCGTCGTGGTCTCAATGGCCGGGTAAAGCCGGCGCATGTGTTCGAGCCGTCCCTCGTCGCGATCGCACAACAGCCGCATGTTGCACTCACCGGCCAGGCTGCTGAAGTTGCGCACGAGATTGGGCCCCCAATAGCCGCAACCGACCACGGCCACATCAAGCTTCTCGGACATATGATTTTCCTTTGCGTGGTTGCAGGATTTGATGAGCGTCTCCAAGAATCGTTGGAATGGTACGCGCAATGATCCAGAGGTCGCTCAGGGGCGACAGCCCCCGTGCATAACGAATGTCGAGCCGTATCATCTGGCGGAAGCCCAGCCGGTTCTTGCCGCTGACCTGCCATAGCCCCGTCAGTCCCGGCAGGACGTCGAACCGGCGCCAGCACCAGGGCAGGTAATCCTCCGCCTCGTAAGGCAGGCACGGCCGTGGACCGACCAGGCTCATCTCCCCGCGCAGCACGTTGATCAGTTGGGGCAGTTCGTCCAGACTGGTGGCGCGCAAAAGTCGCCCGACGGCGGTCACCCGGCGCTCCAGTTGGTCCAATTTCACCATGGGCTGGTCGCGCAGGTTGGCCGACTGGCGCAATAACCCGCGCAGGTATTCCCGATGCAGCGCCGCATGACCGTCGGCGTCGGTGGTCATGCTGCGAAACTTCCACAGCATGAAGGGGCGCCCGCCCAGGCCGATCCGCTGCTGGCGGTAAAAGACCGGCCCCGGCGAATTCAGCCGGATCGCCAATCCGATCAGCAGCAGCAGCGGGGCCAGCAACACCAGCGCCGTCAGCGTAAGGGCGATGTCCATCACCCGCTTCCAGCGCGGCGCGCCCCGAAGCGACCCCAGCGCCCGCAGCCGCGGATAGGCAGTCCTGCCTGGTCCCGGTTCCGGCGCGGCGGTCGGCTGCGCCAGCAGGTCCTCATCCTCGAACAGGCGCAACTGGCGGTCATCATCGCCACCGAGCCGGCCATCACAAGGGTAACCGTAGATTTCGATCAGCGGCTCGGGCAACCGCGCCCTCTCCCCAAGACGCAGCCGCATCAGCTCGCGAAACCGACGCCCCATCTCCTCGACCAGCCGCAGCGAGGCCTCGGGTGGGGTGTGGGGCAGGATTACACCCACCCGCCGGCCCTGCGCGCCCGCGTGCCAGCCGACCAGGTCGATGCGGCGGCAGGCCGCGGAGGCGGCACAGGCAAGCCAGGCGAGACCCTCTCGCCGTTCACACGCGGACAACTCGGCCGGGCCCACCCCCATCAGCACCAAGGTCAGCGCTTGGTGGCCACGCTCCGCGCGCAGCATCTCGCGCTCCAGTTCCATCTCGAACCAGCGCTCGGGATAGATCCGCCCCTCGCGCGTCAACGGCGGCCGCCAGCTCAGCCACGACCCTTTGAGCCAACTCATCATCACTACAGCCTTCGGTATATAAATTCGGGAATCGGGTAGCGTCGCTTGTTGAGCACCACCCCCAGCAGCCGCGCATCCATCGCCTTCAGTTCATCGACGGCGTGGCGCAGGGCCTGCCGCCGCACCCGCCCCGACTCCACCACCAGGATCAGTCCATCCACCCGCGAGGCAATCCGCATCGTGAAGCTGTTCTGGCTGAGTGCGGGGCAATCGACGAGGATCAGCGAATACTGATCACGAACGGTCGCCACCAGTTGCTGGAAGGCCGCCTCGTCCAGCTGCGTCTCGTCCCCCGAGTTCGAACTCTGCGCCAGCAGGATGTCGAGGTTGTGGCGCGTGCGCACCAGCCGGGTCTGCGGGAGGACCTGGGAGAACAGCATCTGGTTGCCTCCCTTTTTTTTCGCGGCCACCGCCTTCTTCTCCGAGGTCGCGACCAATGCCTGCTCGGGCTCGGGCGCCGGCGCGGGGAGAATCCCGCTGCGGGCGATGTTGTCGAGCTTGGAGTCGATCACCAGCGTCCGGGCGCCGGTGCGCTGGCTCATCGCCAACGCCAACCGGACGGTCGTCGAGCTGACCCCCTCGCCCGGCAGATAACTGGTCACACCCAAAATTGTTGATTTCTCGGCCGTCGGACGTAGCGCATTGAGCACCTTGCTTGTCAGCAGCGAGAACGACTCGCCAAGCCCATTGAGCGATACCATCTGCAGATCAGTCATTGCTGGCCTCCTTCAAGATCGGCAACTGCGGGTGGTTGTGGGGCAGCGACACCAGCACGGGCAGGCCCAGGTGACTGGTGATGTCGCCAGCGGTGCGCAGGCGGGTGTTGGTCACGTCCAGCCCGAACGCCACCCCCATCCCCAGCCCCAGCCCCAACAGCGGGATGAACGCCAGCAACGCCAACATTTTGCGCATGTTCTTGCTGCTCTCCGAGGCCAGCGTCGGCGGCTGAATCAGGCTGACGTTGACCACCTGGTCCTGATCGAGCGTCATCGCGATCTGGGCCACCTGCTGGCTCGAGATCAGCTGGGCGTAATCCTGCTCCAGGATCGCCACATTCCGCTGCATCGCCTGAATCCGCTGCTCGTTCTGAACCAATGACGACAGTTGCTTGCGCGCCTGGTCCAGTTCTGCCTGGAGCGCCGCCCGTCGCGCCGCCAGCGACTCCAGCCGGGCTTTCTCGGATTCCCATTGCAGCACCCGGTCCAGCGGAACGACCACCTCCGGAGAGTCAGGCTGATTTTCGGCCAACAGACGCCGGGTGGCCTTGATCTCCTCGCGAAGCAGCACAAGGCGGGGATGGTCATCACTCAGGTCGACCAGCATGCGCGCCTCATCCACCTGCATCTGGGCCAATCGCTCACGCAGGCGAATCTGGGTCGGATCTTCGGCTGCGGCGGCCTGCGCCAGCGCCCGATAATCATTGGGCCGCCCCGACTGGCTGAAACGCTCGAGCACCCCGGCCTGCGCGCGGCTGGTTTCCCATTCCCCCTGCAGGCTCGACAGCGACGCCTCCAGCTCGTGAATCCGCTGGCCCGCCCACTCCCGATCCGTCGGCAGCGAGACGATATTCAGTTCCTGCAACATCTTGCTCAACCGCGCCTGATGCGACTCCAGCTCCGCCAGCTTCTCCTCCGCCTGCGCCTTGAGGAAGGCCGGCGAGAGACGCAGGCTGTTAATCTCGATGTGGAGTTTCAGGTATTCATCGACCAGCGCCGCCAGCACCTCGCGCGAAAAACTGGCATCGGTCGAAAGGTAGTTCAGGCTGAGGATCGTGCTGCCCTCCATCGTCTCGCGCACGCTCAGCCCGCCCAGCACCGCCTGGCGCGCGAATGTGGCCGCATCACCCCGCGCCGGCTCCAGATTGAGCCACTCCCGCGTCAGCCGAACCCACTCTCGATGCATTGCGGGTTCCTCGGGAGCCGCCGCGGCGGCCGCAAAGGCTTCCGGCCGTCCCTGGGTCAGGATCCACTCAGCCCCCTTTCGCTCCACGACCCGGCGCGCCAGCTCGTCGCTGGTCAGCAGGCCGATCTCGCGCCGCAGGATCGCCCCCGCCCGTGTCGGTTGCAGCAGAGAGGTTCCGCGCGCCGCCGGATCAATGGTCACCCCGGTGCGGTCCCCACGGATCATGACGCGAGCCTCCGAGGCATAAAGATTTGGCTGGCCCTTGACATAGCCCACCGCCGCCACCACCGCCACCAGGGCGCATGCCAGCATGATCAGCTTGTGTCGGAACAGCGGCGTGAGCAGGCCACGCGGCGAGAGTTCAAAGCCGCCGCCGCTCCCCCCGCCCGCCGGCGACCGCGAACCGACCAGCTGTTCCAACTGGGGGGGCAACTGCGCCCCATCCACCCGCAGCACGATAGTCTCCAGCTCATGGTTCTTGTTCGGTTGCGAACTCATGTTAACTCTCCCCCGCCGGCCGTGGCCCAAAGTTCGCTGCCGCCGACATTGGACCGCAGCGCCTGCTCAATCCGCTCACGCGCCAGGCGCAGCAACCCAGCGGCATTGCAACTGTCGGCCGGATAGGAAACAATCCCAAACCGCGGCCGGGGATGACTGCTGTTGAGCGTTTCATAACGATGCACCGCCCGCAGCGTGCCACCCATGTCCGTCTCACGCAGCAAGACCGCCGCGCTGAGTTCATCCAAGCGAATAATCTGGTCACTGGCGCGGAAGGTTTCGCGCAACAAAGCCAGATCGCGCGGCTCGTGGCAGGGTTCGACAATCAGCAGCGATACAAATCGCCGATAACGGCGCGATCCGACCACCTCGTAGTCGATCAACCATCGCAAGAAATCGAACCCGCTCAGGTGTGGATGGAACGGGTGTTCCAGCCCCATCCCACTGGCCGTATCCGCCGCCATTGCTGCCTGCTCCGCCATTTCCTTTTCCTCTCCCATCATGCTCCATCCTTGTATCGAATCCTGAACTGGCAAGGGACCTGAGCATTCATGAAGCCCTGCTGTTGCTGCCAATGGGTTCTGATCCAGCAAGGCGCGGACCACTGTTGTGCCCACCGGCCGAATCAAGTTTGGCCTGATCCTGCAATAAGGAGATTCCTGAAGAGGACTGTGCAGGGGGATGCAAACTGGAACGCAAATTGGTGATCTTTGGGTCTTTCATTTGCCCCTTGGAGTCATCCACGGTCGCCCCACCCGATATGCCCGGAAAACCCAAGAAATCGAGATATTTTGAAAATACGTCAAGGACATCCATTGCTCCGCGATCAAAGTTCTCCGGCAGTTTCCTGAGGCACTATCTCGCCCGACAGGTCATATAAGACCCATTAACGGGTAATTATTTGAGCTCGTGATAGTGGCATTGGAATTGCTTTGTACCTCGTCACGACATCCGGATCATGGTCTTAGTCAAGGTTGGGCTGCCTTGGCCGGTTACTCACGGCAAAACAGCCCGCAGAAGTCTGGGCCATATGATGAGGTGGATTTCATGGAACGACCGCTGGTCATGATGATCGCCGCCGACGTCGCCCTGCGTGGGCGCGTCTCGGGCTTTCTTGAACGCGAGGGCTTCGATGTCCGCGTGGCGCCCAATCTGAGCAAGGCCGACGAACAGGTCCATGGTGACTGCCGCGTTATCCTGCTCGAGGAGTCACTGCCTGGTGCCTCGGCCGTGGCCAATGTCAACAGCCTGCGTCGCCAGCAGAGCCAGGCCGCCATCATCCTGTTGACCGACCAGTCCACCCGACTCTCGACCATCGAGCTGTTGGGCAACCAGATCAGCGCCTACCATTCCAAGCCGCTCGACATGGCGGCGCTGGCCAACAGCATCCGCCAATCGCTCCAGCCGCACCAGACGCAGGTGGGCCCAGCGACGCCCGCACCACCCGCGCCGGTGCGCTACCGGCCTTCGCCCCCCGCCTGCGGCCCGATCCTGCCCCGCCACTGCGTCTTTTTGGGTGATACCCCCGCCATCAAGGCCGTGCGCGCCCAGATCGAGGAGGTGGCCGACACAAACCTGACCGTGCTGGTGCGCGGCGAGAGCGGAGTCGGCAAGGGGGTGATCGCGCGCATGATCCACGAGCGCTCGCACCGTCGCGGCGCCAATGCGCTGGCGACCATTAATTGCCCGGCCATTCCTGAAGCGCTGATGGAATCCGAGCTGTTCGGGCACGAGGCCGGGGCGTTCACCGGCGCCCACACCGTCAAGCCCGGCCGGATTGAGCTGGCCAACGGCGGCTCCGCCTTCCTCGATGAAATTGCCGAAATTCCGCCAACGATGCAGGTCAAGCTGCTTCAGGTCATCGAGACCAAGGAACTGCACCACCTGGGTGGCAAGCGCGCGATCCACGTCGATGTCCGCTTCCTGGCCGCCACCAACGCCAAACTGGAGCCAATGATCGCCAATGGCCAGTTCCGCGCGGACCTCTTTTATCGGCTCAATGAATTTCCGATCTATCTGCCCCCGCTGCGCGAGCGGATCGAGGATATTCCGCTGCTGGCCGAACACTTCCTGCGCATTTGTGCCGCTCGGCTCGATCGCCAGCCCCCCGCAATGGGCAACGACTCGCTGGCCGCGATGATGCAATACCACTGGCCTGGCAACGTGCGCGAGATGGAGATGGTGATTCACCGCTACGTGCTGAGCGGGCGCGAGGAGACGATCCTGCAGGCCCTGGGCCAGCGGGCTTCCTCCGCCGAGCCCGGGCGCGGGCCCGGCAGCCAATCGCTGCTCAACCGCAAGGAGGTGCAGATGATCATGGCGGTCCTGCTGCAGACCCACTGGAACCAGCGCAAGGCCGCCAAGGTGCTCGGCATCAGCTACAGCGCCCTGCGCCGGCGCATCGCCAAATTCGGCCTCAAGCGCCAATCCTCAGTCAACATCCACGCCGGCGAGAACGACGATTCAGTTGAATTGACGATATCGACCAGATTTTGACCCACATCGATGCGGTGCAATCGGCTATTTAACACCGGCCACCGCCATGTCGTCATGGAGGTTCGCAAGATGAAGGTTGACCCTGCCCGCGCCGCAACCTGGCGCCTCCTCAGCCTCGTCATCGTGTTTCAGGATGACGCGCTCTGGGTGGGACCGCTCGCGGCGCGGCTGCGCCCCATGCTCGAATCGCTTCGCCGCCAGTGGCGCATCGAACTGGTGCTTGTCGATGACGGCAGCCAGGACGCCACCGCCCACCGCCTGCGCGAGCGCTTCGTTGGGCTGCCGGCGCAAGTGCACCACCTGCGCCATTCACGGCGGCTTGGCATCGGTGCCGCCCAGCGCACCGGCATGTCGATCGCTTCGGGCGATGTCGTCTGCCTGATGGACGGCGCACTGACCTGGTCCCCCGAACAGATGCTGCGCCTGATCGGCATCCTGACGACCTCGGGCTGCGACGTCGTGACCGGTTCGCCCGAGCACCCGCTGCTGGGCGCCCGGGCCGGCCAACTCGCCGGACATGTTGGCCGCTTGCTCTCGCCGGCCCGTATCTACAGCCACCACTGCTGCTTCCGCGCCTACCGCGGTGAGTGGGCCCGGCGCAGCCTCGAGGTCGATGACGGCGAGCTGGGGTTGCCCCAGCATCTGGTCGAGCTGGCGCGGGCGGGGGCGACGATTCTGGAGTGTCCGCTGGAGCCGCCACCGCGCCGCCACGGGCGCACCCTGCAGCGGCTCGCGCGCAACCTGCGGCTGCTGGGCACACTGGCGCGCGCGGCATGGCCACCAGCGCTGGAGGCTTTCGTCGGCACCCGCTCGCCGCGACTGCTCAATCGCTGGGTGCTCGTTGAGCGCCACTCCGTGCGCGGGGGATACTGAGGATGCAGACGTCCGCTGTCCGCAACAGACCCAGGTCGCCGATCAAACCACGGCCCGCAGCCGAGCCGGCGGCCGCTTTCGCCGGCTCGACACGTGAGGCCCGCTTCCTGCTCGCTTGCGCCAGCCAAGACATTGACCCCCAATGGCAGGCGGCGGTGCGGGCGATTGGCGAAGAACCCCTGAGTTGGCCGCTCTTGGTCCAGTCCGCCAGCTTCAATCAATTGCTGCCCCAGTTGGTTGAAGGCGCCCATCAGCTGGACCCGGCCGCCGTTCCCCCCAAGATTTCAGAATGGTTGAACCTATCCGGCCGGAGCTGTGCCCTGCGCAACTTGCACCTGACCAGTGAAATGCTCAGGGTCGCGCGGCTGTTTGAGAATGCCGGAATACTCGCGATCTTTTACAAGGGGCCGCTGCTTGGGCTGGACCTGTATGGCGGCCTGGCCACGCGCCAATTCCGCGACCTGGACCTGCTGTTGCGCCGACAGGACATCGTGCCGGCCGCCCGACTGCTGATGGAATGCGGCTATCAGCCGGGGCGGCCGCTTGGGGAGTTGATGCTTGAGGATGACATCGAGTCCGAGCTTTCGCTCGTCCATCCGCAGCTGGGGGTTGAGGTCGAGCTGCACTGGTGCGTGCTGCCGCGACGACATGCCGCCGCCTTCGATGAGGCCTTGATCTGGAGCCAGATCGAAGAACGCCCGCTGATGGGCGTCAACCTGCCCACGTTCGCGCCCGATTTACTGTTCCTGGTGCTCTGCCTGCACGGGGGCCACAAGCATCAGTGGGCCCAGCTGCGCATGATCCGCGATATCGGATTGTTCCTCGCGCGCCACGATGAGCTGGACTGGGATTCGATTTTGAGGCGGGCGCGGGCTGCGGCGATCAAGCCGTCCATGCTGTTGGGAGCCCATCTGGCCAGCTCACTGTTGGGGGCGCCGCTGCCGGAACAACTCGCCCGTCCGGTGCATCGCCACCGCCATGTGCTCGCCGCGCGTGCCGGGCTGGTCCACGGGCGGCTTTTTCGCGAGGATACCGGCCTGCCCTGCTATCGAGAATGGCGTAACTACCTGGAGCAGTTCCACGCCCGCGGACCGCTGCCGCTGCTGGGTGCCGGACCCTTCGGCTACTGCCGTTCGCTGCTCGAACCGGAGTGGGAGGATCGTGAACTACTGCCCATGCTGCCGCCGGGCCTGGGTTTTCTTCTCCTGCTGGCCCGCCCCTGGCGCTTATGGCGACGCCACGGCAGCGGATTGCTGGACCGCGCTTTCGCAGCTTCCCCGCAATAAATGGCTGCCCGCGCAATAGATATTTATTCCGGGTGGCTGGCCAGCACCCGCCCCTGGGCGTCGCGCAGCCGGCCATGGACGACCAGCGGGGGCTGACCCTCGCGCAGGACGGCACAGACCCCGTCGAGCTGCCGGCCGCCGCCCAGGTCAATCTGTTCCTCCCCGGCCAGACGCACGACGATCTCGGTGAACGGCTCGCCCTCCAGTGCCACGCGCAGGCGGGCGGCGCCCTCGGGGGCCGGCAACCATTCGGCCCTGACCGACGGCGCGGGTCCGTCGGCCGTGGCGATGACCCAGGCACAGGTGGTGGGACCGGCTTGAGGCAGCGCATAGACCGCGCACGTCGCCGGCTCCTTGAGATTGTACTTCACGCTATACCAACCTTGAATGTCGGGGGGGGCCTGCCCGCTCACCAGCCGCACGGGCCAGTGTTGGTCGCCCACCGGCGTCAGGCTCAGGTTGGCGCCCACGGCATCGGTCGTTATCAGCACGCCCTGCCGCTCGGTCACGGTGCAGCGGGGATGAAAGTGCCACAGCGCCTCCAGCGCGCGCGGGCGGTCGGTCTCGATGCGATCGACCACGATCCAATACCGGCCGCGCAGGTAGATGACGGCGCGAGTGTGGCTGGCCGTGCCTTCGAGCTCCTGATAGCCCGCGTCAAAGGTGGCCTGCGCAAAATCGAGCTCCGGCAGGATCGCGGTCGCATCCGCCGCCAGCGGCGCCGTGGTTTCGCGCACGTCGGGCATCTGCCCTCGCCCATCCACCAGCACCACGTTATGCGCCGACGAGGAGCGGAAGAAATTGCGCCAGTCGCCCCTGACGTAGGTATAGCGGCCGCCATCCACCAGCAACTCGCGCCCTCCCGCGCTGATCGAAAGATGCAGCTTGTCGTTGTGCTGGTGGCCGATGCCCCATGGGCCGACATCGAAGAAGCCATATTGCGCAGCTAAGTCCCAGCCGCTGCGCATCACCACCTGGCCGGCCCAGGGAAACACCACCGAAGGCAGGCCGGCGGGGGGCGTGCCCCCGGCACCATTCGTCACAATGTAGGTCCAGTCCGGGCGGTCGTAGGTCTTCGCCCCGCCGAGCAGTCGCTCGACGAAGTCGACACGGTCCGAATCATTGTTCAATGGATTGGCGCCATCGGGCTGCAGGCTATACACCTGATAGTTCCACATGCGCTCCAGCCCTTGCGCGTAATCCTCGGGCACGGGCAGGCCGGCATGGCGCAGGGTGGCGGCGAATTGCTCAAAGTTGTTCAATGCCACCCAATGATAGCTGCTGGCCAGTTCCTTCTGCGCGCCATCGGGATAATTCTGCACGCCCATTTCGGCGATCAAACGCTCACTCGCATACTCCAGCCACTCGGGCGATTTTTTGAATTCCGGCCAGGCCACCGCGATGAGGGCCAGCCCGCTCATCTCCATCGTCGTCCAGTTGCCACGGGCGGCATGAAAGCGCCTCAAGTAGTCAGCGTGCTCGGGCAGACTGGAGAGCAGCAGGAGCCGCGTGGCCGGGGTGAAGGCCTCGTTCGTCAGTAAACCGTAAAAAACCGGGGCCCACGCCTTCGGCCGGAAGCTGACCTCCAACCCCCGCCAGGACTCGCCGACGTTTTTGCGGGCCGGATAAGGATTGGACAGCACCCAATCGCGGATCAAACCATCAAGCCCGCGCGCATAGATCGGATTGCCCGTGGCTCCGGCGGCATGGAGCAAGGTGCCCAGATAGATGTGGCGGTTCAGCGCCAGCGCCCACTCCCGGTCCTTGTTGGGCCCGATATATTGCCAGTCCAGTCCCCCGCCCGGCAGCCGGGGCACCGTGCCCTCGATCTCATAAAAGGTAAAGGTATCGCGCAGCAGCAGGTCGGCAGCCGGATCGGTGGCCGTGCCTGGCGCGGCGGGCTCGCGGCGCAGCCATTGACCCGAACGTGCCTGCCGATAATAGGCCAGCAGCGCCTCGCCGGCCGCCGGCCAGTCCTCCCTCGCAACGGCTTCCCGGACAGCCTCCAATCCCGGGCGCTCCAGGTCCAGGGCTGCCATCAGCGACTGTACCCGCTCGGGGTGCGCCTTGCAGACCCAGCCGACGCTGGAATCCTCCCCGGCCTCGGCGCCCGCCGCACCGCCACCGGCCAAACTGAGCCACCCCGCAAAAAGGCAGCAGACCATCCAACCGAGCACTGGCTTCATCATGTGACCCTCAACATTGAAGATGATTCCGGACGCCTCGACGAGGGAAGTTACATCAAACTCATCTCATAATCCCATCCCGCAGGCGAGCAAATATGCCGGCGCCTCGATCATTCATGAAACTGGCTGACGTGTTTGCATTAAAAAATATACAAATAAAGTGCCAGCGGGACGAACAGGTTGGCATGGCCAGGTCCGGCTTTGATCTTGTTGGCGCCGGACGGGGATGGTAGTTTATGTCCGATCCGACGCATTGATCTGCGCCCGCAGGAGGAATTTCAGCATGTCCCGCATCATGGTTTCCGTCTTGCTTCTATCAACCCTTCTGGGTTGCTCCCGGGCGGCCGACGCCCCGTCGGGCGAGGCTCCCGCCACAAAGGCCGACAAGAATCTACTCTATGCCGAAAATTTTGATCACTACCCCGATGGCGCCATGCCGGAGGACTGGTGGGCCGAGGGCGGGGTGCGCGTCTGGGTCGAGAACAAACGCCTGCGCACCGACGCCGATCCCGACGAGCCGGGGCGCGTGCCGGGGATCGGCCTGACGGTCTTCAACCGGCAGGTCTTTTCCGGCGATTTACGGGTGGAGTTCGACGTCCACGTCATCAGCTCCTCCATCAATGCCAACAACATGAATTTCCTGCTGTTCACCTCCGACCCCGAGGGGCGGCCGCTCGAGGAGACGCGCGAGACCCGCAAGGATGGCACCTACTCGCTTTACCACAATCTGAACGGCTACATCTTCACCTTCGTCAACGAGCGCAACGACCGGCCCGAGGCCCGATTCCGCTTCCGGCGCTGCCCCGGGTTCGAACTGCTCAGCGAAACCTTCGCCCTCGAGGCCCGCGTCGGCTCGACCTATCACATCGCGATTTCGCGCAAGGGCAACCGGCTGGCGATCGCCGTCGACGGCAAGGAAATCCTCAGCGCCATTGATGAAGCCGAACCCTGGCGCGAAGGCCTGATTGGCCTGCGGACCTTCCGCAGCGACCTGTGGTGGGATAATTTCAAGATCACCCGACTGGATTGATTGGCCGCACCGGTTACCACACCTCAATATGAAGGGCACTCACCATGCGCGTTCATGCACTCATCATGGCCGGCCTGATAATGCTGGCGGCGTCGCTTGCAACCGGGGGCGCGCCCCGCTACACGAAGGGGAACGATTATCGGGCCGACGATTTTCCGGCCCCTTACGTCTCGCGCGACTTCACGATCCCGCTCGAGCCCGGCAGCCTGCTGCTGGTTTATCCGCCGGCGCTGGAGCCGCGCGTGGGCGAGTTGGCGCGAACGCTCGGCGAGCGGCTTGGCATCGACGTGCCCGCGCGCCCGGCGGCTGCGGTCAGCGACGCCGAACTGGCCGCCCATCACCTGATCGTGCTGGGCAACATCATGGACAACCCGCGCGTGCTCGAGCTCTATCGCGTCCGCCGCGCCTATGCCGATGCTTATTTCCCCGGCCCCGGCGGGGTGGCGATCCATCCGGTCGGCTCGATCTGGAACGCCGAGCGCAACGCAATCGTGGTCGGCGTCAGCCGCGATGAGGACTGGCCGGCGGCGCTCGAGGCGCTGCTGGAGGCGCTGCGCCCCAAAGAGGGCCGGCTGGGGGCCGTCCGGCTGCTGCGCTCGCCGCTGCGCATCCCCGCCCCGCCCGCCTCGATTGAGGCCACTCTCACAAACATCCTCGAACAGCCCTGGACGGTGCGCCCGCCCTATGCCAACTTCGCCGACTATGGCATGTACTACCACGTCACCGGCGACCCGCGCTGGGCGGCGCATTTTCTCGACTCGATGCGGACGCTGCACGCGCGGGCCGAGCGCAACGGCCACTGGATCACCGAGCCCTGGAGCAACATCTACTTCGCCTACAGCAAACTGATTTTGGCCTGGAGCATGATCGACGATGACCCATTCTTCAGCGCGGCGGACCGCCGCCTGGTCGACCAGGTCATGTGGTCGATGCTGCGCTTCACGGATCAAATCCCTTACCTCGACCCCGAGAACGCACCCCTCGACGAGATGCGCCAGAACCACTCCACCTTCATGGGGCTCTCCCTGTTCTACGGCCAGAGATACTTCGCCGAAAAATATGGCCTGCAACCCAGCGCCACGACGCTGGCCAAGATCGAGCGCGCCTTTGAGCGTGGACAGGCCCATTCCCACATTCCCAACGACGATGCGGGCAGCTATCTGAATTACGCGCCGCTGCACACCTTCACCTACATGATGGCCACCGGGCAGGAGGACTACCTGGCCGGCGGGCTGATGCGGCGCAGCGCCGAGCTGATCGCCTCGGTGATCGACAATCGCGGCGAGGCGGTTGGCTTCGGCGATGTCGGCAACTACCGCCCGACCCCTCGCGGCAGCTGGCGCGGACACGAGCAGCGCAGCTTTTCGCTCGCCGCCTGGGTCTACGGCGACAGCCAGATGCGGTGGCTCTACGACTGGATCGGCGGCGCCGAGCTCCCCTCGCCCCAGTTACCCTTCTCAATTGACGAGATGTATACCGGTTCCTATGCCGCCAATGTGCCGCCGCAGGTTCCCGAGCGAATGCTCGGCGTGCGGCCGGCACGGCTCGATGAGACCGCCCGCCGCTGGATCGCGCGACGCTCGTGGGGGCACGACCGCCTGCCGCGCCAGGATCGCGACTACTTCCACAAGCTGACCTTCCGCACCGGCTTCGACGCCATGGACGAATACCTGCTGCTCGATGGCCTGTCGACTTTCTCCCATGGCCATCACGATGGCAACTCGGTCCTGCGCCTGACCTGGAACGACCGCATCTGGCTCTTCGACCTGGACTACATCAAGTACACGCCGAAATTCCACAGCGGGGTGACGATCGCCCGAGAGGGCGTGCAGGAGGAGCCGCCCCCGCTGACCGACCTCGATTATTTTGCCGATTTCGATGATATTGGCGCCTCGCGCACGAGCAACCGCAACTGGAACGGCGCTGACTGGGAACGCAACATCCTTTGGCTCAAGGGGGGCTGGTTTCTCTTCCTGGACCAAGTGCGCGCACGCGAGGGGGGCGAGTTCCGCCTCGAGAATCGTTGGCGCACCCGCGGCCTGACAGAATTGACCGGCGGCCGCCTGCGCGTCGAGCAGGGCGACCAGCAATTCATGATTCGCGGCGCCGACACCTCGCCGCGCCGCATCGAGATCGAGCCCGACGGCCACCGCAGCGAGTGGAGCGCCTATCCCTGGGGCAATGCTCAGACCGACATCCTGCTGGCCCGCCGCGATGGCCCGCTTGCCGCCGGCGAGGACTGGACCTTCGCCAACCTGCTGTGGGCGGGCGAGGCCGGCCTCGAACCGCCGGTGGACCTGCTGTCCGTCGGTGAGAATCTCTGGCTGGTCCGGCAAGCGGAGGGCTCACAACTGGTCGGGCTCGACCCGACGGTCCTGACGCAGATGGGCATCGTGACCGACGCCGCCATGTTCCTCCTGACCGAGCAGCGGCTCCATCTGTTTGGGTTGAACCGACTGGCCGCGGGCGGGGTCGACAGCCGCGTCGATCGCCCGGTCTCACTGCAGCTCGATCTTGCCGGCGGCGAGGGCGAGGTTTATTGCTCCCGGCCGACGCGCGCCCAGATCGGCTCGCGCGTCTCCGAGCTGCCCGAGGGCCGGACCCGCTTCAACGCCGGCACGCCCCCACAGGGGGCGGCGGCGCTGCTTGCCCGCCTGAGCCGGCTTGCCCATGCCGTCGAACCCGCCCCACCCGCCGAGCCGCTGGTGGATTTCAACATCGACCAGCTGCGCGCGCTCGACATCGGGGGCGCGATCACCGCGGTCGCCGAATTCAACGGCACGGTCTATTGCAGCGACGACCGTGGCCGACTGCTGCGGCTGGCTGACGGCAACGAGGCGGCCGAGATCTTCACAACGCCCGACGGCGCCGCGATCACCGCCCTGGCGGCGGCCGATCTTGATGGCGATGGCCGACCTGAACTGATCGCCGGCGACCACGCCGAGAACCTTCACCTGATCGGCGGCGACGGCGCCCCCCGCTGGCAGCACAAGCTGACGCCCTTCGGCGGACTCGATTCCCGCGCGCGCGACATCCATGTGGATGACATCGACGGCGATGGCACCCCGACCATCCTGGTCGCCAACGGCGGCTGGAAGTGCTATGCCATCCGCCCCGACGGCGAAATCCGCTGGGAAGGCTTCGTCTTCTATCACCCATTGACGCGCGTCCGCGTTGTCGAGGACATCCCCGGCCGGCGCTGGGTTGTGGCCGGCACCGAATACCACACACCGGTCAACGTCCTTGACCCGCTCACCGGCGTGATGCAGTGGTTTGCCTGGGAGCAGATGGGAAGCGAATCCAAGGCGACGACCGAAAATTTCGGCATCGATCTGCGGGAGATGACCTTCCTTGACGCCGATGACGACGGCACGCGCGATATCGTCTTCGGCACGCTCTCCAATGGGCTCTACGCGATCCGGGCGGCCGATGGGGCCTTGATCTGGGAGGCCAACATCGGCGACGAGCTGACCGCGCTGGCGCAGTATCTTGACCCGGCCACCCGCCAGCCGCGACTGCTGGTCGGCACGGCCGCCGGCGATCTGATGGTTTACGACCATACCGGCCGGCGCCTCGAGCGGCTGGGCCTCGGTGCGGGCGCGATCAGCTCGCTGCTGCCGCTGGTTCACCCGGAAAGCGACCGCGTCGACTTCGTCGCCACCACCCGCGAGGGCCAGGTTGTCGTCTGTGACCAGGAGCTGCTGGTGCGCGCGGCGCTGCGGCTGGACCAGCCGGTCCTGCGCGTGGTTGAGACCGGACGGGAGGGCTCCGCCCGCAGGCTTCTGGCCGTCACCGCCACCGGCGCCCGCGAGCTGATCCACCAGCCCTACTTCCTGCGCCGTTCCTGGCATTATTGAACGCGCCGGGCTGAATGGATTTCCTCATCGCCCGGCGGCGTGCGATGATGATGGGTCAGGCTCCATTCAGCCCCCACCCTGGGGGGGCGACCGCGGAGGGTCGCGCCGCCGATGGCCCAGCATCAACCACCCGCCCCTGCCCGGCTCCCGCTGGCCGTCGTCATGCCGGTCTATAACGAAGAGGCCTGCATTGCGCAAGTCATGGCCGATTGGCTGGGGATGCTGGAGGGCGTGGTCGCCGACTTCCGGCTGATCGTGCTCAACGATGGCTCACGCGACGGCACCGCCGCGGCGCTTGCCCCCTTCCGCGCCGACCCGCGGGTCGAGGTGATCGACAAACCCAACTCCGGCCATGGCCCGACGATCCTGATCGGCTATCGCCGCGCGCTCGAGCTGGCCGATTGGGTATTTCAGGTCGACAGCGACGACGAGATGCCGGCCACCCACTTCCCGCGCCTCTGGGAACGCCGCGATGGCTATGATCTGCTCCTCGGCATCCGCGCCGGGCGCGAGCAAGGCCTTGGACGGCGGCTGATCTCGTCCGTCTCGCGCGCCAGCGTTCGGCTGCTGTTCGGGCATGGCGTCGCCGACGTGAACTCCCCCTATCGCCTGATGCGGGCCGCAGCGCTGGCTGAATTCCTACCCTTCATCCCCGCCGATACCTTCGCCCCCAATGTAGTCCTCTCGGGCCTGTTCGCCCGCCGGCGGCTTCGGATCGACCAGTTGCCGGTCCCCCACCGCGGCCGGCGCACCGGCACGGCCTCGATCGTCCGCTGGCGGCTGTGGAAGAGTGCCGCGCGGGCATTTGTTCAGACCCTCCGGCTGGCGCTGCGCACCCGCGCCTGACGCCCCACCCGCATCGTGCGTTGATTCCCAAAGCGCGCCGGGAGGGTAGGTCGGCTCTCCGAGCCGACATCCTTTTGGCCAATTCGGGTCCAAGACCCGACCTACCACTTGGAACCGCTCGCGGCCCGTCGTTTGGCGTTGCCCGGTGCGCGCGGGCAGGCTAGAATGACCCGCTATTCCGTTAGTCGGGGCGGGTTTGCGCCGCGCCCCCTCACTTTGCCGTCCGGAGATGTTCGTGAAGTCCATGGATCAAACCCCGCCCCGACTGCTGCTCAGCGGCAACGAGGCCATCGCCAGGGCCGCCCTCGACGCCGGCGTCGGCCTGGGCACCGGCTACCCCGGCACCCCTTCCACTGAAATTCTTGAAAACTTTGCGCTGCTGGGGGGGCACGCCCAGTGGGCGCCCAACGAGAAGGTGGCGCTCGAGGTCGGCCTGGGGGCCGCCTTTGCCGGCGCGCGCGTGCTGGTCACGATGAAACATGTCGGCATCAACGTCGCCGCCGATCCGCTCTTCACGGCCACCTATACGGGCGTGGATGGCGGCCTGGTGCTGATCTCCGCCGACGACCCGGGGATGGCCTCCAGCCAGAATGAACAGGACAACCGCCACTACGCCCCGGCGGCACGCATCCCGATGATCGAGCCCTCCGACTCCCAGGAGGCCTACGACTTCATGCTGCGCGCCCTGGAGCTGAGCGAGCGCTGGCACCTGCCGGTCATGCTGCGCCTGACCACGCGCGTCTGCCACAGCAAGACCATTGTGCAGCCGGCCTGCACCCTGGCCGCGCCGCCGCTGCCCGCCTGGCGCGCCGACGTCCCCAGCCGGGTGATGATCCCGGCTTATGCCCGTCCGGCCCATGCCCGCCTGCTCGGCAAGATCGCCGAGATCGCGCGCTGGAACGAGGACTCGACCCTCAACGAGGAGTGGCCCGGCGAGGGTCCGCTCGGGCTGATCGCCGCCGGCGTGGCGGCGATGCATGCGCGCGAGGCCGCGCCCGACGTGCCGCTGCTCAAGCTGGGCCTGACCTGGCCGCTGCCGCTGGAGCGCATTCGTGCCTTCGTAGCCCGCTTCGAGCGCGTGATCGCCATCGAGGAGGGCGATCCCTGGATGGCCGAGACCCTGCGCGCGGCCGGCATCCCCGTCCAGAGCAAGCCCGAGCCGATGCGACTGGGCGAGCTGGACGTGGCGCGCGTACGTCGCATCATCAGCGGCGACACCAGCCCCGAACCCGCCGCCACGCGTGGCAAGCCGCCGCAACTGTGCCAGGGCTGCCCGCACCGCGAAAGCTTCATGGCGCTTAAAAAACTCGATTGCATCGTCGCCGGCGACATCGGCTGCTACACGCTCGGCGTGCTGCCGCCCTTCAACGCCATGCATACCTGCGTCTGCATGGGCGGCTCGATCACGATTGGACTGGGCCTGCGCCACGCCCTGCCGGCCGACGAGGCCCGCCGCGTCGTGAGCGTCATCGGCGACTCAACCTTTATCCACAGCGGCATCACCGGCCTGGTCGAGATGGTCTACAACCCTCCCCCCACCGGCCACGTCGTGCTGGTGCTCGACAACGGCACCACGGCCATGACCGGCCTGCAGGAGCACCCAGGCACCGGCCGCTCGCTTGATCATACGCCCGCGCACCGGGTCGACATCGAGGCGTTGGCTCGTGCCGTCGGAATCCAGCGCGTCTTTACGGTGGATCCGATCAAGGAAGCCGATCGGCTCGAGGCGCTGATGGTCGAGTCGCTGGCGGCTGGCGAGCCCTCGCTGATCGTCGTGCGCCGCGCCTGCATCCTCGCCGCCGGCAAGATCCGGCAATACGAGAAGGCAAACCAGCAGACCGCCGGCACGGCGGCCGAATAATCCCCCGGCCGCGCCATGGGGCGCCGAGCGACTTCGGGCGCGGCGGGACATCATTTTTTCATGGAGTTCCTGGAGATTCAGTCATGCAGCAAGTCACCAATATCGTTATCTCGGGCCTTGGCGGGCAGGGGGTGCTGACCGCCTCCGACATGCTCTCGCGCGTGGCCTTCGAGGCCGGGCTTGACGTCAAGAAGAGCGAGGTCCACGGCATGAGCCAGCGTGGCGGCACAGTCATGAGCGACGTGCGCTACGGCGAGCGCGTTCTCAGCCCGATGGTGCCCCCGGCGGCGGCCGACCTCGTCGTCTGCCTGGCCGCGGATTGGGTCGACGTCGCCCGCCCGCGCCTCAAGGAGGGCGGGGTGCTGATCGAGCCGGCGATGCTGGCCGCCGCGGCGGACGAACTGGGCCGCAGCCTGAACACCGCCCTGATGGGCGCCCTCAGTGCCCACCTCGAATTCACCGAGGCCCAGTGGCTGGCAGCCCTGCACGCGACACTGCCCGCCAAGCTGCACGCCATCAACGAGAAGGCTTTTGCGCTGGGGCGCGAGGCGGCGCTGGCGAGGCCGCATCAGCTCTGATACGGTTGACTTATTCCATCGGCAAGGCGAATGGCGATGCTTGAGGTATGCGAATCCACGACCACGGCGACGCCGGTTCACCCGGCCAGCGCCATCGATTACCTGCCGGCGGCGCGGCTGCGCGAGCTGCAACTGGCCCGCCTACGCGCCATCGTCGAGCGCGCCTATCAGCACGTGGCGCTCTTCCGCCAGCGGATGGATGCGCGCGGGCTGACGCCCGCCTCGCTCGCCACGCTCGAGGACCTCGCGGCGCTGCCCTTCACCGTCAAGACCGACCTGCGCGACAGCTACCCCTTCGGCCTGTTCGCCAGCCCCGCCAGCGAGATCGTGCGCCTGCATGCCTCGAGCGGCACCACCGGCAAGCCAATCGTGGTGGCTTACACCCAGCGCGACCTGGACGTCTGGACGCAGGTCATGCTGCGCACCTTTGCCGCCTGCGGCCTGCACAAGGGCGACGTGATCCAGAACGCCTACGGCTATGGGTTGTTCACCGGCGGACTGGGGGCGCATTATGGCGCCGAGGCGCTCGGCGCCATGGTCATCCCGATTTCGGGCGGCAATACCGACCGCCAGATCATGGTGATGAAGGATTTCGGCGTGACGGCCATCTGTTCGACGCCCAGCTATTTCACCCACCTGGTCGAACGCGCGCGCGAGATGGGCATCGACTTGAGCGAGCTGCCGCTGCGCGCCGGCGTCTTCGGCGCCGAGCCCTGGACCGACGGCATGCGCCGCCACATCGAAAAGGAGGCCGGCATCAAGGCTTTTGATATCTATGGCCTCTCCGAGATCATTGGCCCCGGCGTGGCCAGCCAATGCCAGGCGCAGGACGGGCTGCACATCTTCGAGGATCACTTCTACCCCGAGATCATCGACCCGGTCAGCGGCGATCCCCTGCCCGACGGCACCGAGGGCGAGCTGGTGCTGACCACCCTCAGCAAGGAAGCCATGCCGATGATCCGCTACCGCACGCGGGACATCACGACACTCCACACCGCCCCATGCGCGTGCGGGCGCACCATCCGCCGCATCCGCCGCATCGGCCGCCGCAGCGACGACATGCTGATCATCCGCGGCGTCAACCTGTTCCCCTCCCAAATTGAGGCCGCCCTGCTGTCGGTCGAGGGCACGTTGCCCCACTACCAGATCGTGCTGACACGCGACAAGGGACTGGATCAGGTCGAAGTCCAGGTCGAGGTTACCCCTGAGCTGTTCAGCGACCGCGTGCGCGCGCTCGAGGACCTGCAAAACAAAATCGGCAAGGCGATCGAGCACACCGTCGGCCTGCGCGTCAGAGTGCGCCTGGTCGAGCCCCACGCCATCCAGCGCAGCGAGGGCAAGGCCAAACGCGTCATCGACAAGCGCCAGGATTGAGCTCGTCCCGCTTGAAGGCGGAACTACGAACGATCCCTAGGGCTTGCGTCCACGCTGCGGGCGCTTCGATTCGGCCGCCAGATGGTCGAGAAATTCTTCACTGCTGCCAAAGGAGCGGGTCTTGCCCGCCTCCGCCTCGGCCAGTGACTGCTCAAGGGCTTTCTTCCATTTCGGCTCCTGCGTCAAGTCAACCACGCGAACGGGCTTGACCAGGATTCCCTGCTCGGTCGGCACGAAAATCACCTTCTGTCCGGTCTCCATGCCGAATCGCTTGCGCAGCTCCGCCGGCAGCGTGATCTGTCCCTTGGTGGTGATATTGGACTGCATGTTAAACCTCATCCGAAAATATTTCATGGCCGCCCACGCGCAACCAGATGATGTGCTGATGCCCCGGCAGCCGTTCATCGCCATAGCGGAACAATGCGCGCCCGTCGGCGCCCCAGGTCATTTCCCAGACCCCGTCGTGCCCTTGGAAGCGCTTGATGCGAAGCGATTTGCGGAATGAATGTCCAGCCAAGTCGGAGGCAAACTTGGCCACGCTTTCCAGAAAAAGCTTCTGCCGCGCGGCCGTCATGGACCGAAAATCACGAAGGAAGCGCATGGTTTCCTCATGGGTGGGCATCAGTCGAAACCTCTTGTATGATTGTATTACATTCTTACCTGCGCCTGTCAACCATGATGATCAAGGTTGAAAAGCTGGAACATTGACCTCATGATTTCCCACGGCCCCTTGAGGCTGAATTAAGCGAGCCGTCAGATTTAGAGACCGCAAAGTTCTTCACTGAACAGGACCCACCAATGCCCGAAGCCGGACCGCTGCTTATCATCCTTTTTGTCATCTTGGTTGTTGTCATGATCATTGTCGGCGCGGTGCAGGCCCGCCGGCGTCGCGAGGAACTGGCGGCTTGGGCGGGGGCGCATGGCCTGAGCTTCGAGCGGGCGCGCGACAAGACCATCGACGATCGCTGGCCGGACTTCCGCTGCCTGCGCGAGGGCTCCAACCGCTACGGCGAGAACATCATCCGCGGCGACTGGGGCGGGCGCGCCCTGATGGCCTTCGACTACCACTATGAAACCTACTCCACCGACAACAAGGGTCGGCGGCAAACGCACCACCATCACTTTTCGGCCGTGATCCTCGAAAGCCCGCTGCGCCTCAAGCCATTGG
Source organism: Sumerlaeia bacterium (assembly GCA_041687335.1). Taxonomy (GTDB): domain Bacteria; phylum Sumerlaeota; class Sumerlaeia; order MVZB01; family MVZB01; genus JAJFUE01. The sequence continues at coordinate 22,758 of JAWLCE010000019.1, read as the reverse complement.
CGATCCGCCCCGAAAGCGTTTTTGACAAGCTGGGCGCCTTCTTCGGCGGCGGCGACATCAATTTTGAATCGGCCGAGTTCAGCCGCCGCTTCCACGTCACCGCCGAGGACCGTCGCTGGGCCTATGACGTGCTCCATGTGCGTGCCATCGAGTTCCTGATGTCGCGGCCGATGCGCAGCCTCCAGTTCGAGCCGCGCGGCGTGATCATCTGGGGAAACGGACGCTTCTCGGCGGCCGACTATCAATCAGCCGTCGAAACCGTTTGCGGTTTGCTCGACGGTCTGCCTGAATATGTCATTCGCGACCTGCAACGCATGAGTTAAAGGGGGCACCCAAAGATGAATGGACCTGAGGCCTGGATTCCGCTGGTGATCGTTGTCGTCATCCTGCTGCTGCCGCTGCTCTGGCTGATCACCACATACAACGGCCTTGTGCGGCTGCGCCAGCATGTGCGTGAGTCCTGGTCGGGCATCGACACCGAACTCAAGCGCCGCTATGACCTGATCCCCAACCTGGTCGAGACCGTCAAGGGCTATGCCGCCCATGAGCGCGAGGTGCTCGAGCGCGTAATCGAGGCTCGCAACCGGGCGGCGGCCTCGACCGGCTCGCCGGCCAGCCAGGCCCGTGACGAGAACGTCCTGGTGGGCGGGCTGCGCCAGCTTTTCGCGCTCTCCGAGGCGTATCCCGACCTCAAGGCGAACGTCAACTTCATGCACCTTCAGCAGGAGCTGGCCAACACCGAGGACCGCATCCAGGCCGCCCGCCGCTTCTATAACGCCAACGTGCGCGACCTGAATACCCGCATCCAGATCTTCCCGGCCAACCTGGTGGCCGGCTCGCTTGGTTTCAAGGTCGAGGAATATTTCGAAGTTGAAAATGCCATCGAGCGCACGACGCCCAAGGTCCAGTTTTAGTGATACCGAACATCGCCTGCAGAAAAGGATATTCATCATGAGGCAGTTCCAACTCTTCGCGGCGCTGGCGCTGATGCTTTGGGCCGCCACCGCCCTGGCCGCCCAACGCGAGCCGATCGTGCTGAGCAATGACGGCGGCTGGTGCTGGTTCGAGGACCCGCGCACCATCGTCTGGGACGGCAAACTGATCGTCGGCACGGTCGCCAACGGGCGATTCGACCCCGAGCGCAAGGGCGACATCGAAGCCATCGTCCACGACCTGGCCAGCGGCCAGACCAGCATCGTCGAGCTGCACGACCGGCTTCAGGCCGACGACCACAACTCGCCGGTCTTTCTGCTCCGCCCCGACAACCGCCTGCTGACGATCTACAGCAAGCATAACCCGGAAAGCTTTTTCCACTACCGGATCTCCGAACCCGGCGACCCGCTCGCCTGGGGCCCCAACCTGACCCACGAGCCGACCACGCGGACTCAGGTCAGCTATTCCAACCCGCACATGCTCAGCGCCGAGAACAACCGCATCTACAACTTCTTCCGCGGCCTTGACGCCTCGTTCAAGCCATCTGTGGTCTGGAGCGACGATCTCGGCCAGAGCTGGCAGGGTGGGCATATCATCATCGACGTGCCGAGCCAGTTCCGCCACCGCCCCTACATGCGCTACACATCCAACGGCCGCGACGCGATCCACATGATCTACACCGAGGGCCACCCCCGCGACTACGACAACAGCATTTATCATATCTTCTATCGCGACGGGATGCTGAACAGCAGCGACGGCAAGCCGATCCGCGAATTCACACAAGGCCTGGAGCGGCCCGAGCAGGGCACGCTCATCTATCAGGGCGGCCCCGACAACGTCGCCTGGTCCACCGAGATCCGGCTCGACGAGAAGGAATGTCCCTACATCGCGTTTTCGGTCCAGATGAACTCCGCAGGCCTGCCGCGCGGCCAGGGCGGCGACGACCACCGTTACTTCTATGCGCGCTGGGATGGCGAGCTTTGGGACGTGCATCAAATGGCTTACGCCGGCACGCGCCTTTATCCCAAGGAAGACGACTACACCGGCCTGCTTGCGCTCGACCCGCACGACCCCAACGTGGTCTATATCTCGACCGACGCCGACCCCGCCAGTGGCGCGCCGTTGATCAGCGCAGCCGACGGCAAGCGCCATTACGAAATCTTCCGCGGCCAGACCCAGGACCGCGGGGCGAGTTGGACCTGGACTCCCATTACGCGCGATTCGGACCGCGACAACCTGCGGCCGATGGTGCCGGAGGGCGAGCCCGGCCGCACGATCCTGCTCTGGCTTCGCGGTGAATATCGCACCTATACCGACTACGATCTGGATGTCGTCGCACTGATTGATTGATAACGGAGATTGAAGCAAGATGAACCTCAACCGCCTGGATTTCCGCCGAGTCCACGTCGGGCTGGCCTGCACGCTGGCGCTATTGGCATTCGCTTGCCAGTCGCATACCGCCGGCCATGTCGGTGGCTGCTGTGATCTGACGCGGCCGCTCTCGGAGACTGCGGTCGCGCCGGCGCTGGAGCCCCTGCCGGCCGGGGCGATCCAGCCGCGCGGCTGGTTGCGCGACTGGGCCGTCGCCGCGCGCGACGGCATCGTCGGCCAGCTCGACAACGATCACGTGGTCTTCGGCGACGGCTGGAAGGCGATCGAGATCAATGCCACCGGCGCGGGCCCCGAAGGCACCGGCTGGCCGCTCGAGCAGGCTGCCTACTGGCTCGATGGGGCGCTGCGGCTGGGGCTGATCCTGGATGACCAAGCCCTGATTGAAAAGGTCGGCGCGCGGCTCGATCCGGTGGTCGAAAATACGATTCGCAGCCAGTCCACGCTGATCTGGTGGAAGGACCGAGACTTCGTCGATAACGAAAAGACCAAGCGTGGCGATTTCAACAACTGGTCGCACTCGCACCTGGCCCGCGCGCTGCTGGTCTACTACCAGGCCACCGGCGACGCCATGGTGCTCGAGGCGCTGCGCATCGCCTATCGCGACTTCGCGATGCCGGCGGTACTGGGCCACTACCGGACAACCTATGGCATCACCAATCTGGAGCCGATGTTTGAGGTCTACCGGCTGACCGGCGATGAGACCATCCGCGACGCCGCCCTCGCCTTTGTGAATTCCGAATCCTTCCGCGAGGCCTGCGGCGAGGCCGGCTGGGCGGCGGATCAACGCGACTACGGCTCGGGCCACGCCGTGCTCTTCGCCGAATACATCCGCGTGCCGCTGATCGGCTACCTGCTGACGGGTGACGAATCCCTGCGGCGCAGCGCGCTCGACTCCTACCAGTGGGCCGAGCGCACCCACCTGTTGCCCCACGGCGTCCTCTCTGGCGAGGAATACATGTCGGGCATCGGCTCGCTGCGCTGCACCGAGACCTGCGACATCCCGGCCTGGATGCACGCACAGAGCTGGCGGCTGCGGGTGCTCGGCGATGCCCGCGCGGCCGACATGATCGAACGCGCGTTCTTTAATGCCGGTCCCGCGCCGATCGCCCGCGACTGGGAAACGATGAGCTATTACCAGACCATCAACCGGATCGGCCCCGACGCCCCCGGCGCCAATCCGCACAACCCGCACGGCGGCCGCGAGGGCGAGACCAATTTTCACTTCTCAAAATTGGGCTACTCCAATGTCCTCTGCTGCGTCGCCAACTCCAGCCGCATCATCCCTGGCTATGTGATGGACATGTGGCAGCAAACCGCCGACGGCGGGCTGGCGGCGACGCTCTACGGCCCCAACTCGGTGACGGCCACGGCCGGCGGGGTGCCGGTGCGGATCGAATCCGAGACGCATTACCCGTTCGAGGAACGGATCCTCATGAGGGTGCAGCCGGAGCGGGCGGCCAGCTTTCCGCTCTACATCCGGGTGCCTGCCTGGTGCGAGGCGCCGCGGCTGAGCGTGAATGGCGAATTGATTACGCCGCAGGTGGACGCCCAGGGGTTTATCCGCGTCGAGCAGCGCTGGCAGCGAGGCAGCATCGTCGAACTCGAATTCCCGATGACTCCGCGCGTGGAGTTTGGTCGCGAAACCCCCTACCCGCAGGTGGCATACTTCCGGCGGGCGGGCTCCAAGGAGGCGACGGTCAACAACCCGTTCGCCGCCGTGCATTACGGCCCGCTGCTGTTTGCGTTGCCGATTCCGGACATCAATCCCGACATGCCGGCCGAGGGAGCGGACTGGCGTTTCGCGCTCGACGTGGACGGCCGGGCCCCCGCCGACGCGATCACCGTCACTCGCACGGCCATGCCTGACCACTGGCAGTGGCAGCTTGCTGCGCCGCTCGTCCTGACCGCACCGGCCCGCCGGATCGATTGGGAACCCAGCGAGGCCAGCCCGCTGCCGTCCGCCCCAGTCGCCGCCGGTGAGGCCGCGACGGTTGAACTGATCCCCTATGGTTGCGCCAAGTTCCGCGTCGCCATGTTCCCGGTCACCGAGAGGGCCTGGGCCGCGCGCGACTGAGGCTCCCACCCCCGCCGATACATCCCGCCCGGCATCTGCATTGCGCATGCAATCAGCGGCCCGGTGGGGTTATGATGATCTGAAGACAGAATGGTGAGGGGGTATTTTAGATGTCTTATTTGAGCGGGTTCGCGGGTCGGTTTTTTTGGGGACACCTGGCTCTGCTGGTGCTGGCCACCAGCGCCGGCGCGGCGGTCATCGAGGTGCCGGGGGGGCAGCCGACCCTGACCGCCGCCATCGCCGCCGCCCAGCCCGGCGACACGATCCGGATCACCGACAGCGCGACCTATCATGAATCCCTCAGCTGGGACAAGCCGCTGGCGATCGAGGCGAAGCCGGGCTCCTCGCCGTTGATCGCCGGCGACGGCTCGCCGTATATCCTCAAGACGCTGCCGGGGGCCGAGGGCTCGCGCGTCGGCCAATTCACCGGCGGTCGGATTCGCATCAACGGCGACGCCTGCTCCCTGCCCTCCTATGTGATCGACCTGACCCACAGTCTGTCGCTCGGGGAGCCGGTCCGCCTGATCAACCTCACGGTCGAGGTGACGGTCCCCATCGCCACCCGCGACGACAATGCACTGGTCAAAATCGCCGGCCCCAACGGCAATCTGGAGATGCACGAGGTCGAGCTGCTCGGCGGCAACCTCGGGCTCTACGTCTGGTCGACCAGCGCCAACTCATACGTCACGCTGGAGCGTTGCCGGCTGCGCAATCGCGATTTTGCCGTCTATTTCCGCGGCGGCAGCAACACGTTGTCCGCGCGCGGCTCTGAATTCGAATCCACCGCCAACAACACGATTTACTACAGCACCGGCGCCAACGGCGCCCACGTCTACGACCGTTGCTGGATCCACAGCAAGGCCAATGCCGCCTTGATCGTCGGGGCGACGCGCGCCAATCGCCTGGCCCAGTTTCAGCGTTGCGCGCTGTCGGTCGCACCCAACCAGCCCGTCCTCGGACTCGGTGCCCGCTCCTACAACGAAACCTGGATCTTCGACCATTGCGATCTGCTGGGGTCGAGCGGCACCGGACTGGTGCGTTTCACCGATCCTTTTGAAACGACAGCCGGCGCGCGCACGGTCACGCTGACCGCCTGCAACCTGATCAATCCCGCCGGCCCGGCGGTCGATACCGGCGGCGCCGATCGTGAGAAGCGCCTGACGGCCACCTATAACAACGCCCTCGTCTCGTCGCCCGCCTTTGGTTCGTCCGCCCAGTTTGCGGAGCATACCGTCAGCAATCCCGTCGGACCGGTCGACCCCCTGTTCACCGACCCGGGCTCGGGCAATTTCCATTATGACCACCCGGCGCTCAACCAGGCCGATTCGATCGGTGGCGCCATCGGCTCGCGCTTGAACATCACTACGGTCGTGCCCGAGCTCATCAAGTTTACAAATCTGGGCCGGCCGCTCGAGACCCTGCCGGTCCCGATGCAGGTCGTGACGCAAAAGCCCCAGGGCGAGGCGATCGCCTGGGGTGTCGTTGAATCTCCCGAAATGCAGGGCGTGATCGGCGCCGGCATGACCAGCGGCGAGAGCACGTGGATCGACACACGCCCCTTCGGCGATGCCCACATCCAGTTGCACCGCCCGGCCAACGGCGACCTCTACATCTATACCGGCAACCCCGGCCATTTCCTGCGCTACCGCATGGCCACGCTGACGCTGAGCGACCTCGGCGTCCCCGAGACCGGCGTCCTTTATTGGCTCGGCCAGGCGATCGGCCCCGACGGCCGGTTCTACGTCGGCACCTATCCCAAGGCCTCGGTGGTCTGGGTCGACCCGGCCACCGATGTCATCGGCACCAGCGGCCGCCTGCCGACCGATGCCCGCCAGCAATACGTGCTCCACCCCAAGGTCAGCGACGAGGGGATTGTCTATGCGCCGACGGGGCTGCATCATAAGGAGATCTGGGCCTGGAATCCCACAACCAACCAGAAGCACCAGATTGCCCCGCCCGACGTCACGAGCCAGACCGGTTACCCCGCGCTGACGCTCGCCAATGACGGCCACGTTTATGCCAGCGGTGTCGGCTACCATTTCCGCTGCCGCCCCACCGGCATCGAGGTCGTCGCCAGCATCCCGCCGGCACGCGCCCTCCCGCCGCAAAATGAGTCTGGCGATTGGCAGGCGCGCGAGATCAATCCCCTTGGCCAGCTCGTCCTGCGCCATAAAACCACCGCCGAACAGCGCACCGTCCAGACCGATTTTCCCGGCCTCCCGGTGGAGATCTATACCGTGGCCACCGAGCGTGACGGCCGGATCTATGGCGGCGGCTTTCAGCCGGCTAACACCTGGTCCTTTGAGATTGCCACGGGCGCGATGCGTGACCACGGCCGCCAGACCGGCGGCCGCATCCAGGTCTACGACATCCTCAACCACCCACGCGGGCTGTTCCACAGCAGCTACGTCGGCGCTCAGCAGGACCTCTGGATTCCCGAGAGTGGGCAGCGACAAACGATCGCCAACCTTGCGACGCCCCACGAGCAGGAGCGCGCGCCGCAGCTGATCCTCGGCCCCGATGGGATGATCTACACCGGCACCACGCCGATCAAGGGCCTCCTCGGCGGCGCCCTCGTCCGGATCAACCCCCAGACCCTCCAGTTCAAGGTCTGGCGCAATGTCATCCAGGACCAGAGCCTGGTCTCGCTGGTTGCCGTGCCCGAGACCGGCGAGCTGTTCATTACTTCGACCATCAACGGTGGCACCAGCGCCATCCCAACCGAGCCCAAGGCCTATGTCATCCTCTGGAACACACAGACCGAGCAGGAGGTCTGGCGCGGCGAGCCCTTCCCAGGCTCCAAGAGCTACGGCCGCGCTGCCCGCGCCGACAATGGCATCATCTATGGCCACCAGGGCAACCGCTACTATGCCTTTGACCCGGTGGCGCGCCAGGTCGTCCATACCGGCACGCTGCCGGTCTCGACCGTCAATCACCTCGGATTCATGAACCAGCCCGCCGGCCCCGATCGGCTGATCTACGGCCTCGGCAACAACGCCGTCTTCGCCATCAATCCGGTCGACCACAGCGTCAAGGTCATCGGTCGCCACGCGTCGGTCATCGGCTCGCACGGGATCCACGTCACCGAGAACGGAAGCGTATATTACGGGTCCGGCTCATTCCTCTGGAAGATGGCGCCGTTACGGAATGTCGTCGACATGGGTCACTGGCGCGTCCTGCGCTGAGCCGCCCCGCCGCGCGCAGATCCGCTCCTTTCCCTGTTGCATCCTGCCGCGGCGGTCGCGACAATAAGAGCGGCGCCGGTATTTGTCGCCGGCCGATGCCCCGGAGGCTGCGCTTGGACTTTTTCCGCCACCCGACCGCGATCATCGATGAGCCCTGCCAAGTCGGCGCGGGGACAAAAATCTGGCATTTTTCGCACGTCATGGCCGGGGCCCAGATCGGCGCCGGCTGCAACCTGGGCCAGAACGTCTTCGTCGCCGGCGGCGTACGCATCGGCGCGGGCTGTAAAATCCAGAATAACGTCAGCCTCTACGAGGGCGTCGAGCTGGAGGACGAGGTCTTTTGCGGCCCCTCGGTGGTCTTCACCAACGTGCGCCACCCGCGCGCTGCGATCAGCCGCCGCCACGCCTATCAGCCCACCCGCGTCGGGCGCGGCGCAACGCTGGGCGCCAACGCCACCATCGTCTGTGGCACGCGCATCGGCCGCTATGCCTTTGTCGCCGCCGGTGCCGTCACCACACGCGACGTGCCGGACTACGCATTGATGGCGGGGGTGCCGGCACGCCAGATCGGTTGGGTCGGTCGCGCCGGACTACGCCTGGAGCCGGTCGCCGAGCAGCCCGACCTGTTGCGCTGCCCCGAATCCGGCGAGCTTTACGTTCTGCAATCCGATCAACTGCTCGTTCCCCGGCAGGAAACCACACCGCCCGAGAAGGATATACCATGACCGCCGCGCCCACGACGCTTACCCAGCCCCCCGTCCCGCTGCTCGACCTCAAGGCCCAGCACGCCACCATCGCCCCCGAGATCGAGGCCGCCATCGCGCGTGTCGTCGAATCGCAAGGCTTCATCATGGGCGCCGAGGTCGAAGCCTTTGAGCGCGAAGTGGCCGCATGGATCGGCACCCCCCACGCCATCGGCTGCGCCTCGGGCTCCGATGCCCTGCTGCTGGCGCTGATGGCACTCGACCTCGAGCCCGGCGACGAGGTCATCACCACCCCCTACACCTTCTTCGCCACCGCCAGCTCGATCACGCGCAACGGCCTGCGGCCGGTCTTCTGCGACATCGAACCGCGCACGATGAACATGGACGTCAGCCAGCTCGAATCGCTCGTCACCGATCGCACGCGCGCCATCATGCCGGTCCACATATTCGGCCAACTGGTCGACATGGACCCCGTCCTCGAGCTGGCCGCCCGCCGCGGCCTGACCATCATCGAGGATGACGCGCAGTCGATCGGCGCGCGCGACAAGGGCCGCCGCGCCGGCACGATCGGCGCCGTCGGCTGCTTCAGCTTCTTCCCCTCCAAGAATCTGGGCGCCAGCGGCGACGGCGGCCTGATGACCACCGCCGACGACAAACTCGCCGACAAGCTGCGCAGCCTGCGCCTGCATGGCTCCTACGAGCGCTACTTCCACAAGTGGGTCGGCATCAACTCGCGCCTGGACGCGCTGCAGGCCGCCATCTTGCGCGTCAAGCTGCCCCGGCTCGAGGGCTGGTGCGAGGCGCGCCTGGTCAATGCCCTGCGCTACCGCGACCTCATGGCCGAGCACGGCATCCTGCAGGCCGAGGGCCATCAGCCCGAGCTCGGCCGCGTGATCCCGCCGGCCATCGTTACCGAGCGCCACGTCTTCCACCAGTATGTCGTGCGCGTCGAGGCGGCCGTGCGCGACCGGCTCGCCGAGCACCTGAAGGCCCGCGGCGTCGGCCATGCGATCTATTACCCGCTGCCGCTGCACCTGCAGGAATGTTTCGCCGAGTTGGGCTATCGCGAAGGCTCGCTGCCCGAGGCCGAGCGTGCCAGCCGCGAATCGCTCGCGCTGCCGATCTTCCCCGAGCTGAGCGAGCCCCAGCAACGCCGCGTCATCGGCGCGATCGCGGAATTCTTCGGCCGCTGACCCAATCAGTGGTAGGTCGGGTCTTCGACCCGACATGGTCTCCAGTGTCGGCTCGAAGAGCCGTATGTGTTTAGTATGGCGGTGGTGATGCATGGTCAGACGGAGGAGGCATTTAGCTCCGTTAGGAGCGATATGTTTGTAGCAAGGCCGTTCCCCTTGCCTCAAGCTCCGTCAGGAGCGGCATGTGCCGCCATGGGACCTTCAATCGAAAATGATTTGAATTTAAAACTGGGTTAACACCGAGGGAAAGCTGCACGTGTCGCTCCTAAAGGAGCTTTGTGGAGAAAAATGCGCGCTTCTACAAACATGTCGCTCCTACGGAGCTATTTGGGCCCCTACGGGGCTATTTCACCCCGGCCAGCTTCAGGACACACGCCCAATTTACGCTATGCCCACGCTCGAGGCATCATGCTAAACACATACGAAGAGCCGACCTACCCTCCCCGGTAGCGAGCCTCACATTCGTTTTTTCTTCGCACTCCGGCCTTTCCCTTGGGGTCAGCCTTACGGTATGCTGAAGGAAGGTGGGAGGGCATCAATGGGCCGCACGCTGCCGACTTTCAACATGTACCTGAACCAGGAGATCGAGGCGTGGCGGCCCTTTCGGCGCGCCCTGCCCGCCGAAGACCGTGCCGCCTTCGACCGCCTGTTCGCGCTCGCGCGCGGGCACATGGCCGAGGCCGCCCACGTTGCGCGCCCGGTCCCCTTCGACACCCTCGTCATGGCGATCCTGCTCGAGCAGCAGAAGGAAATCGAGAGCCTGCGCGCCCGCCTGGACGGGCTCGCGTCGGATGGTTCGCCTGCGGCCGGACCCCAACCGCCAACATCATGAAGTTTTCGGATGTCTCGCAATCCCATGAGCAGTGACCTCACCGACGGCTGGCTCTTTGACCTCTACCCCAGCGGGGACCGGATCGTGCTTTGGATCGCGGCCGACGATGGCCGCCGGCTGCGGCTGACCCAGCCGTTCGCGCCGCTGCTTTACGTCGGCCGCGACCGCCCGCGAGGCCTCGAGCGCGAGCGCCTGCGCGCCGCCATCGAGGCCTCCGCCGGCCTGGAATGGCTTGGCCCCGCCACCGGCCGCGACTTCTGGCTCGACCATCCCATCGAGGTCGACGCCGTGCGCGTCACCGACCTGGATCGCTACGCCGGGAACCTGCGCGAGCTGGCCCGCCGCTTCCCCGACGCCACGCTCTACAACTGCGACATCCCCCCCGAGGTGCACTTCTGCTACGAGCGCGGCCTGTATCCCACCGCGCGCGCGCGCTTCTCGCACACGGGCGGCAACCTCGAAAGCGTCGAGCGGCTCGGCGATCCGCGGGCGATCGAATATGAGCTGACGGGGCTGCGTGTCGCCGAGTTGGCGGCCGAGGGGGCGCGCCCCCACCCTCGCCCCCGGCTGCGTTCGTTGAGCCTGACCATCGAGGGGCGCACGTTGTGCTGGGAGGACGCCCCTCCGCGCGCCATGCTCGCCTCGCTGCGCGACGCCCTGCGCGAGCACGACCCCGACCTGATCTGGACCACCGGCGGCGACGCCGAGCTGATGCCGACCATCCTGGGGCTCGCCGACGCCTGCCGCGTCGAGCTGGGCCTGGACCGCGAGCCGGGCGTGCGCCGCCGCCTCGACGCGCGCGGCCGCACCTTCATCTCCTACGGCCAGGTGCTCTATCACGCCCCCGACTTCCCGCTGTTGGGGCGCTGGCACATCGACCGCGCCAACTCCTTCTGGGCCCGAAAGACGGGGCTGGAAGGGCTGGTCGAGGTGGCCCGCATGGCGCGCATGCCGATCCAGCGCGCGGCCCGCCGCTCCATCGGCACCGGCATCACCTCGATCCAGCTCGACCTGGCCTATCGCGAGGGCTACCTGATCCCATGGAAGAAGGTGCGCCCGGAGGCCTGGAAATCGGCCGACCTGCTGCTGCGCGCCGATCGCGGCGGGCTGGTCTATCAGCCGCGCCTGGGCGTCCACGAGGACGTCGTCGAGCTCGATTTCGTCTCGATGTACCCGACGATCATGGTGCGCTGCAACATCTCGCCCGAGACGCTCGACTGCGCCTGCTGTCCGCCGCGGCCGGCGGTGCCCGAGCTGGGCTACTCAATCTGCCGGCGCCGGCGCGGCCTGATCCCGCGCGCGATCAAGCCGGTCATCGACCGGCGCGCCCTGACCAAGCGGCTGATGAAAAAGGCCGCCCTCGCCGGCGACCAGGAGCGCCGCGAGCAACTCTCGCGCCGCCAGGAGGCGCTCAAGTGGCTGCTGGTCTGCTGCTTCGGCTACCTCGGCTATCGCAACGCGCGCTTCGGCCGCATCGAGGCCCACGAGGCGACCACCGCCTTCTCGCGCGAGAAGCTGCTGGCGGCGCGCGAGCTCTGCGAGCAGCAGGGCTTCCGGGTGCTCCACTCGATCGTCGATTGCGTCTGGATCCACAAGCCGGGCGCCGACCCGGCCGAAATCAGCGAACTGTGCAGCCGCATCGACCGCGCCACGAATCTTAAGATCGCCGTCGAGGGCCGCTACGATTGGCTGGTCTTCCTGCCCTCGCGCCAGGACCCGGGGATGCCGGTGCCCAACCGGTATTTTGGCCGCTTCAGCGACGGCAAGCTCAAGTATCGCGGCATCGAGATCCGGCGCGGCGACCAGTGCCCCTTCGTCCGCGAGTTGCAGGGCGAACTGCTGGCGATGCTGGCCGAGGCCGATTCGCTGGCCGGCTGCCGTGCCCTGCGCCCGCGGCTGGTCGAGGCGGTGCGGGCGGCCGAGCGGGCCCTGCGCGAGCATCGGGTCGATCTCGAGCGGCTGCTGATCCGGCGCAAGACCTCGCGCGAGGCCGAGCAGTATCGCGGCGGGCAGGCCGTGGCGGTGGCCGCGCGCCAGACCCGCCGCGCCGGCATCGAGCTGCACGCCGGCGAGGCGGTGCGCTACCTGGTCACCTCCGCCGGCGATGCCGACCCCGACTCCCGCGTGCGGATCATGCCGCTCCTGGGCGGGGGCGACAGCTATGATGTCGATTATTATGTCGAGCAGGTGCGCCGGGCCGCGGCCACGGTGCTCGAGCCGCTGCTGGGCGAGCCGATCGAGCGGCTGCTCGAGCTGCCGCCGCCGCCCAAACGCCGCGTCCGCCGCCCCCGCCCCCCCGATGACCCGCGCATCAGCCAACCCAGTTTCCTGTAGTTTCACGATTTGGGGTTTGCGTCGTGCACCGGCCCGCCCGTAAACTGAGTGGGCCACCGCGCGCGTGGTGACCCTCGCAAGGAACCGGCCGGACCCTCGTCATGACGCAAACCCACCTGCACTTTGATTGTTTCAGCGGCATCAGCGGCGACATGCTGCTGGGGGCGCTGGTTGACCTCGGCGCCCCGCTGGCCGAGATCGAGCGCCAGTTGGCGGCGCTGCCGATCGGCCCCTTTTCGCTGCGCGCCGAGAAGCTCATGCGCCAGGGGATCGAGGGGACGCGCGTTCACGTCGAGGTTCAGGAAGACCCCCACGCCCACCGTCACCTGCGCCACGTCATCGAGATCATTGATCGCGCCGCGGACCTGCCCGCGCGCGTGGCCGAGCGCGCCCGCCGCGCCTTCACCCTGCTGGCCGAGGCCGAGGCCCGCGTCCACGGCACGACCATCGAGCGGGTCCACTTCCACGAGGTCGGCGCGCGCGACGCCATTGTCGACATCACCGGCGCCATGCTCGGCGTCGAGCTGCTTGGCATTGAGAGCTTCTCCGCCTCGACGGTCACCGCCGGCTCGGGCACGGTGCGCTGCCAGCACGGCGTCATGCCGGTGCCGGCGCCAGCCACCGCCGAGCTGCTGCGCGGACTGCCCTGGCAGGCAGGCCCGGTAGCCAGCGAAATGGCCACCCCGACCGGCATTGCCATCCTGCGGGCGCTGCTGGGCGAGCCGCCGGCGCCAACCCCGCCCGACCTGTGCCCGGCGCGGATCGGCTACGGCGCCGGTTCCAAGGAGTTCAAGGAGCTGCCCAACTACCTGCGCCTGTGGCTGTGCGAGGCCGCCGCGGCCGGGCCCGCGCTGCCCGTCCGCCGCGAGCATGTGCTCGTGCTCGAATGTGAAATCGACAACATGCCCGCCGAGACGGCCGGCTACCTGATGGAGCGACTGCTCGAAGCCGGCGCGCTCGACGCCCATTTCGCGCCGGTGCAGATGAAGAAGAACCGCCCTGGTATCCACCTGCGTGTCATCGCCGAGCCCCGGCAGGAGGCCGAGCTGGCAACCCTGATCTTTGCCGAGACCACCACCCTGGGGCTGCGCCGCTCACTCACCGAGCGTTGGGCGCTGGAGCGCGAGCTGCGCCAGGTCCAGACCGAGCTGGGGCCGGTGCGCGTCAAGCTGGCCCTCTGGGACGACCGCGTCCTGCGCGCCGTGCCCGAGTTCGAGGATTGCCGCGAACTGGCCCGCCGCCACGCCCGGCCGCTGGCCGAGGTCACCGAGCTCGCCCGCGCCGCCGCCCGGGCCGACCAGGCATGAGGAAGTGTCATCTGAGGCTGCTTTGGCATGAGTAAAAAGAACATCATTTTTCTGGTCGGCTGCCTGATCTCTCTCGGGCTGATCGCCTATTTTACCCGCAACGTCGATTGGGCCGAGTTCCGCGCCGCGATACGCGGCTTTGAGCTCATCTGGCTCGTCCCCGGTTTTGCGGCGTTCTACGTCAGCATGTATCTGCGCGCCACGCGCTGGGGGCTGCTCTTCCGCCCGCATTACCGGATCAGCGGCCGTCAGGCCTTTCCGCCGCTGATGGTCGGCTTTGCCTTCAATTCGATCCTGCCCGGCCGCGTCGGCGAGTTCGTCCGCTCCTTCCACATCGGCCGCAGCCAGAAGACCGGCATGCCGACTGCGATGGCGACGGTGGTCGCCGAGCGCATCCTCGACGGCGTCACGCTGCTGGCGCTGCTGGCGATCTCCTTCACCGTCCTTCCCGAAATCGATCCCGAATTTAAGGTTCAGGTGATGGGGATCAAGGACCCGGTGACGGCCGAGCAGATCAACAAGGGCGCAATGGGGCTGTCCCTGCTCAGCACGCTGCTCGTTATCTTCGTCATCACGTTCATGATCCCGCGGGTGCAGTTGGCGATCATCCGCCGCGTGCGGCGGATGGAGTTCCTGCCCCCCAAGGTGCGCCAGCTGGCCGAGCGCGCCGTCGAGCAGTTCGCGCGCGGTTTCCATGCGCTCAAGGAGCCTCTGCCGATGGCGCGCATCGTTTTTGAATCGGCGCTGCTGTGGGTGCTGGTCGGCGTCTCCAACCTCGCCATCGCGCGGGGCTTCGGCCTGGCGATGAACCTGCCGCAGTCGCTGGCGCTGGTCACGCTGATCGCGTTCTTCATCATGGTCCCGGCCGTGCCGGGCTACTGGGGCCTGTTCGAGGCGGGAACGATTTTCTCGCTCTACGTGATGGGGATCACCTCGGACAGATCGCTGGCGCTGGCCTACGCCATCACGATCCACCTCGTGCAATACGTGCCGATCGTCGTGATCGGCCTGTTCTTCGCCTGGCGGGCCCAGATTCATCCCTCCGCCCATCCCTCCGACGAAGTCATCCACAGGCCAAGCCAGGCCTGAGGTATGGTCCCTGATCATGTATATGAGGATGACTGCTTTGGGTGGATGCCAGCCAACTTAATGAAGAAACCCAGCCCCAACGGGGCGACCGCGAGTAGCCGGGGGCGAGCCTGGCGAGCCCCCGGTCAAGCGCCCCCATCTTCCGAGCCCCATAGGGGCGACCGATCCGGCTTCACGCGCGACCCCCATGATTCCTGGGATGGATAAGTTCGCCCACGCGGCCTTCCTTTACAATAAAGTTGTAATTGGCGCCCTTGGTTGACATGCTGGCTTCCTGGTGATCCCGCGCCCGGAGGCATGATTGTGACCGCTCCCCCAGACACCAAACTACGCCTGCGCGACATGCTGATGCCCGCCGGGCTGCTCGAGCGCAGCGGTGCGAGCGAGAACCCTCTCGTCCGCTACAGCCAGCGCCGCAGCCGCCATTGGAATCGCTGGCTGCTGGCGCGCCTCATGGAACTGATGCTGCTGGCCATGGCCGGGCTTCTCCTGTTCGGCGAAAATTATTTTTTGGGTTCGATTCCGTTTGAGCTGGAGCAGATGACGCTTGGTATCGTGCTGGGCTTCCTGCTGCTGCGCTATCACCTGCTGCGCTACGACCAGACGCGCCACATTCGCACCCTCTCGCGCGACCGGCTTGTCGAGCTGCTCCTGACCCGGCTCGACAACAGTGATTTCTTCCTGCACCACTTCCTCCTTCTCTGCCTGCACTACCAGGTGCCGGCCGTGTTTTCCCTGCTGTTTGCCATGCATACAAGTTACATGATCTTCAGCAACGACTATCGTTGGGTCTCATTCTCCTTCTACCAGCCCTACTTCCATCTGTCCTGCGTGATCATGCTGGCCTGGGTGCTGAGCCTGCAGCAATACATCATTGAGTGGAAGTGGTATGCCGGCGGGCGGGTGACGAATTTCCAGACGCTGCTGGGCTGGCTCCATTCCGCCTGGTGGGCGATTGTTATCGGCTTGTTGTCCTCACTGATTGTGTGGCCGCTCTCGGGCAGCCTCGCCCTGCCGTTGCTGGGCATCCTCTTTGGCGCCTTTGCGATCGGATGCTGGAGCGATGGCCGCAAAATTCACAGCCAGGCGACCGAAATCCTCTGGCAGCGGATTCGGACGGACGATGCTCCGAGCCGGCACGCAGGGCTGGCGGATCTGCTCCTGCCTTGGTGTTGGCCAAAGGCCACCGCGACCGAACGCCTCGAGTTACGGACGCAGGCGCAGGCGATTCTCCCCTCGCAAGCGAGGCTCGATTTAATGATCGTCCTGCCGCTGGCGCTGGGGCTTGCCGCGTGGACCAGCTTGGCGCGGGATACACTCTTCCGATCGATTGATCTGGGCCTGATCCAAGCCGTCGATCTGCTCTTCCTGCTGCCACTGGCGCTTGGGATGCAGTCCGGGATGCGGGTCTCGCGCCTCCACGAGGCCGGCCACATCATGACCCGCCGCGGCTACCTGCTGCGGTTTGCGCGCCCGATTTGGTGGCTCGCGACCATCCTCGCGCTCATTACACTGGCCACATCTGTGTCTATGATGTTCGGCCACGTGTGGAGGAGCCAAACTGACTGGCAGATGGCGAGTTTCTGGCTGGCTCCCGCATTCGTGAATAGTTTCCTCAGTGCCGTCCTGTGCTGGTGTTTGGGCGCCCTCATAGCCTGCATGATCCTCCGCCCCGTCGTCGCGCCGTGGTCCGCCTTGGCCAGGAAGCTGCCGTTTCTGGTCTTCTTGTTGGTGATTCTGGTTTTGATCGGCCTCGAGACCAGTCCTCAAATTTTCGGCTCTCGCTTCTGGGACTCGCTGCTTCTCAATCCCATCTTGCTGCTGGTGCCGATTGCTCCGCTGATCACGATCCGACTGCTCGCCAGGAGCCCCCTGCATTTCATCAAGCTCTGTGCGGGAGTCCTGGCGGCAGCACTGACCCTGTGGGTAATCTTCGCCCTCTACTGGCTCCTTTCCTTCCCCCTGTTCATGGTGCCGTTCCTGCTGATTTGCTGCGCGATCCTGTGGTCGACTCTAGGCAGTATGTTCGACACTGCGTCCGAGGCGGCCCATAAATCCCCGAATCCTCCGCCGGGTGCCACCACCGACGATCCCGACGCGCCCGAGCCATAATCTTAATTTGTCGCAAAGGCCGCGGAGATCCGCTCAAAGAACGCCAAGTAAGCTCAAAGCGATGTTGGTCGAATGACATCATGCATGGTGCTGGAGGAGGAACCATGATGTGATTCCTGTCTTTGCGATCTTTGGCCTTTTCCTCTGCGACCTTGGCGACAAAAGCATGAAGGATTGGGGTCCCGCCGATGAGCGGGCTTTTTGATTGGACAAGCCCGCCCCGGGTCCATACCGTAAAGCAGCGGCGCCGCGACCGCCCCCGATCCCCCATCCGGACACACACCTGCCATGGCCCATTTGCTTGATGATATCCTTGCCGATCTGCCCGAGGCGCTGGCCGACCGCGCGCGCCAGGGCTTGTCTCTGCTGCGCCGCCAGGCGATCGGCTGCGAGCGGATGCGCACCCACGCCGAGGCGATCATCAAGGCCGACGCCACGCCCGTCACCGTCGCCGACCTGCTCCACCAGACCCAGCTCGGCCAGATGCTCGAGGGTGACTACCCCGAGGATGGACTGATCGGCGAGGAACCGCGCGAGCTGCAGGAGAGTGTCATCGAGGTCGCCACCCACGCCGCCCACTGCGTCTATGGCCTGCCGATCGAGCCGCGCGTCGCCGAGCGCCCCGAGCGCGGCCCCATCACCTGGATCTGCGACCCCATCGACGGCACCAAGGGGTATCTCGCCGGGCGGTATTACGCGCTGGCGCTCGGCTTTTTCGTTGAGCAGGAACCTTTTTTTGCGGCGGTGGCCGTGCCGCACATCGAGCCGGCGGCCCCGCTGCGCATCGATGGCTCACTGGCCTTCGCCATCGCCGGCCGCGGCGCCTTCCTGGGCCGCATCGAGGATGACTTCCGCCCCCCTGAGTATGAGAGGCTCGACCAGCGCGCCGCCACTCCACGCCCGCGCCCGCGCATCGCCGTCTCGCTGGCGCACGGCCGGCTCCGCGAGGCGCTGGCGGGCGATACATCCATCGAGCTGGTTGCGCTCGACAGCCAGGCCAAATACCTCGGCGTGGCCGCAGGCGACCTCGATGCCTATCTACGCGAGGGCCGCGGGGACGGTCACCCCGATACCACCTGGGACCACATGCCCGGCGGCCTCATCGCACGCGAGGCCGGTTGTGCCGTCGTCGATTTCAAGGGCCGGCCGCACGAGTTCCCGCGCGAGCGCGTCATCCCGCTGCAGGGCGGCCTGCTCTGCCGGCGCGGCCCCGCCGGTGCGCCGCTCGAGGCGCTGCTGGCCCGCCTGCGCTGAGAACCTGATCACCGGAAAGCTCAGTCTTCCGTCAGCTCGTTCTGATACAACTCAATGAGGGGCTGATAGCGGGCGGTGAACTTGGGATTGCGGCCCCAGTTCTTCCAGCCATGGTGCAGCCGCATGTTGAAGGTCACCCCGCGCAGCGTCTCCAGCGCCGCCTCGACTTCGCCCAGGTCGCAAAGGTGAAGCGCGCAGGCCGAGCGCAATCGTTCAAGCACCGGCCCCTCCTGAAGCGCCCCGAGAATCTGCTCCCAGGCCTCGCGCGCCTGGCCGACCGTCCATCCCGCCGCCCCCAGTTGACCCGGCGCCACGTCCTCCGGCTCGATCGGTTCCTGCAGCGCAAAGGAAACGGTTCCACCCGACTCGATCGCATGGCGCAGCTGGAGCTTGCGGCCGAGCCGGTGCACGGCAAGCGGGATGTCGTATGAGGGCGGATGCTGGTAGTCTTGGAAAACCAGCATCGACTCGCCCGGAATCAGTGCCGGCCCGAAGATCCTCAGCGAATCGCGGATCACCGGCTCGGTCTTGGGGCCATCGAGGAACAGGATTTCGACCCGCTCCTCGGGCGACCAGTCGATCCGCGAGAAGCTCCCTTTTTGCACCTCGATCCATTCACGCAGCGGCTCGATGTTCTTGAGGAACCAGGGCATGAAATCAGCCCCTTTTTCCAGTTCCAGCCCCGATTTTCGATTGTCGGCATCCCCGCCCCAGACGAAGAGGTCGTAGGAATGCAGCTTGCGCCCAACGCCGCTGTCGCGCAGGCCGGCCGCCAGATGCACGGTCGAGCATCCAAGCCAGGTGCCCAGCTCGACAACCGCGCCCAGACCCATGTATGCCTGTGAGATGAGCCAATAGAGGTAGCGTGACTCGCCGTTCGAGATTTGCCCCGGCACTGGTGGGATCGCCGGCAGCTTCACTTGGGTGAAATCAGAAAAAATGATCTCGTCGCGCAGTCGGCGGCGGTCGAGTTGGGTGGGGCTAGGGCTGGGCTGCATCATGACTCTTAACAATAAATTAACTCGCACTCGTGCCATTCAGGCTAATCAATCAGCCCCGTGATGACAAGCCGGAAGGGTAGGTCGGCTCTTCGAAGCCGACACGGCGGCCATGTCGGGTCGAAGACGTGTTGAGCGTGGCGGTGGTGATGCATGGTCAGATGGAGGAGCCATTTAGCTCCGTCAGGAGCGACATGTTTATAGCAAAACCGTTCCCATTCCCTCAAGCTCCGTCAGGAGCGGCATGTGCCGCCGTGGGACCTTCAATCGAAAATGATTTGAATGTAAAAATTGGTTTACACCGAGGGAAAGCTGCACATGTCGCTCCAAAAGGAGCTTGGGGGAGAAAAATGCGCGTTTCTACAAACATGTCGCTCCTGACGGAGCTAATTGGCCCCCTACGGGGGTATTTCGCCCCGGCCAGTCAAGCTCAACGCGTCACGCTAAACACATACGGGCCGAAGACCCGACCTACCACTTCGTCAGTTCTCCCCCATCCCATCTAAATCCTCATCCTCATCGCCCAGATCCATCCCGCTGCCAAGCGCGGCCGCGGCACGGTATTCCTTGAGCTTGCGCTGGAGCGTGCGCCGACTGATCCCCAGCGCCTCAGCCGCCTGAGATCGGTTGCCCGCAAACATCGCCAACGCGCGCTCGATCGTCCGCCGCTCGATCTGTTGCAGGTCCAGGCTTGCGGGGTCGGCCGGCGGCGGCGGCGGTGCCGGGCGCAAACCAGCGCCCGCCCCAACTCCCAGGGCCGCGGCGGCCAGTCCGCCCTCCCCACGCATCGCGCCGGGGAAATCCTCGGGCGTGAGTTCGCGGCCGGCGGCAAATATTGAGAGCCGCTCAGCCAGGTTTCGCAGCTCTCGCACGTTGCCGGGCCAGGCATATTGCAGCAGCAACCGCTCCACCTCGGGCGTCAGCCGCGCCGGCGGCTGGCCCTGGTCGGCGGCGAAACGATGCAGGAAGGCGTTCATCATCGGCAGGATGTCGCCTGACCGCTCACGCAGCGGCGGCACCACCAGCCGAACGACATTGAGCCGGTAAAACAGGTCCTCGCGAAAGCGCCCCGCCGCCACTTCCGCATCAAGGCTGCGGTTCGTCGCCGAGACCAGCCGAAAGTTGACCTTGATCACCTGGCGCCCGCCCACCCGCGTCAGCTCACGCTGCTCGAGCACGCGCAGCAGCTTGACCTGCATCGAGAGCGGGATCTCCCCGACCTCGTCCAGGAACAGCGTGCCACCATCGGCGAGCTCCAGCCGTCCGATCATCTGGCGGTCGGCCCCGGTGAAGGCCCCCTTCTCATAGCCGAACAGCTCGCTCTCGAGCAGCGTTTCGGGCAGGGCGGCGCAGTGGACCGCCACGAACGGGCGCTCCCCGCCCCCGCCGTCGGCCTCATGCAGAGCCTGCGCCACCAGCTCCTTGCCGACGCCGCTTTCGCCCTCGATCAGCACGTTGGACTGCGTCGGCGCCAGCCTCCGCACCATCTCCATCAACTGGCGCATCGGCTCGCTCTCATAAATGAACTTGTTGTCGGTCTCGGGATGCGCCTCGACCTCGACGCGTCGGCGCAGCCGACCCAGGTCCCGCCGCATCGCCCGATGTTCCAGCGCCCGCTCCACCTGCGCCCGCAGGTCCTTCAGGTTGACCGGCTTGGTCAGGTAATTGAACGCCCCATGCTTGAGCGCATCGACGGCGGTCTCGACCGTCCCGTAGGCGGTCAGCAGGATCACCTCGGGCGGGTTGGGTGCCGCCCGCGCCGTCTTCAGCACCGCCATCCCGTCCACCTCGGGCATTTTCAGGTCGCAGATTAAAACATCGGGGGCATGGGCGCTGATCTGGGCAATCGCCTCCTGGCCGCCCGCCGCCACCAGCACCGCATAGCCGGCGCGCTGAAAAACCTCGGCCAGCGCCTCGCGGTTGTCCTCACGGTCATCGACAACCAGCAGCAGTCCCTCGCGCCGCATCGACGCCGCCTGCGAGCTTGGAATGGGGGTTTCGGCATGATTCATGGTTCACTACCCGCCGTGCAAAATCAGGCAATATCCTGCGCCGGTCACTCACCCTCGCCCATCGGGCAAGTTTCTTTATTCTTCATCAAGCCGCCGCGCGCGTTCAACCTTTTGACTCACCAGCCGTAGTCGCCAACGTCAACATTTCACTTTCCACCTGCGCCCGCTTTAGGCAACATGGGGGCAACTTATCGGCAAGGAGTTGGATCGTGGCTGACACCATTCGTTTCGGACTGCTGGGGGCGGGGCTGATCGCGCCGTTCCATGCCAAGGCCATCAACGCCACCCAAGGCGCCCGGCTCGCCGGCGTCACCAGTCGCACCCCCGAGAAAGCCGCCCGTTTCGCCGAGCAATTCGGCTGCCGGGCCTATGCCTCGTTCGATGAGATGCTGGCCGACCCCGAGATCGACGCCATCGACATCATGACCCCCAATCATCTGCACGCCGAGGCTGCGCTCAAGACCGCGCGCGCCGGCAAGCACGTGCTGGTCGAGAAGCCCCAGTCGATGACGCTGGCCGACACCGATGCGATGATCGCGGCGGCCGAGAAGGCGGGTGTCAAGCTCGGCGTCATCCTGAACTGCCGCGTGCGCGCCGCCGTCCAGGCGATGCTCGAAGCCAAGGCTCAGGGCCGCTTTGGCCGCATCCTGCAGGCCGACGCCTTCATGAAGTGGTTCCGCTCGAACGAGTATTACATGACCGATGCCTGGCGCCAGCGCATCGAGTGGGGCGCCGGCGTCACCATCCAGCAGGGCTTCCACTACATCGATCTGCTGCAGTACGTCGCCGGCCCGGTCCGCCAGGTTGATGCCCGCATGACCAACCTCGCCCACCCCGAGGTCAAGGTCGAGGACTCGGTCCAGGCCTTCCTTGAATTCGAATCGGGCGCCATCGGCACATTCCTGGGCTCGACGGCCCTGTGGCCCGGCACCGACATCCGCCTCGACCTCAACGGCGAGAACGGCACGGCGGTCAACGTCGGCGAGAAGATGACGACCTGGAAGTTCCGCGACGAGCGGCCTGGTGACGAGGACGTGCTCAACCTCGGCCGCGCGGCCGTCGGCACCGGCGCCACCGGCGCGGCGGACCTCGATTTCGCCGGCCACCAGAAGATCGTCGAGCACTTCGTGCGCGCGATCAACGAGAACACTGACCCCTTCGTGACGGCCCAGAGCGCCCGCCACACGCTCGAGATTTGCCTGGCGATGTACAAGTCGGCCAAAACCAAGAAGCCCGTCTCGCTGCCGCTGGAGAGCGACGCGGGAATCTTCGACTGATCCTGCGAATTGTAATCAGGACGAATCAGGCGCCGGGGGGGGGGAACCTCACCCGGCGCCCC
>JAWLCE010000018.1:0-86225 GCA_041687335.1 Sumerlaeia bacterium | reverse complement strand
GCCGCCGATGATCGAATATGATCTCCGCCCCCCACCCCGCGACCACTTCTGGTAGTCAAACCGTGGGCGTCAATTAAAGTTGTTATGCAATTGAACCATTTGCGCTGGAACCTGCCCGTGCTCACGGGCGGGGCTGTCGGCATTGTGGCCGGGTGGCGCGCCTTGGGCGGTCCGGTCCAACCACGTCAGGCCCGGCCGGCAGCCGCCAGCAGCGCCTGCACGTTGGCCGCCGGGGTGGCGGGGGCCAGGGTGCAACCGGTGCCGAGGATGAATCGACTGCGGCCGGCCGCTTCCATGATCGACAAGGCTTTGGCCGCGGCGGCGGCCACGCCGGCCGGATCGCCCTCCAGTATCACCCCCACCGGATCAATGTTGCCCATGATGGTCAACGACTCGGGCACCGCGCGGCAGGCCGCGCCCAGGTCGACCGCGTGATCCAGCTCCAGCACATCGGCCCCCGACTGCGCCATCAGCCCCAGCAGCGGGGTGGACTGGCCGCAAATGTGCAGCGACAGCGGCACGCTCGAGCGGGCACGGATGCGAGCGAAAACCGCCCGCTCGGCCGGCAACGCCCACTGCTCATAGCGCGCCGGGCCGATCAGCACCGCCGCGGAATCCCCCGTCGTCAGCATGTCGGCCCCGGCCTCGGCCATGGCGATCCCATAGGCGGCCGCATGCTCGACACACAGCTCGATCAGCGCCCGGGCCAGCGGCGGGTCCAGCGTCAACATCATCATCAGGTTGCCCATGCCGGCCAGTTGCCCCGCCAGCGTGAACGGCGACTGATCGAAGCAGCCAATGATGGCCGCCTCACCGCCCACCGCCTCGCGCACCCGCGCCAGGGCCTCGAGCATCATCGGCTGGCGCACCCGCCCGGCCGGATCGGGCGCAGGCAGGGACTCCAGGTCAGCGGCGGTGCTGACGATCGGATCGTGCCCGCTCGGCGGCGCATCATCCGCGAAACGGACCGGCGCGCCCATGGCCTCGGCCGTCACCCAGGTATCGGCCGAGACCACCACCGCATCGGGCCGGTAGCGCTCGAAATACCTGACCACGCACTCGGCCAGGCGCTGCGCCGAGCGGGAATACTCGCCCAACGGCACCCCCGCATCGGCAGCGCAAAAATGCACCGCCAGCGGCGCGCACGCCACCCGCGGCGTCGGCTGGCCGGCCAATGTCCGGAGCATGATCTCGCGCCCATTCATCAACACGATTCCCTCCGCTACACGAAACAAGCCCCCGGGCCGGGCGGCCGCGGGGGCTAGAAATCTCATCCCTGCCTGATCACTGAACGGTCTCTTCGACCAACCACATGTTGCGGAACCGCACGGCGTGGCCGTGGTCCTGGAGGCGGATCGTGTCGCGTGCGACGAAGCCTTCCTTGTGGCCCCCGGTGCCGTCGCGCAGCTCAACATTGGTGTGGACGCGCTTGCCATTGAGGTCCACCGTCATGCGCGGATACTCAACGACGTTGCCCTGGGCGTCCAGCCGTGGCGCACGGAAGACGATGTCGAGCGTCTGCCAGCTCAGCGGCGGATACTGGGCATCCATGCGGGTGCCGGCCCAGCGGTAAAGCGCGCCGCAATCGCCCGCCGCGGCCGCCATGCCGTAGGAATCCAAAATCTGAATCTCATAACGCTCCTGCAGGTAAACCCCGCTGTTGCCGCGGCCCTGGGCCGCCATGGCCGGAGCGTAAGGCACGTTGAATTCCACATGCATACGGCAGTCGCCGAACTCCTGCACCGTACTCTGATTGCCGTTGGCCGCGACCATGGCGCCATCCACGCTGACGCCCCAGTTCTTGTTGCGCCAGGCATCCAGCGCCGGCGGTCGCGGGTTGGCCGGATCATACCCCAGCAGCACGACGGCCCCCGCCGGTGGCTTGAGCCCCAGCGTCGGCGACTCACGGCGGACCTGATTAAGCTCGAAGGACCCACCCCAGATGTGCGGGATGTAGACGCTCATCGCGCCATCCTTGATCGTGCCGATCCAGTCGCGCCCCATGGACTTGCCGACGACAATGATCTCGTCGCGCAGCTTCTGGCCATCGAGCGTGATGATCGTCGGCCAGTCGCCCTCGTGCAGCGGCTCGGCCATCAGCATGACTCGATAGGCGCCGCCGCCCAGTCCGACGACGCGACCCTGCGCCGGTGCCGAACTCAGCTCATCCACCTTGTAGCTGCCTTCATAGTCGCCCATGATCGGATCGGCCTTGGCCGGATCGGCCGTTGCCGGCAGCGGCTTGCCCGCCGCCGGGGCCTGCGACGGAGCCGCCCCCGCCGGCATCGTCAGCGCCAGCGCCCAAACCGCCAGCGCCAGCATCCACCCGCACTGATGTTTCATGCATCTTCCTCCACGATGTGATCGCCCGGGATGAAATCGAAACGACTCCAGTCCCCGAAAAGTTTGATCCGGCAGCATTCGCCGTCGGAATTTAGCATTAAAATCCCGCCCACATCCTGATGCCGCGCGCAATAATCTTCAACTTCATTGTGCGTCATCACCATGAAGGCGGTCGAGAGGGCGTCGGCCTGCACGGCGGTCGGCGCCGCCGCCCACGCGGCCTGACGCTCGGCCGGCAGCCCGCTGCGCGGGTCAATGATGTGCCGCCCATGAATCACCCGCCCCGAGCCGGCGAGGGCCCCGCCCTCCAGCCGAAGCACGCCCAGGTCGGCACCCCCGAAAGGGTCGCGCAACACGAGCCGCCATCCCCCCGCCGGCGCACCCAACGCCAGCGCCGTGCTCTGCCCGCCATGGATCAAGGCGGGCTCGTCGATCCAATCCGCCAGCAACTCGGCCATGCGGTCGAGAGCATATCCCTTGCCGATGCCGCCGAGGTCGATGCGCAGCGGCTCGACTCGCACCCGCGCCCGGCAACCTTCCAGCAGCTCGATGGCATCGGGCCCCGCCCCCAGCGTGATATCGAATGCGCCGCCCGTATCCACGGCAGCCTGACGCGCGAGCAGCAGGCACTCGAAGGCATCGAGGCCGATGTGGATCGGCGGCTGACCGGGCCGCAATCCACTCAGGCGCGCCACGTCGCTGGTCGGGATGAAGCGGCTGAGCGAGTGCTCGAGTTGGTCGAGCAGGAGGAAAGCCTCGCGCGCGGCCGCCGCCGCCGCAGTGCGCCCCCCACCCGCCACCAGCACCGCAAAATCCGTGGCCATCGCGCCGTGCTCGAAGCGGTGGCAAGGGGGGTCAGTGGCCACTTTCGATCCGCTCCATCCGCTCGATGAACCGCTCCCACAACGAGCGCTCGATAAACAGCGGGATCGGGACGCCGGAGCGGAGCCCATAATACTCCACCAGATAATCCCCTCCCAGCGCATCCTTGACGGCCTCGGCGCGGTCGGCGGCGGCGATTACAACATCAGCCTCAATCCCTTCCGGCAGCTCGGTCCAATATCCCACACGCTCGAGCCGCCGCAGATACCAAGGCACAGGCCAGATGTCCTGACCGACCACAGCCACCAGCATCGAATGCTTTTCCGGGTGCACCTCGGCCAGCGATCCGATCCGCATCCCCAGACGCTCGACGTCAGGGCCGGCCTGGGAGTAGACGTAAGGGTTGCGCGGGTCGGCCTCCAGCCAGGTGTGGTTGGCGCGCCAAGCCTGCATCCCCAGCTGCCCAGCCCCCGCCAGCATCAGGGCGGTGAGGGCAACCCGCAGCGCCCACGGCCGAGTCCGCTCGAGCACCGCCGCCGCCCCCACCCCCGCCAGCATGATCCAGCCGAAATAAAAGCTCAGCATCAGCCACGGCGTCTTGTAGGGCAGCGCCGAATAAATGGCCGTCAAGGCCAGGGTGAAGATCGCGATGAATCCAGCCATCCCCGTGCGGCGCTGCGGGCTCAGCCCGATGGCTGCCATTCCCGCCAATGCCAGCACCAGCACCAAGCCCTCGCTCCACCACAAACGGGGGACCGGTCGGTGCCACGCCAGCAGCTTCAGGTAATAAAACCAAGGTTGCGAGTGCTGACCGCTTGAACCCTCGCCGCCGGCCCGCCCGAAGTAATGCCCTATGGAGAGGATCGAGTCCAGGATGCCCGCCGGGTGGCTCAGCAGGGAGGAATAGAACAGCATCGAGACGGCGGCGGCGTTCGCGAGAATGACCAGCCCATGCGCGCGGGGCACGCTGATGGCGGGCCGGCCTCGCAGTAGCCACAGCAGGCCCAACGCCCCGCCTGCCGCGCCCAGGGCGATGATGCTGGTCTCCTTCGTGGCGTGCATCAGCCCGAGGGCCAAGCCGAACACGACCGCCCAACCAAGGCACGGCCGTTTCAACCAGCGCCAGCCCGCAGCGACCGCCCCCCAGGTAAAGAGCACCAGCAGCATCTCCTGAATGAAGAAGCGGCTGAAATACACCATCGCCGGCGAAAGCGCCACCAGCAACCCGGCGACCAAGGCGGCCGTCCGCCCCAACCCACCGCCCAAAGCAGCGAGCAGCCCCAACAGCGCACACCCGGCCAGCACCGTCAACAGCCGGTAATGCCACGCCTCACTCTGGGAAAACTCGGCGACCCCGGCCATGCGCAGGATCGGCTGGACCATGTAGTAGAGCGTCGGGCCATGAAACTCGACCGGATTATAGCGGTAAAATCCGCTGTCGAGCAGCTCGCCGGCTTTCCAGGCCTGCACCGCCTCGTCGACGTGCATCGGCCGGCGATCCAGCCCCGGCAGACGCAGGGCGAGCGCCAGCGCCGCCAGCGCCAACATCGCCAGCAAGAAAAGGGCGCGGCTGAGGATGATCTCCCCGCCGCGCCCGCTGATCCAACTGCGTCTGGCGCCATGCTGCCGTGTCTTCAGTCCGGCCTCATCGATCGGCGCCGATTCGAGCATGCTGACAACTTCCCGTCGGCTGACGCCGACCCTTACTCCACCGCCGAGCCGTAAATCTCGACTTCGGTGTAGTGGTTCATGTCGTTGCTGGTGTTGCCGCGGCTGTAAAGCCGAACGTAACGCCCCTTCGCGCCCTTGGCCTCGATCAGCCGACCCTCGTTGGTCTCGATCCATTCCTTGCCCTTGCCAAGGCCAAGGCCCGCCGAATTGTCGTGGTCGTTATTGAAGACGGTCGTCACGCCTTCCTTGAACTCGACGTCGTCGCTGATCTGGATGATCACGTCGCGATAAACGCGCGGATCGGAATGGTAATGCCAGATCACCAGCGCGTGAACCACCTTGGGCGCTTCCAGATCAACCTGGACCCACTGCAGGCCCGGCGCCAACTCTACAAAGCTACCGTCCATGGCTTGCTTGTCGCCATCGGTCAAATAATCAATCTCGCCGATGATCGGATACTTGTCGCTGCTGGTGACCTTCTTGTCGCGCGCCACGTTCGTCGTTCCCTCAGGAACGAAGTACGGCGGGCGGGCCTTGCCGATCGACTCACGGTCGAGGTTGTCGCTGACGATGTTGGTCGGCGTGCCCTGGAACATCGGCTTGGGCAGCGCCAGCTTCAGTTCGATCATCCCCGGCGGGGGCTGAACCACCGGCTTCTCTTCCTCGGCGCACACCCCGACGGTGCCCGCCATCAGCGCGAAAGCGCCCAGGATCCCTGCAAGTTTGCTTCTCATTTTGACTTCCTCCCTTACGGCCTTGTAGGCCGCAATCTTTTGAATTCGGATCTTATTACGGCGCGGGTGGCGCCGCCATGCCGTTTCGGTCGTCCGTGCTGACGCAGCGGGCCTGCAGTCGCCGGGAGCGCCCGTCCACCAGCATCAGGTAGAAGTGGCAGGCCGCCACCACCACCCATGCCAGCCCGCCATAGCGATGCAACTCATACAAGAGATGCTGGCCCGCAGTGTCGGCCCAGGTCGTCATCGCAGCCAGGGCCGTCAGGCCCACCCATGGCCCAAGCCCGACCAGCAACCAGAACATCACACGTTGTTCCAGTCGCAAAGGCCGGTCGAATGGATCGCGGCCGCGGGCCACCTGCTCGGCCCAGGCCAGCGCGAGGGCCAGCAGCAGCCACAGCCAGCCTGCGCCCAGCGAGACGTGAATCATCAGCGGGAACCCGGTCATCACCTGCCCCTGAAGCGCTGCGGTGCCAAATCCGGTCACCGCCAATGCCGAGCCGACCATCAGCACCACAAGGTAGAGCAGCAATGAATATCCCCCCGACGGCACCACGGGGCGATCCTCGCGCGCGCCGCGGATGCGCGTCAGGACCAGGTGGACGGCAATCAGCAGCGCCGTCAACACAAAGGCTGCCAGTGCAATTCGGGAAAACATCAGCGCACCCCTCCCACCATGCCGGTCAGTCGGCGCACCCCAGGCAGCGCGTAGGCCAGCAGCACCAGTCCAAACAGTCCAAGCGCAATGAACCCGAATAATTTGCCCACCGGGCGGAAGATGAAGGCCATCCCCCAGAACTGCTGCAGGTCCCCGTCAAGCCCCATCCACTCATGCATCGCGACAGTCGGCGGCTCGACCTCGGCCACCGGACCCAGTGCCGCAACCTGACCGAAGATAAAATTGGAGTCCGAAGCATGGCAATCGGTACACCCACGCGCACCCAGCGATTGCGCCGCCGGCCGAACATCATGTGCGAGCGGCCAGGCATAGGGCTGGAATTCAGCCTGTTCCGGCGTGATGGCGGTGCGCCTCAGCTCGCCGGCCTCATCCAGCTCGTGGACCATGCCCCCGGCCAGATAAAAGGGCGTTCCGCTTGCGCGGCTATCCGCCGCCAGCACCCCCAGGATGCGGGTGATCTCGGCCAACTCCAAGGGCTTGCCCTGCACGGCTTCGACTTCACGCAACCGTGCCGCCCGTCGCACCGCCTCGGGCGCGAGCGGCTCAAGGCCCCCATCCTCACCGCGACGCCCCCAGAAGGCCGGCCAGACAAGCTTGTGGGGGGCAATCACCCCGCCCGCGTCGCGGATAAAAACTGGCGACTGGATCAACGGCAGCATCTGCTCATGGCGGCCACGCTCGGCAATGCCAAGCCCATGCGCCAAGGAGGTCTGGACCATCCGAGGCTGCTCGCCGGGCCACCCGCCCGAATGGCAGGCCGTGCACGAAAGTTTTTCAAGATGGATGGGCGGCAGCCCCCGGTGCAACGGTCGGGGAGCTCCCAATCGTCCGCCCAGCGCAACCGCTTGCGAGGTTGGGTCCTCATCGGTGCCCAAGTGGCAACCGCGGCAGGTCAGCGTCTGGACCACCGAGCCCCGGCCCCGCTCCGGTTCGCCCTCATAGCCACGCACCACCTGATGGTCGATGCCATGTCGATGGCAGTCCGCGCAGCTCATCCCGGCGGCGATATGCACATCGCCTTCGTGCTGCCAGCGCTCGGCTGCCGCCGGTGTAGTTTCGCTGGTGGTGTGGCAGAAGTAGCAGCGATCGGCCGGCACGCGTCGCGCCAGGTCCAGATAGACGCGGTCGTCCGCATCAAACCGCCCCTCATCATAGAGGACCTGAGGCGGCACCGCACCCGCCGGCGGCATCATCGGATCGTAATGATCCGGCAGCCGAGAGGCCTCGCCCCGCACCAGCGCAAAGGGGCTGGCCGCCGTCACCGCCCAGCGGAAATTCTCAACCTCGATCTGGCGGCCACGCTCAGCCGGATCGTGCCGCCCCTCGGCGTCGTGGCAGAGCAGGCAGTCGATCTCCAGCGGCCCGGCCACCCCCCAACGCGTCGAAAAATCGTTCATGACCTCTGCGGGGGGCGTGCCGACGCCGCCGCCGGGCAGATGCCGACCGAATCGCATGACAAAATCCCACGGCGTCAGCCCGAATTCCTCAGGCCGGCGCGTCCCTGGCCAGTCACGTTGCGACAGCGGCACCTGCGTGCCGGTCGCGGCATCCACCAGCATCCACGGCTCGCCAGGCCGGCCCGGGTCGACACTCTCATCGACGGCATTGAAATGCCAGCCGCCCGCGATCACGCCCACCGAGTGGCACTTGGCGCAGCTGGTTGAAGTCGCCCACGGCTGCGCCGGGCGCTCGGCGGGATCAATAATCGTGTTATCCGCATCATAGAGATTGATGCGATGGGAATAGCGCGCCCGGCTGCCGGTCTGGAGCGGACCCTCGGCGGCAAACGCCGGGGCGCTCCAGACCAGTGCCGATAGCACCAGCGCGAGCATGGCAAGACAACGGTTCAAGCGGCTCGTCCTCCGGTTGGATTCAACATCACCACCCATAGCTCCCTCAGGAAAGGCCTCAGACCTTGAAGTCCTCAGGCTTGAACTCCAGGCGCTTCCCGGCGGCGATGGCCTCGTTGACCTTCAGCACCGTGACTGCCGTCTCGTAGCCAATCTCTGCCGGGCAGGTCAACTGGTTTTCGCCGCGAATCGCACCGAAGAAGTTCTCCAGGTGAAGCTGCCAGCCCTGCTTGGAGGCCTCGGCCAGCAATTCCTCACGCTCGGCCTGCTGTGTCCCGCTCGGGTCGAGCGATTCGCCGATCTTGAGCGTAAAGGCCTCGCCATCCTTCGTATCAACCTTCTCCGATTCCGCTTCCCAGTCGCGACGCCGCGCCGTCGGTTCCTTGAACATGTAACCGATGCGGGTGTCCTCGCTGATCACCAGCGAACCCTCGTCGCCCATGAAGGTCTCGAAGAAGCCACCGTGGCTCGTCGAGTTGAGCACCTGATACGAACCACGCACCAACCGGTCACCGACCTGATATTCGTAGACGGCGACGACGTTGTCGTAAGTCTCGCGATCCTTGAAGTAGTCGGTGCCGCCGCTGGCCATGATCGAAGTCGGCGGCGTCCGCAGGAACCAGTTGAAGATGTCGATCTGGTGCGAGCCCAAGTCCACGATCGGCCCGCCGGCATACTTCTTGTACCAGCGCCAGTTGCGGAACTCATCCATCGAGCCGTAGCCGTATTGGGCCAGCTTGGCGGCCGGCATCTCAATCTTCGAACCCCAGCCCAACTTCTCATTTTGGGCAATGCCGCGGTTCCACTGGCCATTGAAGTGGGTCACGTTGCCCAGCATTTTGACCTCTTCGATCATCCGCAGAGCGTGCAGGTAGCGCGGCTGGCTGCGCCGCTGATGGCCGATCTGGAGCAGCTTGCCGGTCCGCCTCGCCGTCTCGACCATCGAGCGCGCGCCCTCCAGCGTGTGGCACATCTCCTTCTCGCAATACACGTGCAGCCCGGCCTCGAGGCAGGCGTTGGTATGCTCGGCATGGTAGCAGTCGGGCGTGGCGACGATCACCGCGTCCAACTCCTTTTCCTTGTCGAGCATCTCGCGGTAGTCCTCGTAGGCGTTGACCTCGTGGCCCTGCGACGCCAGCACCCGGGAGAAGCGGTCGCGGTTATAGTCCCAGATGTCGCAGATCGCGCGAAACTGCACCTGCTCGCTCTTCAGCGCATTGATGATGAGGTTGTTGCCCTGCATGCCGGTGCCGATGATGGCAATCTGAAGCTTGTCGCCCTTGGCCGCCGCGCCGGTCGCCTGACCGAATGCCGACCTTCCGAGCATCAGGCCCGCCCCCGTCGCCGCCGCCGAAATCAGAAACTGCCGACGGTCCAGACCCTGCCGTTTGAACATCTCGCGAACCATGTTACGTTGCCTCCCCCGTGGTGTGCGCCCATGGAACATGAGGCGCGCTGTTGCAAATTGGTTCCCTGCCCGCGGGCAGGATATTTATTTGTTTCGCGGCCAAGCCGTGCGCACCGCCCGCAAAATTTAATCGACGCCCGACCCGAAAACAATGTAAATCGCGCCCCGAAAACAACTTGCACCGGGGCGCGATCTTGCAGCCTTAAATCTCCCAGCCCTTGCGATACGGCCGCGACAGCAGGCTGTTGAACCGGCGGTCGCTCGTGATCTGGCCGGCCGTCATGTCATAGGTGATCGGCTGGCCGGCCCGGATCGCGGCGCAGCCCAGCAGCACAAGTTCGGTCAGGGGCACCGAATACTCGAAATTCGAGCCGCAAGCCGGCCCGCCCTTGCAGGCCTGAATGAACTCAGGGAATGCGCCCGGCGAGCGCCACAGCGTCGGCTCCGGACGGTTCTCCATGAAGCTCTCCATCTTCTCCTCGGGGATCAGCCGCGGGCTCTGGCCATGCGATTCCGCCATCAGCACGCCCTTCTCGCCGATCCAAATCTGCCCACCCTTGCGCATTTCGCGGTCCGCCGGCAGCTCCGCCGGCCGCGGCGGCATATTGCCCCCGTCATACCAGACCAGCTTGACCGGCCCCGTCGATCCGTGCGCCGGGAACTCATAGGTCACGATTGACTTTTCGGGGTATGCCTGCCCATTGAAGGGACTAAACTCAGCACTGATCGTCACCGAGGGAGCCTTCGCCATGTCGAGCGCCCAATAGGGCACATCGAGGATGTGGCAGCCCATGTCGCCCAAGGCGCCGGTGCCGAAATCGACCCACCCGCGCCACTTGAAGGGGTGATAGGCCTCATTATAGGGATGAAACTCCGCCGGCCCCAGCCACAGGTCCCAATCGATGTGGTCGGGGACATTCTGCGCCGCCGGCCGCGCCAGATCGCCCTGCGGCCAGACCGGCCGATCGGTCCAGATGTGGACTTCGCGCACGGAGCCGATCGCGCCGGCCCAGATCCATTCGCACAGCCGCCGCGGGTCCTCGGTGGCGTGGATCTGGTTGCACATCTGGGTCACCACGCCCATCCGGCGCGAAGCCTCGCGCAGCGCCCGCACCTCGGCAATGTTGTGCGTCAGCGGCTTCTGCACCATGACGTGCTTGCCCATGTTGATCGCCATCAGCGTGGCCACCGCATGGGTGTGGTCCGGCGTCGAGACGACAACTGCGTCGATCTCGTCACCCATCTTCTCCAGCATCACGCGGAAATCCTTGAAGCGAGGAACATTGGGATAAGTCTCGACTGCCTTGGCTGCCCGATTCCAATCCACGTCACACAGCGCGACAACGGCTTCATTCTTGAACTGATCGAGGTCGACCGCCCCGCGCCCGCCGCAACCGATCTGCGCCACCCTCAGCTTCTGGCTCGGCGGCACATAGCTGGGCTGTCCGCCCAGCACGTGGCGCGGGATGATAGTGGGAGCACTCGGCGTCGTGCGTGCGCACCCGCCCGCCAGCAGGGCACCGGCCCCGGCCAGCGCTCCACCCAAAAATTTGCGCCGATTCATATTCTTGATGTTCATCCCGCGGCCTCCTCAGGTTGAAGGAAATCAGCATTGCGACTGGACACAACGCGGCCGATCTTGCTTCGGCCTCGCGCCAAGACAGCAAAATGCAGCTTTTTGTATTTTCACCCCCGCCCGAACCAATGTCAAGAACGACTCTTCGGACATCCCGCCCCGATTAAGATGACCCACAGCGACCCGGTTTTGCTTGGCCCTGACTTTTCCAACGCCCAGATTTAATTTGCGGTTCCCGGACCCCTGTCGTAATTTACGCAACGAGAAATTGAATCTCTTTGGCAGGGGGTCCCTGATGACAAACGAACCGCTCAAGGTGGGTCTGATCGGTGGCGGCGGTCAGGCTTTTATTGTTCACCCGCACCAGCGCGCGATTCACATGGATGGCACGCGCCGCGTCGTCTGCGGCGCTCTTTTTCCCGATCCCGAGCAAGCCATGCGCCAGGCGCGCGAGTGGCCTTATCCCCTGCGCGGCTACGGCAGCTATGAGGAATTGATCCGCGCCGAGGCCGCGCTGCCCGTCGGCGAGCGAGTCGATTATGTCCTGATCGTCACGCCCAACCATCTGCATTTCGACCCGGCCCTCAAGTGCATTCAGGCCGGTCTGCCCGTCTTCTGCGAAAAACCGCTGACGATGGATTTGGAGCAGGCCGACACGTTGGTGGCCGCGGTCAAGAAGAGCGGCGTGCCTTTTGCCGTCGCCCACACCTATCTGGGCCATTGGACGACGCACCTGGCCCGCCACATCGTGCGCTCGGGCCTGCTCGGCGAGGTTCGCTGGGCCGACAGCTCCTACCTGCAGGGGTGGCTCGCCGCCCGCACCGAGGACGAGAACCCTCAGGCTCGCTGGCGGGTCGACCCCAAGTGCGCCGGCGCGAGTTGCTGCGGCGGCGACATCGGCACCCATGCCCTCATGCAGTTGCGCTTCATCACCGGCCTGGAGCCCACCGCCGTCTCGGCCCATATGGACGCCATCGTCCCGGGCCGTCAGCTCGACGACCACTTCGTCGCCAACCTCAGGCTCAGCAATGGCGCCCGGGCGATGGTGCGAGCCAGCCAGATCGCCATCGGCCACCTCAATGACATGGCGATCGAGATCAACGGCTCCAAGGGGAGCCTGATGTGGCGCCAGGAAGACCCCGAGCAACTGCGCGTCATGCTGCCCGGCCGTCCGGACCGCGTCTACTGGCGCGGGGCGGTCCAGCCCGACGAGTTCCTCGGCGAGTTACCCCAGTGGTTGATCGACGAGGGCCAGCGACTTCCCTCGGGCCACACCGAGGGCTTCCATGATGCCATGGCGCGCCTGCACCGCTTCTTCGAGCGTGATATCCGAGCCTGGCGCGACGGCGGCAAACCCTCCACCGACACACCCCCCTACGCCACCGTCGAGGATGGCCGCGCCGGAATTGCCTTTATCGCAGCCTCGGTCCAGAGCCACCGCAACGACAACCAATGGGTGTCCTGCGCCTGAAATCGAATAGAATGAATCCCCTGGGAAGCCTCACCGCCTCCCGGGGGATTTTTTTGTCTCCTGGTTCACGAAGAGGGTCGCGTTTATTCTTGATCTACCCGACCGTCTTTGTGAGGATAAGACAGGAGCAAGATTGCCGTGGCCTATCTCCCGATCAATCTCAACCTTACGGACCGCTTGGTGCTCGTGGTCGGAGGCGGTTTCATTGCCCTGCAGAAGGTCCGTGTGCTGGCTGCGGCCGGCGCACGGGTGCGGTTGGTCGCCCCGGTGGTCCACCCCGATATCGAGGCCGGACCCAACCTCGAAATACGCCGCCGCAGATTCCTTGAGGACGATCTGTCGGGGGTTGGGCTGGTCATCGCCGCCACAGATGAGGAGCTGCTCAACCGGCGTGTCCGGGAGCTGGCCCACGCCCGCGGCCTGCTGGTCAACGTCGTCGACGTCCCGGGGCTGTGTGACTTCATTTTCCCCTCGGTCCTGCGCCGCGACGACCTGGCCATCTCGGTTTCCACCTCCGGCACGAGTCCCTCATTCGCGCGCATGCTGCGCGAACAGCTCGAGGAGGAAATTGACCCGCGGCTGGGCGAGCTGCTGGCCCTGATGGCCTCGCTGCGGGCGCGGGGCCGCCGCGAACTGGTCTGTGCCGGCGCTCGCCGCGCCGCCGCCGAGACTTTGGCCGCGATGGCGCTTTCCGGCCGCCGCGAGATCGGCCCCGGCCTCGCCGCCCGCATGGAGGCGCTGCTCGATGAGTTGATCTCGCTTGGCGAGCGTGAATCGCGTGACCATCCATCACCCGATCCGGCTGAGATCCAATGGACATCATGAGCACCCCCCCAACCATCACCCTGCTCGGCGCCGGTCCAGGCGACCCCGAACTCCTGACGCTGGCCGGGCTGCGCGCGCTGGAGATGGCCGAGGTGGTCGTTTACGACCGGCTTGTCAATCCCGCCCTGCTCGCCCACGCACCGACCGCCCAACATATTGAAGTGGGCAAGCGGCCGGGCGAGAACCATGCCCTCCAGCAGGCTCGCATCAATGAAATCATCGTAAGCGAGGCCCTCGCCGGCCGCCGCGTCGTGCGGCTCAAGGGCGGCGACCCCTTCATCTTCGGGCGCGGCGGGGAGGAAGTCGCGGCGGCGCGCGCGGCCGGCATCCCGATCCGCGTCATCCCCGGCGTGACCAGCGCCTTGGGCGCCGCCGCCGAAGCCGGCTTTCCGCTCACCCACCGAGATGCCGCCTCCAGCGTCGCCTTCGTGACCGGCTGCCGCGCCGAGGGCTGCGAGGGCGGCCCCGACTGGCGCGCGCTCGCCCGCGCGGTCGATACCATCGTCATCTACATGGGCGTGAGCCGGCTTGCCGTGATCGCCGGCGAACTGATGGCCGGCGGCCGCCCCGCCTCCGAGCCGGTCGCCATCATCCGCCATGCCACCCTGCCCGAGCGCGAGGCCCGCCTCCTGACGCTGGGCGAGCTGACCGGCGACGAGGGCGGCGCCCCCATCAAGCCCCCCTCGCTCCTCATCGTCGGTCAGGTCGTGCGTCTGGCCCATGAGCTGCATCAGCTCGAACACGAAGCCACACGGATGGATTGAAAGCCATCGGACCGTGTCTCATTTTTTGCGGTTCGGGGTCTTGACAGGCTGGGGCAAAAACGATAGTGTGTTCGTTTGTGGACCCGTGCGGCACTGGCGGTGATCCCGGCCGCAGATTTCCAAGGATTTGATGAACCCATGGCCAAGCAGCAAAACCGCATCCAAGTCATTCTGGAATGCACCGAATGTCGGAAGTCCGAGACCCCCGGTGTTTCGCGCTACGTCAGCACCAAGAACCGGCGCACCACGACCGCGCGCTTGGAGCTGAGCAAATACTGCAAATTCCAGAAGGTCCACACGCTCCACCGCGAGGTCAAGTAAGACTCGCACGCCTCATCCATAAATTCTTGATAATCAGGCGTCCATCTTGACCGGTGGGCGTCATTCTTTTTCCGCAGGATGCCCCAACCATGGAGATCATCGCCGACCCGCGTCAGTTTCAGTCGCGCTCGCTGGGATGGCGCGCCGAAGGCTGCCGCATCGCCTTTGTTCCAACGATGGGCGCCCTGCACGCGGGACATTTCGCGCTGGTGGAGCGGGCTCGCGCGCAAGCCGACCGCGTCAGCGTCAGCATCTTCGTCAATCCCATGCAGTTCGGTCCTGGCGAGGATTTGGAAAAATATCCGCGCACTTTCGAGGCCGATGCCGAGGGCCTGCGCCGCCTGGGGGTGGATGCCCTCTTCGCGCCGCAGGGTCAGGCGATTTATCCACGCGGGTTTCAGACGCGCGTGCAGGTGGAGCAACTGACCCGGCCGTTGTGCGGCGCCAGCCGGCCCGGCCATTTTGATGGCGTCACGACCGTCGTGCTCAAGCTTCTGATGCTGGCCCAACCCCACGTCGCCGTTTTTGGTTGGAAGGATGCCCAGCAACTTCTGGTGGTCCGCCGGATGGTGCGAGACCTCGACCTGCCCATTGAAATTGAAGGGCTCGAGACCGTGCGTGAGGCCGACGGCCTGGCGCTCAGCTCGCGCAACGCCTACCTGAGCGCCGCCGAGCGTGCCGAAGCACCCCGCATTCAGGCTGGCCTGGCAGCGGCTCGGGACGCCTTCGAGGCCGGCGAACGGCGCACGGCCGAACTGCGGCGCATCGCGCGCGAGAAGATTGAAGCTTCGCCCATCCTGCGCATCGATTATCTGGAAATTCGTTCATTGGAAACCTTGGACGAGATCACCGAGGCGATCCCCGGCGGCACGCTGATCGCCGCCGCCGTCTTCGCCGGCGCCACACGCCTGATCGACAACATTCGTTTTTAAAACATTTTACAATCAGCCGCCGGCGCGTGGATCGTAGACCTTGATGCGCGCCTGCGCCCGCAACTGGCGCACCAGCCGCTCGCGTTCGGCCTCGAAGGCTGCGGCAAAATAAAGGTCGCGCACGTCACGCCGCCCCAGCAGCCGCACCACGTGCCAGCCCTCCGCGGTGCGCAGCGGCTGCGAGATCTCCCCCACCCTGAGCCCTTCGACCGCATCCGCCAGCTCCGGCCGCAGCGCCGTCGGGTCCAGCCACCCCAAATCCCCGCCGACCGCGCGCGTGGCACCATCCTCGCTATGCCTGGCTGCCAGCTCGGCAAAACGCTCCGGGTCGCGCTGGGCCTCGCGCGCCAGGTCCCAAGCCGCCTGTTCCGCCCCCGGCGCCGCCGCTCGTGTCAAAATTTGCGCCAGCCGGATCAGGCTCAGAGGCTCGCCCCGCTCCCGGCGCTCAGCGGCATAGGCCTCGATTGAGGCTCCATCCGTCGGCACCCGGCGCGCCACCGCCTCGGTGGCCAGATTGCGCCGGCGTTCGCGCGCCAGCAGTATCTCGCGCAACTCATCGAGCGTCAGCCCCCGCTCGCGCAGGTAGCGCTCCTGCTCCGCCGGCGACCCCAGGCGCCGCTCCAACTCGGCCAGCATCCACTCCACCTCGCGCAGGCTCGTGGCCTCGTCGGGCTCCACCCCCTCCGCCTCGGCCTGTTGGGCCAGCAGAGTGTCATCAACCATCAGCGTCAGCGCGCGCCGAAAGAGATCACCCTCAAGGCTCACCCGTGCCGGCGCGGCCGGTCCCAAATCCTGATCAAAGATCGCCTCGCGCAGCTGGCTGAGCATGATCGGCTCGCCGTTGACCCGTGCAACGATCGCATCGACCGGCTCGGCGATGGTCAGCCGGGGCGTAATGATCAACAGGAAAAGGATAAGTAGAATACGAAGCATCGCGTCGCCCCCTCCCATACGTTCCCCTGCCATCATCGCCGGGAACCGTGGGCGGCGAAACAAATAAATGTCGGATCAGGGAGCAATTGCCAGCTCTTCCTTGTCCGGCAGTGGCTCGAGCACGAAGTGGCGCTCGCGTGTGTCGGGGATCGGGATCGGCAGCAGCTCCATGACCAGGTCCAGTGGCATCAGGAACCATGGGGGCGTCCGCAGCCGCTCCACCACCTCGATGCGCTGATAACCCGGCATCTCGAGAGCATAATCATAGTGCCAATACCAGATGAAGGGGATTGAGATTGGCGTGGCCCCATATGGCTGGCCGCGCCAAATTACCTCGGCCCCCGGCGGCGTGCTGGTCATGAACACGCGCGAGCGGATGCAGCCGGTCGTTCCGATCAATGCTGCCAATGCCGCCAGCAGAACCAGCCGCTTCATGACTCGCCCCCTGTCGCGGGTGTCGCCGTCGGCGTGGCCGGTGCCTCGACTGCTGCCGCTGCTGCTGGCGTGCCGAAATGCATCTCGGAAATCAGTTTGAGCTGGGTCGCCGTCTGGGTCGCCATCCCCTGGATCAGCGGGTAGAGGTCCTGCTCACGCCTGCAGGCGCGGGTGAGGGCCGAATTGCGCACGACTTGGCCGCTTTGGACCGACAACAGGCGCGTGCCGACCACAAAGTTGTTCTCCAGCCGTGAAACTGATCCAATGATCAGGTAGTCGGCACCGGCACGGCGCCCCAGCTCGACGAGCGAGAGCTCACCCGCTGGCTCAACAGGCGGACGCAGCCCTTGGCGCTCAAGCACCGCCACGTGCTGGGTATTGGCCAGCACACCGGTCATCAGGTCCGCCAAGGCCTGGCCGTGGGCGAAGCCGCTGTCGGGCGTGGCATTCTCAAACTGGACCACCATCACGCGTAGTTCACGCGTGGATTGCTGGCGCACGCAGCCGACCAGCGAGGCCAGCAGGGCGAGGACCAGCAACGTTGCCATCGGACGCGGAAGCGGGAGCATCAAAACCATTACCTCGCGTTGGATTGCGGTGCCGGCGCGGCAAACTCAAGCTGGACATGGCGGCGCTGGATCTCGATCAGTTGCGCCACGCCCCGCATCGCCAGCGCCTGAAGCTGCGCCAGTTGCTCGACATCAAACGGCTGGCCTTCGGCCGTGCCTTGGATTTCAACAAATTTGCCCGAACCGGTCAACACCACGTTCATGTCGACCTCGGCCTGCACATCTTCGATATAGCAGAGGTCAAGCACCGGCTCGCCCTCCACGATGCCGACGCTAGCCGCGGCGATGTAATCCCGGATCGGCTGGATGCTCAGGCGGTGGTCGCGGCGCAGACGATCCATCGCCCCGGCCAGTGCTATGAACGCCCCGGTGATCGCCGCGCAGCGGGTGCCGCCATCGGCCTGGATCACGTCGCAGTCCAAAATCACAGTGCGCTCCCCGAAGCGCTTGAGGTCGAAGATCGCCCGCATCGAGCGGCCGATCAGGCGCTGAATCTCATGGCTGCGACCGCCGATCTTGCCACGCACACCGTCGCGCACGATCCGCTGGGCCGAGCTCCGCGGCAGCATCGCATATTCGGCCGTGATCCAGCCCCCGCCGCTGCCGAACACATGCGGCGGCACCCGGTTCTCGACGGTGGCCGTGCAGATCAGCCGCGTCTTACCCACCTCGATCAGGCAGGAGCCCTCGGCGGTTTCAAGATAATTCGGAACGATATTGATCGGGCGTAACTGGTCAGGGGCCCGTCCATCGACTCGTATCACGTGGGTCGCTCCTTCGCGAAGGCATCGCCATTTTCGGCCCCCCAGCTAACCATACCCGCCCACAGCTTGCAAGGCCGGCCCGGCGCCGACCTCAAGTTTCATCCAGCGCAGCGGCCAGATCGATGAACTCACCGCCATGCGAGGCTCGCCTGCCAGATAAAAATCCCAAGTCAGGAGGCGGCTGCCGGCCCGACTTGGGATTCCTCAATCAAGCGAACCAGCCAAAGCTCAGAGTCGCGCCTTGATTCGATTGATCTCGCTGGTGGGCCGCTGATACTGCCGCGCGGGCAGCGACTGGACGAGGTTCTGCACGTTCTGCATTCGCTCAGCAGTCGGCGGGTGGGTCGACAGGAATGTCGGAATGCCCCCCCCGCCGCCGCCCGACTGCGCCTGGAGCTTTCCAAAGAACGAGCGCAGCGCCATCGGATCAAGGCCGGTCCGGTGCATCGCATGGACGGCGATCTGGTCTGCCTCGCGCTCATCGTCGCGACTGTAGTTGAACATGACGCCCGTCTGGAGCAGCTGCGAGACGATCTGGGTCGCCTGTCCGGCCTCGCCCAACAACGCCTGCTCGAGCAGTTGCATGCCCATGTTGCGGCTGACCTGCCGCGCGCCATGACGCCGGATAACATGGCCCAATTCATGGGCGACCACCGCCGCCAGTTCGGCCTCGTCATCAACGGCCTTAATCAAGCCGGTATGCACATATATGTCGCCGCCGGGAACGGCAAAGGCGTTGAGGGAGTCATCGCGCACGACGTGGAACCGCGGCTCGACCACGCCCCGATCGGGCGCATTCGCATATAGCCGCTGCCCCATCGCGTTGATGAACCGGTTGACCTCCGGATCGTTCACAACCGTCATCTCTTGATTGATCTGCTCGCGCATCTGGCTGCCCAGCTTTACTTCCTGCTCCGGGCTCATCATGAAAACCGCCTCGCTGACGGCGGCAAACTGGGCGCAGCCGTTCAGCATCAGGATCGCCAGCAGCGGCGCCAGCACCGAGGCGCGGGCGTAACGAAGAGCGCATGTTCTTGCCATCATTGCATTGCCTGCCTTCCCTGAACTCATGCCGCGCAGGATTGGACGGACGCGGTTTTCTCATCTGTCTTCATTTTAACTTCAAGGCGCCAAGGTGTGAAGCATTGGGCATATTCGGCGCCGACGGAGCGTGCCATGCAAAAGGACCGGCGGGCATGCACCCGGCCGGTCCTTTTCAGCATCTATTGGGCTGTCCGTGCTATTCGTTCTTGATCAGGCTGACCAGGACCTTGCTCTTCTGCTTGCGCTTGATCTGGAGCTTATCGGCACCCAATTCGGCCAGCGCCAGCTCGGTGTGGGTCACCGGGCCCTCGACCCGGACCAGCGTCGGTTCCCCGCGGTTCAGCTCACGCGCCCGCGCCGAGATCACATTGACCATCAGGTATTTATGCCGGCCGAGCTGAAACACGTCCTTGAGCGGGCCGTCAATCTCGACTTCCCGTGACTCGACCAGATGCTTGGTGCCTTGCGCGCTTTTGGCCATGCTCAATCCTTCTTCTCATCGGGGGATTCGTATTCGACGTCGACGACATCGTCTCCGCCGGGGGCAGAGCCCGCCGCGCCCGCACTCGGACCCGCGCCGGCCGCACCCTCTTGCTGGCCGCCGGCCGCCTGGTAGAGCTTGGCCGCGTACTTGTGCATCGCCTGATTCAGACGGTCCACACTGGACTTTACCTGATCGGCATTGCGTTCATCAAGGGCTTTCTTAAGATCCTGCAGCGCGACGTCGATCTCGCGCCGCTCCTCCTCCGACAACTTCTCACCTTGGTCGCGCAGCAGCTTATCGGTGGCATAGACAAGTTCGTCGCCCTTGTTGAACAGCGAAATCTCCTCCTTGCGCCGCCGATCCTCCTCTGCATGATCCTGCGCCTCGCGCACCATCCGCTGGATCTCGTCCTCCTTGAGCCCGCTGGAGGCCTCGATGCGAATCTTCTGGTCCTTACCGGTGCCCAGGTCCTTGGCCGATACGTGCAAGATGCCGTTGGGGTCGATATCGAACGAAACTTCGACCTGCGGCACGCCGCGCGGCGCCGGCGGGATGCCCACCAGATCGAACTTGCCCAGCGTGCGGTTGTGGGCTGCCAAGTCGCGCTCGCCCTGCAGCACGTGGATCGTCACCGCATTCTGATTGTCGCTGGCGGTCGAGAAAATCTCGCTCTTGCGCGTCGGGATCGTCGTGTTGCGCTCGATCAGCTTGGTGAACACACCACCGAGGGTCTCAATACCAAGCGACAGCGGGGTCACGTCGAGCAGCAGCACATCGCTCACCTCGCCTGCCAGAACCGCCCCCTGGATCGCCGCGCCCAACGCGACCGCCTCGTCGGGATTGATGCTCTTGTTGGGTTCCTTGCCGAAAATTTCTCGCACGATCTTCTGGACGGCCGGCATCCGGGTCATGCCGCCCACCAGGATCACCTCGTCGACCTGATCCGCGCTCAGGCCGGCGTCGGCCAGCGCCCGGCGGCAGGGGCCGGCGGTGCGCTCAATCAGCTCGGCGCACAACTGCTCCAGCCGCGCCCGCGTCAGGTCCATCGTCAGGTGCTTCGGGCCGCTGGCGTCGGCGGTGATGAAGGGCAGGTTGATCGTGTAGCTCATCGACGAGCTCAGCGCCACCTTGGCCTTCTCGCCCTCCTCCTTGAGCCGCTGCAGCGCCATCCGGTCCTGCCGCAGATCGATCCCGCTCTGTTTGCGGAACTCCTCGGCAATCCACTCGATGATGCGCTGGTCAAAGTCGTCACCGCCCAGGTGGGTGTCGCCGTTGGTGGACTTGACCTCGAAAACGCCATCGCCCAGCTCGAGGATCGAGATGTC
Source organism: Sumerlaeia bacterium (assembly GCA_041687335.1). GTDB lineage: Bacteria > Sumerlaeota > Sumerlaeia > MVZB01 > MVZB01 > JAJFUE01. The sequence continues at coordinate 65,275 of JAWLCE010000018.1, read as the reverse complement.
GAAGGTACCGCCGCCCAGGTCATAGACCGCGATCCGCTCGTCCTTCTTCTTGTCCATGCCATAGGCCAGCGCGGCCGCCGTCGGCTCGTTGATGATCCGCAGAACCTCGAGGCCCGCGATCCGGCCGGCGTCCTTGGTTGCCTGGCGCTGGCTGTCGTTGAAGTAGGCCGGCACGGTGATGACCGCCTGCGTCACCTTCTGGCCCAGGTAGTCCTCAGCCGTCTCCCGCATCTTGCGCAGGATCTGCGCCGAAATCTCGGGCGGCGTGTTGTGCGTGCCGTTCACGTCGACCACCGCGTCGCCATTTTGCGCCTCAACGACATGATAGGGAACGATCTTGCGTTCGCTCTCGACCTCCGCGAAGCGTCGGCCCACGAAGCGCTTGATCGAGTAAATAGTATGCTCGGGATTGGTGATCGCCTGGCGCTTGGCCACCTGGCCCACCAGCCGCTCGCCGTCCTTGGTGAAGGCGACGATCGACGGGGTGGTGCGGCCGCCCTCGGCGTTGGTGATGACGACCGGCTCGCCGCCCTCCACCACAGCCACGCACGAGTTGGTCGTCCCCAGGTCGATGCCGATGACTTTGCCCTTGGCCATGATCGAAATCCTTTTTATTCCAGTTTCTTTTATTCCGCTTCGTTTGCCCACGACTTCAGCGGGGGGTTGGGCCGGTTGAAAACAACCGCCTGCCTCAGCCGGCTAAAGCCGACCTCGGAAAAAATCCATCTCCGCCAATAGATTAATACCCGTGGCTTCGCCCGGAGGACGAAGCCACGGGTCAACAACCCTCTTACATCATGCCGCCCATGCCGCCCATGCCGCCCATGTCGCCATGGCCATGGCCGCCGCCGGCCTTCTCTTCCTTGATCTCGGTGATCAGGCACTCGGTGGTGATCAGCAGACCCGCGACCGAGGCCGCATTCTGCAGCGCCGTGCGCGAGACCTTGGCCGGGTCGATGATGCCCGCCTTGACCAGGTCGCCATAGGTTTCGTTCTCGGCGTCGAAGCCCTCGTCACCCTTCAGGCTCTTGACCTTCTCCACGACGATCGAGCCTTCATGGCCCGCGTTGGAGGCGATGAAGCGCATCGGCGACTCCAGAGCCTTGCGGACCACATTGACGCCGATCTTCTCCTCGCCATTGGTCTCAACCTTCTCCAGCGAGGCGATCGAGCGCAGCAGCGCGGTGCCGCCGCCGGCGACGATGCCTTCCTCAACCGCGGCGCGCGTGGCGTGCAGCGCGTCCTCGACGCGCGCCTTGCGCTCCTTCATTTCCACCTCGGTCGAGGCGCCGACCTTGATCACCGCGACGCCGCCGGCCAGCTTGGCCAGCCGCTCCTGCAGCTTCTCGCGGTCATAGTCCGAGGTCGAAGCGTCGATCTGGGTCTTGATCTGGTTGATCCGGCCCTCGATCGCCTTCTTGTCGCCACGACCCTCGACGATCGTCGTGTTGTCCTTCTCGATCACGACCCGGCCGGCCCGGCCCAGATCCTCAAGCCGCGTGTTCTCCAGCTTCAGGCCGGTCTCCTCGCTGATGACCCTGCCGCCCGTCAGGATTGCCAGGTCCTCGAGCATCGCCTTGCGGCGGTCGCCGAAGCCCGGAGCCTTGACCGCCGCCACGTTGATCGTGCCGCGCAGCTTGTTGACGACCAGGGTCGCCAGCGCCTCGCCCTCGACGTCCTCGCTGATGATGACCAGCGGCTTGCCCATCTGCAGCACGCGCTCGAGCACCGGCAGCAGGTCCTTCATCATGCTGATCTTCTTGTCGTAGATCAGGATCAGCGGCTCATCGATCTGCGCCGTCATCTTCTCCATGTCGGTGCAGAAGTAAGGCGAAAGATAGCCCTTGTCGAACTGCATGCCCTCGACCACGTCCAGCACGGTCTCGATCGACTTGTTTTCCTCGACCGTGATCACGCCGTCCTTGCCGACCTTGTCCATCGCGTCGGCGATCAGGTCGCCGATGACACGGTCGTTGTTCGCCGAGATCGTCGCCACCTGCGCGATTTGCGAGTGTTCCTTGGTCATGATCGCGCGCGACTTCAGGTCGGCCACGACCACCTCGACCGCCTTGTCGATGCCGCGCTTGATCGCCATCGGATTGGCGCCGGCCGTCACGTTCTTCATGCCCTCGCGATAGATCGCCTCGGCCAGGACCGTCGCCGTCGTCGTGCCGTCGCCCGCCACGTCGCTGGTCTTGCTGGCCACTTCGCGCACCATCTGCGCACCCATGTTCTCATAGGGATCTTCCAGCTCGATTTCCTTGGCGACGGTCACGCCGTCCTTGGTAATCGTCGGGGCGCCGAATTTCTTGTCCAGGACGACGTTGCGACCCTTGGGCCCCAGCGTGACCTTGACCGCCGCCGCCAGCTTCTCGACGCCGCGCAAGATCGCCGCCCGCGCATCTTCATTGTACTTAATCTGCTTAGCCATCTTTCTCGAATGCCTCCTTGAGTCTTGGCGAACCTTCAGTAGTGGAGCCCTGTGGGATGCTCGGCGTCGCTCAGGCCTGCTTGGCCATCACGTCGCTCTCGTGCATGATCAGGTATTCCTTGCCATCAATCTTGATCTCGCTGCCCGAGTACTTGCCGAAGATCACGACATCACCCTCAGCCAGATCGACCTGGATGCGCTTGCCCTGATCGTCCTTGCGCCCTTCGCCCACCGCGATCACCTTGCCGCGCTGGGGCTTCTCCTTGGCAGTGTCGGGGATGATGATGCCGCCCGGAGTCTTCTGGACATCCTCATCGATCCGCTCGACGATGACCCGATCACCCAACGGTTTGAGAGCCATAACGTGTGTTGCCTCCTCTTATGGTGCGATCCCGCGAAATGCTCGCGCGGGAGCCTTGTGGCCGCTTCATTCCGGCGCCGCTGACATTCCTCGCAATCCCCGTTCCAATCCCTGCCAGCCGCGCCCCAGCACACTCAACCCCTTTTTTTTCAGTCTTTCCTAAACTTCATGGCTCTGTCACCGGCGCCGCCCCAATCGCGCCAAGCCCGGGCGCGGGTCATTATGCGCCACATCCCTCCGGCCGCGCCCCAATGTGTGTCATCCTATTCATCTCGCAGCTCTCGCTTGGCCCCGTCCCCCAAACTATGAGATCCTAGTTATAAAGGAACTCAACACGAACATGTCTCTCCCCTTACCCTATCGCCCGCTCTTGTGGCTGGTGCTGCTGTTGGTCTCCATAGCCCCGGCCGCGGCCGCCACATCCTCACTGGCACATGACGAATACGTTGAGCTGCTGCCGGGGCTCGCCTGGCTGACCCCGGATGGCCAGTGGCAGGTGGAGCTCGAAGCCCGCGTTTATGAGTTCGAGGAGGATTCCGTCTGGCGCGCGGCACTTCTGGATGAGCTGCTCGATGAACTCGATGCTGAGGACTACCTGACCCCCGACCAAATCCGAATGCTGGAGACGCGCCTGCGCCAATTCCTGGTCGACAATGAGCGCGGAAAGCAGGTATGGGTTCAGCTGGCGGACCAGGTTTACGCCCTGCCCCTCACCGGCGCCGACGGACGCACCACCGGCCACTTTCTCATTCCTTCGACCACCGCGGGTCTGCCGGCTGATAATCTGGCGGCCCCCGTTTGGCTGCCGGCCCGTGTGGTGCACGATCTGGGAAACTCGCGCCACTTTGAGAGCCAAGTCCAGTTGATCCCACCTACCGGCCTCTCCGTCGTCTCCGATATCGACGATACGATTAAGCATTCCGAAGTGCTTGATCGGCGGGAACTGCTGGCCAACACCTTCATCCGCAGCCCGAAACCAGTCGAAGGCATGGACAGCCTCTATCGCGAATGGGCATCACAGGGCGCCGCCTTCCACTATGTCTCCAACTCCCCGATTCAACTCGCCGAACCTCTGCTCGAGTTTCTGGCGCTGGAAAGCTTCCCCGCCGGCAGCATCCACCTTCGTTCCTTTCGCCTCTGGGACGGCAGCCTTATCGATTTTTTGTTCAGCACCGATCCGAGCCACAAACGATCAACGATCGAGCGGCTGCTGGCGCTCTATCCCGATCGCAGGTTTGTTTTCATCGGCGATTCTGGTGAGCGGGACCCCGAAATCTATGGCGAAATTGCCCGGCGCCACCACACCCGCATCGCGGCCATCCGCATCCGCGCGATCTCCGGCAGCAACCTTGACCCTGCGCGCTGGCAGACTGCATTTGCCCACTTGCCCACCGACCTCTGGCGCGTGGATCCCAACCCCAGCAACCTGGGTCTGACAGCGCCACCGGCTCCCGCCCCCTGATCTCTCTGTATTCCGCCATTGGCCCAAGCCCCTCGCTGGGATATGATCAGCCGAAGTGGCGGGGGCAGGCCCCGGCCGGCAAGGTGGAGGAATTATGACAGAGCAGAAATCCCGAAATGACGCAGCGCCGGCGGGCGCCGAACAGGCAGATTGGCGCGCCGACCTGGCCGCGCGGGCGGTTGACTATCCCGAGCCTGCACCCCCGGCCGAGCCCGCCCCACAGCCGCCCCCGACCGTCCGACCGCTGCGCGCGCGCCTCAACCGGCTGGCCCGCGATCCGCGGCTTTATTTCCTGCTGGCCATGGCGGCGGTCCTGGCGGGAGGATTCTGGCTGCGCTTCTGGCGCCTGGACATGCCGCCGTTCGATTACCCCGATGACCGACAGCGCAGTACGATGATCGTCATCGATGAGGTCCTTGAAGGCCGCACGCTGTTCACCGGCCACCGATCCTTCATGCAGTTTCCGCTCTATTCGACGCTGGTGGCCAAGACCTCTGGGATCGCCCAAGGGCTGGACCTGGAGCTGTGGACTTGGGCCCGGATCGTCTCGTTTGGCTTCGGCATGCTTACGGTGGCGCTGGCGGGACTGGTCGGTTATCTGCTGGCGGCCATTGTCGGCGCCTCGGCCTGGCGCCGCTGGTGGTTGGGCCTGTTCATGATGGCGGCGCTCGCGGTCAACCCCTACCATATCGGCCTCTCGCGCATGATCATGATCGAATCAATGATGCTGGCCCTGCAGGCCGCCGCGCTGGCACTGTTCCTGCTCGCCATGGCCCGCCCACGAGCCATTTATTGGCACGTGGCTTTCCTGCTGGTCTACCTCCTCGCGGTGATGAGCAAGCTCCCCTCGCTGATCTGGCTGCCGGCCTATTCCATCGGATATCTGGCCTTGCTGTTGAAGCTGCCCATTAACCTGAAGTGGCGGTTGGGCGGACTGGCTGCGGTGCTGCTGGCGGGCATCTCGTTGCTATGGCTCATGAAGCTCAATCCCTTCACATTGATCCCCGAATACATGGCTCGATTCCCACAGCACGCCAGCGAGACCCTCAACTGGCTGGACCATGAATTGTGGTATCGCTCCTTCTTTGGCCGTGTCACGATGATGCTGACCCTGCCCGGGCTGGTGCTGGGGCTGGTGGGCCTGCTGACTGCCCCCTGGCTCCTCCGGCTGACGATGCTGCTGGCGCTGGCCGGCTTCTACCTGCTCAACAACCTCAACACGTATAATTTCTGCCACCTGATCCTGCCCGGGCTGGCGCTGGCCGCATTCGGCCTGATGGCCTTCATCGACGGCGGCCAGACCCTGCGCGGCCGGCTTCCACTGCATCTGCCGGGCCGACTGAATCGACTGGCGCTGCTGGTCGACCGCGGCTTCGGTCTGGCGCTGGCGCTGGTGCTGATCGCGGTGCTCTGGCGCTTTGGCCCCGAGCCCACGGTGATGGCTGAACCGCTCGGGCGTTATGTGCAGGGGGCACGAATCATCCGCGAACTGGTCCCTGCCGAGGCGATGGTTCATACCGACAACAGAATGTTTGAATATTACCCCCGTAAGTTTGATGGTCGGACCAAGATTCAGTTCTTCGAGCGCCCCGAGCCGTACTCCTTCTGGTTCTACTCCTTCAACCGCTATGGTCAGGATGTCATCCATTTGATCACCAATAAATGGGTGCGCTGGGCCAGCCTGCCCGGTGAATTCCGAGGCCTGCTGCTGACAACCCGCTACGCCACCATCGAGCCGCTCGAGGCAATCAAATACGCCCGCCTGGGCAAAGTAAGCGACCTGACGGTGGAGGGTCTGGATGTCGAGGCCGTGCTGCTTCCCCACGCCAACACCCAGCAACGCATTCTGCGGGTGCGGGCCGGCGAAAGCGTCAGCATCGGTATCCAGTGGAACCGAACGGCTGATATTCCGCTGGCGACGCTGGTGGCCCGCCATGAGTTGTGGCCCGAGCTTCTCGTGCCGCTGCCGATCCGTGAAGGCGGCATCGTGCGCGGGCGGGGCGCTCTGGTCTCGGTCCCGCGGCCCGGCCGCCAGTTGGCGCGCTACACCTTCGAATTCCCCAAGGGCTTCCCTACCGGCCAGTATGCCATCAGCTATCAGCCCCTATCGCTGGAGGATGCGCTGCAGGATAACCAACGCATGATGCGCAAAATATACGGCCTGCCCTTTGTCATCGAGGTTGTGCCGCCGGCCGACCAGACCAGCTTTCCGATTGAACGCCAGGCCCTCGATTTGTACCCGAGCGAGCAGTTCTGGGAAGCCCCGGAATGGAACAATGCCCGCTGGTGGCGCGACATGCGGATCTCCGGCATCCAGAACGCCAGCAACGTGACTCGCGTGCTCGCCGCCCCCGACAGCCCCGCCGGTCGTTATCGGCTCACCCTGACCGGCAAGGGCCAGCCGACTTATGGCCCAAATCCAAATAACCACTGGCCCAGCGTGCGCGCCATACTATCCAACGCCCCCCAGCAGACCGTGGCTGAGATTGTCTTGAATTCAACGAAAACTGGGGCTTTTTCGGCGGAGTTCACCACTCAGGCGCCGTTCAATTCGGTCTTGCTCCAGAACCAGGTGCGCCCACCGATCCATGGCACAGTCCCGACTTGGCTGATTGATTTTCAACCAACCAATTACGGGCCAGACGCCATGCAATACATCACGCTGGAGACGGTCCGGCTGGAACGCCTGTCCGATTGATCTTGAAGCTTTGAACTATTTCGCGGCGGCGGCGCTGCAGGCGGCGGTCTTATGGCAGCCGCCGCCGTCGCAGCCGGTCCAGCACCAGGTGCACAGCTGGTTGCGCGGCAGGCCGATCGCCTCAACCATGTCATCGAGCCGCTGGTAGCGCAGCGTCGTCAGCGACAGGCTCTCGCGAATCCACTCCACCATCGCGGCATGGCGCTCGCTGTCTGGGTCGGCGTATTCCTCAAGATGCGCCTCCGAGTCCCCCTCCAGCGCATGGATCGCCTTGCGAGTGGCCAGGTCCATCAACGACTTTGAGCGCGAGAAGCCCATGAACGGGCAATTCCAGATCAGCGGCGGGCAGGCCGCCCGCATATGCACCTCGCGCGCCCCGAACTCGAACAGTCGCCGGATGGTGTCCTTGAGCTGGGTCCCGCGCACGATCGAATCCTCGCAGAACAAGATGCTCTGGCCCTCGATGAATTCACGGATCGGGATCAGTTTCATCCGAGCCACCAGGTCACGCTGGCGCTGGTCCTGCGGCATGAAGCTGCGTGGCCACGTCGGCGTATACTTGGCGTAGGGCCGCTTGTGCGGCACGCCCGACTCGTTGGAATAGCCCAGCGCGTGACCGGTGCCCGAGTCCGGGATGCCCGCCACCACGTCGGCCTGGACGTCGTCACGCAGTGCCAGCGCCCGCCCGCAGCGGTAGCGCACATCCTCGACGTTGATCCCCTCGTAGCTGGAGCCCGGGAACCCGTAGTAGATCCAGAGGAAGGCGCACACGCGCAGGTCGTCGCCCGGAGCCTGCTTTTGCTCGACGCCCTCGGCGGTCATCAGCACGATCTCGCCGGGGCCCAAGTAGCGCTCCACCTCGTAGCCCAGCGTCGGGAAGGCAGTCGTCTCAAAGGTGGCGGCGTGCGCCCCCTCGCGCCGGCCGATGATCAGCGGGGTGCGTCCGTAGCGGTCGCGCGCCGCGTAGATGCCATGATCGGTCAGCAGCAGCAGCGTGCACGAGCCCTGAATCTTCTCCTGCGCCAGCCGGATGCCGTCCTCGAAACTGGCCCCCTGATTGATCAGGGTCGCCACCAGCTCGGTCGGATTGATCCCCCCGCCGCTCATCTCGCTGAAGTGGGTGGCACCTTGGGCAAACGTTTCGCGCGCCAGCGCATCGATGTTGATGATCGAGCTGACCGTGGCGATGGCATAGGTGCCCAGGTGCGAGCCGATGATCAGCGGCTGGGATTCATTGTCGCTGATCACGCCGATGCCCGAATGGCCGTGCATCGTGTTGATGTCATGCTCGAACTTGGTGCGGAACTGGGCGTTGGTGATGTCGTGGATCGAGCGGGCAATCGCCCCGCCGTTGCGCACCGCCAAGCCACCGCGGCAGGTGCCCAGGTGTGAGTGATAGTCGGTCCCGTAGAACAGGTCCAACACGCATTCATCGCTCGAAGTGACGCCAAACAATCCGCCCATGTGCCCCCGGCTCCTTGATCAACCATTCAAAAAATGATCGGGACCGCCGTAACCCCCGGCGGTCCCGTTTCTGAGTCAGCTCACGCGCGTCGCATCACGGGGCACCTTGACGATCCCGCCATGGTATTCCTGCAGCGAGCGGACCACCCCGCGACCGGCGCGGCATGCCTCGATCCCGCGGGCGGCGGCGACGGCGGCGGCCAGCGTCGTGATGTAGGGGATGCGATGCTTGATCGCCGCTTTGCGGATGTAGGAGTCATCCTGCAGCCCCAGCTTGCCCAGCGGCGTGTTGACGATCAGCTGAATTTCCTTGTTCGTGATCGCGTCCAGAATGTTCGGCCGCCCCTCGTGCAGCTTGTCGATCCGATCGGCGTTGATGCCGTGCTCGCGCAGGAAGGCATGCGTGCCAAGCGTGGCCAGGATGCGGAAGCCGAGGGCCTCGAATCGGCGCGCCGCCTGCAGCACTGCCGGCCGGTCGGTCTCGGCCACCGTGATCAGCACCGTCCCCTCCACCGGCAGTTCGGAGTTGGCGCCCTGCTGCGCCTTGTAGAAGGCCAGCCCGAAGCTGTCGGCCAGCCCCAGCACCTCGCCCGTCGAACGCATCTCGGGCCCCAGCACCGGGTCCACCTCGGGGAACATCATGAACGGGAAGACCGCTTCCTTGACGCCGTAGTGCTGGAACGCCACCGGCGCCAGGTCCAGCTCGCCCAGCTTGCGGCCGATGATCAGCTCGGTCGCGATCCGTGCCATAGGAATGTTGCAGACCTTGCTGACGATCGGCACGGTGCGGCTGGCGCGCGGGTTGGCCTCCAGCACGTAAACCGTCTCGTTGTGAATCGCATACTGAACGTTGATCAGGCCGACCACGCCAAGCTCGCGCGCGATCTGGCGGGTGTATTCCTCAATCGTCTCGATGTGGCGCGGGGCGATCGAGATCGGCGGGATCACGCAGGCCGAATCGCCCGAGTGGATGCCCGCCTGCTCGATGTGCTCCATCACCGCCGGGACGAATGCGTCGGTGCCGTCCGAGAGTGCGTCGGCCTCGGCCTCGATCGCGTCCTCGAGGAACTTGTCGATCAGGATCGGCCGCTCGGGCGTGACCTCGACCGCCGCGGCGACATAATCGCGCAGCATTGACTCATCGTGGACGATTTGCATGCCGCGCCCGCCGAGCACATACGAGGGCCGCACCATCAGTGGATAGCCAATCCGCCCCGCCACCGCCAGCGCCTCCTCAAGGCTCGACGCCATGCCGCTGGCCGGCATCGGAATGCCAAGCTTGTTCATGATCTGGTTGAAGCGGTCGCGGTCCTCGGCCAGGTCGATTGCGTCGGTAGAGGTGCCCAGCACCTTGACCCCCGCCGCCTCCAGCTCGCGCGCGATGTTGAGCGGGGTCTGACCGCCAAACTGCACGATCACGCCCTCGGGCCGCTCCTTCTCATAGATTGCCAGCACGTCCTCGACCGTCAGCGGCTCGAAGTAAAGCTTGTTCGAGGTGTCATAGTCGGTCGAGACGGTCTCGGGGTTGCAATTGACCATGATCGATTCCAGCCCCGCGTCGCGCAGCGCAAACGCCGCATGCACGCAGCAGTAGTCAAACTCGATCCCTTGCCCGATCCGGTTGGGCCCGCCGCCGAGCACCATCACCTTGCGGTTCTGGCTGACCGGCACCAGGTCGGGTGCGTTATAGCTGGAATAATAATAGGCGGCATCCTCGACGCCGCTGACCGGCACCGGGTGCCAGCCCTGGACGATCCCCAGCGCCTTGCGCCCCTCGCGCACCTGGCTCTCCTCGAGCCCCAGCAGCCGCGCCAGATACTTGTCCGCGAACCCCTTCTGCTTGGCCTCGCGCAGCAGCGGCTCGGGCGGCAGCGACCCCTTGTGGGCCAGGATCTTTTCCTCCAGCTCCACCAGGTCGCGCATCTGCTCGATAAACCAGGGCTTGATGTGGGTGCGCTTGTAAAGTTCCTCGGTGCTGGCGCCCTTGCGCAGCGCCTCATACATGATGAACTGGCGCTCGCTGCTGGGCGAGACCAGCCGGTCGAGCAGCTCGGCCAGCGACAGCTCATTGAAGTTCTTCGCAAAGCCCATCCCCGAGCGGCTGATCTCGAGCGAACGGATCGACTTGTGCAACGACTCCTGATAGGTCTTGCCGATGCTCATCACCTCGCCGACCGCGCGCATCTGCGTGCCGAGCTTGTCCTCGGCGTCCTTGAATTTCTCAAATGCCCAGCGCGCAAACTTGACGACGATGTAGTCCCCCGACGGGCTGTATTGGTCCAGCGTCCCCTCGCGCCAGTAGGGAATCTCCGAGAGGGTCAGCCCCGCCGCCAGTTTGGCCGAGATCAGCGCGATCGGGAACCCTGTCGCCTTGGAGGCCAGCGCCGAGGACCGCGAGGTGCGCGGGTTGATCTCGATGACCACCACGCGCCCGGTCTTGGGGTCGTGCGCCATCTGGACGTTGGTCCCGCCGATGATGCCGATGCTCTCGACGATCTTGTAGGAGATTTCCTGCAGCCGTGCCTGCAGCTCCGGCGTGATCGTCAACATCGGCGCCGTGCAGAAGCTGTCGCCGGTGTGGACGCCCATCGCGTCGACGTTCTCGATAAAGCAGACGGTGATCATGCGGTTGGTCGCGTCGCGCACGACCTCCAGCTCCAGTTCCTCCCAGCCCAGCACCGACTCCTCGATCAGCACCTGGCCCACCATGCTCGCCGCCAGCCCGCGCGCCGTGATCGTGCGCAGCTCCTCGATGTTGTAGACCAGCCCGCCGCCGGTGCCGCCCAGCGTGTAGGCCGGCCGCACCACGACCGGATAACCCAGTTCGCCGGCGATCTCCTCGGCTTCCTTGACCGTCAATGCAATGCGACTGCGCGGCATCTCGATGCCGAGCTTGTTCATCATATCCTTGAAAGCCAGGCGGTCCTCACCGCGTTCGATCGCGTCAAGCTGCACGCCGATGACCGCGACCCCATACTTTGTCAGCACACCCGCCTTGTCCAACTGAGAGGCCAGGTTCAGCCCCGTCTGCCCGCCCAGGTTGGGCAGCAGCGCATCGGGACGCTCCTTCTCGATGATCTCCGTCAGCGATGCCACCGTCAGCGGCTCGACATAGGTGATGTCGGCGGTGGCCGGGTCGGTCATGATCGTCGCCGGGTTTGAGTTGACCAGCACGATCTGATAGCCCAGCGCGCGCAGCGCCTTGCAGGCCTGGGTGCCTGAATAATCGAACTCGCAGGCTTGGCCGATGACAATCGGGCCGGAACCAATGATCATGACTTTGTGGATGTTGTCGAGACGCGGCATCGCTTGGCAACCTCGCGGGGGACGGGGATCAAGAAGGCCCTGGTGCTCATGGGCACGCCATCTTATGCAAAAACCACGTCTCCAACAACCGGTAATTGGGGACCGTGAACTCCATTTCCGCGCCCCGCCCGCCCGCATTTTGTCCTATCTTGCGAATCCCACGGTCGGCGGCCCGCCGCGCCTTCGATCCTTCGTGCTTTTGTCGCCAAGACGCAGAGGAATGGCCAAAGGACGCAAAGGGAGGAATTTCATACATGTTCTTCCATGACCATGGAGATGTCACCCGCCCAATATCGACTTCGCCACGACTTTGCGTTCTTTGAGCGGTTCTCTGCGGCCTTTGCGACGAAAATGAAGAATTAAAGGCCGCGCTACCTGCTGCATTTTCATGGCGTCAGCGGCGGGCCAATCTGCTATCTTGCTGCCGATACTGGCGGATGGGGTGGTAAACCAATGACCGACTCGACCAAGCGGGCGCTGCTCAACTTTCTCACGTTCCTCAAGGATAGCGGCTACATCTATGTCGAGCCTCCGACGCCGCCTGCACCTGCCGTGACAGCATCGGCTCGCGCGCCCGCATCCCAACCTCAAGCCGCAGCTCCGGCGGCGGTCGCCGAGGCCACGGCCGTCGCTCCGGCCGAGCGCGCGCGTCGCGTCGCGCAGCTGGCCGAACTGGCAAACCAAGCCAAAAACTGCCAAGGCTGTGCTCTCCATCAATCGCGCAATGAATCCGTCTTTGCCGACGGCGACGCGATGGCCCGCATCGTCATCGTCGGCGAGGCCCCCGGCGCCGAAGAGGACGCCAGCGGAACCCCATTCGTCGGCCGGGCCGGCCAGATGCTCAACGCCATGCTGAGTGCCATCGGGATCGATCGCGCCGAGGTCTACATCTGCAACACTCTCAAGTGCCGGCCGCCCCAGAACCGCGACCCGCTGCCAGCCGAGAAGGAAGCCTGCGAAAAATTCCTCATCGCCCAATTGGTTATCATCCGGCCCTGCCTGCTGGTGGCCCTCGGCGCCCACGCCGCCAACGCCCTCTGCGGCACCAAGAATGTCGCCATCGGCAAGCTGCGCGGGCGCTGGCACAGCTATAACGGCATCCCGCTGCTGGCGACCTACCACCCCAGCTTCCTGCTGCGCCCCAACGGCATTCCCTACAAGCATGAGGCTTGGAAGGATTTTCAGGAAATTCATCGAAAATATTGCGAACTCAACCCGCACGACCCGCGCCCGATCTGGAAAAAACCCGCCGGCGGCGAGTGACCGCCCGCGCCTGCCGGTTTAGCGCTTCATCGCGCGCAGCGCGCGGTCCATTTCGCGCTTCACGTCGCGTTCCTTGATCGCCGCGCGCTTGTCGTGGGCCTTCTTCCCGCGCGCCAGCCCCAGCAGCACCTTGGCCCGTCCGCCGCGGAAATAAACCTCCAGCGGCACCAGGGTATAGCCCTTCTGGGCGGCGGCGGCCGAAAGCCGGTCAATCTCGCGCCGGTGCAGCAGCATCTTGCGCGTGCGCACCGGGTCGGTGTTATGGATGTTGCCCTGCTCGTAGTGCGGAATATGGAACTGCATCAGCCAGGCCTCGCCGCCCTTGATCTGCGCGAACGCCTCCTGGATGCTCCCCTGCCCCGCCCGCAGGCTCTTGACCTCGGTGCCCACCAGCTCCAGCCCGGCCTCGAGCGTGTCCTCGATCAGGTATTCATGGCGCGCCTTGCGGTTCTGGCAAACCAGCTTCTCACGCCCGGGCTGTTCGGTCTTTGCCATCGCAACGGCCTCCGCTACCAGCTTAAGGCCGCCGCCCCGCCTTTCGCAAGCCAGGACTGCCTCCCAAATTTTCAACTGGCCCTTGCCTGTAACGGCTCATCCTGCAGCGCACCATGCCCGTGTCGCCCCGCCGGCGGCGGCGGATTCCCTTGACGACTCCGCCCCCGATCATTAAATTATTGGACGCGCGGCCGGGGCTATGCGCCCCGGTGGTCAGCACCACTTCGCCACGCCTGGCCGTGGCGAATGTTCGCAACTCCCCTGCCCGCATCACGAGATCGGCCAGACGGCGGCGCCGGTGCTGGAGAACCTGATTGACCTGCCGCAACCAACCGGCCTTGATCCGGTCATTCAGACTCAAGCAGACTTCATTTCAATCAGGAGAGATATCGCCCATGGCCACCAAGGAATTCCCCCTTGTCCCCGCCACCGTCCCCACGGTGGAGACCCGCTTCCGGAGCATCAAAACGCAGATTCCCGCGCCCGAGTCCATCGAGCTGCTCGAGAAGATGCGCCGCCTCGAGCCGCGCAGCATGGGCGGCCAGCCCCCGATCATCTGGCACCATGGCGAGGGCGTCACCGTCAGCGATGCCTACGGCAACCGCTGGCTTGACTTCTCCAGCGGCGTGCTGGTGACCTCCAGCGGCCACGCCAACCCCGACATCGTCGAAGCGATCGCCGGCATGGCGCGCCAGGGCCTCTATCACGCCTACTGCTTCCCCACCGAGATTCGTCTGCGCCTGGTTGAAAAGATTCAGGCCATGCTGCCCGCGCCGCTGGCCCGCGTCTTCCTGCTGACCACCGGTTCCGAGGCCGTCGAGTGCTGCATCAAGCTGGCGCGCACCAAGGGCCAGCAGATCGCCCCCAACAAGAACATCATCGTCAGCTTCTCCGCCGACTTCCATGGCCGCACCCTCGGCTCGCAGCTCGCCGGCGGCTCCCCCGCCCTCAAGAGCTGGATCGGCGACCTCGATGGCCGCTTCGTCCAGGTGCCCTTCCCCGACGGCTTCCGTCAACAGGATACCAGCTTCGCCGTCTTCGAGAAGGCCCTGGCCGACCAAGGCGTCAACCCCGCCCAAGTCTGCGGCGTCATCGGCGAGACCTTCCAAGGCTGCAATGCCACCCTGTTCCCAACCGACTATGCCCAGGCGCTGCGCCGCTGGTGCGACAAGAATCAGGCCGTCCTGATGTTCGACGAAATCCAGGCCGGCTTCGGCCGCACCGGCAAGCTCTTCGGCTTCCAGCACATGGACGTCGTCCCCGACCTGGTCGCCTGCGGCAAGGGCATGTCCGGCGGCATGCCGGTCTCCGCCGTCCTCGGCACCGATGAGCTGATGAACCTCTACGGCCCGGGCGAGATGACCTCGACCCACTCCGCCAACACCGTCTGCTCGGCCGCCGCGCTGGCCAACATCGAGCTGATGGAGCGTGAGGACCTGATCGGCAACGTTGCCCGCCTGGCCCCGGTGCTGGCCGAAGGCGCCGAGCGCATCAGCCGCGCCACCCGCGGCCTGGTGGGTCGCTGCGTCTCGGTCGGCTTCGTCTCGGCCATCCAGTTCACCCGCCCCGGCACGACCGATCCCGAGCCCGACATGGCTTGGCAGTTCGTCAAGCGCGCCTACGAGCGCGGCGTGCTGCTGTTCGCCCCCGTCGGCATCGGCGGCGGCGCCATCAAGCTCTGCCCGCCTCTGATCGCCGACGAGGCGGCGCTGCGCGAGGGCCTGGAAGTGCTCGAGGCCATCGCCGAGGAACTGGGCGCCGAGTTCGGCTCCGCCGCCCCGGCCACGGCCGCGGTCAAGAGCTGACGCAACCAACCCCAAAAAGAAAGACCGGGAAGCGGCCCATCCGCTTCCCGGTCTTTTTTTTCCCTGACTGCTCGACTCAGGCAAAGTCCACGTGCGGGTTGTCGCCGTAGTGGATCTGCACCGGCCGCCCGTTGGCCAGGATTGACATCCGTCCCGCTTCCATCACCAGCTCGTTGATCGAGCTGTTGGCCGGCGTGGCGATAATGCCGCGCTCGTCGATCCGGTGCAGCGCCTCGCGCCGCCGCGCCAGCGCCTCGTCCGCCCCCAGGCCTGCCGTCTCGCCCTCGACCGCATGGATCGTGTTGACCATCGCCTCGATCGAGTCGTAGCCATAGCCCACCGGCTTGAGTCCGTCGCCCTCCCAGGGCACCAGCTTCATATAGTCGGGGTTGGTGAAGTTGAACAGCGTGCCACCGGGGCCCGGATCCTTGACGTAGGAGTGCATCACTCCGCGCCATGTGTCGTTGTGCACGATCACACTGCCGCGCTGGCCGTCGTCGCAGAACATGGTCAAACCCTGGTCGTTACTGCCGGCGCCCTCATCGGGATAGCCCAGCCCGTCCAGCACGTTCAGGATGCCGCCGTTCTCGAAGACCACACGCCCGCTCGACCACATGTAGGCGCGCTTGCCGTTGGGGAAGTCCCCCTCCAGCCCCATCACCGATACATTGACCGGCTTGAGCCCCGTGATGAAGTAAAGCTGATCCACATAGTGGCAGCCCACATACGTGAAGGGATCCGAATTCTCCTTGGTGAACCAGTTCTGGAAGTTGGAGAACCGGTAATACCACGGCTCGATCATCCGCGCCTCGCCGACCTTGAACTCACCAAACCGGCCCGCGGCGTAGTCGCCCTTGGCCAGCAGCGCGCGCCGGTCAAATCGCTTGTGATATTCGACGCCGACGAACAATCCCTTCTCGTGCGCCTGCTTTTCGATCTCCACCGACTGCTTATACTTGAGCACCAGCGGCTTGACACACAGGATATGCTGATCCGCCGCAAGCGCCTCCTTGATCACGTCACCATGGAACTGATCGGGAACCGCCACGACGACGATATTGCGCGGCGGCATCGCACGGATCACTTCACGGAACAGATCCGGATACATCTTCTCCGGGGCCTCGCTCAGGTCGGGCCGCGCGATGAATGATGCCTTGGGGAAGGCGCGCTTGATCGACGGCGACTCGGCCAACTCGCGTAGCGGCGGCGAGTTGAGCGCGCAAACCGTAATCTGGCCCAGCTTGCCCAGCCGCTGCAGGTGATACAGCGAGGGCAGGAGCTGGTCGTGCGTAATCATGCCACCGCCGACGACGGTGACCTGGGGGAGCTGCTGCATGGGAATGTCCTTGTGGGGGGCGGCGCACATCTATGCAAAGGCGAGCCGCGCCGGAATGAGGCCTGACAGGCGCCAAAATACGGCCAACATTCTGAGCACCGCGCCCGGAGGTGTCAACGGAAACTCATTCACCAAATCAACTGAGGATGGTTCGATCGGCCGCGCCCGCCGCCGGCTTTATTTGGCGAGGCCCTCGGTCACCTCGAAATTGTCATACAGGGCATAGACCGTCGTCGGGTTGCCCTGGGCATCCACTGGCGTCCAGCGCGGCGAGTTGCCGCCATGAAAGGTGCTGAACAGCAATGCCTGGATCTGTGTCTCGCTCCCGCCGACCCCCCGGAACATGACCTTGTCCGAATGGACGACCTCTTCGCCGTCGATCAGGATGCGTGAAAAACCATCCGCCTCCCCCGGGCTGTTCAGGCCGACCTGAATCGCCACATGATGCCAACGCCCGGGCTCAAAGACTGGCTTGGCCGACCTCCGGCCAATGCCATAAACCTTTTCCTTGTCCTGGTCATACAGATAGGTGGAGCAATGCCCATCCTGATTGAACATGATTCGGGCGCTCCAGCCGTCGGGCTGGCGCTCCCGCCCGCCTGTGATGGGATTCTTTGGCCCAAGCCCATGCAGCTTGCCCCCCAGCGTCCATTGGAACTCCTCGTCAAACCGGACATCGAATGACAGGGTCGCCTGGTTGACGATGGCTCCCAGCGGATGCCGGACACCCACCCGTTCGCTGCCCATCTCATAGCCGACGTAGGCCACCCGGATGGCATTGGACCCGTCGGGACCCGCGCCCTCGGCCAGCGTGATGTGCTTGTGCGCGAGGAGGGCCCGGGTCAGGCTGCTTGTCGTCTCATGGTCAAAATCCGCCCGCAGCAGCACCCGCCCCGCCGCGCCCTCGGCGGCCATCAATTGCGTCCCCAGCATCAGGAACAGTCCCAGGAGCAACATCGGCTTGATCATCATTTTCTCCTAACGCGTCATATACTAGCGGCGCAGGCGGTCCAGCGCCTTGCGACCGATATCGGTGCGGTAGTGCATTCCCTCAAAGTGGACCTGGCCGAGCAGCTCATAGCCGCGCTCGATCGCCACGCTCAGGTAGGCATCCATGACAGTCAGGCCAAGCACCCGGCCTCCGGCAGTCACCAGTTGACCGTCGGCATTCAGCGCGGTGCCCGCATGAAACAGCATGACCTCACCATTCTCGGGTAGACCGTCGGCCCCCGTGATCGGCTTGCCCTTGACATAGGGGCCGGGATAGCCACCCGAGGCGGCCACGATGCAGATCGCCGCGCCATCGTGCCAGTCCAGGTCGACCTCGTCGAGCCGGCCCTCCACGCACGCCATCATGATATCGATCAAGTCGCCCTTGAGTCGCGGGATGAGCGCCTGCACCTCGGGATCGCCAAAACGGCAATTGAACTCGATCACCTTGGGCCCATCGGCCGTGATCATCAGGCCCGCATAGATCACGCCCCTGTAATCGATGCCGCGCCGGCGCAGTGCCTCGAGGCACGGCTGCAGGACCTCGCCGACGCAGCGCTCATAAAGAGCCGTCGTCACGACGGGCGCGGGAGAATAGGCCCCCATGCCGCCGGTGTTGGGCCCCTCGTCGCCATCGTAAACCGGCTTGTGGTCCTGGGCGGTGTCCATCGGCTTAATGGTGCGCCCGTCGGCGAAGGCCAGCAGACTGGCCTCCTCCCCCGTCAGGAACTCCTCGATCAGCACCTCGGCGCCGGCCTCGCCAAAGACGCGCTCCCGCATCATCTGCTCGATGGCCGATCGAGCCTCGGTAAGCGTGCGGGCGACCACCACGCCCTTGCCCTCGGCCAACCCGACGGCCTTGACCACCACCGGCAGCGCGACCGTTTCCAGATACGCCAACGCCTCGGCCGCGTCGGTGAAGCCACGCGCGGCGGCGGTTGGAATCCCCGCCTCGATCATCAACTCCTTGGCGAAGGTCTTCGAGGCCTCCAGTTGGGCGGCGGCGCGATTGGGACCAAAGGCACGGATGCCTGCCGCTGTCAACGCATCAACGATCCCCTCCGACAGCGGGCGCTCCGGGCCGACGACGACCAGGTCAATGGATTGCTCGAGGCACCAGCGGGTCAGTTCGGAAAACGGCGCTTCCAGCGGCAACGACACGCACTCGGCATGGCGCGCGATTCCCGGATTTCCCGGCGCGCAATACAGACGTGTCAGCCGCGGACTCTGGGCGATCTTCCAAGCCAACGCATGTTCGCGGCCGCCGCCGCCGACGATCAGGATCTTCATTTCGGCATTCCCTTTTAGAAGTTCAACTCGATGGCGCCTGTGGCCCGCAATCGGTCTCGTTCGGCCGCCAGGATTTGCTCGCTGGCGGCCAACCACGCCATTTCCTGCAGGATGAACGGGCGCTCGATCCAAGGCTCCAAATCCAGCTCGCGCTCGTCGAGGATCAGGTGGCGACGTACGGTTGTGCCCACGCGCTCGGCCCGGCCGACCTCGCCCACACTGACGCCACGCAGCAATCGGTAATAGGGCGTCCCGGGCACGACATCAACCCACTGCGGCCCGCGCACGCGCAGCCTTACGCCCACGCGCGGGGTCCCCTCGAGCGCCGCCGCCAGCGCACGCGCCTCGACATCCAGCCCCGGCCCACCCGGAGCCGCCGCCGCCCGCACCCGTTCGGCCAGAATGATCGGCTCGGGCTCGACCCGCAGCACGCCGCGGCCGATCTGTGAGCTCAGCTCCTCGATCTGTCGCTCGGCCGCCAAGGCTTCGGCCGGAATCGGCGGGGCATCAAATTCAGGTGTCATTTCAAACGTCAATACCCGGGCCGCGCGCAGGCCGGCCTCGCGCGCGGCTGGACCCGACATCGTACGCAGCGCCCCCTCAGTTGTCTCATAACTCGCCGGATCGATCTCGCGCAGGAAAGTCTGGCGCGCCCGCGGCGCAAGCGCCCCCAACTGGCGCGCTCGCGCCACCCAGGGATGATCCGTCAGGCCCAGCCGCTCGACTTCAAGCATGACCGACTCCCCCTCGATCCAGTGATTCACATCACTCGCCACGCGCGCCCGGTCCAGCTGATAATTGGGCATGACCGGATTGCCGTAAAACCGCAGGTACTGCCCGCGCCCGAGCGCCACCCGGCCGATGCGCGCGATCGGGGCTTCGTGGTGCAGGTAGCCAAAGAGGTTGGACCAGTTGTTGATCGCATGCTGGCGCTGGAGCCGCTCGAGCGCGTAGCGGTAATATCCCGCCACATGATCGCGCCGGAGCTGCTCGCGGATCTCTTCGCGAACGCTCTCCAGCGGAATGTTGTGTGGCGCCGAGGCCGAAACCAGCTGCACCAGGTAGATGCCGCCCGGACCTTCAAAGACCGGCGACAGCTCGCCCGGCTCGAGCAACAGCGCCTGGCGCTCCAGTTCACTGAAAAAAGTGCCGTTGTAGAATGCCGGCAGCAGCCCGCCCTGGGCCGCCGACGGCGCGTCCGAATGCTGCCGCGCCGCCTCGGCGAAACCCAGTTGTCCTTCCCGAACCCGTCGTGCAATCTGCTCCAGTTCCTGGCGACGCGACTCCGACTGGGCCGTGTCGACCTGGTTGCGGAAAAAAATCGTGCGCAGCTCGATCAGGCGCCGCTGCAGAAAGATCTGTGGGTTGGCAATGTAGTAGCGGTGAATATCGGCTTCGGCAACCTTGACCAGCTCCGGCGCCACCACCAATTCCGCCCAGACTGCGGTCGCCCCGTCAAAGCTGAGCCGGCGCAACAGGTCGGCCGGGGGCTGCCAATCGGCCGAACGCTCGGCCACCGCCGCCAGCGCGGCCAACTCCGTCACGCTCTCCACCAGCAAAGGTCGCCAGATTTCGGCCTCCAGCGCGTCCGGCTCAAGCCAGGCCTCCTGCGGCAACTCACCCAGCTGCGGGTCGCGCAGCGAATCGAACATCATCAGGTCAAGCGCGCTGACAGACCCCAAAAGGGGCGCCTCGGCCAGTACCAGCCGATCGAATTGCTCGACCCGACCGCTGATCGCCCAGTCCGGCGCGGCGCCGATATCGGCCGGACCCATCATCAGGCCCGCCAGCAAGATCAGCAGCGCCATGCGGAGACTTTTTCGGCTCGATTCCATGCCACTCTCCCTGCCCCATCAATTACATCATTGCCAGCCGGACACGCCGCATCAGGTTTCTGACACAGCGCCGGGCTGAAATCAAGTTTTATAGCCCGCCTGGGTCGATCAACCACGGCGGGAATGAGGCCATCAGCAGGTTGATGCCGGAGGGAAGTGCTTACTCCGCCGGACGGCGGGTCGGCAATGGACAGTTATTGTTGATCCCATAAATCTGGCGCAAGCCATAAAGCGTCAGCTCGGGTTCGACCGCCGTAATGAATGGCAGGTGGGCGCGCAGGTTGAGCGCATCCCCCCCGGTGGCGATCACATCGCAGGAATGCCCGATCTCCTCCTTGGCCAGTTCCACCAGGGTCGTGATCGCGCCGCGGTATCCATGCATCAGCCCGGCCTGGATCGATTCGGCGGTGGTGCGGCCGATCACCCGCGCCGGCTCGACCAACGAGACGTGCGGCAGCCGAGCCGTCCCCCGCGCCAGCGCCTGGGCCGACATCTCGATCCCCGGCAGGATCGCCCCGCCCATGTAGGCGGCCATCGCGCCCGGCTTGGCCGGCGGTGCCACATAATCAAGAGTGATCGCCGTCCCGAAATCGAGGATCAGCAGCGGCGCACCGAAAAAATGGCACCCCCCCACCGCATTCGCCAGCCGATCCATCCCCACCTCGGCGTGGTTGCGATAGCCATTGACCAGCCCGATGGGCGTCTCTTCGCTTAGGATCAGCGGTTGGGTCTTGTATTCCTGCTCGATGGCACGCGCGATCGGCAGTTCCAGGCTTGGCACTACCGACGAGACAATTGCCCCGACCATCGGCATTCCCTCGCCGATCAGCCCGCGCAGGTACATGGCATACTCATCGCAGGTGCGGCCGGGTTTCGACGACAGCGACCAGGTCTTGCGCAGCGCCCCACGGATAAACAATCCCAAGTGGATGTGGGTGTTGCCGATATCGACGGTCAGAATCATTGATCTGGGGCCTCGAGGGGAATGGCTGGCGCACAGCGTAGCCAGCGTGGGAAATTCATTCTCCATCGACCTGGCGCAGCTCAAGGTTTGATCCTATGCGATTGCCGCCCCGGAAGCAACCTTTCTTGTCATTTCAACTGTTGCAATGATGCATTTTGCGCCACACGGTGAAAGGTAATTCATGAAGGCGTTATTCCTCAATTTCAGCTCAAGTGGCTGAAGGCTTCCGGCGGGCAAGTTTGCGCAGCAGCATCTGGGCCGCCCGATCGGCGTCGGGGACGCGCAGCGCGTGTGTGAGCCAGAAATAGAGCAGCGAAACGGCCACGATGACCGGCAGCAGGTAGAGCGACCGCGCCAGCGTGGTCTGGGGCACGCCCAACCCCACCCGCAGCCCCTGATAGGCCAGCCAGCCCAGCCCATTGGCGAGCAGGGCGGCCAGGGCAGCTTTCCACAGGGTCTCGGCGATGCGTGGGCGGGTGCCGTGGGCCAGGGGACCGATGGTCCGCCGCGTGTAGAAGGCCAGCGCCAGGTAGAGCGCAATCCCCGCGCAGGTGAAGGCCAGCGCCAGGCCGCCCTCGTTGCGGGTGGGTTCGAAGCGCGTGAAGAGGAGGCAGCCACCAACGTTGGCCAGCATCGATACGATCGAGGCCTTGAAGGGCGAGACCAGGTCCTTGCGGGCATAGAAAAGGCGCGAACTGAGCTGAGCGAAGCTCATCGGCAGCAGCACCGGCGCCATGAAGAACAGGGCCAGATAGGTGCCGCGGGCGGCCGCGGCATCAAATTGCCCACGCAGCAGCAGCAGCTCCACGATCGGCAGCCCAAACACCATCAGGCCCACGCTGGCCGGCAGCATCAGGATGACCTCGAGACGCTTGGTGAAGGCCATCATGTCGCCCAGTTCGGCGTAGCGTTTTTCGGCGAGGTAGACGGTCAACTGGGGCAGCAGGGCGGTGGCCATCGCCAGCGCCGTCAGCGCCAGAGGGAACTGCAGCAAACGGTCGGCATACGTGAGCCGCGAACGCACGCCGTCGTCGATCAAGGTGGCGAAATTGCTGACCACGACGATGTTGACCTGCACCACGATCAGGCTGGCCAGCCCAATGCCCATCATCCGCACCAGTTTGCGCAGTTGGGGGTCGTGGATGGTGAAGTCAAGCCGCCAGCGCCAGCCGAACCCACGCAGCGTCGGCACCATCAGCGCCACGCGCAGGAACGCCCCCGCCAGCACCGACCAGGCCAGCCAAGTCACGGCCCGCGCGATCGAGGCATCAAAGACCAGCGCCGCCCCGCCCGCCGCGATCATCGTCAGGTTGAGCATCACCGAGCCGAGCGAGGGCGTTGTGAAACTGCGCAGCGCGTGCAGGACCCCCATCATCAGCGAGGCCACCGTCAGGCCGATGATGAAGGGGAGCATGATCCGCGTCAGACTCACGCCAAGACGCACATACTCCTCGATATCAGCCTCACGGGCGCGCAGGCCCGCCCCGCCGAAAATGTTGAAAATCTCCTCGGCATAGAACATCCCCGCCAGCGTAATCGCCAGCGCAACGATCGCCAGCAGGTTCAGCGTGCGGTTGAGAAAGGCCCAGCCCTGGGCGGCGCCGCCCTCGCGGCAGCGCTCGTCGAAAAGCGGCACGATGAAGGAGGAGAGGGCGCCCTCGCCCAACACACGGCGCACCAGATAGGGCAGTTGCAGGGCAACAAAGAAGATGTCGGCCAGACGCTTGTCGCCCAGGGCGGCGGCCAAAATGATGTCGCGGATCAGGCCGGTCAGGCGCGAAAGCAGGGTGAAGGCCCCCACCACCCCCGCTGCCTTGATGATCTGGCGGTGCTCGCTCATGGGCCACCACTTTAGGGAGCCGGCAGCGCCGGCGCAAACCCAAAAACGATGCCGCCCGCCCCCTTGACGAAATTGCCTGCCGGCGTATAATGTCCGGTTTCTCGCGGGTGCGCGGACTTTCGGCGGAGGCTTGGACGATGTGGATTTCCCCCAGCGGCACGGACATCTATCCCGGCGATCTGCCCCGGCTGGATAACGACGGCTGGCGCGAGCGCTATGAGGCCTGCTTTGCCAACAACTTCGGCCGCCGCCGGCTGGCGCTGGTGCGCGGGGCGGGAACGCGCGTCTGGGACGCCGAGGGCAACGAATACCTCGATTTCCTCACAGGCATCAGCGTCAACAACCTGGGCCACTGCCACCCCCGCGTGACCGAGGCGATCCAGCGGCAGGCCGCCACGCTGGTCCACGCGACCAACCTCTATTACCTGCCGGTGCAGATCGAACTGGGGCGGCTGCTGATCCAGCACAGTTTCGCCGACCGGCTGATTCTGGCCAACTCCGGCGCCGAGGCCAACGAGGCCGCCATCAAGATCGCGCGGCGCTTCAATAAGGAAACCCACGGCCCGGGACGCCACGAGATCATCTGCACGCTCGGCTCGTTCCACGGCCGCACGATGGCGACCCTGACCGCCACCGGCCAAGAGAAGATCAAAACGAACTTCGAGCCGTTGCTCGAGGGCTTCCGCCACGTGCCGTACAACGACCTGTCGGCGATGGAGCAGGCGATCAGCCCCCAGACCGGTGCAATCATGCTCGAGCTGATCCAGGGTGAGCGCGGCGTCTGGCCGGCGGACCTGGAATACATCCACGGCCTGCGCCGGCTCTGCGACGAGCGCGGGCTGCTGCTGATCTTTGACGAGGTGCAGACCGGGCTTGGACGCGCCGGCAAGCTCTTCGCCTACGAACACTACCGCGTCACCCCCGACGTCATGACGCTCGCCAAGAGCCTTGGCGGCGGCTTGGCGATGGGAGCGATGCTCTGCACCGAGCGCGTCGCGGCGGCATTCCCCCCCGGCTCGCACGGCAGCACGATGGGCGGCAATCCCCTGACCAGCGCCGCCGCACTGGCCTACCTGAGCGAGCTGATCGAGGGCGACTGGCCGCGCAAGGGCGCCGAGGCCGGCTGCTATCTGTGGGGTCGGCTCAACGATGCTCTTTCGGCCACCGGCCGTCTCAAGGAAATCCGTGGCCTGGGCCTGATGCTGGGGGTGGACCTGACCGTACCCGCCGGCGAGGTGCTGCTGGTGGCCGAGCGCGAGGGGCTGCTCATTAACGCCCCGGCGCCCCATACGTTGCGCCTGCTGCCGCCGCTCAACGTCAGCCGCGAAGAAATCGACCGCGCCGTCGAAATCCTCGCCCGCGCCGTTGTGGCGGTCTAAACCAGATCCCTTTTTTTCCATGCCAGGCCCGCAAACGGGACACCCTTTTCCATTTCCAGATTTGGAGCAAAGCCATGAGTCCCATTTTCCAGACCAAGCGCGACCTTCGCGCCAGCGCCGACCTGACCCCCGCCGAAACGCGCGAGGTTCTTGAACGGGCGGCGGCTCTCAAGGCTGAGTTGCGCGCCGGCGGCAATGCTCCGATCTTCAAGGGGCGCACGCTCGCGATGATCTTCGAGAAGCCCTCGCTGCGTACGCGCTGCACCTTCGAAATCGGCATGCTCCAGCTCGGCGGCCATGCGCTTTACCTCACGCCCGCCGAGATCGGCCTGGGCCGGCGCGAGTCGGTGGCCGACATCTCGCGCAACCTGGAGCGCTGGTTCGATATCGTCATGGCGCGTACCTTTACCCAGACCACCGTCGATGAGCTCGCGCGCCACTGCCGCCTGCCTGTCATCAACGCCCTCTCCGATTTCGAGCACCCCTGCCAGGCGCTCGCCGATTTCCTGACTCTGACCGAGACGGTCGGCGAACTGCGCGGCTTTAACCTGACCTACGTCGGTGACGGCAACAACATCTGCCATTCGCTCATGCTGATCGGCACCATGCTGGGCGTCAACGTCACCGTCTGCACGCCGCCCGGGTATGAACCGGTTGAGTCCGTGGTCCAGGCGGTCGTGGCCGAGGGTGCCCGCGGCGGCGGCGTCTACACCTATGAGGCCGATCCCCGCGCGGCCGTCACCCGCGCCCAGGCGATCTATACCGACGTCTGGGCCAGCATGGGCCAGGAGGACGAGGCCGCCGAGCGGGCCGCGCTGTTTGCGCCCTATCAGGTCAATGCGGCGCTCGTCGCCCACGCTCCGGCCGGCGTCATCATCATGCATGACCTGCCCGCCCACCGTGGCGAGGAGATCACCGATGAGGTCATGGATGGCCCCAACGCCATCATCTTCGATCAGGCCGAAAACCGCCTGCACGCGCAGAAGGGCGTGATGGCATTTTTAATGGAACGCTGCCGCTGAATCATTAAGGACCCGGCCAACAACATGACCTTTAACCCCTTTTTGATGATGGCGTGGTATCTGGTGTTTGTCGTTTCCACCACGATGCACGAGGCCGCCCACGCGCTGGTCTCCTGGAAGCTGGGCGACCCGACCGCCTTCCATGGCGGCCAGGTGACGCTCAATCCGCGCCCCCACATCCGGCGCGAACCCATCGGCATGGTCGTCGTGCCGCTGCTGTCCTTCATGATCGCCGGCCATTGGATGATCGGCTGGGCCAGCGCGCCCTATGACGCCAACTGGGCCTGGCGCCACCCACGCCGCTCGGCGTGGATGGCTCTGGCCGGCCCGACTTCCAACATGCTGCTGATGGTGCTGGCCTTCATTGGCATACGCCTTGGGTTGGCCGCAGGAGTCTTTTCGGCCCCCGAGCACCTTGGCTTTCACCGCATGGTCGATGGTTCCGGCGCGTTCTGGTCCATGCTGGCCCTGCTGCTCAGCATCACGATGATGCTCAACCTGATCCTCATGCTGTTCAACCTGATGCCGGTGCCGCCGCTCGATGGCAGCGGCGTGCTGCCGCTGCTGATGAACGATTCCACAGCTCGGCGCTGGATGAGCCTGGCGCGTAACCCCCGCTTTGCGATCTTGGGATTGGTCGCGGCGTGGCTGTTGTTCGGCCATATCCTGCGGCCGGCCTTTGCCATTCTGCTCAACCTGCTCCATCCCGGAGCTTATGTCTCTACCCAATAGTTTGGCTTCGCCATTGCGCCGGCGGGCGCGCCCTGCAATGATGGAATCGGCGCACGCTGACGGCGCATCATTGGGAGCGACGGCCTCCGCATGACATCCACCTTTTCAACGGCCTATCATCGCCCCGACCCGCGGGCCTCTGCCTTGCCGCGCTCCCCAGCCCTGGGCTTGAGGCATATGGTCTGGCTGCTGGGAATCGCAGCCGTCTATGCCGCCTATACCGTGGCCCAGTGGTCATACGGCTACATTGATTTCGGCGACGGCAACTATCTCTATATCGGCTGGCGGATCGCCCAAGGCGACATCGTCTATCGGGATATCCTCGCCCCCCAGCCGCCGCTGCATCTTTATGCCGGCGCGCTGGTCTGGAAAATATCACAGTGGATCCAGCTCGCTGAGCCGCTGTATGCCTTCCGTGCCGCAAGCCTGTTGCTTCGCCTCGTCGCCTTCGGCTTGGTGGTCGCGCTGGCGCGGCGGGCGTGGGGCCGACCGGCGGTGGCGGTGCTCGCCGGCGCCATTTTTCTCTGGCTGCCGATCGGCCATCGCTGGGCGATCGGCTGGCAGTCCGAGCCGCTCGAAATCGTTTGGTTGCTGGGCATGGCACTGGCCGCGCTGCGCGGCACCCGCGCCGCCGACCTGCTGGCCGGGGTGCTGGCGACGCTGGCCGCGATGACCAACCTGACCGCCGCCCCTTTCCTGCTGGTGCTGATCCTTTACATGGCGGTCCGCGAGCCGCGCCGGGTGCTCTGGATGGGATTCCCCTCGGTGGCGCTGGCCGCCGCCATCACCCTGGCGATGGAACTCAAGAGCGGCGGCATGTTCCTCGACAACGCCGTGTTCAACCAAGTCGGCACCTATCCACAATCCGGCCTGCTGCAATACGCCCTGTTCGACAAACTGATTCCCCAATCCATCAGTGTGCTGACCGTTCAGGGCTTCTTTGTCTTTGCCGGACTGATCGGACTGGCGCGCTTCCTGCGCGAGACTCCCCTGCCCCCCGCCGCCCGCGGCGGTCTGGCCTGGTTCTTCACCGTCACCCTGGGCTCCATCCTCTACGTCACCAAGGGCGGCACGATGGACTATATCTTCAGCCTGGCCGAACCGGCGGTGGCAGTGCTGGCGGCCGGCGAAGTGGGCGCCTGGCTGGCGCGCTGGTGGCCGGCGCGACTGGAGGCCCCGCCCGGCGCCCTGCCGGCCTCACCCGGGTTGCGCCGGGCAACCAACGGTCTGGCGGCGCTTGCGATCGCCTTCTTTGCCCTCGCCCCCGGTGCCATCATCCATCACCGGCTCTGGACGCAGGACCTCTATGAGTTCAACGAGCGCGGCACGCTCGAGGTGCGCCAGATCCTCGCCGACCGCGCCCATCCCCACGAGCCTGTGCTCGCTCCACCCTTTTATGCATTTCTCGCCCAGCGTCCGTTGTGGGGCCATTACAGCGAGATCTTCATCTGGACCGTCAAGTGGCGCAACGACCTTCAGGCTGGCGATCCGACCGGTGAGGGACTCCGCAAAGTGCGGATGATGGCTGCCGCCCTTCGCGAACAGCGGCTGCCGGTGGTCATTCTTGAAATGGACCAGACCGGCATCATCCCCGAGGTGATGGGCACGCTTGTCGATGATTACATGCCGCTGCGCACCGAGCTGATCCAGACACGCAATACGCGGCTAGGAGTCTTCGTGCCCGTGCCGCCCGGTCGCGAGGCCCTCCAGCTCGCCCGCTGGCAGGCATTCGCAAACCAGTTGCGTGACGCCTACGGCCGCGAGGGCGTCCGAATATTCGAGCATTGGTTTCGTGCCATTCCCACCACGGCCGATTCGGCCCAAGGACTCCGCCCATGACTGCTGACCCACGCACCCCCCATCCCGGCGACGAGGAACTGCTGCAGGTCGTCGACGAGAACGACCAGCCGCTGGCGGCGCGCCCCCGCGGTGAGGTCCATCGCGAGCGCCTGCTCCACCGCGCCGTCCAGGTCGGCGTCTTCAATGGCAACGGTCGCATTTGGCTGCAACACCGCAACCTGACCAAGGACACTTGGCCCGGCGCCTGGGACCTGGCCGCCACTGGCCACGTCCAAGCCGGTGAAAGTTACGCCGACGCCGCCCGCCGCGAGCTGGCCGAGGAACTGAACATCGACGCCCACCCGCACTTCATCACGATGATCCCCGCCAGCGAACGCACCGGCTGGGAATTCCAGGCGCTCTTCGGCCTGCGCTGGGAGACTCGCATCCGCGACTATGACCGCAAGGAAATCATCCGCATGCGTGTCTTCACGATGGATGCGCTCGAGCGCATCCTTGACGGCGGCGACCCGCGCGTGACCTTGACCCCCGGCGTCATCACCGCCCTGCCCCACCTGGCGCGGGCGATGCCTGATCGCCTGCGGGCGGATCACCCCCGCCCACTCGATCCGGAGGCCCGTAGATGACCCCATTGGGCGCCAGGCCGGACGTGGACAATCCTTCCTGCCGATCCGCCTCCGGCCCGCCGACTCCAGCGGACCGGCTCGAATGGCTCCTGCTGGCCACGGCACTGGCGGTCGTCGTACTCGTTTATCCACTGCGGCTGCACGATGAATGGCTCGGCCTGCTGAATGGCTGGTGGGCCCAAGGTTCCAGCCCCTGGGCACGCTGGTCCGCCCATCAGCTTCAGCCCTTCCTGAGTTTTTATCATTCCCCGCTGGTGCTCAAGGGCGTGTTGGCGGCCTTGGCGCTGCTGATGTTCATCGCCGTGCGCCTGTCGCGTCTGTCGCTGGGGCTGGCGACGACTTCGGCGCCTTGGCGCCACTGGCTTCTGCCGGCGGCCTTCATCGTCTGGATGGCGCTGGCCACGCTCTGGAGCCCGACCCCGGCGGTCTCGCGCGAGGCCGCCCTCTGGACCGGCCTCTATGGCTTTGCATTCTGGTTGCTCCTGCGCCGCGGGCTGGTCGCCTCCGAAATGCGCCACCTGGCGTGGCTGCTGATGACGCTGGGCACGATCGTCATCGTGGTCATGATGCTCCAGGCCCTGCCGGCGTTCGGCGGCTGGATTTTCAAGTTCATGTACCACTTCGAGGATGCCCGCAACATCCATGGCTCCCTGATCGGCCACAACACGGCCGCCGCCTCGTTCCTGCTGCTGACGGCCTTCCCGGCGCTCGGCCTGGCACTGGGCACCGGCTCCGAGCGCGTGCGCGCCGCCTGCGCCTGTTACCTGGTGCTGGCCGCCTTCGGCATGATCATTGCCCAGAGCCGCGCCATCTGGATCCTGGCCCCGCTTCTGGGTCTCCCCGCCACCTTGGCACTGGCGCGGCGGGCCGGGGTACGCCGCTGGCGTCCGCTGCCGCTGGTTCTGTTGGCACTGCTGACGCTGGGATTCGCCAGCCAGCTGATTCCCGGCCAGCCGCTCTACCGCGAGGGCAACCCCCTGGCGCGGCGCCTGCGCGACCTGACCCCTGAGAGCTTGGTCGGAGAATCTCGCCTGCGCCTCAACGTGATTGGCTGGCCGCTCGTCGCCGAGCGCCCGCTGGTGGGACACGGCCTGCACAGCTTCCAGTTCGTCTACCCGCCGGCACAGGGCCTTTATTTCAACCGCCATCCCGAGTCGCCACTCAACCAGACCCCCTTCCGGCCGCACATGGCCCACAATGAATATCTGCAAACCGCCATCGAGGGGGGGCTCATTGGCCTGACGCTGCTGTTCGCCGCGCTGGGCGAGCTCTACCTGCGCGGCCGTCGCCGCGACGAGGGCGACCTCAACCGGACCGATGCCGTCCTGCGCCGCGCATTTGGCTGGGCCACATTAGGTCTGGCCGTTCATGCGGCGGTCGATTTTCCATTCCACGTCCCCCAGTTGCTGGTGCCCTGGATGCTTTGTGCGACCGCCTGGGGCCACCTGCGCCGAGACGAAGCTTTCACAGCCGTGGCCATGACCACCCACCTCTCCGCCCCTTCTGGTTCACTGCGCCTGGTGCCGATGCTGCGGCTGCTGGGCCTGGCGTTGGCCGTGCTGGCCGTGCCACTGGTCGCCCGGCCCTTCTTTCTGCGATTGCAGGCCGACGTCCAGTCCAACACCGGCAACGGCTACCTCATGACATACAACGAGCAGGGGGCGCAGTATCCGACCCAGGCGCGCATCGGATTTCTTGAGGAAGCAATCCGGCGTCAGGCGCTGGCCCTGCGGCTGGTCGAGGGCGAGCCGATGGCCCGGCTGCGGCTGGCTGATGCCCGCCTGCGCCTGGGGGTGCTGCTCGAGGCCATCGCCGCCGGCGCCGATTCCGCCGACGAGCCCGTGTGGCGCAGCCGCGCCATCGAGCAGCTCGAGCGCGCGATCGAGGATTACGCCGAGGCCGACCGCGGCATGAGTTTCTACTACATCTATCACAACCGCGCCCATGCTCACGCCGGACTGGCGCGCCTCACTGGCGATGAGCAACATGAGCGAGCCTACCGCGACGATCTTGAGCGGACGCTGCTGGCCAACCCCTCGACTCTGGGCGCGGCCCACGAGCTGGCCGCCCTGCTCGACCGGCTGCCGGGCCCCCGTCCCGCCGAGCGCGCGCTCCAACTGCGCCGTCTGATCCACCGGATGAACCCCCACCAGTTCGATGAATGGTATGTTTTTCCCGCCTTCCATGCGCTTGGCCAGCAACGCTATGCCGAGGCACTCACGCGTTGGCGTGGGATCGCCCAGATCGATCCGCAGAACATCCATTGGCAGACGCAGTTGGTTCAGGCCGAACTGATGGCAGGCAACCGTGAACAGGCCCGCCAACTGGCCGAGACCATCTATCATGACCATCGCGACCCCTATTTCATCAACGGGGTCTGGTATTTCGAGCTGATGATCACCGGGGATTGGGAGCGGCTGCTGGAGTTGATGGTCAGCTTCGCCCTCAGTGTCAACCGTCCGGCCGATGTCGCCGAGAAGCATCTGGTCGAGCAGGAGGCGCTGGCTCGCCTTGGCCGCGCCGGCCAGATGAACCGCTTCCCTCGCCCCGATAACATCGAGCCGGCTTATTGGGAACGCCTGCTCGCCGAGCGGCGTCCAGGTTTACTGTTGTTCTTCTTCAATGAGCCGACCCGCGCCCGGGCGGCGCTGGACGAGCGGCTCGCCCTGAATGATATCCCGCCCTCATTCGGCTTCTGGGCCGATGCCTGGTACATCGCCCGCGCCATCGGCGACGAAGATTTGGCAGGGCGCGCACTGGCCGAGATGGAGCGGATCGACCCGCGCAACCACACCCTGCTCGCGCTGCGGGCCCAAACCACCCACTGAACCCCCTTCCTCGCTCCAACTCCTTCATTTTGAATCAACAAAATGAATTGCATCGCTGCGGCCGGCGGACCATAATGTCCAAAATTTCGGCTCCACCAATCCGGTGCCGGTAGTTTGAATTCCGCGGCCGAGTCCTGCGCATGAATCCCACAATGGCCAATTTCAGGACGACTCCCCTGGCTCGCTTGCGGCTACTGGTTGTCGATGATGAACCCATGCTGCGCAGTGTGATCCAGGATTTCCTCAGCCTACTGGGTTTCCATCAGCAGTTCACCGCCGGCAACGGCCGCCAGGCGCTCGAAGTCCTCGAAACCCAGCCAATTGATTGCATCCTCAGTGACATCCGCATGCCTGAGATGGCGCTTGAGGAGCTGCTGGGAGTGATCCGGGTCCGCTGGCCCGCCACCACCGTCATTGCCACCTCGGGCTATTCCGATCTCGAAAGCGCCGCCCATATCATGGAGCGTGGCGCCGATGATTTTTTGGGCAAGCCGCTCAATCTGGACGGCCTGGAAACGGCCCTCAAGTGGATTGGCTGGCGGCGCGACCTGCTCGACTGGCTGGCAGCGGAGGCCCCGACCGGCTCCCAGTTCCGTCCTGGCCTGGCCGATGCCCTCGCGGGCGCGCCGGTGTTCCAGGAGCGCATGAGCCACTGCCTGCGCGTCATGGAATTGCTCGACCTGCTTCAGACCGACTTGGAGCCCGAACTGAAGGAGGACGCGCTCTCGGCGGCCCTGCTCCATGAGATGGGCCTCGGGCAGTTGATTCATGGCCTGTGCTGCCAGCCGCGCAAGCTCGACGGCTTTGAGCAGCAACTGGTGCGCGGGGCGGCCGGCACTGGCTCGCGCCTGGTCCTTCAGTCGCTGGATCGGCCGCGCGTGGGGGAACTGATCAGCCGACACCTGCGCTGGCAGGATCTCTTGCCGCCGCAACTCGAAAGCGACCCCCTCGCGCGTGCGGCGCTGTGGCTGGGGCTGGCCAACCTTGTCGATGGCTGCACCCGCGCCCGCCCCGACCGTCCGCCGATTACGCCCCACCGGCTGCGCGAGTCACTCGAGCGGCGCCGCGCCATGCACCCGGTCGAGCCACTCGACGGCCTGCTTGATCAATGGAACCTGATTGAAGGTAGGCTCTCAACCTGAGGAACCGCCGGCACCCAGGTCCGCCGGTCAGCCAAATTGACTTGTCTTCGCGAAAGCGCTGGAACATAGTAACATGCGTGATCGCAGTTGGATCCGTTTGCACGCTCTCTTACCTCGAATTTTTCAAGGATGTCGGGTCAAGTCGTGCGATTAGAGGGAAAGGATTACCGTCAGATGCCGCACATTGCTGTCTCCAGGTCGGCCGCGGGCCAAATTTACGCGGGCTTGATCCTGCTGGTGTTGAGCCTATTGGCCGCCGTGCCGTCGCCCTCGGCGCAGGCACAAATCATCCGCCTGCGCAGCGGGGATTTCGATCCACTGCAACCCACCGGTGCGCCCGCGCTTCAAGCAGGCTCCGACGCGATCAGGCCTCTGGCCGCCGGTGAGCGCCAGGTGGCGATCGTCCAGTGGCACACCGAGCTGGATGATGCCAAGCTGCAGGGCCTGCTTCAGATGGGAGCCCAATTGCTGCACCCGCTGGGCGACGACTCCTACCTGATGCTGCTGCCCGCCGAAATCAGCGCCCTGAGCGTTCCCACGCTGCAGGCGCAGGCCGGCGAGCCCACCCGCTGGAGTGGCCCCATGCAGCCGGCGTGGAAGATCCATGTCGACGCAGTGCCAGAGGTCGAGGGCACGCGGCTCAGTGATGATGGCGTGACTACCCCCCTCAAATATAATGTTCAGATCATCAAGACCGGGGCCGAGCAGGCCGTCCAGCAGTTCCTCACCCAGGCCGGCGCGACCGTCTCCGTGCTTGGCGATATCAACCACAGCATCTTTCTAATGGTGGCCGCCGACGCCGCAACCGTCATTGAGCTGGCCCGCTTCAACAGCGTGGTCTGGATCGAGCCGCACTACGAACGGCGCGGCCTCGGCGAGCGCGGGGCGCTGACCATCGCCGGGAAGTTCAATGACACCCGGTCTGCCATCGCCGCCCCCGGCCGCAGCTATCAGGACTGGCTCGATTCAGTCGGCCTCTCGGGCGAGGGCATGATCGTCCACGTCATGGATGATGGCCTCTCCAAGGGCAACTCCACCAACCAGCCCGGCATGGCCCACGAGGATATCAATGGCCGCATCGTCGGCATCCGCAATGCCACCTATGAACAGTGGGGCGATAGCATCGGCGGCCACGGCCACCTGTGCGCCTCGATCATCATGGGCAACCCCGTCATTAAGGACGGCATCGTCGATGCGGGTGGCTATCTGCTCGGGCAGGGTGTTGCGCCCAGAGCTTGGATATATGCCACCAAAATCATCGATGGCGATGGCTGGGTCAATTTCCGGCCCCAGTTCTCCCTCCCGGGCCTGGTCGCCGAAGCCTATAACTCTGGCGCGCGTGTCTCCTCCAACTCCTGGGGCGCCGATGTCGGCGGCAGCTATACGATTGATGCCCAAATCTTCGACATGCTGACCCGGGACGCGCTCACCCAGCAAAACGGTCTGCAAGAAATGACCTTTGTCTTCGCAGCGGGCAATGCCGGCCAGATGGGTTCGATCGGCTCGCCGGCGACAGCCAAAAATGTCATCTCGGTGGGCGCCAGCGAGAATTTCGATGCCGAGGAAAACTGCCGCCCCAGCTCCTATTTCGGGCCCGATACCGCTGATGACCTGCGCGACATCGCCTTCTTCTCCAGCCGCGGCCCGACCGCCGACGGCCGCATCGCCCCGACCGTGACCTCTGTGGGCACCCACGTCACCGGTGCCGCCTCTGACTCGGTCAATTTCAACGCCGGCGGCGTCAGCGGCCGCGAGCGGCTTGAAAAAGGTGAGCCCGGCGATTACTGGCGCTACTACCCCGCCTTCCAGAATTCCTACACCTGGTCCAATGGCACAAGCTTCGCCTGTCCGCTGGTGGCCGGCGCAGTGGTTCTGTTTCAGGAGCATTACAAGAAAAAATTTGGCACTTTGCCGAGCCCGGCAATCGTCAAGGCGGCCCTGATCGCCGGCGCCGTCGACCAGGCTGGCGGTCGCACCAATATCGATGACCCCACCGAGCCCCGGCGGCTGGGCTATGCGCCCAATTCGCATCAGGGCTGGGGCATGGCCTCGCTGGCCAACATCGTCGATGACGCCCGCACCATCCACTATGTGGATCAATCCCGCATCTTTACCCACCAGGGCGAAACCTTCGTCCAGAAGGTATGGGTCACCGACCCCACCCAGCCCTTCCGAGTCGTGCTGACCTGGACCGATGCGGCGGGCATGGCAGCCGTCAATGGCCGCCAGTTGGTCAACGACCTCGACCTGACGGTCAGCAACGGAGTCGAGACCTGGAAAGGCAACGTCATCCCCTTCGGCGAATCTCTCAACGGCACCGAATATTTTGAGTTGTTCGAGACCGAGGACGCCCACGACAAACTCAACAACGTCGAGTGCGTCTTCATGCCTAATCCCTCCCCCGGCTATTACACGATCACGGTCCAGTCGTCCAAGATTGCAGGCGACGCGCGCCCCAACACCGGCCAGCCTCTCGAACAGGACTTCGCCCTGGTGGTCATGAACGGCGAGGACATGTCGGAATTGGGTCAGGTCTCCTTCGACAAGCATCTGTATAACTGCAAGGATACGATGCGGGTCACGGTGATCGACAAAGACCTTGAATTCGCCGGCACCACCTGGGTGTTGCTCGAGACCTTGACCGGTGGCGACATGGAGTACCTGACGGTCGCGGAAGTCGGCTCGGGTTCTGGCCTCCTTCGCGGCACCTTGCCGGTTGTCGGCGGGGCCGTCACCCGCGAGGATGGCTCGCTGCAAGTGTCCCATGGCGAGAAAATCCGCGTCCGCTATTTCGACGCATCAGTCAACAGCAGCGGCGCCCAACACGTCGCCATTCAGGAAGTTGACGTCGATTGCCAGGCGCCGAACCTGATCCGCCATGAGCTCTCGGGTTTGACCGACAGCTCGGTCACAATCTCGGTGGGCCTGGATGAGCCCGCCGTGATTGAACTGGAATACAGCACCGATCCAACCTTTGAAGAGGATGTGTTCAGACTTTATACCCTCTACCGTGCCACGGACCAGGATTTCTATCTGGCCGACCTGGACTACGGGACCAAGTATTATTACCGCTTCCGGCTGATAGATGAGGCCGGCAACGTCGCCGACGCCGCCAACGGTTCCAGCCCGTTCGGCTTTGTCACCATCGATCGCGTGTTTAAGTTCTTTGACGATTTGGAATGGGAAGAAACCCCGGACCCCAACCCTTGGTCGACTGTTGGAATGCTGGGTGAATCGGCCTGGCAGCGGTCCGGCAGCCCCGCGCGTTACTCACGGTCGCGCACCCACACCTGGCAGACCACAGTCCCCAATAGCTATGCCGATACGGCCCTCATGTTGACGACCCAGACCCTGCCCGTCGGCAATGTGCTCATGGAATTTTTCCATGTCTACCAGTTCGACTCCGTGGGCTTCAGCGAGGCCCTGGAAGGCGGCGTCCTTGAGATCGGTCGTCAGGAGACGATCATCGACCCCGATGGCAATGAAAATATCATCACCGCCTGGTATGACTTGGGACCCTATATCCTCGAGGGTCGCTACAATGGCTTTATCGAACCTCCCTCCGACCCGACCGCGGATCGAAACCGATTGGCCGGACGCAGCGTCTGGAGCGGATATATTCAGGAGCCCCGGCGAGTCAAAGTCGACCTGACCGAGTTCGCCGGTGAGATGGTCCACTTCCGCTGGCGGATGGGCAGCGACAATGTGGAGAATACGATTCCGGGCGGCTGGTATATCGACGACGTCTGGATCTACGAGCTCGCCCCGCCCATCACCGATCAGGCGCAACTCAACATCTTCCTGGACAAGACCAATTGTTCATCCGACGAAATCCTCTTCGAAATTCGCGATGAGGAACTGAAGAGCTATGTGCCGCCCATCGTTGACGATCCGGAGCCGGGCGATGAGCCTCCGCCTTCCAGTGGGCTCACTTTCCTGATCTCGGTGCCGGGGCGCATTCCCCCAACCCTGGTCTACCCCGAGATGATTTCTTATGAATGGGACCCGCGCATCTGGCATGGCCGGCTGAAGATCACGGCCGCGGGCACGCGCGGGATGGTCCGCATTGGAGATGCCATTGAGGTCGGCAACGGAGAGATTGTCAAGCTGGCCTATATCGATCCCAGTGCCGATGGCATTGTCTACGAAGCCTTCGAC
The DNA here is from genome assembly GCA_041687335.1 of Sumerlaeia bacterium. Classification (GTDB taxonomy): domain Bacteria; phylum Sumerlaeota; class Sumerlaeia; order MVZB01; family MVZB01; genus JAJFUE01. The sequence goes on along the minus strand of JAWLCE010000018.1, from coordinate 28,048 downwards.
ACGATTTATGTCGATTGCATTGCTCCCTCCGTGGTCAGACATCACTTGGTCTCGGTCACCGATCACTCCGCGACCATCGAGCTGGCCGCCAATGAGGCTGCCATCATGCGCATCCATTATGGACCAGCTCCGGGTAATCTGGATGAGATGGTCGAAAGCGCCTATGGCACAACCGCCACACTCACGCTGACCAACCTGACCAAGTGCACGCCCTATAATTATGAAATCGAGCTGCTCGATGGCGACGGCAACAGCAAGCGCTACAAGAATCATGGCGAGTTGTTCGGCTTCAGCACCCTGCAAAATCAGCAGCTGCAGGTCGACCAGCTCGAGCCCATGCCGGCGCCGGGCTGGCAGCATGGGGCACTCATCGGCACCTCGGACTGGGGTTATACTTTTGAGCCCGACAGCTGGAACTACGCCAGCCGCATCTATGCCCGCAGCCCCAGCCACGCCTGGAGCACCCGCAGCACCGAGGAGCCCAAGGATGTCTACCTGATCATGCCGCCGCTGACCATTCAGCCGCAGATGCAGTTGACCTTCTGGCACACCTACGCCTTCGAACCGAACTACGATGGCGCGGTGATCGAGATTTCAACCGATGGGGGCCTGAACTGGCAGGACCTCGGCCCCCACATCACCCAGGGCCAATACGTGGCCGTCATCAATAACAACTTCTCCAGCTCCATCGCCAATCGCTGGGCCTGGACCGGCGACATGAACGGCAACGGCCATCATCAGTTCGGACCGATGAGCGAGGTGCGCGTGGACTTGGAGCCCTTCATCGGTGAGGATCGCCTGATCCGCTTCCGTCATGTCTGCGATCAGGACAAGGTCGGCCTCGGCTGGATGATCGACAACATCGGCACGCTGGTCAATGAAACCTGCGACCGCGGCTTCCCGACCCTGCCCGAGACATATGGCCCCGCCCCCGATCCCGTCAGCGGTACGCACATGGCGTTCCCCTCCAAGCTGGTCTGGTCCGGCAACCCGGGCGAGCGCTATCAGGTCTGGTTCGGCACCTCGCCCGACGACCTCTACCTGTTGGCAGAGGTGGATACACCCGAAGTTGATCTCTGGGAATACTACTTCCGCGTCGGCGAGCGTTACTACTGGCGCCTGCGCACCTTCAATCAATACGGCGCCAGCAACATCGGTCCAGTCTGGAGCTTCCTTGTCAAAATGGATCCCAAGCGGATCGCCCGCCACCTCCTTGAAATCGAATGGCTGACTTGGGAAGAGACGTATGCCGTCGATTTCGATGAGGATGAGGAAATCACGCTGGAGGAGCTGATCCAGGCGATCAACCTGGGCCAGGAATAACATCCCCTTCGCCGATTCAAGCTTCCCCGGCCGTCCAGATGGCGGCCGGGGAGTTTTTTTTATGCCCCCGCCCTCAGCTGCTCTAAAATGAAACAATGGAGTCCCAGCCAGACAGCCCCGCGGCACGGATCGTCATACTGGGTGGCGGATTTGCCGGCGCCTATTGCGCCCAGGCGCTGGAGCCACGCTTGACTCGCCTCGGGGCTGACGTCCTGCTGATCAACCGCACCAATTACTTCCTCTTCACGCCACTGCTGATCGAGGCCAGCACCGGAACGCTCGAGCCGCGCCACGCCGTCGTTTCCCTGCGACGGTTCGTGCGTTCCACCCGCCTGGTCACGGCCGAGGTCGAGGACGTCGACCTGCAACGCCGCCGGGTCCGTTACCGTCCTGCCGGCCATGTTCAATCATCCGAGACCCCGTGGGATCATCTTGCGATCTGCTTGGGCAGCGTAACATTGATGCCGCCGGTCCCCGGCCTGCGCGAGCACGGTTTCGAGCTCAAGAACCTCGCTGACGGCATTGGCCTGCGCGATCGGATGATCCAGATGCTGGAACTGGCCGAGGCGACCGATGACCCCGAGCTGGCCCGCCGCAGCCTGAGCTTCGTCATCGTCGGCGGCAACTACACCGGTGTCGAGCTGGCTGGGGAATGCCATGACCTGCTGCATGCCGCTCGCCGTCACTATCGGCGCGTCCCTCCCGATCTGATTCGCGTCACGCTGGTCGAGCTGCGCGAACGCATCCTGCCCACACTTGACGAGGACCTTGCCCGCTTCGCCGCCGACCGGCTCTCCCGCCGCGGTATCGACATCCGATTGGGCGCAACGATCCAGCGGATCGAACCCGACCGCGCCCAGTTGGCCGATGGCACCTGGCTGCCCACCAGCACCGTCATCTGGGCCGCCGGCATCGCGCCCAATCCACTGGTCGCGAGAATCGGCCTGCCCACCGACGAGCGGGGATACATCCGCTGCGATGACACCATGCGCGTGCAGGGCCACGACAATGTCTGGGCTATCGGCGACTGCGCCGTGAATCCCGATCCGCGAGGCGGCACCTACCCCGCCACTGCCCAGCACGCTACACGCCAGGGCGCTGCATTGGCGGCCAACATGGCCCGCGCCATCCAGGGCCGGCCGCCACGTCCGGTCCAGCTGGCCAACCTGGGCTCGGTGGTCGCGCTGGGCCGGCGATCCGGAGTGGCCAAAATATTCGGGCTCAAGCTGGCCGGCTTCCCCGCCTGGTTCCTTTGGCGTACGATCTACCTGTGGAAGATGCCCGGGCTGGGGCGTACCCTGCGGGTCATGCTTGACTGGACGGTGGAATTGATCCTGCCCGGCGAGCATGTTCAACTGGGGCTGCATCGCCCGCGACAGGATCCGCCGTCTCCCCCCGCCCCTCCAGATCCCCAATAGCCCGTTTGCCATTTCAATTGCCGCCCCGCCGGGGTAAAATGATCAGCACCGTCCGGCGGGGCGTCCGCCGGCGTCAGTTCATAACAGGAACCAACGATGCCATCTCTCGAGATCGACTGGAACCGGCTCCCGCACCGTGCCAAGTTCGACCGTGTCTTTGAGCGCATGACAGGCTTGGGCCGCGTGCTGGTGGCCTATTCCGGCGGGGTCGACTCCTCGCTGCTGCTCAAGATCGGCACGCTGGCGCTGGCCAAGGACTGCATCGGCGTCATCGCCCGCTCCGAGACGCTGACCCCCGAGGAATACGAGCTGGCCTCCGCCCAGGCCCACGACCACGGTTGCCAACTCCATGAAGTCTCCTATAGCGAGCTGGCGATCGAAAACTACGCGGCCAATCCCACCAACCGCTGTTATTTCTGCAAGCATGAACTCTTCAGCCGCATTCAGGCGCTGGCCATCGAACTGGGCGCGCGCGCCGTCATCGAGGGCTCCAACGCCGACGATATGGGCGACTGGCGGCCCGGTCTGGCGGCCGTCCGCGAGCTTGAGGTCATCAGTCCGCTGCGCGAAGCCGACCTCAGCAAACAGGAAATTCGCGACCTGGCCCGCGCCCTGGGCCTGTCCAGTTGGGACAAGCCCTCCAACCCCTGTCTCTCCTCGCGCATCGCATATGGCGTCGAGATCGACCGCCGCAAGCTCGAGCAGGTGGCCGATGGCGAGCGTTTCCTGCGCCAGCGCGGCTTCCGTCAGGTGCGCGTGCGCCATCGCGGCGACCACGCCAGCGTCGAAGTCGCCCCCGCCGAGCTGCCCCGACTCGAAGACGCCCAACTGCGCGCGGAACTGATTGCGCACTTGCTGGGGCTTGGTTTTGAAAAAGTTGAAATCGACGAGCGAGGCTACCGCACCGGCAGCCTCAACGAGGGACTGACCGGCTGAGCCAATCAAGCGCTTCGACCGTTGTCGCCATCACATGGTCGGCGGCGGCCAGTTCTGCCGCTGCAAAGCTGGTCGTCACCGCTATCGTCAGGCAGCCGGCCGCCCGCGCCGCCGCAACCCCTGTGGGTGAATCCTCAATCACCGCGCAGCGGTCCGGGGTCAGCTCCAACCGCCGCGCCGCCTCCAGGTAGGCATCGGGTGCCGGCTTGTGACGGCTCACATCCTCAGCGGCCACCATGGTTTCAAAATAGGGCGCCAACCCGGTCGCGGCCAGCATTCGCCGAGCCTCCGCAGTCGTGGTCGATGTGCAGATGGCGATTGGCCGCCCGTCCGCGCGCAGCTGCGCCAGCCGCTCGACCAGACCGGCAAAAGGCTGCAATTCAAGCGTCGTCAGTTCAATGAATCTTGCCAATTTTTCTTGAGAAATGGAGTCCAGGTCCCGGGAGCCGTTGTGGCGCTCGCGCAGGCAGGCCACCAGCTCGACGTCCGGCCGGCCGATCCATCCGCGCACCCACTCGCTGTCAAACCCCAGGTCATGGCGCTGCCCCATCTCGGCCCACGCGCGCACATGAATCGCTTCCGAATCAAACAGCACGCCGTCCATGTCGAAGATGATGGCGTCGAAGGGGGGCGGGGTCGTCATGGTTGGCAATGATTACCGGTGCAGCGAGAAGCCGTTGAGGCTCTGCAGAATCCGGATCGAGTCCAGCGTCTTGCCGGTCCCCAGCACGATCGCGGTCTCGGGATTGTCGGCCAGGTTCACGTTGAGGCCGGTCTCGCTCGCGATCAGCGAGTCAAGGCCGCGCAATTGACTCGCGCCGCCGGCCATCGTGATGCCCGAATCCACCAAGTCGGCGGCCAGTTCGGGCGGTGTGCGCTCCAGCGTCGACTTGACTGCGTTGACGATGGCCGAAATCGGCTCCGCCAGCGCCTCGCGAATCTCCTCGCTGGTGATGGTGATCGTTCGCGGCAGGCCGGCCACCAGGTCGCGGCCCTTGATCTCCATCGTGCGCTCTTCGGGCAGCGCATCGGCCGACCCGATCTTGATCTTGATGTCCTCGGCGGTGCGCTCGCCGATCAGCAGGTTATACTTGCGCTTGATGTGCTGGACGATCGCCTCGTCCATTTTGTCGCCGGCCGTGCGTTCGCTGACGCAAACCACGATCCCGCCCAATGAAATGACGGCCACCTCGCAGGTGCCGCCGCCGATGTCGATGATCATCGAGCCCGCGGGTTCGGTCACGGGCAGGCCCGCCCCGATCGCCGCCGCCATCGGCTCGTCGACCAGATAAACCCTGTGCGCGCCCGCCTGCTGGGCCGACTCGGTCACCGCGCGCTTCTCGACCTCGGTGATGCCCGACGGAACACTGACCACCACGCGCACCTTGGCGCCCGGCATCGTGTGCCAGCGCCGGCGCGTCTTGCGAATGAAATAAGCCAGCATGTTCTGCGCGACCGCGAAATCGGCAATCACGCCATCCTTCATCGGCCGAATCGCCACGATGTCGCCGGGGGTGCGGCCCAGCATGCGTTTGGCCTCGGTGCCGACGGCCAGCGCTTCCTTCGTGCCGGCGCGAATCGCCACCACCGACGGCTCGGCCAGGACGATCCCCTCGCCTTTTACATAGACCAGCGTCGTGGCGGTCCCCAAGTCGATGCCGATATCAAGTGAGAAGACATTCTTTAGTGCCGAGGCCATGGCCTGTTGCACCCTTTCAGCCCCGCAGGCTCCGTCTCGTTCTTCAAGGCCGGGTAGGTAGTCAGATCGACGACTATCCCAAGCGGCTTCATGCTCCCAGATACAGTTGACCCTGTCAATGAGGGACTGAATTTTCGATCCGGCCGGTCATATGACACCCCCCAGCCCCGTCTTATGCAACCAAGACAGACAGATTGATCGATTTTGCGCCGCCAGCACTAAAAAATTACCGGAGGGTGCATCGCCCTCCGGATATCCTGCAGTGCGACATCTTTGAGCTGGTGTCGGAAGTGCCAAATAGCGGTGAAGCAAAAGCCAAACGATGCTTCCGCCCTCGGCAACCGCTCTGAAGTTAAAAATCTGCTAGCGGGGCTGCTCGTCTCGAGCAGTCTCACCAATCCGGATCAGACGGCCATCGATACGAAGCTGCTGTGCGACCAGTCCCGCCTGCATCCCGACCCGACCCGGGACGGCCAACACCTCGATCTGCCGGCCGACCACCAGCGGCAACTGACGCAGCAACCTCTCAGGCCCCAAGTCGACCACATGTCTCCGGCCGTCCTCCCTCTCAACCTCGGCCACGATCAATTGCCCCAGCAGCCCCTGATGGTCTATGCTGCCCAGCCGTGTGATCCTGCCGCTCAGCTGCACCCGGGCCTCAGCGTCGGTCGGCGGTCTTGGCGCCAGGCGCTCCTCCTCGGGCACTTGGACCCTTACCCGCGCCGGAGACTCCCCGCGCGGCGCATCCAATGGCTCGATGCGCGCATCCTGCAGATAGAGCGCCCCATCAGGCTCCTCCAGAGCCCGCAGTCGGAACCGCTCCCCTGGCTGAACCTCGCCCCAGATGCTCGGTTCGATCACCGGAACGATCGGCTCGGGGCGGCGTTCACTGCGTCTCGTTTCGCGTCCATTATAGTGCACCTGGCCGTTGAGCTGCGCGCCATCCCGTTCACCTCGTTGGTGCGGCTCAACATAGCGATATTCACGAACAGTAGTGGTTTCCTGCTCGTAAACAGGATTGGGATCGATAAATGAGAATTGGCGCGGTTGGGACTCCCGCGCCTCTTGGGCCGCCAAAGGCCCAAGTAGCAGCCCTCCTCCCAGCAATCCAATCATCATTCTGGCTATTTTCATCGTCTGCCTCCTTGGCATCTCAATGAGGCGGCCGATCCGACGAGCCGCCATGATAAAATGCAACCTGATCTGACTCTAACAGAAGTCATTTGAGGCTCCTATCGGGTGGCGCGACGAGCCGGGGGTGGGGGTTTCTCCCCAAAGAAATACCGGCGGGTGGTCCGCCGGCAAGATGATTGGCAAATGCTTGGATGTAGCTCAACTTTTTCGGCGGCGCATCACAGTGACCATGCTGCTCATCCCCAACGCCAGAAGGCTCAGGGTTGCCGGCTCCGGAATGAATGGGGCCGCAAACTGGCGGATCAAAATCCGGTCCGAACCCCACTGATCAGAGCCAAGATGGGAATTGAGCCCGTCGAATCGAAGCGTTTTCTCAATACGGAGCAAGGCTCCGGCCGCCACGGGATCAAACTGCATCTGCAGCACATTCTGATTTGTCGATACATTGAGGCCATCGATTTCTGCGGCCGTTTCACCAAGATAAATGACCGCCGATTGGAAGGACCAACCGTCCACGCTGAAAACCTCACTCCAGTTGGCCATCGGTTGATCACCCGTAATCCGGATGTACTCAACCATCTTCAGCGTGTCGCCAACACTCAGCACCGGGCGATGCACGTCCGATACCGCGCCCGAGGCATCGAGCTGCTTAATCCAGTAGGGATGACCCGCGCCAAAGGACACGCTCGTCTCGGGCAGGAGGTAATGGGTCCCACCAGTATGGTAATACAAGGTGGTGTAGGGGTTATTACCTGGCGCAGGACCAACCAGCAGCGCCTCGGCACGTGGTGCAACCCAGGCCAGCGCCCATACGGTGCATGACCAGAGGATCATATTGCGGAACAGCATACATAACTTCTCCCTCGCCGCGTGGCGGCGGTAACTTGTCCGGTGAAACGTCGATGACGTCGGCTCATTTTAGTCAGTCATTCTCATCGTTCATATCGGCGCAACCCTGATCCTGCGGCTCACGAAGCCTGAATGAAGCCACTACTGCCCTTCCGGCTGAAAATTTATCCCGCACCGCTTTCCACTGGCCAGCGGGCGCAGGTTTGGGCCAGAATACCGCCCATGTTTCTGGGTCCGTTCCTCCACTACCTCAAACCTTACAAGCTCCGCCTCACCGGGGCGATCCTGGGCATGGCGCTTGTCGGATTGCTGGCCGCCGCGCCCATCCTCTGGATCAAGGAAACGATCGACGTCTTCATCCTCTCGGGCAATGGCTCGGTTGAGGAAATGGATGCGGGAGCGGGCGCAATCTCCCGCTTGATGACCCGTCAACCCACCTCCGAGCCCCGCAGCCTGGCATCCCGAGCCCAGGAACGGCTGCCCGACTGGCTGACGAGCCGCCCACCGGTCCGGGTGGCTCTTGACCGGGCCGATGCGCTGGAGCTTTGGTATCAGCAACAGAAAACCACCGAACCTTATCGGGCGCTGGTTTTCCTGGTCGTCTCGCTGATCCTGCTGATCACGATCAAGGGTCTGGCCACCTACCTGAGCGAATATCAGCTCGCCTACACCTTCTACCGGACAAACCTGCAAATCCGCGAGGACCTGTTCGCCAATATCGTTCGCCAGGATTATCTTTACTTCAATCGCTGGGGGGCCGGCTGGCTGCACTCGCGCATCAACTCCGACGTCCGTTCGATGCAGGCGATCATGGAGAGCATGATCACCGCCGGCGTCCAGGAGCCGTTCTCGATCATCGCCCTCCTCGGCCTGATGTTCTATTACGACTGGCGACTGACGCTGGGGGTCCTGATCATCGCCCCGCTCGTGACAGGAATCCTCTATAACTTTGCCCGTGCCCTGCGCAAGAACACGCGCCAGGAAAAAAAACGAGCTGACCAGCTTTCGCTCGCCATGACCGAATCGCTCAATAACATCCGTTTGGTCAAGGCCTTCGGCACCGAGACCACAGAAGTCAAGAAGTTCCACGCCCGCACCCAGTCACTTTTCAAATACATGATGGCGCGTCGGGTCGCCAAGTTCGCCAGCCGCCCGATCATGGAGTGGTTCGGCACCGTCGCCGCCGGTGGCGTCATCCTGGTGGGCGGGTGGATGATCATCGTCGGCCGGGACGTCGGCGTAATGGGCTGGCCCCTGCTGTCCGCCGACAACATGACCTTCTCCAAGTTCGTCGCCTACCTCGTCGCGATGTCGCGCCTGCATCGGCCGATGCGCGGACTCGCCAGCCTGGTCAACAAATGGCAGGTGGCGCGCGTCAGCGGCGAGCGCATGAGTCAGATGCTCGACCTGCGGCCGGCAATAAAGGAGGTCCCCGACGCGCTGCCCTTCGAGCGCCTGCGCGAGGCCATCGAGTTTCAAGACGTTGATTTCTGCTATCAGGACAAACAAGTGCTGCGTGGGATCTCACTGCGTGTCGAAGCCGGGCGGCGTGTCGCATTTGTCGGCCCCAGCGGCTCGGGCAAGACCACGCTGGTCAACATCCTCGCCCGCCTCTTCGATGCCGGTGAGGGCCGGGTTCTCATCGATGGGGTGGAACTGACGCGCCTGCGGATGGCCGACTGGCGCGCCCGGCTGGCGATCGTCACCCAGGACACCGTGCTTTTTGATGATACCATCGCACAGAATATCGCCTACGGCGCGGACGAGATCGACATGGAGCGGGTCGAAGCCGCCGCCCGCGCCGCCAACGCGCACGATTTCATCATGCGCCTCGATGGCGGCTTGGACTACCAGACGATGGTTGGACCTACCGGCGCGCGCCTGAGCGGCGGTCAGCGACAGCGGCTCGCGATCGCCCGCGCGCTGTACCGCGACCCCCAAATCCTGATCTTGGACGAGGCGACCTCGGCCCTCGATTCCCATTCCCAGTCGCTTGTCCAGGAGGCGCTGACCCGCCTGATGGAAGGCCGCACCACCTTTATCATTGCCCACCGCATTTCCACCGTGCGTGATGCCGATTGCATCTATGTGCTCAATGAGGGGCGCATCGTCGAGCAGGGTTCCCATGACCAACTGGCCGCGCAGGGTGGGCTTTATTCCGCGCTCCTGAGCCAGACCAGCGAACCGCACGCCCTCGCCGGCGCCCCCCCTGACAGCTTAAGGATTGAGCGGGCGGGTTGACGGTCCGGCAGATGAATGATTTAATGAAGTGTAACGCGGGGCGGCGGCCGGTCAGGCGCGACGGCCCACCATTTTTGCTTCCTTCTCAGGAGACCCTCCATGGCCCAAGAGCTTATGATCCGCCCCGAACCGACCCCCAATCCCGGCAGCGTACGCTTCGTCATCAACCAGCCGGTGCTCGAGCGCGGCACGGCTGATTTCATCTCCGCCGAACAGGCTGAAAGCTCTCCGTTGGCCCGGCAGTTGTTCAAACTTCCGGCGGTGTCAGGCGTGCTGCTGGGGCCAAATTTTGTCACTGTGACGGCCCTCGGCGAGGTCAATTGGCGCGAGTTGGCTCCCCAGGTCGCCGAGAAGATTCATGAACACATCGAATCGGGCGAGCCGTTCCTGACGGGTCCGGTGCCCGAGATCGCGGCGCGCCCCGAAAACGAAGTCGCCGAGGGCATCGTCCGCATCATTGAGCAGGAAATTCGGCCGGCGGTGGCCATGGATGGCGGCGACGTGCTCTTTGGCGGTTTCGAGAACGGCATCGTCCACCTGCACCTGCGCGGAGCCTGCTCGGGCTGCCCGAGTGCGACGATGACGCTCAAGATGGGAATCGAGCGGCGGCTTCAGGAATCCTTCCCCGAAGTGCTCGCCGTCGAGGCGATCTAAAAAAATTTACAGTTGATGGAACTGGGCCGACAGGTCCAGCGCCGGTGCCGAGTGCGTCAGGGCGCCGATCGATATCCGATCGGCGCCTGCTCGCGCATAGGCCCCGATGTTGCGCAGGCTGACCCCGCCGCTGATTTCGAATGGGATGCCAAATGGGCGGAAGCGCTCGATCGCCTGGCGGGCACGAGCCGCCGTGAAATTATCAAGCAGGATCAGATCCACCCGGCCCTCGCAGCACTGGCGCACCTCGTCCAGGTCCCGCGCCTCGGCGGCAATCCGCAGTTTGGGCACCCCGGCCCGCGCCCGCCGGATCGCCTCATCCAGGCCGCCCGCCGCCCGCGCATGGTTTTCCTTGATCAGGACCATGTCAAACAGGCCAAACCGATGGTTACAGCCACCGCCGATCGCAACGGCATAACGCTCCAACCGCCGCCAGAGTGGTGTCGTCTTGCGTGTGTCGCAGATCAGCGGCCCGGCCGCGCCGCCGGCTGCGTCATGGAATTGCGCCGCCAGGGTCGCGATGCCCGACAGGCGCTGCAGGAAGTTAAGCGCCACCCGCTCTCCCACCAGCAGCCCTCGCATCGGCCCCGCCAGCTCGACCACCCGCCGGCCCGGCTCCACCCGCTCACCGTCTCGCACCAGCCAGTTCAGCTCCACCTTGCGGCTGACCAACCGCCAGATTTCGTTCGCAACCTGGCAGCCACACAAAACGCCAGCAGCCTTGGCGATGATCTCCCCTCGCCCGCGCAGGCGCGCCGGCACGATCGAATCAGTCGTGACATCACCTGGGCCAAGGTCCTCGGCAAGCGCCGCCCGCAGCAGCCGTCGCAGCTCCGGAGTGATTTCCAATCGGGGTTGGTTACGAGTCATAGGAATGCTCCGCAGCGGGGAATCGGCCTTCGCGCACATCGTCGGCATAGGCGCGCAATGCTTCGGTTGCCCGTTCCATCAGTCGCGCGTAGCACTTGACGAATTTATAAGGGCTCTGCTCGGTCATGCCCAGCATGTCGGCCAGCACAAGCACCTGACCATCGCAGCCGGCGCCGGCCCCGATGCCAATCGTGGGCACCCCAAGCCGCGCCGTGATTTCAGCCGCCAGCGGGGCGGGTATTTTCTCCAAAACGATGCCGAAGGCTCCCGCCTCCTCCAGCGCCAGGGCGTCCTCGAGCAGCCGCCGGGCCGCCTCCTCGCCGCGCCCCTGCAGCCGATAGCCACCCAGCGCATGATAGGACTGAGGCAGCAGGCCGATGTGGCCCAAGACCGGAATGCCGGCCGAGACCAGTCGCGCCACCGTGGCAGCCACCTCGCGCCCCCCCTCCAGCTTGACCGCCTTCATCCGCCCTTCCTGCATCATCCGCCCGGCGGCGGCCAGCGCCTGCTCGGGATTGATCTTGTAGGTCATGAAGGGCAAATCGCCGATGGTAAAGGCGCGGCCGGCCCCGCGCGCCACCGCCGCGCAATGGGCAATCATGGTGTCGAGCGTCGCCGCAATTGTGTCGTGGTGGCCGAGCGCCGTATTGGCCAGAGAATCCCCGACCAGAATGGTATCCAGTCCGGCCATCTCAGCCCAGCGCGCGGTGATGGCGTCGTAAGCCGTCACCATCGTGATGCGCCGCCCCTCGCGCTTGAGCTGGCGCAGCGATTGGATCGTGACGGGGGGGGTCAATGGGGTGGTCATGTCAGCGCCTGCGGCGACCCGTATCGGACGGGTCGGGAATCAAAGCGGGTTCCAAGGGTTCCGCAACCTGCACCATGTTAAATCGCCGCTCACGGATGTCCAGTGATTATTCAGCATCCCTCAGGCGTCAATGCGCATGCGGCGGCTCGGGACCCGAGCGCATCTGCTCGATCTTCGCGTCCAAAGCTCGCGCCTGGTGCGGGGTCAGGGTGCCACGGTCGCCCAGGCCAAGTTCCTGGCGCGCCCGGGGTTGCAGATCCCGGTCCCGCTCGCCCAGCGCCAGACGCCTCGGCTCGACCAGATCGCTTTTATTGGCCGTGGAGCCGGCCTCGGGTTGACTGGAGAATGTCGTCACCCCCAACTCGGCCGCAAACATTGAATCCGGCGGCACATAAAGGGTGTAGACATCCTCCAGCGCGCGCAGGAATTCATTGCGCTCGCGCGGACTGCCGAACGAGGCCTCACAGCGGACCGCCCCCGGCGGGACCAGCGTCCGGTCAACATCGGCATAGGCAATCCGCGCCTGCCGATCCAGGTAAAGTGATAAGCTCTGGCTGGTCATCTTTTCCCCTCCCTCAATGATTCCACCTCCATTTTACCATGCCTCCGGGTGGATGCTGCATTCCATCCGCAGTTGGAGGCTTCAGCTTCGGGACGCGCGGGACGATACGATAGTTGAGGCAAACCGGGTCCGGGCGTCCCATCATCCCCGGCCGCGGAAGCCCGGCATCCCGTGGAACGCCGCCCAGCAAGGATGAGTCCGGCCATGTGGAACGATCGATTTGAAATCATCATTGCCGACCCCGAGGAACACCTGGTCCTGGCGCTGGCCGATACCCTGCGCCCACTGGGTTTTGAACCTCGGCTGGGAGCTTCCATCGAGGAGGCCCGCGCCTCGGTGCGCCAGGAACTGCCAGATTTCGCCCTCGTCGGCGTGGAGCGCAAACGCGAACTGGACGTTCCCCTGCTGCGCGAGCAGATGGCCTCGCTCGGCAATTGCCGCATCCTCTTCCTGCTGCCCCAGGGCCTCGAGGGCTATGAGCACGTGCTGCGCTCGATGGGCGTGCGGCTGGTGCTCTCACGCGAGCTGGAGCCGCGTCAGATTGCCCAGTGGGTCCTCGCCCAAGGTGAGATCCGCCTGCTGGAACAGCAGAATTTCCGCCTCAGCCAAATGATCGATGGGCGCATGAACTACGAGAATTTGATCGGCGGCTCGGCCCCGATGCGCGCCCTTTACCGGCTGCTCGACCAGGTCGCACGCACCGACGCCCCGGTCCTGATCACCGGCGAGGAAGGCACCGAACGCTGCGAGGTCGCCCAGGCGATCCACCTGCGCGGGGCGCGTGGCCGCAGCCCGATCGTCTTGATTGACTGCCTGCAGACGGCAGAGGACCCTGAGGCGACAGATATTTTCGGCCCGCTCGGCAAGGGCCTGCATCCGCTGGGTCCCCACCAGAGCCATTCCGCCTTCGCCCGCGCCGGCAAAGGAACACTCGTCCTGCACCGGATCGAGTCGCTGCACGACCATGCCCAGCGTCGCCTGCTTGAATTTCTCCACCACCCGTTCTTTCAGGACGAAACCCCCGGCTCTCCGCAGCCGCTGGCGCGCCTGATGGCAACGGCGGGCCTCAACCTGCTCGGGCGGGTCGAAGCCGGCCAGTTCGAGCGCGAGCTATTCTACCGGCTCAACATCCTGCAGGTGCGCGTGCCGGCTTTGCGCGAGCGCCGCGAGGACGTGCCGATGCTCGCCCAGCACTTCCTGCGCGCCCACATGAATGCCCATGGGCGACGCTCCCAGCCGCTCAGCTTTTCGAGCCAGGCGCTGCTGGCCATGTTCCAATACGAGTGGCCGCGAAACCTCGAGGAGATGCGCGAGCTGATCGAACACCTCACCGAATCCACACGCGGCGTTCAGATCGAGGCCGACGACCTGCCCCAGTCCATTCGCGGTGTCGAGGATGAACCTGCCAGCCACTCCGGCGTCACCACCGGCGGCCTGACCAGCATGCCCCTCAAGGAAGCCAAGCGACGCTTCGAAACCGAATACTTCAAGGGTCTGCTCAAGCGCACGCGCGGCAACATGACGATGGCTTCGCGCTACAGCCGCGTCGGCCGCCCCTACCTCTACAAGAAAATGCGGGAATACGGCATCGAGCCCGAACAATTCCGCTGATCATAAATAAAAAACCCGGGCGGGTGCCCACCCCAGGCACCCGTCCGGCGATTGACCAACTCAACCTCCCCTGTCTCGATCAGATGCGTTCCGGGTATGCCTCTATCTGTACAGTGGTCGCCTGAGGGCCTTTCTCGCCCATCACCGCGACATAACGCACCCCCATCCCGACGCGTAGTTTTTCAAAGTCGCCATTGAGCACCGCGTTGCGGTGGAAATAAATCTCCTGCCCCTCCGGGTCCTGTATAAAGCCATAGTTCTGTTCTGGGAAAATGACGTGCACGAGCGCCTGGACCTGCTGGTCGGGGTGCTGCTTCACGTGGCCGCGTTGTTTGTCCACCAGTTGCTGCAACTGGCGGCGGGCCGTCTCAAAAGTCTGCCGAACCACCGCCTCGAGGGGCTGGTGCATGTCGCCCCGGTTCGGGTCGCTGCTGACCACCAGCTCATGGCCCGGCGGAACGCGCATGTCGATCCGAACGCGGTAGGGCCGGCCGCGCGACTGCGCCTTCTGCGGCTGCTCGATAGCCACCCGGCAACTGACCAGATGCCCGCAGACCTGTTCGAGCTTCTCGGCCTTGCGGCGAATCAGCTCATCAATTTCATTGTTTTTTTCCACATCCCGATAGGTAATCTCCAGCGGTACCTTCATAAATTGAAACCTCCTGCGCGGCGAAATGCCGCGTTCGTTTCACATTCATTTTCAATGATATCCGCAGCGGGGGTCAAGCCAACCACGGATCGGGGAAACACTGATGTTGCAACCCGGAAGGATTGACCGGGCCCCACCGTTGGCCTAGACTGAGCCCAGCCCATGCCTCGCCGATGAACAGAGCAGGCGGGCCAGTCGTATCGCCGCCCCGGATAATTTTGGATGGCCGACGCCACCACAACACTCCCCCCTCCCCGCCTGCATCTGGTTATCGTGCTCTATAACAGCGCCGATTGGATCGAGATTTGCCTTGAGGCCGCTGCCGCCCAGACGCTGCCGCCATGGCAGATCACCGTGATTGACAACAACTCCACCGACGGCGGGGCCGACATTGTAGCCCGCCGCTTCCCGCAGGCGCGCCTGATCCGCAGCGAAAAGAATCTTGGCTTTGCCGGCGCCTGCAACCGCGCCGCCCAGGCCGCTCGGGGCGCCGATTTTGTCGTGCTGCTCAATCCTGATGCCATCCTCTCCTTCGACGCCCTCGAAAAGCTGGCCCACGCCTTCAGCGCCCGCCCCGACATCGGCGTTCTTGGCTGTAAGTTGCTCGAGCCCGACGTTGAAACCATCCAGCATGTCGGTGTCCGCATCGCCGACAATGCACTGACTGTCAACGAGGGCCAGGGCGAAAAGGACAACGGGCAATTCCGCGGCCTGCGCGATGCCACCAGCGTCTGCGGGGCCGTCATGGCCGTCCGGCCCGAAGTCTGGTGCGAGCTGGGCGGCTTCGACGAGGGCTTCTGGCCCGCCTACTTCGAGGAGACCGACTTTTGCCTGCGCGCGCGCAATGCCGGCTGGCGCGTCGCCGTCGCCTGCGATGCCGTCGCCACCCACTTCCACGGCACCCACGACCGCTGGCACGACCACCGCTTCCTGGAGATGTACTTCATCAGCCGCGCCCGTTTCCTGCGCAAGCACTACCGCGGCCGTGACTGGCTCGTGCGCTACCTGCCGGCCGAGCTGCGCTGGCTGACCTACTGGGGCAGCAAGGGCATGCGTCGGATGGCCCTGCGGACCCTGCTCCAGTCCAAGCGCCCCGAGCCCACGCTCGCGGTCGGGCAGGAAACGTGGGAGAAAATCTAAAGCCCACCCATGCTCCGCATCGACGCCGTCATCATCAACTTCCATCAGCCCGAACTGACCGGCCGCGCCGTCCATTCCGTGCTGGCCAGCCGGGATGTTGAGCCGCGCGTGTTCGTCATCGACAATGAGGGCGACGGCGGCTGGGCGCGTGCGGCTTTCGCTGACGACCCCCGCGTCGAGGTGGTCGCCAATGCCCGCAACCTGGGCTTCGGCGCCGCCTGCAACCAAGGCATCGAGCGCGCATTGGCGGGCGAGGCCCATGCCGTGCTGCTGCTCAACAATGACGCCACGATCGAGCCCGATACGGCCTCGCGGCTGGCGGCGGCTGCGGAGCGGACCGGACTGGCCGCCCCCAAAATCCTGCTGCCCGACGGTCGGCTCTATGCCGCCGGCGGGATTGTCGAGCTCAACCGTGCCCGCTGCCGCAATCGCGGCATTTATCAGCAAGACCGCGGCCAATTCGATCTTCCCGAGACGATGACCTTCGCCTCGGCCTGCGCGCTCATGATCAGCCGACGCGCGCTCGAGTCTGGGGCACGCTTTCACGAGCCCTTCTTCCTCTACTATGAGGATGCCGATCTCTGCCTGAATTTCGCCGCCCGCGGCTTCTCGGTCGCCTATGAGCCGGCGGCGCGCGCCTGGCACCTGGAGTCGGCCTCGACCGGCGCCGCCGACACTCCCCGGCTCCATTATTATGACGCCCGCAACCGGCTGTTGCTCCTCGAGCGCCATGCCAAACCAACCACCCGGCTGCCGGCCACCGCTTACCTGCTGGCGGTCAAGCTGGCGCGGGCGGCCCGGCTGCTCTTGGGCGGGCGCGGCGCCGCCGCCCGCGCGACGCTGGCCGGCCTCCGCGATTACTACGCTGGCCGCCTCGGGCCCATGCCCGCGCGAGGAGCCCCGCGATGCTGAACATCGTGCTGGTCGCCCCGCGCATCCCGCAGAACACCGGCCAGATTGCCCGCGCCTGCCATGCGATGAATTGCCGGCTGCACCTGGTGCGGCCGCTCGGCTTCCGCATCGATGCCGCTCAGCTGCGCCGTTCGGCCGTCGGCTACCTCGACGATATCGACCTGACGATCCATGCCGACGCCGACGCATTTCGCGCCTCCGTGCCCGACCTCGACCGCGCCTGGCTGGTGACCCGGCATGGGCAGGTGCCCTACACCTCGGCTCCCTATGCCGCCGGCGACTGGCTGGTCCTCGGCAATGAAACGGAGGGCCTGCCGCCCGCCTGGCTCGCCGAGCGCCCCCAGCGCACGCTCGCGATCCCGATGCCCAACCCCCAGGTGCGCTGCCTGAATCTGGCCACCGCCGCCGTCGTCGTCATGTTCGAGGCCCTGCGCGCCATCGGCCCTGTACCCCAACCCTGAAAATGCCACAAAAAAAAGATTGCCATCCGTGCCTGTGGGCGGGCATGCTGGCAGCTTCCAAAATGGACAATGATGTCCCCCAATGCTACAACAGGCAAAACCCAGCGGGTTTTCAAACATGACTTTTCGGAGGAGGATTCGGATATGCTCCATGAGCCAGCCGCCAGCGCGGGCAGGGACCACGCGGCCGATTACAAGATGCGACTGGGGGTAAAGATGTTCATCTTTTACACCCTCTTCTACGCAGGATTCGTCGCCATCAACGTCATTTCGCCCATCCTGATGGAAAAGACGATCATCCTCGGCCTGAACCTGGCCGTGACCTATGGCTTCGGCCTCATCTTCCTGGCGTTGATCATGGCGCTGATTTACAACGCGCTGTGCAGCCGCGAGGAATCGCGCCACGTTCAATGGAGCGCCGATGAGCCCGTCGCCGAACCGGCCACGCCATCCCTTGATGAGGTGAAGTCCAAATGACGATCGCCATCTTCCTCGGCTTTGTCGGCCTCGTGCTCGGCCTCTCCTTCTATTTCGCCCGCCAGGCAAGCTCGGCCGGTGGCTACTATGCCGCCGGCGGACAGATCCACTGGGGCGTCAACGGGATCGCCTTTGCCGGCGACTATCTCTCCGCTGCCTCGTTCCTTGGCATCTGCGGGATGATCGCCACCCTGGGTTATGATGGTTTCCTCTATTCAATCGGCTATCTGGCCGGCTGGATCGTGGCGCTGTTCGTGGTCGCCGAGCCGCTCAAGCGGATGGGTAAATACACCTTCACCGACGCCCTCGACGCCCGCTTCAATTCCCGCAGCATCAAGCTGGCCGCAGCCATCAGCACGCTGGTCGTCTCGGTCTGCTACCTGATCCCCCAGATGGTCGGCGCCGGCGTGCTCGTCGAGCCGCTCCTCAACCTGCGCTATGAAGTCGGCGTCATCATGGTCGGTTCGATTGTCATCTTTATCGTCGCAACCGCCGGCATGACCTCGACCACCTATGTCCAGTTTCTCAAGGGCGGACTGCTGATTATTTTCTCGCTGGCATTGTCGGTGGCCGTGCTGGTGCGTGGGATCCAACCCACCACCGACCCCGGCGGCCCTGATCATGATGTTGCGTTCCGCGAACTGGCGCCGACTGCGCTGGCGGGGGCGCAGCTCTCCGAGCCATTCACCGCCGGCAACAACCAGTTCGTCAAGGCCACCCAGGACGGCGTCGATTCCTGGTGGATGCTCACGCCCGCCGGCACGCTGCAGGAAATCCAGTGGGAACGCACCTTGAATGGCGAAAAATGGGTCAACGGCGCACCCGAAGACAAGGGCAAGAACGAACTGATTCCGGTCGGCACCGTCGCGCGCCTGGCCGGTCAGGCCGGCCCGGACGCAGCCACCGGCGCCATCTCGCCCTTCAAGTTCCTCTCCCTGCTGGGCGACAAGGACACCGAGATCAAGACCTGGCGCAAGACCTCGGTCGATGACGGTCTCGGCGCCGTCGCGCTCTACTACCCGATCTCGCTCGCCGGCAATCGCATCATGCGGCCCGGCGTGAGCCTCAAGGTTGAGGGCACCCCACTGGAGCGGCTCGATTTCGTCTCGCTGATGCTCGCGCTCTTCCTGGGCACCGCCGCCCTTCCGCACATCCTGATCCGGTATTACACCGTGCCAAGTCCGGCCGCGGCCCGCAAGTCCACCATCGTCGCCATCGGCGCCATTGGCGCGTTCTACATCCTGACGCTGTTCATGGGGCTGGGGGCAATGGTCAACGGGACGGTCAATCCCTTCACCGATAACATGTCGGCGCCGCTGCTGGCGCGCTCCTTTGGCACCATCCTTTTCGCCTCGATCTCAGCCATTGCCTTCGCCACGGTACTCGGGACGGTCAGCGGCCTGATCGTCGCCTCCTCCGGCGCCATCGCCCACGACCTGCTCGACCGCTTCGCCGGACTTAACATGACCGATCGGGTCAAGGTGCGCGCGGGCAAAATCTCGGCCATCGTCATCGGCACGCTGGCGATCATGCTGGGTATCATGTTCCAAGGCATGAACGTCTCGTTCCTGGTCGGGCTGGCGTTCGCGGTCGCGGCCTCGGCCAACCTGCCCTCGATCATCATGATCCTGTTTTGGAAGAAGACGACGATGCAGGGGATCACCGCCTCGATCATTGTCGGCATCATTTCGGCCATTGGGCTGATCATGCTCTCGCCGGGCATGTATCCACGCTACGGCCTGGAGGCTGCCGCCGCCCCGTTCCCGCTGCTCAACCCCGGCATCGTCTCCATTCCACTCAGCTTCGTCGCGCTGGTGGTGGTTTCGCTTATGAGCCAGAAAAAAGTGGCGCTCCGCTGATGGCATGACCTGCAAGCCAGGGCGTCCTCTGTCAGACCGGCGCCCTGGCTTGCCTCATGCTTCCTTTTCATCGCGCAGGCGGGTGACATCATTCAGGTGCATTATTCCTCTCTTTGCGTCCTTTGGCCTTCTCCTCTGCGCCTTTGCGACAAAAACACCGGCGCCTGCCCTGACAGCTTCTGTTTTGTCCGGCCGGCGGGGCATGTTAGCATGCCTCGTGACCCCGCCGCGCAAGCCGGCGGCATCGAGGCGGCTCCCCCACCATGCGCACCACCCACGTTGACTTCCATTGTCATTCGAATGTGAGCGATGGATATTTCGCGCCCGATGCGCTCGCGCGCAAGCTCGCTGACGCCGGCGTGCATTACGCAGCCCTGACCGATCATGAATCCATCGACGGCCTGCCCACCTTCGAACAGGCCGCCGCCCGGCGGGGAATGGCGGTCGTGACCGGCGTTGAGCTGGCCGTCCAGTTCTCCGGCCACTCGCTGCACCTGCTCGCCTATGGCTTCGAGCCGGGCGGGGGCGCGCTCGTTCCACTGCTGGGGCGGAACCCGCCGGCCGACGAGGCGATCGCCCGCATCCATCAGGCCGGAGGCAAGGTCTTCCTCGCCCACCCGCTCGAGATCGGGCTCGATTGGGAGGCGCTCGAGCAGCTCGTCGCCCAGTTGGCCGCCATCGGGCTCGACGGGCTGGAGGCCTGCTACAAGCCCTACACGCGCGAGGCCCAGGCCGGCTTGGCCGCCATGGCCGACCGCCATCGTCTGCTCGTCTCCGCCGGCAGCGACTTTCACGGGCCCGGCCTGGCCGGCTCCCGCGAGCCCGGCCATGCCATGGCCGCCGATCGCTGGAAGCAATTCCGCGACGCGCTGGGCGGCATCGGCCACGATCGCGAGCCATCAGCCCAGCCCGTCCATCCCCGCCCGCGTGAGCTGAACTGGGGCTGGTTCCACCTGCGCATCGTGCTCCCCTCACTGCTCGTCATCGCGCTGTTCATCGGTTTTTACTTTGCATTTTTGATCCCGATGATCGAAGACAGCCTGTTCGCCTTCAAGCGCGAGATGATCGCCGAGCAGACCAATTCAGCCTGGAGCATCCTCGCCGAATATGAACGCGAGGAACAGGCCGGCCGCATGACCCCCGCCGAGGCCCGCGCCGGCGCCATCGAACGCATCAAGTTCATGCGCTACGGCAAGGATGGCAAGGATTACTTCTGGATCACCGACATGCACCCGCGCATGGTCATGCACCCCTGGCGCGAGGACCTGGACGGCGAGGACCTCAGCCAGTTCGCCGATCCCGGAGGCGTGCGCCTGTTCGTGGAATTCGCCCGCACCGTCCGCGAGCATGGCGCCGGCTACCTGAACTACGTCTGGCAGTGGAAGGATGACCCCGAGCGGCTCGCCCCCAAGCAATCTTACGTCCGCGGCTTTGAGCCCTGGGGCTGGGTCATCGGCACCGGCATCTATATCGAGGACGTCCAGGCCGAGATTGACACGATCACCGGCCGCCTGATCAACGTCTCGCTGCTGATCACGCTGGCCGTCGGCATGCTGCTGGTCACGCTCAGCCAGCAGAGCCTCAAGGCGGAGCGCCAGCGCGGCGAGGCGGTGCGCGACCTGCGCCTCTCGCATGAAAAATACCGCGCATTGGTGGAATCGGCCAGCCAGGGCACGCTGCTGGTGCTCGACGGCCGCCTCGCCCACGCCAACGCCACAATGCTGCGCATGCTCGGTACTACCGAAAAAGAACTGCTCTTCCTCGACATCCACGACCTGCTGGCCGATGACGAGCCGGTCGCCGCCGCGCTCGAGCGCGTCCTCGCCGGCGAGGAGTCCGGCCGTCCGCTGCGCGCCCGGCTGCGCCGCAAGGACGGCCGCCTGATCGAGGTCTCGCTGGCCCCCGCGCGCGTCAGTTTCGGCGGCCGCACCGGCCTGATCCTCAACGTCCACGACATCGCCCCCCAGCGCCAGATGGAGGAGGAGCTTGTCCTCAGCCGCGAAAAGTTCCGCATCCTCGCCGAGTCAATCAACCTGGGGGTGCTGCGCGTCGGGCTCGACCCGCGCGCCACGCTGATCGAGATCAACCCCGCCGGCCGGCGCATCCTCGGCCGACCCGAGGAGCATGAGCCCGGCGGCCTGCGCGAGGCGCTGGCCGAGCCCGAGGCCTGGGATCGCATCCTGCGCCGCCTGCAAGCCGACGACGCCATCCGCGACACCATCATACAACTGCGCGCCGCCGGCGGCGGCCTGACCACCGTCTCGCTCTCCGCCGTCCTCGTGCGCGGGCCCGACGGCGAGGGCCGCTGCCTCGACTGCATCATTGAGGACCTCTCGCAGCGCCGGCGCGCCGAGGCCGAGCGCGAAAGCCTCATCTCCCAGCTCCAGGCCTCCCTGCTGTTCCTCAACGAGCCCGTCGGCAACTCCGCCTCACGCGCGCTCTCATGCCCGCTCGAGATGCCGATCGCCCGCGCCGTCGCGCTGATGGCTCGCCATGACGCCAGCGCCCTGACTGTCACCGCCCCGGATGGCGAGACCATCGGCATCGTGACCGACCACGACCTGCGCGAACGCGTCATCGCCGCCGGCCGCGACACCGCCCAACCGATCCAATCGATCATGAGCAGTCCTGTCGTCGCTGTCGACGCCGGCGCCCCGGTCTATGAGGCCTTCCTCTTGATGCGTGAGAAGGGAACCCGCCACCTCGTCGTCCGCGGCGGCGACGGCAAGGTCGCCGGCATCGTCAGCAACAAGGAAATGGCTCGCCTCGACCGCCACTCACCGGTCCTGCTCACCCGCCAGGTCGAACGTGCCGCCACCATCGAGGAACTGGCCCAATGCCGCCGCCGACTGACCGCCCTGGCCTGCTCGTTGGTCGATTCCGGCGCCCTGCCGCACAACATCGGCCGCACGATCACCGCCATCTCCGACGCCATCGCCGAGCGCATCATCGGCTTCGCGCTCGAGGAAATGGGGCCGCCCCCCGTGCCCTTCGCGCTGGTCGCCATCGGCTCCCAAGGGCGCGAGGAACTCACCCTCGCCAGCGACCAGGATAACGCCCTGATCTACGCCGACCCGCCGCGCGAACAGGCCGCCGAGACCGCCGCCTGGTTCCTGCGCCTGGGCGAGCGCATCTGCGCCGATATCGAACAGGCCGGTCAGCCCCGCTGCCCCGCCGACATGATGGCACGCAACCCGCAATGGAACCGGCCGCTGTCGGCCTGGCAGCAGTCCTTCACGCGTTGGATCGTCGAACCCGACTCCGAGGAACTGCTGCGCTTCAACATATTCTTCGATTTCCGCCGCGTCCATGGCGACCACTCGCTGACGCGCGCCCTGCGCCGCCACATCCAATCCGTCCTCGGCAACCAGCCCGCCTTCTTCCATCACCTGGCCGCCAACACGCTCCTCTACAAGCCGCCCCTCAGCCTGTTCGGCCAGATCGTCACCGGCTCGGCGGGCGCCGCCCCCCATGCCTTCAACATCAAGGACGCCATGCTGCCAATCGTCGGCTTCGCCCGCCTTTACGCGCTGCGCCACCAGGTCGAGCACACCAACACACTCGACCGAATCGACCAGCTGCGGCTGCGCGAGGTCCTGCGCCCCGACACCCACCGCGATCTGGCCCATGCCTACCATTGCCTGCTGCAGCTGCGCCACCGCCATCAGGTTGCGCTGACACGCGAGGGCCTCGTTCCCAACAACCAGATCAACCCCAAGAATCTGACCCAGATCGAACAGGGCATGCTCAAGCAGGCTCTGGCACAGATCTCAACGATCCAGAAGAAGGTCGGCTTCGATTTCACCGGTCAGGGTTGAGCGGGCGCATCGTGATTCCGACACCTTACGCGACCACCCCACACGTACGCACCGCAAGCCCAGCCCGATGGGGCGACAGCGAGTAGGGTGACCGAAGGGAAGTATGTGTTTATCGTGCAACCGGGAATGGCATCCGCATTCCACCCTGAAAGGGTGGGCACAGTTCGAAAAGCCCAGGGTGAGCGAAACGTAACCTCGCCGAACCGTCCGCTCAGACCAGCTCGCTCTGGCCCGGCACCGGCACCGGCCGCACCGGCATCGGGCCCAGCTCCAGCCGCGCCGGCGTCAGGTCGAGCTGGCTGGCATTGAGCGCCCAGTTCCACGAGATCTCGCGTCCGCTGTAGGCCGCCATCCGCCCCATGATCGCCGTCAGGCAGCTCTCCGCGATCCGCCGCCCCTGATTGATCGGCTTGCCCTCCATGATCGAGGTAATCAAATCGATGTGTTCCAGCACCAGCGGGTTGGGCTTCTCGCCTGCGTATTCCCAGGCCCCCTGCCCCTCGATCCGATCCGACGACGGGATCGCCACCCCGCGCGCGCCGACGATCCGCTCGGCAATGCGCGAGTTGGACCCCTCGATCTGGCGGCACATGCAGTTCATGCGCACACCATTCGCAAACTCATACTCGACCGAGAAATGATCGTAGATGTTGCCATACTTGGGGTCGGTGCGCGAGATGCGCCCACCCTGGCCGATGCACTTCTCGGGCGGCCCATCCATCGCCCAATTCATCACATCGATCTGGTGGACATGCTGTTCGACGATATGGTCGCCCGACAGCCAGTCGTAGTAGAGCCAGTTGCGCATCTGCGTTTCCATCTCGCTCCAGACCTGGCCATCCTCGGGCGCGCGGTGCCACAGCCCCCCCTGTATCCAGTAGAACTGCCCCGCCACCACCTCGCCGATCTCGCCGCCATGCACGCGCCGCATGACCTCCTGATAGATCGGGCTATGGCGGCGCTGGGTCCCGGCCACGATCGCAAGCCCCATCCGTTCCGCCATCTCGCTCGTCTCGATGACCGAGCGGGCCCCCACCGGGTCGACGCAGACCGGCTTTTCGGCAAACACATGCTTGCCCGCCGCAATCGCCTTGCGCAGGTGCTCGGGCCGAAATCCGGGCGGGGCGGCCAAGATGACCAGATCGATGTCGCAGGCCAGCACTTTGTCGATCGCATCCCAACCCACAAAGCAGGTCTCATCGGTCACATTGATGCGGGGGGTATTGCGATCCGCCAGCCGCTTGCGCGACATCTCCAGCCGGTCCGCGAACATCTCGCCCATCGCCACCAGCTCGACGTTCGGCGCCGCCTCGATGCAGTTCATCACCGCCCCCGTGCCGCGCCCGCCGCAGCCAACGACCCCCAGCCGGATCACGTCCCGACCCGCCCCTTGTGCCATCGTGGCGGCCGGATCGGCCGCCCGCGCCGCCAGCGGCAAGCCCGCGGCCAATGCGATCGACCGCTGCATGAAATCGCGCCGGCTCAGTCCGAATCCAGTTCGCTCCGCCATTTCAGCTCTCCTTGAATTTCTTGGGTATCCCATGCCTCATGCCCATCGTCAAAACTGATCAACCTCGACATACGACGCCACCAGCGCGCGCTCTCCCTCGATCCCGCCCAGCGCCTTGCCGTGCTCCATTCCGATCACCCCCCGATAGCCGCGCTCGTGGAGCCACTTGAAGATGTGGCGATAGTTGATCTCGCCCGTCCCCGGCTCCTTGCGCCCCGGCACGTCGCCCACCTGAATGTAGGCGATCTCATCCCAAGCCTGCTCCATGTTGGCGATCAAATTTCCTTCGGTAATCTGCTGGTGATAAAGGTCGTCCAGAATCTTGCACGAGGGGCTGTTGACCGCCCGGCAGATCGCGAAAGCTTGATCCATGCGCGTCAGGAACAGCCCCGGGTGGTTGTGGCGATTGAGCGGCTCCAGCACCATCACCAGCCCCGCCGGCTCAAGCACTTCGGCACAGGCTCGCAGATGATCGATCACGTTGGCCGTCTGATAATCCCACGCCACCTTCGGATTGATCGCGTCAGGCACGACCGTGGTCCAGCGCGCATTGACCCGCTTCCCCACCTCGACCGCAGCTCGCATCTCCTGCACCAGCCGATCGCGCATCTCGCGGCTGCCATCGACAAAGGTCTGCTCCGCAAAGCTGGCATGGGCCACGAAGACCCCCATCGTCATCCCCTGGCGCTCCAGCTCCCGCCCGATCGCCTCCTGCTCCTCGACCGGGCGCTTGCCCAGGCCATTATCCTCCCACGCCCGAAACCCCAAGTCGGCGGCGAATTTGATCTGGTCGACGATCCCCTTTCCAGCCGCAGCCTGGAAGTGGTTGATGTGGGGCGCGTAAAGGTGCCGAAACTCATGCTTTTTCTGCAGGACATCCTCCTGCCCCGCCATGGCGGCCCCCGCTTGAGCCCCCGCGAACAATCCCGACGCCATCAGGCCGCTCGACGCAACCCGGGCCATAAATCCTCTTCGATCCATGTTGGACACCCCTGCTTCAGATGCCATCCAATCTGACACCAGCGTCCGTAGCAGGCAAGAAGATTGTCCCGCCCACGTCCGTAAAATACTGGTTCTACTGCTGGCCTGCACAGTGGATCGAGCAGAACCCGCCAGCCATGGGCAAAGATCAAACCCGATTCAGCTTACGGAAGCGTCCGGCAATAATCCGCCAATTGATAAAGCCCGACGTCTGCCATTGCGTTGCAGTTAAACCAATTTGTTGTTTTTCGGTCCGTAGCCTCACCTTCGGCCGAATGGTCGATCGGCCAGGCGCGACTCCAAGTTGAAAATTCACCGTTCGTGAACTGAGCATGACAGATCGCATTGGCTGCCGCCCGTGCCTTTTGCAGGTATTGGGCGTCGCCGCTGGCCCGGTGAAGTTCGATCAAAGCCATGATCCAATTTGATGTGTGGAATTCCATCGGATACCAGCAGGTATATTGTTCGAAGACAAGCGGACCCAGGGCGGGCTTTGGGGCGGCCTCGTTGGTCGTGCTGAAGGTGACAAACTGATCCTCAACCCAGCGGTTAAGCTGCTGAGCCAGTGGGAGCCAAGCGGGATCCTCCTCATGATGGCGGCTGAGATAACGGATCAGGGGCAGGACTGCCATCTGCGAAAGGTTAAAGAATGGCGGCTGTTTGCGCACATCTTCGTAGGCCGCCTTCCAGTTGTTGCTTGGGCAGACATAGGTGATCAGCCAATCGACCGCCCTGCGCGCGGCCATGGCCCGGTCTGCATCGAAACCATAGGGTTCAAGCGCTTCAACCAGTTCGATGAATTCCATCGCGTTGCAACTGTATGCCTCAATGACGGCGCCGGATACGGGATCGACGCGATACGGGAAGCTTCCGTCGGGAGCCTGAAATTTAAGGGTGGTATCAGCGATATGCCGCGCATATTCCAGATAAGGCTCATGTTTGGTCACCGCATAGAGGGCGACAAGACTGCTTCCCAGCCATGACGCCCGCAGCAGATTGACGGCATTGCCCTCCACGTGACCTTCGAATTCGCCAAACGTGACCGTCGAGAACGGAAAAAGCGGCAACGCACCCGAATCGGGCTGGCGATTTTTGAGCATCCAATCGGCGCTGACTCGCGCCAGGCGAAGCGCTTCCTGGCTCTGAGGCCGTTGATTCTCGGCGTGGGCCAGCAGGCCCATGATGACCGGCGGGATCGTAATGCACGGAAACGCCAATTTATGGCCGGGAGAGGCCGCCCAGATCCAGACCGGCACCCCCGGCTCCCGATAGGGAACACTTGCGTTTTCACAGGCGTCGATAAGGTAGGCGATGTTGCGGTCGGCGGCCGCGGCCCAATCCAGCGGTGGTTCCATTTCGCCCTGAAAATCCGGCGCCTTTACACGCTTTCTATTTTCAGAGTGAATGATGCGACCTTCTGCGTTAAGCCATTCGAGGGTGAGAATAAATTTCTTTTCGCTGAGCTTGGGCCATATCTCCTGGAGGTCGAGCGTCGGAGTCGACGACTGCACCGAATAGGATTGCTCCCCCTGGCGCACCACCGCCCGATAAATCTCAGTCTGCGGCAGACGGAGTACTTGGAAGACCGGGGGATCAATGAACTGGCGGCTGCTCATGTTCCAGCTCATGATCAGGCTTGAAGTCGTTATGGGTTCCGCCTTCGCGGAGGCAGGCACAAACAGCCCCCACACAGTTAATGTGACAAGTGAGCAAAAGAGAACCGAAAATCGTATTTTGACGATGCGGGATCTCATCTTCGCCTCCAGAATAATTGATGTTGCCTCAGCCGACATCCATTGTCCTATGATCTTGGCGTAGATCATCCCGCCGTGCCTGGCCAATGGCAATCAGTTTGTGAGGTTTAAGACTTTCGGCGCCAGTGTATGCCGCAGCGCCGCCCCCCCCTTGATTCTTCAGGTTGATCGAGATGTTCACGAAAGGCCCAGCGCAGCCTTCGGCCGCAACCAAAAAATACAGCCACGAATGGACACCAATTTGCACGAATGATTTGAACGCCAAAACGCCAAGATGGCCAAGGGGTCGCATCCGCTCAAATGAAACATACAAGGCGCAGGGACGCCGAGGAAAAGCAAGGTCTCGAGCTTGGACGAAGATCGGAGGTTGGGATTGACAGGC
>JAWLCE010000017.1:0-91527 GCA_041687335.1 Sumerlaeia bacterium | reverse complement strand
CCCAAGGCGGCGACGGCAGGGGGTGGGTCGATGAAATCCACGCGCACACGCACGCGCTGTTCCTCGACGCCAAGGGCCGAAATTTTGGTGAAGCCGCCCGGTTCGACCAGGCTCACCCGGCCGCGCAGCGGCTGATCGCCGCCCCAATGTTCGATCCAGACCTCGGCCCCCGGCGAGACCGCGACGGCATCGCTGGAGAGCAGCTCGATTTCGGCCTCCAAGTCGCGCGGGTCGCCGACTTCCAGAATCGCGGTCTGCGGGGTGACGACGCGCTCATTTTCCTCGAAGACCTGCAGGACGAAGCCATCGACCGGCGCCACGATGCGCAGCGGTTCGAAGCCGCCCTCGGCGGGGGACTCCGCCTGCAGGAGCGCGGCGCGGGCCTGTTCAAGTTCGAATCGGGCGATGCGTTCGGCAAATTCGGCGGCGTTGACCTGGCGCGCCAGCATGCGCGCGCGCGCGTCGGCCTGGTCCCACTCCTGCTGGGTCACGATCCCCTCGGCCAGGAGCGAGTCGATGCGCTCGAAGTCGCGGCGTGCCTGCTCGTGCTCGACGCGCGCACGCTCCAGCTCGGCCTGGCGCAGCTGGATGGCGGCCTCGGCGGCGCTGACGCGGGCCTCGGCCTCGGCCCGCCCGCGCGGGCTGAGGAAGCCGGTCGCCTCGGGCCGGATCGTCGCCAGGATCGTCTGGCCGGCCACCACCGGCGCCCCCGCGCGCAGCGGCACGCGCGTCATAAAGCCCGCGATCGGCGGGTAGATCACGTGGCGCTGGCGGATGCGCGTCTGGCCCTCCTCCATCACGCTGATGGTCAGCGGTCCCCGCGCCGCGACGGCGGTATCGACCGGGATCGGCTGGGGCCACAGCGCCACCACCAACGCGGCGAGCAGGCCGACTGCCAGCATATAAAGCAGGATGCGGCGCAGCCAACCGCGCCGCGCACGGGCGCGCCGGCTTCTGGCCTGATCATCGGAATTCATGTTCATGGTCTACTCCCTGGCCTTGAGGACCCCCAGCAGGTCGAGCTTGCGGATGCGCCGGCCGACGACGGCGAAGGAAAGCCCTGAGGAGCCCAGCACGACCAGCACCGCCAGGGCATAGGTGCGCGCGGTCAGAATCAGCGGCAGGCGGACGGTCTCGGTGGCCGAGACCTCGACGATGAGGCGCGCCAGCCAAGTGCCCAGCGCCAGACCCAGCGGGATCGCCAGCAGCGTCAGCAGGGCCAGCTCGCCGATCAGCACGGCGGCGACCTCGCGGTGGTTGAAGCCGAGCACGCGCAGGGTGGCCAGGTCGCGGCTGCGTTCGGAGAGCGCGATCCGGGCGCCGTTGTAGATCACGCCAAAGGCGACGATGATCGCGAAGCCGTAGTAGATCGCCTGCATCGTGCCCATCATCTGGGCCATCGTATCGGTGAAGCTTTGGCGCATGGCGGCGGTGATGGTCATCGTGCCGATGCGCGGCGCCTCGCCGACCGCCACGAGGAAGTCATTCCAGCGCGCCGCGTCGACCGTCAGGTGCGCGCCGCTAATCGTGCGGCCCTCGCCCAGCAGGCGGCGCAGGGCGCCGAGCTCCATGTAGGCGCCGACGCCGGTAAAGTCGGTGATGACCCCCGCCACCGGGGCCTCGAGCACGGGGCGGCGCCCCTCCTGGACCTCAATGCGGACATTTTCGCCCACGCGCACGTCAAGCATGCCCGCCAGCGCCTCGGAGAGCAGCAGCCCGGTCAGCGGCAACTGGGCGGGGCGGCCCTGCGCGTCGAGCAGCCGGCTCAGCCGCGCCTCGCGCGGCAGCCCGGTGATGCCGACGCGATGCTCGCGATGGCCGACGCGAAGTCGGGCGGGGACGGCACGGAAGGGTTCGGCGGCCTGCACCCCCGGCAGGCGCTCCAAAGCATGCAGCCCCGCCGCCGAGGCCGGCTCAATCAGCCCCAGCGTGACGTCCTGGCGCTGGGTCAGGCTCCATTGGAAGTCGATCAGGTGGCTGATGCCGTCGCGCATGACGCCGGGCAGGATCGGGATGGCGGTCGCGAAGACCAGGCCGAGGGCGGTGAAGAATGCCTGCCAGGGCTTGCGCTCCAGGTTGCGCAGCGCCATCCGGAAGGCGGGCGAGACCAGCCGCGCCAGGCCGAGCCGCTCGGCGGCCGAGGGCCGGAAGTCGGCGGGGGGCTCGGGGCGCATCGCCTCGGCGGGGGGCAGCCGCATCGCCTGGCGGATGGCCCCCAGCACGCCGAGAAACGAGGAGGCGGCGCTGGCGGCAAAGGCCAGCCCCACCGCCGGCCAGTTCGGCTGGAAGACCAGCTCGGGGAAATTGAAGAAGCGGTGGTAGACCCCAACCACCAGCACGCCCAGCCAGTAGCCCAGCCCCACCCCGGCGGCCGTCGCCCCAATCACCACCACCAGCGCAAACTTGAAATAGTGCAGGCCGATCTCGCCGGGGCTGTAGCCAAAGGCCTTCAGTTGGGCGATCTGCTCGCGCTGGAGCCGCACCAGCCGCGTCAGGGCGGCGCTGGTCATGAAAGCGGCGATGCTGAGGAAGATCAGCGGGAAGGCGATCGCCGAAACGCGCAGGCCGGCCAGCTCGTCGTCGAGCTGGCGCGCCGAGGGGTGCTCGCCGCGATCATAGGCCCCCAGCCCGCCGTAGGGGACCAGCAGCCGGTCAATCTCGGCGATGACGGCGCGAGTGTCGGCGCCGGGGGCCAGTCCGAAGACGGCGTTATTGAATGCACCCAAGAGGTCGAAGGCGGTCGCGAGCTCGCGCTCATTCATCCAGAAGATCCCAAAGCGGCGCGGGTCGGGCACGATCTGGCCGGCGCGGGCCTCGATGACGAACTCGGGCGAGAGCGCAATGCCGACGATACGCAGTCGCTCGCGCGCACCATAGATCGTGGCCTCGACCGTGTCGCCGGGCCGGAAGCCGTGCGCCGCGGCGAAGGCCGCGCTGATGACGACCTCGCGGCGGCTGCCGATCTCGGGCAGGCGCCCGGCGCGCAGGTGCAGCAGGTTGAGCTGCTGGGGGCGGTCCTCGGGCAGCGAGAGGATGAAGCCGTCGGCCGGCTCGGCGATCCCGGGCAGGTTGAGCCGCAGCGCACCACGCACGCGGGTATCCAGCGCCTGGACGCCATCGATCGCCTCGAGCCGCGACCGAAGCGCGTTGGGCGCGCGCGTCATCTCGACGAAGACATCGGCGAAGCGGTTGCGCGCGTAATATCCGGCGCGGGTGGACTCCAGCGACAGGATCAGGCTGTGGGCCATGATCATCACCGCCAGCCCGCAGACCATCACCAGGCCGACGGCCGTCATCTGGCCCTTCATCGTGGTCAGGTCGCGCAGGAGCTTGCGGTCGAGCGGGCGCATCGGGCTCACCAAGCCAGCGTGCGCGCGGGGCGGCGCGCGGCGTTGCGTTCAATGTGGGTGATCCGCCCGTCGGACAGGTGGATCACGCGGTCCGCCATCTCGGCGATGACGGCGTTGTGGGTGATGACGGCGGCGAGGGTGCCGAGGTCGCGGTTGACGCGCTCGACCGCCTCGAGCACCGTAATCCCCGTCTTGACGTCGAGCGCGCCGGTCGGTTCGTCGCACAGCAGCACGGCGGGCCGCTTCGCAATCGCGCGGGCGATCGCGACGCGTTGCTGCTCGCCGCCCGAGAGCTGGGCGGGGAAGTGGTCCATGCGCGGGCCCAGCCCGACCAGCCCCAGCGCCTCCTCGGGTTCCATCGGGTCGCGCGCGATGTCGGTGATCAGCGCCACGTTCTCGCGCGCGGTCAGGCTCGGAATCAGGTTGTAGAACTGGAAGACAAAGCCGACCGTGTCGCGCCGATACTGGGTCAGCTCGCGCTCGTCGGCCCCCGAAAGATTGGCTCCCAGATATTCAAGCGAGCCGTCGGTGGCGACGTCGAGCCCGCCGAGAATGTTCAGCAGGGTCGATTTGCCGCTGCCCGAAGCCCCCAGCAGGACGACCAGCTCGCCGGCGAACAGCTCCAGGTCGATGCCATTGAGCGCGCGCACCTCCACGTCGATCCCCGAGTGGTAGACCTTGGTCAGCCCGCGGGCGCGAAAGACGGGCTCGGCCGGCGGCGCGGCGGGGGGTGGCGGGCGCTCATTCATGGCTCTCCAGCGCGGCCTGGGCCTGCGCGACCATCGCCAGCAGCAGCTCGCGCACCGCCTTGCGATTGCGCGGGCGCGGCGGCGCCAGCCCGCGGTCGAGCAGCAGTCCCAGCGCGCGCAGCGAGTCCTCGAACGGGACGCGCTGGCGCTCGGGGATCGCCTCCGCGCCGGCCACCAGCCCGTGGCCGATCACGCTGATCAGGTAGGCCAGCGTCGCGGCGGGGATATCGTCGCGCATCGCGCCCAGCTCCTGCAGGCGGCCGAACAGTTCGGCGCGCAGCGAGATCGCCATCGCGAACAGCTCGGATTCGCGCTGCAGGAAGCTGCCGTAGATGCGCTGATCGCGCGTCATCAGGCCCTTGACGAAGGGGTTGGCGTTGATGGCGGCGATGCTGTGCTGGAACATCCGCACGAAGCTGAACGGATCGTCGTCGCGCTCGAAGCGCTGCAACCAATCGCGCGTATAATGCGCCAGCTCGCGATAGACGACGGCCTTGAAGAGGGCGTCCTTGTTGGGAAATTCCAGATAGATGGCACCCTTGGAGACACCGGCGGCGCGGGCGACCTCGTCGAGGCTCGTCTTGTCGAACCCCCAGCGCGCAAACAGCTCGGCGGCGGCCGCGAGCAGGCGCCGGCGGCGCGGGGGACGGGTGGGTGGTCCGGGCGACCTCATGAAGGCATTATGACCGAAAAGCCTGATCTGGTCAATGAGTCATGGCGCCCGGTGGGGATGGGCGACCCGGCGGGGGGGAAGCCGGGACGCCCCTGGGGGAGGCAAGGCAGGATCAAAGCGGATTATCAGATATCCAGCCCGTTGTTGCGGATCACCGGTCGCCGCGGCTCGACCCGCCGCTTGAGCGTCACCGTCAGCCGGCCATCCTCCAACTGCGTCTGGATCGGTGCCGCAAGGTCAACATCGGCCGGCAGCGGCGTCACGTGGCGGAACTGATTGTGCTGGATGACCCGGCGCGCCGGACGGTCATCGCCCGTGGAGTGCTCGTCGTGGACTTCCTGGCGCGACTCAAGCACCAGTTGGCCGTGCTCGACGCGCACTTCGACGTCATTCACCCCCGGCAGCTCGAAGCGAAAGAGATAGGCGTCGGGGCGAGCTTCCAGATTACTGAAGGGGGCGGCGGCGCGTGGGGAGTGCAGCAACATCGGCGGCTGCATCGACCCGAACGAGCCGAAGGCGCCCTCCATCATCTGCTGCATCTCGCGGTGCATGCGTTCCATCTCGCGGAAGGGGTCAAATCCCGCCCCCGAGAACGGGGTGAGGGGTTGCGAAAACCGGTCGAAGGGATCGGGCACCGGCTGTACAGGCGTCAGCAGCGGCTGGGAGGCGGCCTGGGTCGCCCCCTCGAGCGTCCGCAGCGCCTCCTCGATCCGTTGGTTGGCATCAAGCCTGTGATCGCGCAGGATCGACTCGATCTGCCGCAGGGTTTCGGCCGGATCGGCGGGATCGGTCGGCTGGACCGAGGCGGCGACGCCGGCCCCGGCCATCAGCACCAATGCCAAGATCGCAAGGGTCCAGGCCGTCATCCCGTGGGGTTTGATTGCATCCTTGATTGCCATGGTCATGACCTCCATGCAAGCATCGCTCAACTGGCAAAAACATGCCTAAGCAACGCTTATGCCATCTCAGTCGCAACTGAGGATGCAGGAGTTGCGAGTGAGAAGCCGGCCGCAGCTGGGTCAGCTTGAAGCAGTGGCCGGGATCATTGCGACAGAATTTCGCAGCAGCGGCCCGGCTCAGGTCGCCAGCTGCTGGCGCAGGTTCTTGATGAAGGGAGTCTCCGCCAGCAGGATCTCGAGCTCCGCCTTGTTGCGCACGTCGAGCACCGGGGCACTATCATATTGTTCGAAGAAAAGCGTGGGCGGCTGGTCGAGCAGCCCCAGACCCTCGCGGATGCGGCGGTCGTTGGGCACGAAGCCCCGGCGCATCAGGCGCAGCAGGGTGTGGTGGATCGTGCCGTAGAGGCCGCAGATGAAGACGACGGCGCGATCGGGGGTCAACCCGCCCTCCTCCAGCCCCAGCCGGGCCTCGAGCTCGGACAGTCGCTCGTGGTCGAAGAAGCTCTCGACGCGGCCGATGCAGCCGGTCCAATTGGGATTCTCGCCGGGGCGGCTGATGGTTGGGGCATAGCGGTCGGGCAGGTTCCCGAAGACCGACAGCAGGTCCTCGCGGTAGCCCAGATCCTCGGCGCGGCTGACCCCGTGCAGGACGGCGAAGCGGCTCGGATCGAGCCCACGCTGGACGCAGGAGGCCAGAATGCTGACGAAGGGGGCCAGTCCGGTGCCGGCCGCGACAAAAACGCGCAACCGCGGGTCATCCTCGCCGATGGTGCGCGAGAGCGTGAAGTGGCCGGTGATCTTGCGTCCCAAGTAAATGCGGTCCCCGGACTTGAGGTCCCACAGCAGGTGGGTCAGCGGGTTCTTCGATTCGGGCAGGTCGACGTAGCGGACGTAGAACTCAAGGAAACGCTTTTCCTCGGGTGGGGATGCGATCGAGTAGGGCCGTAGTACGGAGCCCTTCTCGGGGTCGGTGGGGTGGTTGAGCCCCAGCACGGCATATTGGCCGCCCTCGAAGTCAGGGATTTGGCCGGCGCCGGCGGGGTCTCCGCCCCAGCCGCGATCCGGCTTGACCCGAAAAATGGCGAGCTTGTCGGTCAGGTCGACCCGCTCGAGGACGGTGGCATTATATTCGATCGGCTTGGCCATCAGGTGAGCGCTCCGCCGGAGAGTGGGATGCTTGATTTTAGCATAAGTTGGCGGGATTCGGGGCGATTCCGTTGCTCCGCCCGCCGTCGTTGTTGATTGGACGGCCGCCGCTGCGGCCCCTGACGGATTTTTTTGGTCCTCGCTCAATGAGACCATGGGCGGCCCGGAGGCTCGTTTAACGGTTGCGCCCAGCAGCGGTTGGCTCATAATAAAGGGAGCAACTTTGCCCCGGGAGGCTCAGGACAGACCATGGCTCAACCTCGATTTGGCCGATTTCCGATCGATCCGGCGGGCATTCCCTTCGCTTTGCCGGCGGCGGGGCTGCTGATCCTGGGGGTGGCGATGGCCTGGCCGGTGCTCTGGGTGCCGGCGCTGCTGCTGCTGGTGATCTTTCTGGGCTTCTTCCGCGACCCGCCGCGGCGCATCCCGAGCGAGCCGGGAGCGGTGGTGGCACCGGCGGATGGGTTGGTGGATTCGGTGCGCACCAACGAGAATCCGGAGGCCGGCGAGGTCGGCGGGCCGGTGATCTCGATCTTCCTGTCGGTCTTCGACGTGCACGTCAATCGCGCCCCGGTGGCGGGGACGGTGGAATCGCTGAGCTACCGGCCCGGCGCATTCGTCAATGCGATGAAGACCGAATGCGCCGACTGCAACGAGAGCAACTGGATTTTCATGCGCGCGGACGGGCATCGGGTGACGGTGCGCCAGATCGCGGGGCTGATCGCGCGGAGGATCGTCTGCCGGGTGGCGCCGGGGGAAACGGTGCGGCGCGGTCAGCGCATCGGCATCATCCGCTTCGGCTCGCGCACGGAGCTTTACCTGCCCGTGGGGGCGCAAGTTAAAGTGAGCGTCGGCCAGCGCGTGAAGGGCGCGGCGACGATCGTGGCGCGGATGCCGGAGCAGGCGCGGTAGCGGGGGCGATCAGCCGGCAAACAGGAACCGGTGGCAGTGCTCGCAGCGGACGGGCTGCTGGGCCTGCTTGACGGCGTGACGGGTCTGCGGGACCAGGTGCCAGTTGCAGCCGCTGCAGTGTTCGCCCTCGAGGGCGACGCACGCGCTGCCGGGGTGGCGCTCGTTCATAAACTCATATTCGTCGCGATATTCCTCGGGCAGCGTGGCCAGCAAGCGGACGCGGTCCTGCTCCAAGCCCTCGATCAAGCGTTTTTTTTCGGCAGTCAACATTTCGATGCGGTCGCGTTCGGTCTGGTGCTCGGCCCGGCGCAGCGTGAGCTGCTCGCCGGCGGCGGTCAATTCGGTCTGGCATTGATCCTCGACCTCGAGCTTTTCGAGGCCGGTGGTATCCCATTGGTCGATGCGGCCCTGGATCGTTTCGATCTCCTGGGTAATGGCGGCATATTCCTTGTTGGTCTTGACCTGGCCCTGCTGGCGCAGATATTTGGCGATCTGTTCGCGCAGGGTGGCGACCTCCTTTTCAGCCTGGCGGCGGTCGTGGCGGGCGGACTCGAGGCGGCGCTGGGCCACGTCGATGCGGGCTTGAAGGGCGGCCTCGATACCGGTCATCTGCTCGAGGCGGGCGGGGTAGCGCACCAGCTGGGCGCGTGCCTCGGCGATGGCATGATCGACGGCGGTCAGGTCCCTGAGCTGGCTGAGAATCTCGCTCATGAGGTTTCTCCCGTCGCGAGTTGAATGAAACCGGGTTCAATGATCTGTTCGATGCGGCGGGCGCGGCCGCTGGCGTCGTCGACCTCGACCAGCACGCCACAGACGCGCGCGTCGTGGCGGGCGGGCTGGTGGCGCACCGGCAGGCCCTTGAGCATCTGCTCGAGCACGATCTCGGTCTCGACGCCGATGACCGAATCGTAGGGGCCGCACATGCCGACGTCGCTGATGGCGGCCGTGCCGCGGGCGCTGACGCGGGCATCGGCGGTGGGGATGTGGGTGTGGGTGCCGATGACGGCGCTGGCGCGGCCATCGAGGTAATGGGCCATCGCCATCTTTTCGCTGGTGGCCTCGGCATGGAAGTCGACGAAGACGATCGGTGTGCGGCGCAAGGCCTGGGCGAGCAGGGCCTCGGCGGCGCGGAAGGGGCAATCCACCGGGGCCATGAAGGCGCGCCCCTGCAGGTTGATGACGGCGATCTCGGGCCCGGCGGGGGACTCATAGATGCCCATGCCGCGTCCGGGGACGCCGGGGGCAAGGTTGGCGGGGCGCAGCAGATCCTCGGTGTCGTCGAACAGGGCCAGCGACTCGCGCTGGGCGAAGGAGTGATTGCCGCCGGTCATGACCTCGACGCCCAGCTCGCGCAGCTCATTGACGATCTCGCGGGTGATGCCCTTGCCGCCGGCGGCGTTCTCGGCATTGGCAATGACGAAATCGACCGACTCGCGGACGCGGTAGCGGCCCAGCCACTGCGAGACCGCATGGCGCCCGGGCCGGCCGAAGATATCCCCCAGAAACAAAATACGCATGACACCTACATCCTTCAGAAAGCCCGTATCGGGTGGCAAGATTCACGAACGACAAAACAGGAAAGGCTACAGCCGCCGGGTCAGCATGATGTAGCGCAGCAGCGCCATGATCACAACAATCAGCCCGATGATCATGTGAATCTCGGGGGTGGGATTGGTGTCGTAGTAAAGGTACCAGAAGAAGCCCAGCAGCAGGCCGGCCATGAACAGGCCCAGCTCCTTGATGAACTGGATCTTGACTTCGGCGGGCGGGCCGTCGGGCGGAGCGGGGTGGCGTGGATCGGGCGTGATGGCCATGGCATGCTCCGGCGGGACCGCGCCGCGCGTCCCGAGACTGAAATTCCTCATACATTAACAATTTAGGCCAGACCAACGGCTGGGCGCAATTCGTAAAATGAAACGGGGGGCGGCCCCCTGATCCTTCATCTTTTTTTTTAGCAAAGATGCAGAGGAAAAGGCCAAAGGTCGCAAAGGCAGGAATTGAATCATGATCCCATCATGCTGCTCATGATGTCACCCACCCGAATCACCTCCGCAACGACTTTGCGTTCTTTTAATTGCTCTCTGCGGCCTTTGCGACATGAAATGAAGAATCAAAGGGGCGGCCCCGTCGATCCTTCACGTTTGGTTGTCGCAAAGGCGAAGAGGGAATGGCAAAGGTCGCGCCGTCAGCAGGCGCAAGCTTCGCGGGGGTAGCCGTTGGGGCGCCATTCGCGCAGGCGGAAGCGCACCTGCAGCTCGTCCTCGGCCAGGCGGCGGCAGCCCTCGACGTCGATCTCGGGGACGGCGGTCACCGTCAGAATCACGTCGGGGACGGTCTCCTTGCAGCCGCGCGTGAATTCGAGCATCGCATCCCAGGAGCGGTCGGGGTCGGCGGGGTTGGCGACCTGATTGTAAGTCGGCCGGTCGTGGGCGATCAGGTTGATCGAGACAGAATCAAAGCGGCCGGCCATCTCGCGGGTGAGGTCGCGGCCATTGAGCAACGAACCGAGGCCGTTGGTGTTAAGCCGGACGCGGGCGCCCTGCTCGCGCAGGCGGCGGGCGACCTCGAGGCAGGCTTCCCAGCGCAGGGTGGGCTCGCCGAGGCCGCTGAGGACGATCTCGCGGTAATCCTGGGGGGAGTCGATGCGCTGGATCAGCTCGTCGGGCTCGGGCTCGTGGTCCAGCCGCAGGAAGTGGCCCATCACCATGTAGTCGTCGTGGCGCTGGCAGTAATAGCACTCGTTGGGGCAGCGGTTGGTCATACAGACGTAGAGCGTGCGGCGAATGCTGTAGAGCGGCTGAGGCTGGAGCGGCTCGGGCAGGCCGAACAGGCTGATGGCGTTGGCCTTGGTGATGCGTGCGGCATCCTGATAGCTGACCTCGGCGAGGTCGGCCAGGTGCTTGACCACGTGCTTGATGTAGGAGGGCTCGTTACGGCGGCCGCGCTTGGCCTGGGGCGGCAGGTAGGGGCCGTCGGTCTCGCTGACGATGCGCTCCAGGCCGATGCGCGAGACCACCTCGCGCAGGGCGTCGGCATTGGGATAGGTGACGGCGCCGCCGACGCCGAGGTAATAGCCCAGGTCGAGCAGCGCGCAAGCCTGCTCGTAATTGCCGGCGAAACAGTGAACGACGCCGCGGCGCGGAATGCGCGGGTCGGATTTGATTGTCTCGATCAGGTCCTCATAAGCTTCGCGGCAGTGGATGACCATCGGCAGCTGGCGACGGGCGGCCAAGTGGGCCTGGGCGCGGAACAGCTCCAGCTGGCGGGTCTTGTTGAAATTCGGATAGTGGTAGTCGAGGCCGATCTCGCCGATGGCGACGACGGCGGGGTCGCGGGCGAGCGCCTCGAGTTCGAGCAGCATGCGGGGGGTGAAGAGGGCATCGTAATGGGGGTGGATGCCGACGGTGGCGACCAGGCGCGGATGGCGGCGCGCCAGCGCGATGGCCCGACGGCCCGACTCGATGCGATCGGCGACACAGACCATATGCTCGATGCCGGCATCGTCGGCGCGGTCGAGGACGCGGTCCAGGTCGCGGGCAAATTTTTTGTCCTGCAGGTGGACGTGGGAATCAATCAGCATCTTATCGTTCCTGGCGGCGGGGCCGGTGCGGGCGCCGGCCGGTTTCGCTCGGATCATTTTAGGCGAGAGGGGGGAAAATAGGAACCAAAAACAGGTTTTGATCATGATTCAGAAGATCAGGAATGGGACACGGATCTGCGGATTTGGCGGATTCGCACGGATGGCGGCGAGGATTAGAAAATGTCCGGCCCCCGGGGTGGGGGGCCGGACATTTGAGGGTTGATCAGCGCTCGACGAGGCGCAGCATTTCGGTGCCGGCCAGCAGCAGGGCGCCGACGGCGTATTCCTGGGTGTCTTCCTGCTGAACCACGTTGGGCTGGGCGGCGACGGTCTGGACCCAGGTGAGGCGGCCGCTGGCATCGACGGAGTTGACCAGACCCTGCCAGGCGCGCAGCACGACCGGCAGGTATTGCTCGCGATCGAGCACGCCGCGGTTGATGCCCCACGCCATCGCATGGCAGTAAAAGGCGGTGCCGCTGGTCTCGGGCATCGGGAAGTCGGCGGGCTCGAGCAGGGCGCTGCGCCAGAGGCCGTCGGGCTGTTGCAGGGTGGCGATCTTCTCGCACATCTCGCGGAAGAGCTGGATGTAGCGCGGGCGCTGGAGGTCATCGACCGGCAGCTTATCGATGACGCGCGCGATGCCGGAGACCACCCAGCCGTTGCCGCGCGACCAGAACAGGTGGGTCGGCCGTCCCAATTCGTCGCGGTCCATCATCTTGCCGTGGGGCGGGATGTAGCGGGCGTCGCGGTAGTAGAGTTTGATGGCCGGGTCGTAGAGCAACTGGTTCTGGTCCCAGAACAGCTTGTGCATGAAGTCGAGCAGGCGCACGTCGCCGTTGACGGCGTAAAGGTGGGCCATCGTCGGCGGGTCCATGAAGATTGCGTCGCACCACCACCATTCCTCGTGACCGGGCTTGGGGGTGGTCATCATCCAATTGTAGCGCTCGATCGTGTCGCGGATCATGATCGGATCGCGGTGGATGGCGTAGAGGTCGGCGTAGACCTGACCGATGGCGTGATCGTCGGCATGACGGCGGCGGCCGAGCTTCCAGCCCAGGAGCTTGGCCTCCTCCATGAGGAAGTCGTGGTAGTGGGCCTGGCCGGTGGACTTGTAGGCCTCCATCGCGCCGATCATGAAGGCGCCGGAGATCCACGAGTTGCGCATCTGGTTGTTGACCACCTTGGCGGTCATGTCATAGTTGGGCGGGATGATCCGGTTGTCGCGCATATAGATGAAGGCGCGATCCATCAGCTGGCGGACCGAATCGGCCGAGGGCATCGCGGGCGCGGCGGGCTGGGCCGACGGCGCCGGGGCGAGCATCAACCCGAACAAGAGGGCGAGCCATAACGAGCGCATCATGGTGAGCATCTCCCGATGGAATCGTGGACGGAAAGCGGCAAGCCATCCCCCGTTTCCTGAGAGGGTAGGCCGTCGGGCGCGGAGATGTCCATGCTATTCGCGCCGGACCCCCCAGTGGCCGGTCGGGTCGTTGACCCGGCATGGCCGCCAGCTCGGGTTGAAGCGCCGACCTGCCCGCCGGACCCCTCGGCGCTGATCCTGCTTGCTTTGCATGGCGCAAGGGGCTTACAAATTGAGTGGAGAGGGACAAGCCGATCCGGTCGCGGCGGTGATGTGGGCGATCGGACGGAGTTCCCGGGCAGAGAGAGGATCATCGACATGACTTCATGGCAGCGGCGGATCAGCGCGCTCGGTTTGATGGCGTGGAGTGTCCTGGCGGGGGCGCAGCAGCCCGAACCGCCCGCGCGCAACGAGCCGCCGATTCACGGCGCGGTGTGGCTGGCCGCCGATGGGGCGAACCTGCACGAGAGCCTGCCGGTGGAGCGGCTGATTGACGAGCTGCGCGCGGCGCCATTCCAGGATGTGATCATTCAGGTGGTGGATGGCGGGGCGGCGCTGTTCCGCTCGGAGCGACTGCCGCGCTCGGCGGGGCTGAGCCAGTCGTTTGATCCGCTGGCGCGGCTGCTGGCGGGGCTGAATGTGGAGCCGCGGCGACGCACGGTGGTGGCGTGGGTGGACCCGTTGCGGATGGGCAACGTGCAGTCGGCAAGCTCGGCGCTGTTGTTGCGCGACGATCCGACGCGGGTGCAGTGGCTGACACGCACGGTGGCCGGCGAGACTCACGCGGCCGAGGGCAATCGTTATTTGGAGGCTGGGCTGCCGGAGGTGCGGGCGCTGATGGCGGCGGCGGTGGGCGAATTGGTCAGCCGCTATGAGCTGGCGGCGATTCATTTTGAGCCCCTGCGCGACCCGGGCGCCGAGTGGGGTTATCATCACAGCGTGCTGGAGCGTTGGCAGCAGGAGACGGGTCAGGCCCAGCGGCCCGAGCCCGAGGACCCGCGGTGGATCGAGTTTCGCGCCCGGCTGCTGACCGAGTTGCTCGAAGAGCTGGTCAAGGCCGCGCGCGCCGCCCGGCCGGGGATTCAGGTCTCGGTGGCGGCCGAGGCGTTCGGGCCGGCGCCCGAGTCGCTCGAGCAGTTCCACGAAAGCGCGGTTTATCGCGAGGCGCGCCAGGACTGGCCGGTCTGGCTGGCTTCGGGGCTGGTGGACCGGGTCGTTCTGCGCAATTTCCGCGAAGAGGAGAGCGAGGCGGGCGAGTTCGACGGCTGGCTTGAGCTGGCGCTGGCGGCGGACCAGGCGGCCGAGGGATCGGTCCTGATCGGCGTGGCGGGGCACATGAATGGCTCGATTCCGACGCTGCGCCAGCTGCAGCGGGCGGCGCTGGCGGGGGCCGAGGGCGTGGCGCTGGCGGATTTCCAGCGGCCCACGCGCGACCCCGGCGTGCGCAGCCTGTTCTTCAGCGCGGTGGCCGAGACGGCGCTCTCGCGGACCTATGTGGCCCGCATGCACCAGATCGCGCAGCCGCGCAACCCGGCGACCCCGGCCGGTGATGGGAGCGAAGTCGCGTTGGAGCTGCCGCCCCCGCCGGGACAACTGCCCGTGGAGGATGGCCAAGGTCGGTTGATCCCGATCGACAACGAGGGCGGGGCCGAGCGCGACGTGCTGGAGGATGCGCGCCGGCTGGCGGGGATGCCCCCGGAGGCGACGGCGGCGACCGAGATGCAGGTGATCCAGCCCGACGCGCCGCCGGTCACGCGCCGCGAGATGCTGGTTGAACTGCTCAAGAACCCCGAGTTCCGCAACCTGCGCGAGCCGCAGCCGATCCGCGGATCCTCCCGCGCCGAGGAGTATCTGCGCAACCGGTATGAGCACATCTTTCAGGATTGAGGCCGGACGGCGCGGCCTCTGGACGCAACCAAATCGATTGAACCGCGCAGAGGACGCAGAGGAAGCGCAAAGTGATCAAGCCTGGACCAGGGTCGTAGTTGGGGCATGACTGCCGTGGGTTGATTCCTTGCCCATGTTCGGCAAAAACCCAGCCCCGAAGGGGCGACAGAATCTTCGCAAGGCAAAAAAACCGACGGATAGAAGCCCGGGGTGGAGCGAAGCCAGCAGCGTGACGCCAAAGACATACGGACGGGCCGATGCTTGAGGCGGGAACCGTCATTTGTCGCGCCTGCCCCGGGGGGGATTGGCTGCATTTCAGCAAGCCGCTGGAGCTGCTGATCGCCGATGGGCCGGCAGGCGTGGCGGCGGCGCTGGCGCGCGCGGGGGAAGCCTGCGAGCGCGGGCTGTGGGCGGCCGGCTGGGTCGCCTATGACGCCGCGCCGGCGTTTGAGCCTGCCCAGCGGGCGCGGGCGTCGCGGCCGGGCGACCCGCCGCCGCTCTGGCTGGGAATCTATGGCGAACCTCGAAGGCTGGCCGCCCTGCCCGCCCCGACGCCGGGGAGCTACCGGCTCGGCCCGTGGCAGCCGGGGATCGGCGAGGCCGAGTATGCGGTGGCCATCGGGCGCATCCGCGAGCTGATCGCCGCCGGCGACAGCTATCAGGTCAACTACACCTATTTTCATCATGCGTCGTTTGCGGGCGAGCCGGCGGCGCTGTTCCTGGAGCTGGCGCGGGGGCGCCACGGCGGGCTGGGGGCGCTGGTGCTGACGGCGACGCACGCGGCGGTCTCGACTTCGCCCGAGCTGTTCTTCAGCCAGCAGGGGGATGAGCTGGTGGCGCGGCCGATGAAGGGGACGGCGCCGCGCGGGCGTTGGCCGGCCGAGGATCGCGCGCACGCCGCCGCGCTGGCTGCCAGTCCGAAGGAACGCGCCGAGAACGTCATGATCGTGGACCTGCTGCGCAATGACCTGGGGAGCATCGCGCGGCCGGGGTCGGTGGGCGTGCCGGCGCTGTTCGAGGTCGAGCGCTATGAGACGGTGCTGCAACTGACCTCGACGGTCGTGGCGCGCACCGATGCCGCGCCGGCCGCGACGCTGGCGGCGCTGTTCCCCTGCGGCTCGGTCACGGGGGCGCCCAAGATTCGGACCACGCAGATCATCGCCGAGCTGGAGCGC
Organism: Sumerlaeia bacterium; assembly: GCA_041687335.1. Taxonomy (GTDB): domain Bacteria; phylum Sumerlaeota; class Sumerlaeia; order MVZB01; family MVZB01; genus JAJFUE01. Next base: position 75,796 of record JAWLCE010000017.1, on the reverse strand, counting down.
GAGCCGCGGGGCATTTATACCGGCGCGATCGGCTGGCTGGGCCCGGAGCGGCGCGCCTGCTTCAATGTGGCGATCCGCACGGTGGAGATCGAGCTGGCGGGCGGCCGCGCCCGCTACGGCGTGGGCGGCGGGGTGACGTGGGATTCCGAGCCGGCGGCCGAGCACGCCGAGACGCTGGCCAAGATTCAGGTGCTGGCGCGGCGGCCGGTCGAGTTCGAGCTGCTCGAAACGCTGCGCTGGAGCGCGGCTGAGGGCTGGTGGCTGCTCGAGCGACACTTGGCGCGGCTGCGTGAATCGGCCGAGTATTTTGATTTTTGCTGCGACGAGGAGGCTGTGCGCGCGGCGCTGGCGGCGGCGGTGGCGGGGCGGGGGGGGCCGGCGGCCTGGCGCGTGCGGCTGCTGCTGGGGCATTCGGGCGCGGCGCGTGCGGAAGCCCACCAGCTGGATCTTGAACCGGCAGGGCGGGTGCGCCGGCTGGCGCTGGCGAGCGAGCCGGTCGATCGGAGCGACCGGTTCCTGTTCCACAAGACCACCCGGCGCGAGGCCTATGAGCGCGCCCGCCGGGAGCATCCCGACGCCGACGACGTGCTGCTGATCAACGAGCGCGGCGAGCTGACCGAATCGACGATCGCCAACCTGGTGGTCGAGCTGGCGGGGCGGCGGCTGACCCCGCCGCGCGAGTGCGGGCTGCTGGCGGGGGTGCTGCGCGGCGAGCTGCTGGAGCGTGGCGAGATCGAGGAGGGGGTCCTGCGGCCGGAGGACCTCGCGAGCGCCAGCGGGCTCTGGCTGATCAACTCGGTGCGCGGCTGGATGGAAGCCCGGCTTTGAAATCAGGTTCGTAAAACGAATTTTGGTTTGGGGAGCGTAGCCGGCTGAAGCCGGCGGGGGGATAACGGTCGGCCTACCCCGCGCTGAAGCGCGGGGCTAACGAGGCGCTCGCTGAAGCGAGCTGAGCCAGCCGGGATGGATCCCGAAGACACTTCCTTTCGGCAACAGGTCTCGACCCACTGATTCTTGAGAAGAACCTGAAATCTAATCAGCCAATAATTCTCCGGGCGTCAGGCGGGGGGCAGCTCGACCGGGCGGCCGCTGGTCAGGCTCTCGATCTCGCGCTCGACCATCTCGACCGAGGCCAAGGCGGTCTCGGCGGTCGAGACGGTCGGCGGGACGCCGGCCTCGATGGCGCGCAACAGGTGGTCGATCTCGCGGTCGTAGCCGGTGCCGGCGGGCAGCTCGGGGGTGGAGATGCCGTCCTCGGCGTAGAGCGTCAGCGGCAGCCCGGCGACCGGGTTATAGTGCAGCGTGGCGCGCTCGCCGCGAATGAAAAGCTCTTTGGTGAAGGGGAAGCCGGCGGGGCAGGCCCAGCCGCCGATGACGTTGGCGCGGGTGCCGCCGGCGAAATCGAAGGCGGCATGCACGACGTCGATGCCGCCGCCGGGGCCGGCCTCGCCCCAGGCGTTCAGGCGCAGGGGGCGGCCCATCAGGTGGAGCAGGTAATCGACGTCATGGATATGCAGGTCGAAGGGGGCGCCGCCGCTGGCCTGGGCGTTGGCAAACCAGTTGTCGGCGGCCCAGCCGGGGCGCACGGTCAGCCGGCGCATGAAGATCTCGCGCACCGCGCCGAGCGTGCCGGCCTGCACCAGTTCGCGGGCCACGACCTGCTCGGGCCAGAAGCGCACGCAGTGGGCGACCATGAAGAAGCCGGGGGCGGCGGCGGCGGCATCGCGGATGGCGCGCGCGTCGGCGCTGTTAGCGGCCATCGGTTTTTCAAGCAGCACGTGCTTGCCCGCCGCGAGGGCCGCCACGGCCAGCTCGCGGTGCAGGTCGGTGCGCACGCAGATGTCGACCAAGTCGATGGCGGGGTCGGCGATCAGCTCGCGCCAATCGGCCAAGGCGCGGATGCCGGCGAGGTCGACAGGGGCGTCGACGCCGGTGCGGCCATGGCCCCCGACCTCGCCCCACTCCCCGCGCCGCCTTTCGGGCGAGCGGTCGCACAGCGCCACCACGCGCGCCAGCGGATGGCGCCGGTAGGCCTCAAAATGCGTGACCCCCATGAAGCCCAGCCCGATGATGCCGACGTTGATCATGAATGACCTTTCGGTGGAGCGGTGGATTCGGCGGAGGTCAGGCCAGGCAGGTTCATCGCCGCGGCCAGGGCCAGGCCCATCAGGGCCATGAACAGTGGGCCGAGGCTGAAGTGGTTGTAGTTGTAGTCGAAGAGGTTCATGCCGAGGAAGCCGGTCAGGCCCAGCGCCGCGCCCAGCAGGTGGAAATACTGGCCCTGGGCGGCCAGCCGGGCCGGCTCGCGCAGGATCGCCCACCAGACGCGGCCGACGACGGCCAGGATCGTGCCGGTGAAGGCGAGCCCGCCGGGCACGCCCAGCTCGATCAGCTTCATCAGGAACAGGTTGTGGGCGTGCGGGTACCAGGTCTGGCCGAAGAGGGCGAAGTTGCCGCGGCCGATGCCGCCCCAGGGGTGTTCGCCGATCAGGCGCAGCGAGATCTGGAGCAGCTCGACGCGCGAGCTGACCGTGCCCCAGCCGCTCTGGGTGCCGAAGAGCTGCTCGACGCGGAAGAAGATCGACTCGCCGAAGCGCAGCAGGCCGACGGCCGCCAGCGGCAGGATCAGCAGCAGCATGACGGCCAGGTAATCGAAGCGGCGCAGGAAGAGCAGCATCAGCGCGACCACCAGCATGAGCGCGCCCCAGCCGGTCATCGAGTCGGTCAGCGCGAGCGCCGCCAGCGCCGGCAGCAGCGCGAGGAACCCCAGCCGGCCGCCGCGCCGGAACAGGTGCACCCCGACCACCGGCAGCAGCAGCACGAAGAAGGCCGCCAGCATGTTCTTGTGGGAGAAGGTGCCGGCGAGGCGGAAGCGGCCGCCCGAGAGCTCATCGAGGATGTCGGCGGTCAGGAAGAAGGGGACCATGCCGCCGCCCTCGAGCTGGAGGTCGACCCCCGAGATGCCGAGGATGAAGCGCATGGCGAGGGCGACGGTGCCCTGGATCGCCACGGCCGCCATCGAGAGGACGAGCAGCGGGCGCCAGTGCTCGAGGCGGAAGAACAGCAGCGCGTAGAGCAGCGCGATGTAGCCGAGGATCTCGTAGCGGGTGTTGAAGAAGCTGGGGTGGGGGGCGGAGGTGGCCATCGTGATGACCGCCAGCATCGCCAGCGCCACGACGAGCGGGGCGGCCCGCCGGAGGCGCACGGCGACCTCGCGATCGCCGGCCGCCAGCCGCGTCATGATGACCGCCAGCATCGCCAGTTGGATCACCTCTGTGGGCTTGACGACCATGGCGCCGCCGATGGCGACGCCGTAATTGAACATCGCGGCCGCCAACAGCAGCCAGACCAGCGACATCGGGCGCAGCCAACCGGCCAGGGCCAGCGCCAGCGCGGTCCAGCCGCCGGCCATCAGCAGGCCCAGGCGCGGCTCGAAGAGCCAGCCGGCGACGGCAGCCAGGGCGGCGGCGGCCATCAGCGGCCCGTTCAGGATTGGGTGCGTTCGCGTTTCCATCGCCAGACCAGGGGGAAGAATTGCATGTCGCGCACGAGGTAGCGCCGCCAGAGCCGGCGCGGGTCGCCCGCCAGCCGCCAAAGCCATTCCAGACCGAGCCGCTGCATCCAGCGCGGGGCGCGGCGCTCCAGCCCCGCCAGCAGCAGCAGCCCCACGCCGATGGCCAGCCCGACGCCGCGGCCGAGGGCCTGGCGGTGGGCGTCCAGCCAGATTTCGCTCTTGGGCATGCCGCAGCCGAGCAGCACGAGGTCGGGCTCGGCGCGGCGGATTTGCTCGACCAGGGCGGCGCCGGCGGCGGGGTCGCGCTCGAAGCCGAAGGGCGGACAGGCGCCGGCGATGCGCAGGCCCGGGTAGCGGGTGCGCAGCCGGGAAAGGCACTCCTCGAGCTGGGCGGGCGAGTTGCCGCCGGCGAAAAAGAGGCGCCAACCCTGACGCGCCGCGCGCTCGCAGAGCGGGCCGACCAGGTCCGATCCCGAGACCTTGGCCAGCGGCGGCAGCCCCAGCCAGCGCGCGGCCCAGATCAGCGGCACCCCGTCAGCCAGCACAAGCTCGGCGCGCTCATAGACGGCGCGCAGGTCGGGATTGCGCTGGAGCTCCATCACATGGTCGACGTTGGGGGTGACCACGAGGCGGAAGGGCTCGCGGCCGGCCCACTGGGCGATCAGCCCGAGCGCGGCGGCGGCATCGACGGGAGTCAGCGGCACGTTGCCCAGCCGCAGCCGGGCGGGGGGCTCGCAGGGGGTCGGCGACTGGGCGGGGGAAAGATCCATAGCATCCGTGGGCTTGGGCCGTGACGGCGGCGGGGAGATCGCCGCACCAGACCCCATTGTGCGTGATGCGCGGGCGGAAACAAATCAAAATCCCCGGCGGGGGGAGAAGAGCACATTCCGCGTCAATCGTAAAATCTGTAAATCCGCGTCCTGTTCCCCGGCTCTTCGCCGCGCCTTGACATCGCGCTGTGGGGACCGGATGATCAAAATGAGCGCGCGCGCCGACGGGCGGGCGCCCACCCTCACGCCCCCGGGCGACGAAAAGAGCCCCACGATGGCCGAGCTGCTGCGGGCCGAGAAACTGGTCAAGACCTATCATGACGGCGAGCGCGAGCTGCGCGTGCTGGCGGGGGCTTCGCTGACGGTCGACGCCGGCGAGTCGGTGGCGGTCATCGGCATGTCGGGCTCGGGCAAGAGCACGCTGCTGCACCTGCTGGGCGGGCTGGACGTTCCCGACGGCGGCCGGATCATCTTCGAGGGCGAACCGCTGGCGGGGCGCTCGGTGGCCTGGCTGAGCGAGTGGCGCAACCGGGCGATCGGCTATGTGTTTCAGTTCCATCACCTGCTGCCCGAGTTCAGCGCGCTGGAGAACGTGATGCTGCCGGGGCTGATCGCGGGGCGGGGGCGCGAGGAGATCGAGGAGACGGCCAGGGGGCTGCTCGAGCGGTTGGAGATGGGCCACCGGCTGGGGCACCGGCCCTCGCGGATGTCGGGCGGCGAGCAGCAACGCGTGGCGCTGGCGCGGGCGCTGGTCAACCAGCCGCGCCTGTTGCTGGCAGACGAGCCGACCGGCAACCTGGATTTGAAGACCGGCCGCACCGTGATCGAGCTGATGTGGGAGCTGACGGCGGGCCAGGGGCGCGGGCTGGTGATCGTGACCCACGAGCCGCTGATCGCAATGCGCGCCGGCCGCGTGATGCGGCTGCACGAAGGGGCGCTGCACCCGGTGGACCGGGCCGACCTGGAGACGCACATGGCGGGCGAGCGGCGGCGGCGCTGAAGAAGAAGATTGAATCTGCGGAGGGCGGACAGAGGGCGGCCGCGATTCCACTTCCGGTTCGGAATCCACGGCCGCCATCGTTTGCCTGCTTGATGCGCCTGCCGATCAATTCGTGTTCAGGTCGTAACTCCAGACGCGGTTGGAGTCGGCGTAGTAGAGGTGGTGATCGATCAGCACGAAGCCGGCGTGGGCTTGGGCGGGCAGCTCCGCCACTTTCTCGATCTGCCGACTGCCGGGCACGATTTTTCCGATGGCATGGGAGAACAGCGCATAGATGGTGCCGTCATCCGCCTCGGCGAGGATGCGCGGCGCCTGCGCTCCGGCGGTCCGGCCGAAGCCGGTGACCTCCGCCTGGTGAACCACCTTGCGCGCGGCGGGATCGAAGATGAAGAAAACGGGGGTCTCTCCGCGGTCGGCGAGGCCATAGACCAGCCCATCGTTCGCCAGCTTGAAGTCCCTGTATTCCTCGACGCCCTCGAGGGCCGGTGCGTGCCAGACGATTTTTTTCTCGGCAAGATCGAAAATGTAGAGCTCGGCGATGCTCGCAAGGCGCTCGCCGCCCGTGCCCGGGGCGGTGGAGGTTCCGCCCAGCACCGTGCCGTCTTCGAGGTTTTCGAGCGCCTTGGTGCTCAGGTTGGGCAGGAGCTGCTCGTGCGTAAGGACCGTGCCGGTGCCGGCCGCGTCGTCATAAATGACCAGACCACCGCCCGTGCGGCCGTAGGCGGGCGTGCCGCCCATGATGAGATGACGGCCATCCGAATGGGCGAGCAGCGCGTGCGGGCGGATGATGTGGGGCGGCCCGGCCATCAGCACGCGTGGGTTGTCGGGCCCGATGGGCTCGGACGGGCGGTAAGCGATAAGCCGGCCTTTAACGTAGGTCGCGCCAAAGAGGACGTCGTCGCGGCTGGCCCAGGCGTTGACGTGGGCATCCACGCCGGGGCCCTGGTGGGGGATTTCGTCCTCCATGCCCGGCGTGACGCGAAAGAGTCGCAGCGGCAAACCGGTGGAGCCGATCACCGATTCGCCGTCGGGCGCCGCAACGAGCGACAAGATGTGCGTGCCGGGCAGGTCATAGTCGATCTGGAGTCTCTTGGAACCTTCAGGCCCCTCCACGACGATGACCTTGTCGGGCAGGCTGACCCGGGTCACCTTTCGGCCGTCGGGAAGGTCGCCGAAAACCGCGGCCTGCGTATTCACTTTCTCCCGGACGGCCTCGACCGGCGGTTTGTCCACGGCCGCGCGCTCGCCGGCGTAGGCCTCGAACCACTGGCCGCCGCCCAGGCGGAAGTAAACCCGGCCGTTGGTCCCGCGGAAGATTTCGGGAAGACCATGGCCACGTTCTTCGGGTTGGAGGAGGGGTTTCGTCGCCCGCGCCTGGGGATCAAAGGCGAGGACGATGCCGTTTGTGTCGCCGATGCCCATGTAAATCCAGCCGGCGGCGTCGCTGGTCAGGCGGCGTGGATACTGCGGCCAGTTTTCCTTGTTGATCGCACCATAGTCGATCAGTTCGCGCGACTTGGGGTCAAAGCTGACCAGGTGCGCGTTGGGGTAAATGCCCGCCCAGATGCGTCCCTGGTCGTCTTCGGTCATCCACATGGCGAGATCGTCGCCCACGTCGCCGTGGAAGGTGAACTGGCGCTCGGCCGGGTCAAAGGCATAGAAGCGTCCGCCGAACTGCGTGTAGAACTTGTTGTCCCGCGACAGGATGGCGGTGTAGGGAGTCAGCTTTGCGCCGCCGGGCAGCGCGACCTGCTCGGTCTCCCCGCTGTCGGCGTCGACCACGAGCAGATCGCGGGTGCCGTCGGCATCCATCGGCCAGATCATGATGATCGGCCGTCCCTGGCCATCCTGCGTGGCATAGATGCCGCGCGCCTGCGGCGCGACGGCGGCATAGCCGTAGCAGTGGAAACCGGGGGCCTCGGCAGGCACGGAAGGCTCCGCCGCCCGCGCCGCAGCGGGCAAGATCGACAGCATCCCCGCCAAAACCGACAACAAGAATGACCGACTCATGCGCATTGCCCCCTCCTCCGGTTGTTGATTGCTTGCAGACGAAGGCATTGTTACCCCAAGCGCCATGATGGTCAAGGGGCAGTAAGCGTGAGGTGAATGAGGCGAAACGCCAGGCCGAGTGGGGGAGCGGTGGGGGATGTCAGCACATGCCGCTCCTACGGAGCTCTGACCAAGGAGCGCCGGTTGCTATCGACATGTCGCTCCTCCGGAGCTATTTGCCCCTCACGGGGCTGAGTTCCCGGCCAGCCATGCTTGATGCGTCACGCTAAACACATACTTCGATCGACATGGACTCCAGTGTCGGCTCGAAGTATGTGTTTAGCGGAACGGTGGTGATGCATGGTCAGACGCAAGATTCAAGCTCCGCATGTGAAAAACCATGCAGCGTGGGGAACCGGTGGGGGATATCAGCACATGCCGCTCCTACGGAGCTCTGACCAAGGAGTGCCGATTGCTATCGACATGTCGCTCCTCCGGAGCTATTTGCCCCTCACGGGGCTGAGTCCCCGGCCAGCCATGCTTGATGCGTCACGCTAAACACATTTGACCCGACATCGTCTCTTGTGTCGGGTGATGCATGGTCAGACGCAAGATTCAAGCTCCGCATGTGAAAAAACCATGCAGCGTGGGGGAGCGGTGGGGGATGTCAGCACATGCCGCTCCTACGGAGCTCTGACCAAGGAGCGCCGGTTGCTATCGACATGTCGCTCCTCCGGAGCTATTTGCCCCTCACGGGGCTGAGCCGCCCGCCGTCTTTCAATATGTTACGCCTAAACACATACGGGTCTTTGACCCGACATCGCCTCTTGTGTCGGCTCGAAGAGCCGACCTACCCCCCTGTAAGCTGCCCCCGCGCTTCATATGACGACTTTGACCCGACATCGCCTCCAGTGTCGGCTCGAAGAGCCGACCTACCCACCCGGCAGCCTTTGTGCTTGAGCCATGCCCGGCGCGGGCGATATGCTGGCGGGGGCGTCGGGCCGCAGCCGGCGCGCCAAGAGACTTGAAAGCACTTACGGGGCCCCATGAAGCTGCTGACCCGCTACATCCTCAAGGAAATCCTCTATTTCTTCTTCATGTTCCTGGCGTTCACCGTGGTGTTCATGCTGGCCTATGAAGTCTATGACACGCGCAAGGATTTCATCGAAAAGGCGCCGGCGCTGAGCAGCGTGATCCAGTTCCTGGCGCTGAGCATTCCCGATCACATTGTCACCGCAATGCCCTACATCGTGCTGATGTCGACGGTCTTCGCCTACGGCCTGCTGGCCAAGAACCGCGAGATCCTGGCGATGGTGGCGGCCGGCATCAGCTTTGCGCGGCTGGCGCGGCCGGCGATCATCTTCGGGCTGGCGGCAACCGTGTCGCTGTTCTGGCTCAACGAGTTCGTCGCGCCGGTGGCGCAGTCGCGCGCGCGCCAGATCGAGAAGGTCGACATCGCCGGCAAGAGCGAGAGCGTCTTCACCCGGCGCAACAAGCTGTTCGTCAAGGGCGAGAACAACCGTTTCTACTATATGCAGCATTACCTGACCAACCACCGGCTGATGATTTTTCCGGTGGTGATCGACCTGGACCCGACCGGGGCGGGGATCGTGCGCCGGATCGAGGCCGACACCGCCTGGCTGATCGAGGACGAGAGCCGGGGCGGGCGCTTCTGGCATTTCGTCAACGTCGAGCAGTGGACCTTCCGTGACGGCCTCAACAGCTCACACAGCCGCCTGGACGAGCTTGAGGTGCAGATGGAGGAGAACCTGGACAAGTTTCTCAGCCGCTCCAAGCGGCCCGAGGAGATGAATTACCTGGAGCTGAAGGAATATCGGGACCTGCTGGCGGCCAAGCAGGATGAAAACGTTCACGGCTACACCATTTCGCTGCACCGCAAGCTGGAGCGGCCGATCTCGACCCTCTTGATGGTGCTGCTGGGCTTCACGGTGGTGGTGGACGTTCACTCGCGCCGTTTCACGCAGGGGGTGGTGCTGGGGTTGCTGGTGGCGGTGGGTTATTCGCTGCTGGTGGCGGTGCTGGAGACGCTCGGCCGCCAGGACAAGATCGCCCCCTTACTGGCGGGCTGGCTGGGTCTGGTGGTCTTCGCCGGCGTCATTTTCATCCTCTATCGCCGCCTGTTCACGATCCGCCGCTGACGGGCGGACGGGCCAGAAGAAGCTGGCCATCGCAGGCCGGGTGGCCGATGCTGAAACCATGAGCAGTCATCCCGACAAGCACCATGAGCTGGCGACCCCGCCCGGGGCCGGGCCCCAATGGGTCAACATGCAGGGGCTGGATTACCTGCACCTGCGCACCGGCGACGGCGGCGACCTGTATGTGACGCGCCACGGGCTGGGATGGGCGGAGCAGCTCAAGCCGGAGAACTGGTTCGAGCGCGACTGGTTCCGCGCGCACCGGGAGCGGCTGCGGGGGACAAGCACGGTCTACCGGGTCCGCACGCGGGAGGTCGGCGGCCGTTCCATCGAGCTGGTGATCAAGTGGTCGCGCATGGGGCAGGACGTGCCGCTTGAGACGCACGTGCTCGATGATTTCCTCAACGCGGAGTTCAACACCCCGTTCGAGGAGTTTGCGCTGGTGGAGGAACTGCGGCGGGGTGGCTCGGGGCCGCGCGCGCCGATCATCCTGACTCACCGGCCGTTTGCGATCTATGTGCCGCCCGAGCGGCTCCAGCTTTGGCAGACCGGGCGCTCACGCGACCGGGTCAGTCGCAAGGCGCGCAGCCACATCGGGGTCGAGCTCGATATCCTGCGCCAATACATCGTCATCTACGAATGGATCAAGGGCGACGACGCAGCGGTCACGTTCGAGGCGCTGGGGCTGCCCGAGGCCGAGCTGCACGCGCTGACGCGCCACGTCCAGGATGAGGTGCTGGCCAAGGGCTTCCATGTGGCCGACATGAAGCCGGCACACATCATCGTGCGGCGCACGCCGGGGGGTGGGCTGCTGCGGCGGCACGGCCAGCCGGCCTGGGCGCTGATCGACTTCGAGCTGCTCATGCGCACTCCCGAACACGAGGCGCGGATCCGCGAGGCCAAGCGCAGCGACTACCTGCGCCGCCAGCAGGACCGGCTCGCCACCGAGCGGCCGCTGCCCCCGCACCTGAAGCGGGTCAACATCATGGGGGTGGATTACGTCTTCGGCCACGTCGAAAGCACGCAGGGGCGGCTGTGGGTGGTGGGGGGCGACGGCGGGCTGTTCGATTACTTCCAGCCCGAACGCTGGCGCAACACCAACCAAGTGCGCCTCTCGACCAGCCACCAGGTCTACTACACGCTGACCAAGGACGACATCCACCTGGTCTGGAAGACCTCACGGGTGGGCGAGCGACCGGCCGCCGCGCCGGGGGACTATCAGGGGCGGCGGATGGTCAAGGTGGGCTACAACAGCCCATTCGAGGAGTTTGCCCGCGCGCTGGAGCTGGCGCGGCTGGGCTTCCCGACGACGATCCCGCGGGCGATCTACATGACCGGCTCCAGCTCCGACACCAGCGAGGGGCCGCTGGACATGCGGGCGTTTGCCCGCCATCGCGAGCTGCTGACGCCCGAGGGCGAGCCGATCCTGCAACCCGATCACGACTACATCAAAATCTGGGGCTACTGGAACGGGCCGGTCGAGATGCTGGCGCAGGGGGTGGCCTGCCAGTCGATCAATGCGATGGAGGCGTTCCAGCAGGAGTTGCTGAGCGAGACGGAGCTGCGCCGGCTGATGCTGCGCGCGGTGGAGCGGCTGACCGAGCTGGGCTATGAATCGGTCAACATCGCCGAGCACCACTTCCTGTTGACGCTCGACCCGAGCCGCCAGTTCATGCGCGACACCGAGGGCAACCTCGAGTTCCGGCTCTGCAACTTCGAGATGGTGAGAAAGACGCGGTGAGGGGGAGGGAGATCTCTCACAAAGTCACAAAGCCACGAAGACACACGATCCATGGTTCACGCCAAAACGCAAAGGTGCCAAGATCGCCAAAATGGGCTGAAACCCTTGCCCCCAATTAAGTGTTATTGAACCGCAATGACACAGAGGACGCCGATGAAGCGCTGAGTAAGCAGGTCCGGACAAGGATCGGCGGGGGATGAATGCGTGGGTTGATTCCCTGACTGTTTCGGCCAAACGGGGGTGACCGTCGCAAGACAACAAGAAGCCGAAGGATCGCAGATCAAAGGTTTTTTTTCCTATATCCGCGCGGCGAGGTCTTTTGCGAAGTAGGTGATGATCAGGTCGGCGCCGGCGCGCTTGATGGCGAGGGTGGCTTCCCAGACGGCGCCGGCCTCGTCGAGCCAGCCGCGCGCGGCGGCGGCCTTGATCATCGCGTATTCGCCCGAGACGTGATAGGCGGCCAGCGGATGCGGGAAGGCGCGTCGCAGCGAGGCGATCGTATCGAGCTGGGTGAGGGCGGGCTTGACCAGCAGGATGTCGGCGCCCTCGTCCGCGTCAAGCCGTGCCTCCTCGAGCGCCTCGCGGGCATTGGCGGGGTCCATCTGGTGGCTCTTGCGGTCGCCGAAGGCGGGCGGGCTGTCGGCGGCGTCGCGGAAGGGGCCATAGAAGACGCTGGCATACTTGACGGCATAGGACATGATCGGGGTGTGGTGGAAGCCGTCGGCGTCGAGGGCGCGGCGGATCGCGCCGACGCGGCCGTCGAACATGTCGGAGGGGGCGATGATGTCGGCGCCGGCGCGGGCCTGGCTGACCGCGGTGCGGGCCAGCAGTTCGAGTGTGGGGTCATTGAGGATCTGGGGTGCGCCGGCGCCGGCGTGGTCGATCAGCCCGCAATGGCCGTGGCTGGTGTATTCACAGAGGCAGGTGTCGGCGATGAGGACGAGCCGCTCGCCGAGCGCCTCGCGGATGGCGCGTAGCGCGCGTTGGACAATGCCCTCGCCGGCCCAGGCCCCGCTGCCCTGCTCGTCCTTGGCCTCGGGGATGCCGAACAGGATCACCGCCGGGATGCCGAGGTCGGCCAGCGCGCGACATTCCTCGACCGCCTGATCGACCGAAAAGTTGAAGACTCCCGGCATGCTGGCGATCTCGCGGCGCACGCCCTGGCCGGGGCAGACGAACAGCGGGCAGATCAGGTCGTCGAGCGCGAGGCGGGTCTCGCGCACCAGGTCGCGCAGGCGCGGGGTCATCCGCAACCGGCGCATGCGACGCTCGGGAAACTGGCTGTTCATGGTTGCGGGCCGCCTCCTTGGGGGCCTGATGATTTTCAAACATCCGCGAGCGCTTACGCAACGAAATCAAATTGAACCGCAAAGATGCAAAGGACGCAGAGGAACGCAAAGTTCACCGGCGCTGCCGCTCCTTCGGCGCCTGGGTTTTAGCGGAAATGAGCTGGGAAGGTCATGGCACAGGATGCCTGAAAGGGCGAGTTTTGCGTGAACCTGGCACCCATTCGTGAAAATGGGTGTTTATTCGTGATTGTATTTTGGTTGCGGCCGGTTTTCTGGTTTTTCGGGTCCGTGGGGTATGCTGAAGATAAAGGAGACCCCAGCCATGGAACATAGCTCGCCCTGGCGGCGTCTGGACGCCCTCGACCGCGCTTTGGTGAACCTGATGCGCCGCTGGGGGGTGACGCTGCTGCGTTATTCGCTGGCGCTGATCTTCTTCTGGTTCGGCATCCTGAAGCCGCTGGCGCTGTCGCCGGCCGACCCGCTGCTGGTGGCGACGGTGGGTCGCATCCCGCTGTTCCAGCCGGAGACCTGGATCACCCTGATCGGCTGCTTCGAGATGCTGATCGGGGTGCTGTTTCTCTCGCGGCACACGGTGCGGCTGGCGGTGGTGCTGGTCTTCTTTCACTTCATCGGCACGACGGCACCGCTGGTGCTGGTGCCGGCAATGACCTTCCAATCGGGCCACATCCCCTATGCCCCGACCACCGAGGGGCAATACATCATCAAGAACCTCTTGATCCTGTTCGGATCGATGGCCGTCGGCGGCTCGTTGCGGCGGCGCGAGGAACTGGGCCCGGCGGCCGACCAGCTGGGGCGGCGGCCGTAGCGACGGGTTGGACGGGGGTGCTTGCTCCCTTTGGCGGGCGCGGCTAGAATGGACCCCACGGGCGGGGACCGATGGCGGCGCGCGCGATGATCGGGATGGGGAGCAAGGCATGACGCAGGTGGATTGGGCGCGGATCGAGCCGCTGCTGATGCAGGTGGAGAAACCGGCGCGTTACGTCGGCGGCGAGTTCAACCAGGTGGTCCGGCCCGACGCGCGCGTGCGCGCCTGCCTCGCCTTCCCCGACCTCTATGAGCTTGGCATGAGCTACCATGGCTACCGGCTGCTCTATGAGCGGATCAACGCCGTCGAGGGCTGGGCCGCCGAGCGGGCATTCACGCCCTGGCCCGACATGGAAAAGGCGATGCGGGCGGCGGGGTTGCCGCTGTGGTCGCTCGAGACGCGCCGGCCGCTGGCCGAGTTCGACTGGATCGGCCTGACGCTCCAGCACGAGGTCAACTACACCAATATCCTGACGCTGATCGACCTGGCTGGGCTGCCGCTGGAGTCGCGCGAGCGCACGGCCGTCTTTCCGCTGGTGGTCGGCGGCGGCGAGGGGGCGTTTTCTCCCGAGCCGCTGGCCCCCTTCATTGACGTCTTTGTGGTCGGCGATGGTGAGGAGGCGGTCATTGAGCTGATGGAGCATTGCGAGCGCGCTCGCGCCGAGGGCTGGGACCGCGCGCGGCTGCTGCTGGCGCTGGCCGGCCGGCCGGGCTTCTATGTGCCGGCGTTCTATGAGCCGCGTTATCACGAGGATGGCACGGTCGCGGCGGTCGAGCTGCGCGCGGAGGCGCGCGGCCACGCGCCCGAACGGGTTTATAAGCGCCACTATAACCTCGCGCAGGACCTGGGGTCGGTGGCGCCGGTGGTGCCGCTGCTGCGGACGGTGCATGACCGGCTGGCGATCGAGATTCGGCGCGGCTGCGTCAACGGCTGCCGCTTCTGCCAGGCGGGGATGATCACGCGGCCGGTCAACGAGCGCCCGCCGGGGCAGATCGTCGAGATCGCCCGGCGCGGGCTTGAGGCCAGCGGCTATGATGAAATCTCGCTGCTTTCGCTCAGCTCGGCCGACCATAGCTGCGTGAGGCCGCTGGCGCGGGCGTTGACGGAGCGCTTCGGGCCGCGCGGGGTGTCGATCTCGTTGCCCTCGCTGCGCATCAACGGCTTCGATGTGGAACTGGTCGATGAGTTGGCCAGCGTGCGCAAGGGCGGGATCACCTTTGCCCCCGAGGCCGGCAGCGAGCGCCTGCGCAAGGTGATCAACAAGCCGGTGGACCAGGAGTATTTCCTCCAGACGATCGACGATGTCTTCAGGCGCGGCTGGCGCACCGTCAAACTCTACTTCATGATCGGCCTGCCCACCGAGACCGACGAGGACCTGGAGGGGATCGTCGAGTTGTGCGAGCAGACGGGGCGGATCGGCCGGCGCCACCACGGCCGCCAGGCGCGCATCAACGTCACGCTTTCGCCGTTCGTGCCCAAGAGCAACACGCCGTTCCAATGGGAGGCGCAGCCGCCGCGCGAGGAGCTGCGGCGGCGCTTTGAGTTCGTGCGCGAGCGGGTGCGGCGGCGCTGCGGCGGGGCGGTGGACGTCAAAACCAGCGATCTGGGCCAGTTGTTCATCGAGGCGGTGCTGGCGCGCGGGGACCGGCGCATGGCGACGGCGCTGCGGCGGGCGTGGGAGCTGGGTGCGCGCTTTGACGGCTGGCACGAGCACTTCAGCCTGGAGCGCTGGCTGGCGGCCTTTGCCGCCGTCGGGCTCGACCCGGCCTTCTATGCCAACCGCGAGCGCGGCGAGCACGAGGTGCTGCCGCATGAACATATCGAGGCCGGGCCGGGGCGGCGCTTCCTCTGGGCCGACCGCCTGCTGGCGCTGGCCGAGCGGCACGTGGAGAAGTGCGACACCGGGGCCTGCGCCGGTTGCGACGCCTGCGACGATGACCAGATCGTGCACACGCTGGCGAGCGACATGACCGAGATGCCGACGGAAGCGATCGAGCCGCCGAAGCTCGAGGGGGCGGTGGCGGGCGACAATGATGGTGAACTGGCACCGGTCCAGCGGCTGCGGCTGGACTACTCGCGCCAGGAGTCGCTGCGCTACCTCTCGCACCTGGACTTCATCAAGGTGCTGGGCGTGGTGCTGCGCCGGGCGCGGCTGCCGCTGGCCTGGAGCCAGGGTTTCAACCCCCAGCCCAAGGTGCAGTTCGCGCCGCCGCTGTCGCTGGGCATGGGCGGGGCGGCGGAGCTGCTCGACATCATGCTGGTGCGCCCGCTGACGCCGATGGCGGCTTTGAAGCGGCTCAATGGCGTGGGGCTGCCGGGGCTGCAATTCATAGCCTGCGAAGAGGTCGAGCTGCGCGCGCCGGGGCTGGAGGCCAGCCTCAGCCACGCCGACTATCGGTTGTTCCTGCGGCCGGGGGCGGACGATGCCGGGACGGACGATGCCGAGGCCGCGCTTGGGCGTTTTCTGGCTGCCGAGAGTTTCCCAATCGAGATCGAGCGCAAGAAGGGCACCCGCACGCTCGACCTGCGCCAGTCGCTGGCGCGCGCCGAGCTGGTGAGCGAGCCGGGGCAGGCCGGGGCCGATCATCTCATCTTCGAGCTTTCGATCGCGCTGGACCAGGGGGCGTTCGTCAAGCCGCACGAGGCGCTGGGTGCGATGCTCGGCCGAAAGCTGACCCTGGGCCATGACGTGCGCGTGGATCGGCTGGGCTTCAGCAAGCGCCTGCCTGCCCCCGCGGCTGCGTGAAAGCGGTTGTGCCTGTCTTTCTGGTTCATTGTTTCGCCGCGCGGGCTGCGGTACAATGGCCTGATTGAGCAGGAGGAGCCACCCGGCGCGCATGTCCCGAGTCACCCAGGCCCTCGCCCCCGACGACGCCCCCCAGCACCGCCGCCCCGACCTGGGCCTGATGCGCCGGTTGTGGCACTACATCGACAGGTATCGGCCGACGGTGGTGCTGACGCTGGTGCTGTCGCTGGCGGCCGGCGCGGTGCGGATCGCCCAGCCGCCGCTGACGCGGCGCATCATCGATGTCGATATCGCCACCGGGGACGTGCGCGGGCTGATGATGATGTCGGGCCTGCTGGCGCTGCTGATCGTGGCGACTGCCGGATTCGAGATGGCCTACAGCTACCTGACCGAGACAGTCGGCCAGCGGGCGATGCACGACCTGCGCAAGCAGCTCTTCGGCCGGCTGTTGCGGCTGGACACGGCATTTTTCGACCGCAACCCGGTTGGGCGGCTGATCACGCGGCTGACCTCGGACATCGGCACGCTCAACGACCTGTTCGCCACCGGCGTGGTGACGGTGCTGGCAGAGTTCACCGTGATTTTCGGCGTGATCGGCGTGCTGCTGTGGGTGGACTGGTTGCTGGCGCTGGTGGTGCTGGCCTCGGTGCCGCCGATGCTGGCGGTGGTGGCGTTCTTCCGCAACCACGCGCGGCGCTGGTACCTGGAGACGCGCCGCCACCTGGCGATCACCAACGCCTACCTGCAGGAGAACGTCACCGGCATGGCGACGGTGCAGTCGTTCGGCCGCGAACGGCGCAACCGCGAGCAGTTCCGCCGCCTCAACGCGGAGTATCGCGACGCCCAGATCCACACCATCTTTGCCTACGCGATCTTTTACCCGGCGATGGGGCTGATCTTCGCGCTGGTCGTCGCCGGCGTGATCTGGGTGGGCGGGCAGGAGCTGATCGCGGCGCGCGAGACGGGCGGTGAGGCGATCAGCTTCGGCACGCTGGTCATGTTCATCCTGTTCGTGCAGATGCTGTTCGGGCCGATTCGGCAACTGAGCGAGAAATACAACCTGCTGCAATCGGCGATGGCCAGTTCCGAGCGGATTTTCAGCCTGCTCGACACCGAGCCGCGCATCGCGCAGCCGGAGCGGCCGCGGCCGGCGCCGCCGGTGGCCGATGGCATCCGCTTCGAGGACGTGCACTTCAGCTATATCGCCGGGCAGCCGATCCTGCGCGGGCTGGACTTTGAGATCCCGAGCGGGCGCACGGTGGCGGTGGTGGGCGCGACCGGCGCCGGCAAGTCGACACTGATCAACCTGATGACGCGCTTTTATGACGTGGACCAGGGGCGGATCACGATCGACGGGGTGGACCTGCGCGAGCTGGACCTGGTGGGGCTGCGCCGGCTGTATGCGGTCGTGCCACAGGACGTGTTTCTGTTTTCGGGGACGGTGGCCGACAACCTGCGGCTGGCGGCGCCCGAGCTGGCCGAGGAGACTATGTGGGACATCCTCAGCCAGGTCGGGGCGGCGCGCTTCGTGCGGGAGCTGCCGGGGGGGCTGCAGGCGGCGGTCAGCGAGCGCGGCGGCAGCTTCTCGACTGGGCAGAAGCAGTTGCTGGCGCTGGCGCGCGCGCTGGCGGCCGACCCGCGCGTGCTGATTCTGGACGAAGCCACGGCCAACATCGACACCCAGACCGAACAACTGATCCAACAGGCGACGGCGCGACTGCTGGCGGGGCGGACGGCGCTGGTGATCGCCCACCGGCTCTCGACGATCCAGCGCGCCGACAACATCATCGTCATGCACCGCGGGCGGATTGCCGAGCAGGGCACCCACGGCGAGCTGCTGCGGCGCGACGGGCTCTACCGGCGGCTCTACCAGATGCAATACCGCACCGAGCCGGTGACCGGCTAGCAGCCCGTGAGCCGCTTGCAGGCCGCCGCCGAATCCACTAGGATGAGCCCACCTTTGGGCAGGGGCGGGCGCCGGTGGAGGACCCAGGTTACAAGCTGCAGTTTCATTTTGCCGTCTGGGCGCAGGCCCGCGACGACCGCGCCAACCTGATCATGATCCTCAAGACCAGCGAACAACTGGCGCGACTGCGGCCCGACTGGCTGATCGACCTGCGCTTTACCGAGCTGGCCCGCGAGCCCGAGGCGCTGCTTCGGACGCTGGGCGGGGAGCCGCCGGCGAACCTGCGGCTGGGTCGGCTGTTTGGCGCGGAGGGGGCGGCCGGGACGCGTGAGATTCGCGAGGCGCTCGAGGGCGACGGCGGGGCCGAGGCCGCGGGTCGGCGCCGGTTGTGGGAGGCCGAGTGGCGCCAGCGGCTGGCGCAGGGCGGTCACGTCATCTACACGCGCAACCAGCGGCTGGCGACGTTTTTCGACCCGCTGCGCACCGCCGCCACGCCGATCTTCCTTGAGCTTCATCAGTTGAAGTATCCATCCGAGGTGAAGTCGCTGGCCAAGCGGGCCGAGCCGCGGCTGGACGTGCTCAAGGGGCTGGTGCGCGAGCGGCGCGAGGCCGAGCGGGCGCGCCTGCGGCATGCCGATGGGTTGTTCTGCATCAGCGGGCCGCTTGCCGCGCGGGTCGGGCGGCTCAAGCCGGGACGGCCGACGACGCTGTTGCCGTGCGCGACGACGATCGCCGAGGAGCCGCCGCCGGCGCAGGATGAGGCGCGCGACTTGGACCTGCTCTACACTGGCCAGCTCTACCACTGGAAGGGGCTGCCGACCCTCATCGAGGCGCTGCGCCACTGCGACGGGCGGGTGCGGCTGACGGTGGTCGGGGGCAATGATCCCGCGATGCTGCACATCGCCCGGACGCTAGCGCGCAATTTCGGGGTCGCTGAGCGGATCGACTGGATCGGTCAGGTGCCCCACCGTCAGGTGGCGGAGTTTCAGCGTCGCGCGCGGATCGGGGCGGTGCCGCTGCCGCGCCATCAGCGGATCGCGCGCTGGTACACCAGCCCGATCAAGATTTTTGAAATGATGGCCGCCGGGACGACCCTGCTGGTCAGCGACCTGCCCTCGCTGCGCGACATCCTGATGCCCGGGGTGACGGCGGAGTTCTGCGCGCCCGATGATCCTCGGGACTGGGGGCGCGCGATTGACCGTCTGCTGGCCGACCCGCCGCTGCGCCAGCGGCTGGCCACGGCGGCGCGCGGGCAGGTCGAGCAGTTTTCCTTCAGCCGGCGGGCCGAGCGCATCATCGGCGTGGTGGAGGAGCGAGCATGACCGCCCGCGAACGGAGCCTGGGTGCGATCGGCCGGCGGCTGGCCAGCAGTTTTGCCGACTGGGCCGGCCGGCGGCTGGAGCGGCCCGCGGGGGGTTACTGGCTTCCGGCGCGCGCGCGACGGCGCGCCGTTTACTGTTTTTTGTTTGGCCGCACCGGCCAATCGCTGGCCGCCTGGCTACCCGACCGCGATTGGCTGGCGGCCGCCGGAGCGGCGGGCATGCCACTGCCCGACATCATCGCCATCACTGAAGACCCACGGACCGCACGGCTGGCGATGGCCGGGGGCCATGGTGCGGTGCTGGTGGCGCCGCCGGCGGGGCTGCGGGCCACCGACCAGACCCAGCTACTGCTGGGGCAGCTCAAGAACCAGTTCGCACTCCACGAGCCGGCGGGATTGCTTTACACCCCCGAGCTGATGAGCAGCCTTGAGCGGCCGCGGCGGCTGACCCTCGAGCTGCGCGAGCTGCTGGGGGTGGACCGCGCGCCGCTGGCGCTCTCGACGCCGGCGCTGCTGGCGGGCGAGATCGACCTCCAGGTGCTCGATGCCTACGCCAAGCTGCAAGACTGGATGCCCGACCTCAAGGGGCGGATTGACATCGTTCATTATGGGCAGGTCGGTTATTTTGACTATGCGAAGCTCTTCGCGGCGGACTCGCCGGCGCGGGTGCGGCCGCTGGGATGGCGCTTTGGACCGCCCGGTCCAGCCGCCGCCGGCCGGCCCGGCGCGCTGGTGTTCGACATCGATTCGCCGATCGTGCTGCGCGAGCTGCTGGCGATGCTGGCCGACTCGCCGCTGCACGCGCGCTACCCGCTCCTGTTGACGCTCAACCCGCGGACCACGTCGCCGCTGCTGGAGTTCATCGACGGGCATGGTCTGCTGGAATGGGCGGCGGAGGGGCGGGCGCCGGTGATCGCCGATGGAGTGGGATCCTTGCTGCCCCTGCTCGCCGCACGCTGCCGGGTGCTGTTGCTGCGAGGGGCCTCGCGCACGACCAACGCACTGCTCAAGACCAGCTATTTTCTGGGTGCCCAGCGCTGGCCGGTGCTGGAGAAGAGCCGTGAGCTGCCGGCCGCGCTGGAGCAGCTCGAGGAAACATGGCCGGAGTTCGAAGCCCGGCGCTGCGCGTTCGAGTTGGAGGAGGGCGCTGATTTTACAGAGGGCGTGATCGCCCTGCTGCGCGAGCTGTGAACGCCCAACCTACTGGAATAGTTGCCAGTCAGGCGCGTCGGCGCGCGGCAGCGAGGTCCCGAAGGCCTTGTCGATCATCAGGTTGGTCTGCTTCATCCTGTCGGTCAGCGGGGTGTAGAACTGGTTGGCCTGGTTGATCACGCCGCTGTTGCGGCCGTTGTAGGTCAGGCTTTCGGTGTTGACGGGTAACGCCGTCGTCCCCCATTCATCCTGCATGATGTCGCTCCACTGGAACCACTGGCCGCCGATGATGTTGGGCGAGCTGGCCCACTGCAGCATCATTTTCTGATAGCTGAGGCCGCGATCGGTCTGGTTTTCGACACTGCGGTAGAACCAGCCCTTGATCTTGCGCGTGTTGCTGCCGGTGGGGAAGCCGCAGTCGCGGCCGTGGACGCCGAATTCGGAGATGAGCGCCGGCAGCCCCGAGATCTGGGAGAGCCGCTCGATGAACTCGCTGTTGTCCTTGCTGCGGATGCCTTCGTATCGCTCGTCGCCCGGATAATTGTTGAAGGCGATGATGTCGAAGAAGAAGCCGGGACGCTCCGCGCGCAACTCGTTGAGCACCTCGGCCACGCGCAGCATTTCGGGCGAGCAGCCATTGGGATACTTGGCCAGGTCGTAGCGGTTGGTGGCGATCAGCCGCCTGACGTTGGCCAGGCCGTCATGATTGGAGTCGCCGAACACCTGGACCTCATACTCGCGGATCAGCTCGCAGACCATGCGGTAGTAGTCCTTGAGCAGCTTGCGGATGAAGGCGTCGAGGTCCTTGTAGAGCGGGTCGTTGAGGTGGTGGATGACGATCTTGGCCTTGTTGGTGCTGTTGGTGATGTCGTTGAACGAGCTCATCGAGAAGCTGGCATAGCTGGAGGACCAGGCGGTGTTGACGGCCTGGATGTTGTTGTTGTAGCGGGCGCGGATGAATTCCCTGAACTCGGCGGCGCAGGCAGGCGACCAGATATACTGGTCAAGGAATTCCACACCCATCTCGTTGTCGGTGAAGTAACCGGCGAAGCTCTTGTGGGCGATGCCGCCATATTGCAGCGCGCCCAGCGTCGCGTGAATCTGCTGGCGCAGCCAGTTACGGAACTGCGGGTGATAAGGATCGGGCATCGGCTTGCGCTCGGGCCGGATGTTGCCGTTGCGGTCCTTGAGCAGATATTCGGTCGGGATGTCGCCATTGCGCACGAAGTGAAAGTGACACTGGCCGAAGGGATGGGCGGTCAGGGATGTGCTGCCGTCATAGATCGCCTCGGCGTTGAAGGCCAGGGCGCCCAGCCGCCGATAGACCGACTGGTGATAAGTCGAATTAGTCCGCCCCGTGCTGCTGGTTTTCATCGAGGTCGGGATCGCCTGGTAAAGCGCCGGGTTGATTGTCGCCAGCACCTCGGGGTATTGGACCGAGCGCACGAGGAAGGGCTGGCCGTTGGGGCGCACCATCCACCACGCACCCTTGGCGTCGCGCCGCACGGTGTAGCCCGGGGCGGAACTGAAGATGGGCGGTGTGGAGCGGCGGGCGGTCAGCGGATCGGGCGTGAACAACTTGAGCGGGTGATTGGCATCGTATTCGGCCTTGGTGACCTCAACGAGGCTGGCGTTGTCGAAGCGGACCTTGCCCAAGGTCGAGATGGCGCCGAACTTGAAGCGCAGTTTATTGGTGTCCATCTGGCCGAACCCGCGATCACTCGCGCGGATCGGCCGGAAATAGTGGGTGAACTGGGTCCAGGTGGAGCTGGGCTTGAGGGCGAGGATGATCGACTCGAGCTGGGTGGAATCGCGAAACATTTCAATCTCGGCAACGGCCTGGTGGGTCGAAATATTCTCGGTACGGTAATAGATCGAAAATTTGTAATAGGAGTTCGCATTGATGGAAATCGCATTGCCGCTGTCTAGCCGGTAGCGGGCATAGTTATCGGTGCCGTAGACGAGGGGCAAAAAGGCTTCGTAGGAGACGCCCAGTTCGATGCAGGCGGAGTTGTTGATGCCGCCAGAGGTCAGGTAGGCCTGATGAATGCGTGGCTCGGGCGTGGTGCCATTCATCCATTCGGACCAGAAGTTAGGGCGATTCGGCTTGTTGGCCGGAATGTTGAAGTCGCCGTTGGGGATCAGGTTGGCCGTGGCGACCGAAGCCCACAGCCAGATGGCCAGCCACGCCGCCGGTTTTGAGAACATTCGCATCGTCATGTCGCTTCTCGCCTCGAAAGCTTGCCCGCATTGCTTGCCTGGGAGCTGTGCGGGTGGGGGAAATCATGGGGGGGGCGCCGGGCCGGGTCAACTCTTTTTTGTCAGCGGGTGTTTATTTTTGTCAGCCGACGCGGGCGAGGGCATACAGCCAGCGCCGCCAGGGCTTGTGTTCCAGTTCGATCAGGATGTTCTGCGTCAGCAGGTCCTCGGCATCGATCGACTCGTGTCGGCGGGCAATGCCGACGTGGAAGCGCTCCAACCCTTTGCCGATTCGGGTGTATTCGGTTTCCCAGCGCCGGATGTGGTAGCGGCGCACGAGCAGGGTGCGCAGCCGGGCGGGGGCCAGCCGATTCAGCTCGGTATTGTCGATCGGGGCGTCGAAGAAATTCCAGTCGGCCAGCGGGGTCGGCTGCCCCTGGGCCTGCATGCGATGCAACTGCGCCACCGAGCGCGGTTCGCCGTGGTGGCCGTTCCAACAGAAGAAGTTATGGTGGCTGATCAGCAGGCGCCCCCGCCGCGCCAGACAGGGGACGAGGGCGCGGAAGACCTTGTCGGGGCGCCGCAGGTGCTCGCTGACCGAGAACAGGCAGATCAGGTCGAAGCGGCGGCGCGGCGGGGTGAACTTCTTGGCGCAGATCAGCTCGAAGCGCCGGGGATGACGCTCGGCCAGCTGCGCCATCGTGAAGCCCAGATGGGTGAAGTCGTGCTCGTCGGCCATGTGGTTCTTGACGTAGTCGAAGTGGAAGCTGCGCGAGTGTTTATCGTAGGCCGCGTAACGGGCGGCGCCGGCGGCCAGAAAGGCGAGGCCGTGAAAGCCGGTGCGCGCGCCGAAATCGAGGATTGAGCGGCCGCGAAAGGAGTCATCGTCGGCGCGGAAGGGCACCAGGTCCTTCCACAACCCCGTCTGCATGACCGCGACGTAATCGGCGAAGGCGAGCCCCTCCAAGCCGGTCAGCTCGGCCAGCAGGCGGGTGCCCAGCTCGGGCTGATGGCGCGCGCAACGCTCCAGCGCCGCCGGCAGCCAGAAGTTCAGCCGCAGGGCGGCCTCGAGGTGGACGGGCTGGGGCTGGTCCTGATCTGACTTGAGGCAGGCCAGGTGCAGGTGGGCGAGGGCATGGTAGATCCAGCGATTGCGAGTAGGCCGCTCCAGCACCGCCTCCAGCAGGTTGGCCGCGGCGGAATCATCGCCTTGCTTGAGGCAGTGCAGGGCGCCGCGCAGCATCGCGTCGATCAGGCCGTCGGCGGGGGCGGGGCGGACCGGCACGAGCCACTTGGCGTCGGGCAGCGGTGCGGTGGGCCGCAGCCGGGCGGCGGCATCGGCGCCGGTTTCGGTCATGCCGTCGTCTCCTCGGGCTGGACTGGCACGCTGGCGGCGGTCTGCAACCCCTCGCGCAGCAGTTCCAGCCGAATTTGATCGGGCGGGCCATCCTGGACGATCTCGCCGCCACGCATGAGCACAATCCGGTCGAAGCCGCGGGTGTGCTCCAGATTGTGGGTGATCATGATGACGGTGCGCTCACCGCGGAGCGACTGCAGCGCGCGCATGATGTTGGCCTCGGCATGAATATCGAGGCCGGTGGTCGGCTCGTCGAAGATGATGATGGCGCAATCGTGGTAGAAGACCCGCGCCAGCGCGATCAGCTGGCGCTGCCCGCCCGACAGCCGCTTGCCGCAGGGGCCGACGACGGACTGGAGGCCCTGGGGCAGCAGGTCGATGAACGCGGCCGCGCCGGCCGCCTCCGCCGCCCAGCGCACGCGCTCGAGGTCGATCTGGTCGAGGTCGATGCCGAAGGCGATGTTCTCGGCGACGGTCAGGTCGAACAGCAGGGCGTGCTGCTGGACGATGCCGATCTGGCGACGCAGCTCGGCGCGTCGAATTTGGCGCAGATCGATCCCGTCCACCGTAATCCGGCCGCCGATCGGATCGTAGAGTCGTCCCAGCAGCGCCCCCAGGGTGGTTTTGCCGCTGCCGTTGTGGCCGACCAGGGCCAGCGAGCGGCCGCGCTCGATCGTCAGGTTGATGTCGCGCAGGACGTTGACCTTCTGCCGGCGCTTGCTGTAGCGGAACCAGACCTTCTGGAACTCGATGCGCTGCCAGTCCGCCGGCCAAGGCACGGCCGCCGGGTCCTCGACCACCTTGGGGGCGATGTCGAGCAGCTTGAAGACCGTCTGGATGCTCATCAACGGCCGCTGAAGCTGGACGTTGACATTGAACAGCTCCTTGAGCGGCTTGTAGAAGCGGCTCAGCACGATCAGGAAGAACAGGTAAACCTCGCCCTCGATCCAATGCAGCCGCAGGACCGCCGCCACCCCCAGCACGATGATCAGGATCAGGCCCAGCGTGGTCAGGCTCTCCATCACCGGGTCGGCGAGCGAGGTCAGCAGCGTGCGCCGGCGGCGGCGCTCGAACATGGCGTCGTTGGCGGCATCGAAGCGCCGGGCTTGGTGCTGCTCGGCGCCGTGGGTCTTGATCAGGCCGATGCCGCTGAGTTGTTCCTGCATCAGCTCCATCACGCTGGAGTCGTCATCGGTCTCGTGCTTTGAGATTTCGCGGATCGTGCGAGCGATCAACAGCGTCGGCACCAGCAGCAGCGGCACCGAGACCAGCACCAGCGCCGCCAGGGGGGCGTGGATCATGAACAGCAGGATCGTCAGGAACAGCAGCGTGATGGGCTGGCGCACGCGGGTGCCATAGGTCAGCTCGATCGCCTGACTGAACTTGGCGATGTCGTTGTAGACGCGGTTCATCAGCGCCCCCGGCGGGTACCACTGGAAGAAGGCCAAGTCGTGGTTGAGCAGGTGGCGGTATAGATCGGCCGTCAGCCGCCGCTGAAACTGGGTCTGGATATGGATGATGCAGACCTTGGAGGCGTAATCGAGCCCTAGCCGCACCAGCGTGGCCAGTCCGAAGATCAGGCAGATCCAGTAGACGGTGCGGACGGGGTCGCGGCGGACGCCCTCGAAGGCGAAACTTTTGATCGCGTCGCGTTTTTGGCGATAGGAGGCTTGCAGGCGGCCAAAGAAGCCGGCCGGCTCAAGGGCGGAGGGTGCAGCCACCTCCGGCGCGGTCGGTTCGGCCTGCAAGAGGGTCATGCCATCGCCGCTGCCATCGGCGCCGGGGGGGGAAAACACCAACTGCAGGATCGGCAGGATCGCCAGCAGCGAAAAAACGGCAAAGAAAGAACTGAGCAGGATCAGCAGGTTGCTGAGGATGATCCAGCGTCGCCACGGCATCAGCATGCGCAACAGACGCATGAAAATGGCCTGCCGCTGGACAACCTTCGGATGGCTCGGGATGGGCGTGGGGAGCTCGGGTTCGGTCACGGCGGATACTGTGGCAGGCATTTGACGGGACTTGAGAGTCCAGCCGCGATTTTAGGTCCCCCCATCCGATCCGTCAACCACGGCGAGGGCAGGGCGGGGCGCCGATTGGGCTTGCGCCGGGGTGTGCGGAAACGTAATCATTTATCACAGTTGCACTTGCGTGCAACTGCGCCATCATGCCATGCGCAGGGAATTCATGAGACTTTTCACCCGGCCCGCCATCGATCGCCGCTTTGGGCCACCCACGCCGCTGGACGATCCGCTCGTTTCGATCATCATCCCGATCTATAACGAACGGGGGTTGATCGAACGGGTGCTGGCGCGGGTGCGGGCGCTGCCCTTCCGCAAGCAATTGATCCTCGTGGACGACCATTCGGTGGACGGCACCTATGAGCTGCTGCTGGAGAAGGAGGCCGGGCGCGCCGACACCGTGGTTGAGCGCCATGCCCAAAACGAGGGCAAGGGCTATGCGATCCGAACGGGGTTGCGGCGGGTCGAGGGCCAGATCGTGCTGATCCAGGATGCGGATTTGGAATACCAGCCCGAGGAGCTGCCGCGCCTGCTCGAGCCGATCGTGGCGGGCCGGGCGCTGGTGGTCTTCGGTTCGCGCTTTACCGGCTCCATCAAGCGCATGCGGTTGCCCAACCGAGTCGCCAACCACATCCTCGCCCTGCTGGTCAGCCTGCTTTATGGCCAACGGATCACCGACGAGGCGACGGCCTATAAGATTTTTCGCCGCGACGTGATCGATGCCATCGAGCTGGAATGCCGGCGCTTCGAGTTCTGCCCCGAGGTGACCGCCAAGGTGCTGCGGCTGGGGGTGCCGATCGTGGAGCTGCCGGTCAGCTTCGAGGCACGCACGGTGGAGGAAGGCAAGAAGATCGGTTGGCGCGACTTCATCACGGCGGTGCGGATCCTGCTCAAGAACCGGTTTTAATGAGAAAAGATGGCGCTCCGGACGTCGCCGCGGCCGGAGCGCCACCGGGTGGACCTACAGATTGAGCGGTCGGCCGGTCTCGTCGGTCACGGTGAGCTTGCCGTCGGTCAGCTGCATGTGGCCGCAGAGGCGGCCGTCGGTCGCGTAGAGCTGAAAGCTGGTCGGGCTCAGGCGCACGATGCGGGCCTGGTCAGCCAGCCGGCCATCGATGAAGTAAGACAGCACGGCCTCGGATTCGTTGACCGGCTCGATTTTCATCTCGTGGCCATCGGCCGCCGCGCTCAGGGTGCGGGTCCGGCCGGTCCAGCTTTCAATGATGTTGAAGCCGAAGACGTCCACCAGGGTGGCGATTTCGTAGACCGGCAGGATGAGCAGGCCCCACATCACCACCGACTGCACGACACGATTGGGGTGGACCTCGCCATTGAAGTTGTAGACGGTGCGGGTGGCCGGGAAGGTGCCATAGCAGCCAACCAGCATTGGGGTGAGCGCCAGCAGGCAGACCAGCGCCAGCCGACGGGTGCGGCGACGCAGCGAATCGGTGCCAACTGATTTCATGGGTTCTTCCTCCATGGATCGAAATGGTTCAATGGGTTGAAGCTTCATTTCAGCAAAGACGGCCGCCGGCGGGGTAGTTTTTTCCAGCCGCAAAACCATTCCCATCATCGGCGCACTATGGTTAGCTTGACGGGCGGCCTGCCGCACGAAATCAACCAAGGACCGACCCGCCGATGAGCCCACATGCCGACCACGCCCGAAATATCGTCCTGGCAGGGTTCATGGGGACCGGCAAAAGCACGATCGGCCAGCGGCTCGCCGCCCGATTGGGCTGGGTCTTGGTCGACACCGACGAGATGGTGGAGCGGCGCGCCGGCAAGCCGATCAGCCGCATCTTTGCCGAGGATGGCGAGCCGGCGTTTCGCGAACTGGAGTCAGCCGTCGCGGCCGAGTTGGTGGGGCTGGAGCGCCATGTGATCGCCACCGGTGGCGGGATGGTGCTGCGCGAGGAGAACCTGCGCGCGCTGGAGCGGGCGGGACTGGTCGTGCTGCTCGAGGCGAGCCCCGAGACGATCTACGAGCGCACGCGGCGCCACTCGCACCGCCCGCTGCTGCAGGGGCCCGATCCCCAGGGCAACATCCAGCGGCTGCTTGAAGCGCGCCGCGAGGCCTATGGCCGCATCCGCCGGCGCGTTGCGACCGATGGGCTTACTCACAATCAGGTCGTGGAGCAAATCATGGATTTGATTCAGCAAACGATGGAGGACCCCGGGACGCCGGCCGAAGTGCGCGTCGAGCTGGGCGAGCGCTCCTACCCGATCCGCATCGGCCAAGGCTGGATCGGCGGGCTGGGGGCGGCGCTGGGCGAGGTCTTCAGGCCGCGCGCGGTGGCGGTGGTGACCAATGCTGAAATCAGGCGGCTGTGGGGCGCGCCGGTGGTCGAGTCGCTCGAGGCGGCGGGGCTGCGGGTGAGCGTCTGCGAAATTCCCCCCGGCGAGGACCACAAGACGCTGGCAACGGTCTCGATGATCTGGGACCACCTGCTGGAGGCGCGCCACACGCGCCAGAGCGGGATCGTGGCGCTGGGTGGGGGCATCGTCGGCGACATCGCCGGCTTCGCCGCGGCGGGCTTCATGCGGGGGGTGTCCTTCATCCAGTTGCCGACGACGCTGCTGGCGATGGTCGACTCCAGCGTCGGCGGCAAGACGGGGGTCAATCATCCCGCGGGCAAGAACCTGATCGGGGCGTTCTGGCAGCCGACCTACGTCGGGATCGAGCTGGACTTCCTTTCGACGCTGCCGGCCGCCGAGTTGCGCGCGGGCATGGCCGAGGTGATCAAGTACGGCATCATCGCCGACGAGGCGATGTTCGTGGCGATGGAGCGCGAGATCGAGCCGGCGCTGGCGGGCGACAGCGCGGCGCTGGGACGGCTGATCCGCCGCTCCTGCGAGATCAAGGCCGAGGTCGTCGCCGGCGACGAACGCGAGAGCGGTCGCCGGGCGATCCTGAATTTCGGCCACACCTTCGGCCATGCCGCCGAGGCGCTATCGGGCTACCAGGCGATCCGCCACGGCGAGGGGGTCGCGATGGGGATGGTGGCGGCGATGCGGCTGGGGGCGATGCGCGGGCTGGTGAGCGAGGCCGACGTGACGCGCGTGGAGGCGCTGGTGGCACGCGCGGGGCTGCCGACGCGCCTGCTGCGCTTTGCGCCCGAGCGCTACTGGGAAGTGATGGGCAGCGACAAGAAGGTGCGGGACGGCCGCATCCGCTTCGTGCTGCCCGAGGCGATCGGCCGGGTCGGGGTCTACGACGACGTCACGCGCGAGGAAGTCATGGCATGCCTGGGGGTGACGATGGCGGCGGAGTGATTTTTGCCGAATGCAGCAGCCGGACCACCCCGGGTGTCACATGAAGGGCCGGGTCGGGGGTGTCCATTTGTTCGCCGGCCACATGCGGATCGAGGTGGCATACTCGGTCCAGTGATCATAGACGCCGTTCATCCAGAATAGCTCGAGCTCGCCGGCGCGGCGGCCGCGTGGCACGAAGGGGCGCACGTTCTTGCCGCTCGAGCCGCGCGTGATCGGCGTGGACTGCCAGCTGGCGCCCAGGTCGGTGGTCTCCCAGCGCTCAATCTCGAACGGGCCGCCGGGGCCGGCCTGGCGCGAGAGGTAGACGACGTTCACGTCTTCGTGATCCAGATAGATGCCGCCGCTGTATTCGGGTTCGGTGTCGCCATCGATATTGCGGCCGGCGGCGGTGATTTCGTGGTCGAGCCAGCGGGCGCCGTCCCAGCGCGCGTAACGGTAGCGGTGATCGAGCTGGTCGGGGATCGTGGCGTAGACCAGCACCGGGTGGCCGGCGGCGTCGCCGGCCACGTCCCAGATCCAGCCGCGCGCGCCGCGCGCCCGGGCGTCATAGATCAGATCGACGTCGGCGGGGGTGACGGGCGCCTCGTCCAGCGCGCGGATGCGCGTGCCGTCGGCGCGCCAGAGCGCCCCGTCGCGATACTTGACGTAGTAAATGCTGTTGTCGGGGCGCTGGTTGGGGTGGGCGTCGGTGAAGGCCATGTGGATCGTGTCGATGCCGTTGCCGGCGTACTTGGAATAGGGGCGCACGCCGGGGACGAGGAAAATATTGCGGGCCTCGGACCAGCTCTGGCCGTTGTCCTCGCTGGTGGCGAAGGTGGGGCTCCAATTGCCGCCGCGCCAGAAGAGGTAGAGCTTATGATTCTCGGCGGAAAGCTGGGCTGGGTTGGGATAGGTGAAGCCGTGGCCGCCGGGGGTATTGACCGGGATCGTGCGCTCGGGCCCC
Source organism: Sumerlaeia bacterium (assembly GCA_041687335.1). Lineage (GTDB taxonomy): Bacteria > Sumerlaeota > Sumerlaeia > MVZB01 > MVZB01 > JAJFUE01. The sequence continues at coordinate 45,596 of JAWLCE010000017.1, read as the reverse complement.
CAGGTGCAGATATCCTCGGGCTGCTCACTGACGCGGTAATACATGGCGCCGCCGTGGTGCGGGGCGTAGAGGACCATCAGCCGGCCGTCGGGCAGCATGTGCAGCGCCGGATTGGCATGGTCGTCGCGTTCCAGGTCGCGCAGGTAATGATGGAGAACCTGGCCGCTGTTATGGTCGTAGGAGGCAAGGTGGATCGCCCCCCAAGCGAAGTCGACCCAGCCGACATAGGTGCGCCGGTGGCGGCCCTCGAAGTAGACCGCGCGCGGATCGGCGAACCAGCACCAGGCGGCGTCGCTGGCGAGGGTCGGGAAGTGCTCGCCCGCGGCGGGCAGGGTCGGCAGATTCATCGGTGAGGCCTCCATGGTGTCGCAATCAATCAAAACGTGTGCGTGAGGCCGGATCGGCCGCCCCTTCGGGGCTTGGATGTTTTGGCGCTTGACCGGGGGTTCCCTTCGGTCACCCCCGGCTACTCGCGGTCGCCCCTTCGGGGCTGGGTTGCCGCCTGAATTATCATAGAATCAAATCGACGCAGTCAACCACCGGCAGTCGATCCGAGTCTCATCACTCTGCGCTTCCTCTGCGTCTCTGTGTCTAATCCCCCGGCGGGCGGCGCAGGCCGAGCTCCTCCAGGTAGAGGCGCAGCAGGCCGTCGCTGACGCCGCCGCGCACCAGACGCAGGCGCTGCTGGCCGAGCCGCCGCAGCAGCCCGTCCAGGATGAGCGCGCCGGCGAGGATGATCTCCGAGCGCTGGGGTTCCAGCTTGAAGAGCCGGTGGATGCCCTCGGCGTCCAGGCGGGCGGCCTCGGCGATGACATGCTCGACGTGGCGGCGCTCGATCAGGGGTTCCTCGCCGCCGACGCCGGGCTCGATCTGCTCGATGAGGCCCGCCAGCGCGGTGATGGTGCCGGCGCTGCCGATGGTCTGGAGCGGGCCCTCGACCGCCGGCAGGTTGAGTCCGGCGGCCAGGGTTTCGTCAATGAATGCGCGCGCCGCCTCGATCTGGTCGGGGGTCGGCGGCAGCGCGGGGAAGAAGCGCTCGGTCAAGCGCACCGCGCCCAGGCGCAGGCTGCGGATCTCGAAGAGATCCGGCCGGCGGGCGAGGATGACCTCACTGGAGCCGCCGCCGATATCGAGCATCAGCCAGGCGCCGCCCTCCTCGAGCCGATCGCCCATCGCCCCCAACCCGATCAGGCGCGCCTCCTCCAGGGCCGGCAGCACGGCCAGCGCGATGCCGGTGCGGCGCATGACCGCCTCGACCAACTCGGCGCCATTGGGGGCCTCGCGCATGGCGCTGGTGGTCACCGCGCGCAGCTCGTCGATGCCGAGTCGGTCGGCGTCGGCGCGAATCTGCTCGAAGACCCGCAGCGCGGCCTCGATTTTCGCGGGCGCGATGGAGCCGCCGCCGAAGACCCCCTCACCCAGTCGCACAGGGAAGCGCTGCTCGGCCAGCAGCTCGCACTCGCCGCCCGCGTTGATCTCCCAGGCGCGGTACTTGATCGTGTTGCTGCCGGCATCGACGCCCAGAAATCGGCGCGGCAGGGCAGGGTGGGGCATTGAGAGAATCTCCGGGGAGATGGGGTGGGGGCGCAGTGGCGGCCGCCAGGTGGACTTTAACCGATCGCGGGGCCATTCGCCAACCCGGACAAAAGAATCTTGCAGATGAGGAGGAGCGCAGGGAATCGGCTCCGGCGGGAGAGATCGCCGGTTGCCGTCATGCATGCTCTGTCGTTACAATGATCTTGGCCGAGGTTGCGCGTAAAAGATGACCCGCCGCCGCCGATGCCGTAAAATGGTTTTCACCGGCTCAGGTTGGCGAAAGGATACAGATCATATGTGTGGCATCGTCGGAATGATTGGGCGGCGCGGGGTGACTCCCACGCTGCTCGAGGGCCTCAAGAGCCTCGAGTATCGCGGCTACGACTCGGCGGGGATGGCCGTCATGAACGGCAGCGGCCGGATCGAGCTGCGCAAGGAGGCTGGGCCGGTGGCGCGGCTGGAGGCGGCGCTGGAGGGCTTTACCGCCGGAAGTGTCGGCATCGCCCACACGCGCTGGGCGACGCACGGCCCGCCCACGCGCGAGAACGCCCACCCCCACCTGAGCGACGATGGCCGCTTCGCAATCGTCCACAATGGCATCATCGAGAATCATGCCGTCCTGCGCCGCTACCTGATCGAACGCGGGGTGACGTTCAACAGCCAGACCGACAGTGAGGTGATCGTCCAGCTGATCGCGCATGAGGCGCGGGCGGGTGCCGCCGACCCGGTGCGCGAGGCGCTGCTGCGGCTGGAGGGGACCTTCGGGCTGCTGGTGCTCGACCGCGAGCGCCCCGACCGGCTGCTGGCGGCGCGGCGGGGCTCGCCGCTGATCATCGGTGTCGATGAGGGGGCGCATTACATCGCCTCGGATGCCGCGGCGCTGGTGCGCCACACGCGGCGGGTGGTTTATCTGGAGGACGGGGAGCTGGCCGAGCTGACGGCGGACAGCTTCCGGACCGCGACCTTTGCCGACGGGCAGCCGGTCGCGCGCGAGCCCTCGAGCATCGACTGGGAGATCGCGGCGATCGAAAAGGGGGGCCACCCCCACTTCATGCTCAAGGAGATTTTCGAGCAGCCCGAATCGCTGCGCAACTGCTGCGCCGGCCGGTTGCGACCCGAGGAGGGGCGCGTCCATTTGGGCGGGATCGCCGCGCTGGGCGAGGATTTCATCCGCTCGCTGCGCCGGGTCGTGCTGACCGGTTGCGGCACGGCGTGGCACGCGGGGCTGGTCGGCGAGTATGCCCTCGAGGAGCTGGCACGCCTGCCGGTGGAGGTCGAATATGCCTCTGAGCTGCGCTACCGCAACCCGGTGCTCGGGCCGGGGGATCTTATCATCGCCATCAGTCAGTCGGGCGAGACGGCCGATACGCTGGCGGCGCTGCGCGAGGCGCGCATGCGCGGGGCGCAGGTGATGGGCATCTGCAACGTCGTCGGCTCGACGATCGCGCGCGAGGCGGGGCTGGGGGTCTACACCCACGCCGGCCCCGAGATCGGCGTCGCCTCCACCAAGGCGTTTTCGACCCAGGTGGCGACGCTGGTGATGCTGGCGATCCAGTGGGGGCGGCTGCGCGGCTCGCAATCGGCCGAATCCGCTGCCGCGCTGGCCGGCGAGCTGGTGCGGGTGCCCGAGCTGATCGGCCGCGTCTGCGCCGGCGCCGAACAAATCCGGGCCATCGCCCAGGCCCTGGCCGACAGCACCAATGCGCTCTACCTGGGGCGCGGAATCAACTTCCCGGTGGCGCTCGAGGGCGCGCTCAAGCTCAAGGAGATCTCCTACATCCACGCCGAGGGCTATCCGGCCGCCGAGATGAAGCACGGGCCGATCGCGCTGATCGACCGGCACATGCCGGTGGTGGTGATCGCCACCGGCGACGGCCATGTGCGCGACAAGGTGATGGCCAACATCGAGGAGATCCGCGCGCGCTCGGGGCGCGTGATCGCGATCGCCGACGAGGAGGACGCCGAGATCGCGGCCCACGCCGAGCACGTCATTCGGGTGCCGCGCGTGGCGACGGTGCTCTCGCCGCTGATCAACGTGGTTCCGCTCCAGCTGCTCGCCTACTACATCGCCGCCGAGCGCGGCTGCGAGATCGATCGCCCGCGCAACCTCGCCAAGAGCGTCACCGTCGAATAGCGGGACGCAAATTCTGAAACATCACAGGCAGGGATGGATGCCCTTAAATCGAGATGGAAGCCGCCGCATGGTCCTGTCGCTCGCGGCAGGGCTGGCGCTGGCGGGGCTGGCACTATGGGTGGAGGGAATGCTCCCCCCCGACGAGCTGCGGCCGGCGCTGACGCTCCTTTACCGGCCGGTCTTCTGGCTGCTGTTGCCGCCGCGACTGGCGGCGCAGCTGTTGTTCCCCTACGTCGGGCACCACTACCCGCCCGCGCACTGGGTGACGCTGACGCTGCTGGCGCCGCTTTACCTGTGGGGGCTGGTGGAGCTGGCGCGGCGGCTGCTGCTCAACGGGCGGCGGCGGCGCGACCGGATCGCTGTTGAGACGCAGGTGGACTCTTCGAGGCGGGAATTTCTGCGGCGCGGCCTGCTGGCGGGGGGCGGGGTCGGCGTCGGCGCCGTGGGCGGATTCGCCGTCCTGATCGAGCCGGCCCGCATCCAGGTGCGCCACTACCGGATTGCGATCGCCGACCTGCCGCCGGCGCTGGAGGGGCTACGTTTGGCCCACATAAGCGACACACATTATGGTCCCTACGTCACGATGCCATACCTGCGGGAGGTCGTCGGGCTGGTCAACCGGCTCGCGCCCGACCTGGTCGTGCTGACGGGGGATTACGTGCACCGCTCGCCGCGCTCGGTGCTGCCCGGGATTGGGGTGTTGGGCGGGTTCGAGGCCCGGCTGGGGGCGGCGGCGGTGCTGGGCAACCATGATCACTGGGAGGGCGCGGACCTGGTGCGGGGAGAATTCAGCCGCCTCGGCGTCCCACTGCTCGACAACGACCGGCTCTTCCTGACGGCGGCGGGGCTGGGGCCCGAGCCGGCGGCGGGGGCGCTGTGCCTGGCCGGGGTCGGCGATCTGTGGGAGGACCGTGTTGACGGACGGGCTGCGCTGGGCGGGGTGCCCGCCGAGATGCCGCGCCTGCTGCTGGCACACAATCCGGATTCACTCGACCGACTGGGGGCCAGCCGGCGGATCGACCTGGCGTTTTGCGGTCACACCCACGGCGGACAGGTGGCGATCCCGCTGATCGGCCCGCCGATCGTGCCGATCCGCAACCATGCCTATGCCGGCGGATTGGCCCAAGGGCCCGCCGGTGCCGTGATCACCTCGCGCGGGGTCGGCATGGCCTTCCTGCCGCTGCGTTTCAACGTCCCCCCCGAGCTGGGCCTGATCGAGCTGGTGCGCGGCTGAGGTCCACTCGCCGGCAACTGCTCGCCAAACGCGCCCGGTCGGCGCTATGATGGCGCTGCATTGAATCAATCATAATGGCAGGGGGTGCGGTCATGCGTAGTCGGATGCGGGTGGGGACGCTGATGGCAGTGCTGATGACGATCATGCTGGCGGGCGCCGGGTGCAGCCGGGCCGCGGACGGGGAGGCGCTGTTTGTCGCGCGAGACCTGACCGCGCCGGGCAGCTTCACGCGTGGGGCCGAGGGTCCGGCCGTCGATGCCGAGGGCAACATCTACGCCGTCAACTTCGAGCGCCAGGGCACGATCGGGCGGATTACCCCCGCCGGCGAGGGCTCGGTCTTCGTCGAGCTGCCCGAGGGCAGCATCGGCAACGGCATCCGCTTCGACTCACGGGGCGACATGCTGGTGGCCGACTATAACGCGCACAACGTGTTGCGGATCGACATGGCGACGCGGGCGGTCTCGGTGCTGGTACACGTGCCGGCGATGAACCAGCCCAACGATTTGGCGATCACCTCGGGCGACATCATTTTCGCCAGCGACCCCAACTTCCGCGAGCGCAGCGGCCAGTTCTGGCGGATCGAGCGCGACGGGCGGCCCGTGCTGCTCGAGACCGGCATGGGCACCACCAACGGCATCGAGGTCAGCCCGGGCGAGGACCGGCTTTATGTCGGCGAGTCGCGCCAAGGCAACATCTGGGCCTATGACCTCTCGCCGATGGGCGAAATCAGCAACAAGCGATTGCTGCACCATTTCGATGATTTTGGGCTGGACGGCATCCGCACCGACATCGCCGGGCGGCTCTACGTGACGCGCCAGAACAAAGGGACCGTCGCGATCCTCTCGCCCGAGGGCGAGCTGGTGCGCGAGGTGGCGCTGACGGGGCTCAAGCCCAGCAACATCGCCTTTGGCGGTCCCGACGGGCGCACCTGCTACGTGACGATGCAGGACCGCGGCTGCATCGAGACCTTCCGCACCGACACCCCCGGGCGCGCCTGGGTGATGATGCACGGGCGGCAGTAGGGATAGAGCAGTTCTCGAAAGTAATCAGCGCGATCTGACGGCTGCGAGCAGCGGCCAAAATCTCCCGGAATGCTCGGAATAGCGATGCTATGCCTGCGCTTCCGGATGTCCTTGACCTTCATCACTGCTTCTTTCCGAGAAATGCTCTAGTTCAGAGCCGGCGCAGGCCGAGGCGCTCGCGCAGGCGGCCAAGGACGGCGCCGGTGGTCTGGCGCGCGCGGGCGGTGTGCTCGAGCAGCAGGGCCTCGACCTCGTCCATGCGTGAAGCCCAGTCGGCCCGCCGCTCACGCATCGGGTCGAGGAACTCGTTGATCGCCTTGGCCAGCGCCTTCTTGACCTCGACGTCGCCGATGCGGCCCTCGCGGTAGCGCGTCTTGAAATCCTCGATCTGGGCGGTGTCGGGGTTGAAGGCGTCGTGATAGATGAAGACCGGGTTGCCCTCGACGGTGCCGGGGATGTCGGCGCGCACGCGGTTGGGGTCGGTGTACATCTGGCGCACCTTGCCCTCGACGGTCTTGGCGTCGTCGCGGAGATAGATTGCGTTGCCGAGGGACTTGCTCATCTTGGCCTTGCCATCGATGCCGGGCAGGCGGCCGAAGCTGCCCACCAGCGCCTCGGGTTCCTTGAGCGTGCCCTCGCCGAACAGGTTGTTGATGCGGCGGACGATCTCGCGCGTCTGCTCGATCATCGGTAACTGGTCCTCGCCCACGGGCACCAGGTCGGCATCGAAGGCGGTGATGTCGGCGGCCTGGTGGATCGGATAAATGAGGAAACCCAGCGGGATGTCGAATTCGGACTGGCCGAAGATTTCCTGGCCGCGCTCGCGCTTCTCGGTGACCTCGCCCTTGACGGTTGGATTGCGCAGCGCGCGGGCCAGCGTGACCATGTTCAGGTAATGGACCGCCAGCTCGTGAATCTCGGGCACGAGCGACTGGAGCACGAAGGTGACGCGGTTGGGGTCGAGGCCGACGGCGAGGTAGTCGAGCATGACCTCAAGGGTGTTCTCGCGCAGCACCTGGGGGCGGTCGAAGTGGTCGGTCAGCGCCTGAATATCGGCGATGAGGACAAAGGTGTTGTATTCATGCTGGAGCCTCACGCGGCTGGCCAGACTGCCCACGTAGTGGCCCAGGTGAAGCGGCCCAGTCGGCCGGTCGCCCGTCAGGATCGTTTTCATGGTGCGAAGCGCCTCGGTGCGGAGAGTCGGGCGCGCCCGCGGATGGCCCCAGGCCACCCGGCACGCCGCGCCCGACCAACTTAGGCGAGGGCCGGGACAAGGTCAAGCTCCGCGATGGGATTAGAGACATCATGGCAGGTCGGGTCTTTGACCCGACATGGTCTCCGTCGGCTCGGAGAGCCGACCTACCCTTCCCGGCGCCTGCATAAAAAAACCCACGGCGCGGGGGCCGTGGGTTTTGATGCTTCTTGCCGGGGGGCGGGGGTCAGGTGACCACCAGGCGCAGCTTCTGGCTGAGCGGGCGCAATGTGGTCGGGATGAAGCCCGGCATCGATTCGCTGACCAAGCGCGTTAACTCGGCAGCCGTGCTCAGGCGGAGCTGCACGCCTTGGGCGAACTGATCGGCCGGCAGGAGGTCGCGGGCGCTCCAGGAGTCGGTCAGCAGCGTCGGGAGGCCGGGGTATTGGGCGTCCAGCGACAACTGCACGCCGGTCACCAGGACCGCCTCGGGCAGCATCGCCGTGTTGCCGGTCTCGATCGCCTGGGTCAGCAACTGGCGGTGTTCCTCGCTCATGGCCAGGTCGATCTGCATGCGCACGCGGAACGGACTGTTCTCGTCAAACTGGATGCCGAGTGGAGTCGAGATTGCGGTGCGCAGGCTGTCGTTGACCTCGGCGGGCACCGCCAGCGGCCGGCCGTTGATGCTCCAGGTGGGCTCCAGGCTCCAGGGGGTGAAGGTCAGTGCCTGGCGCAGGCGCTCGGCGGCGAGCGTGCGTTGTTCGGCATCGGCCTGGAAGCGCATGTTGAGCGCCTGAACCTCGGCCAGCAGCCATGGGCTTCCCTGGCCCGCGCTCAGGCGGGCGAGCTTGATCTCGCTCAGCCGGCGGCCAACGGTATCGCTCAGCTCGGGCAGCACCTGGTCGGGGCCATAGAAGACCTGCTCGAGGGAGGCCTGGGCCTGGTCCATCTGCCCGGCCGCGCCGGCCTGCTCGGCCTGCAGCAGCAGGTTGGCGGCCTTGGCCTGCACGGGGAGCGAGGCATGACTGGGGTTGGCCTCGTGGGCGGCTTCCAGAATCTGGACGGCCTGCTCGGTCTGTCCAGTCCCAATCGCGGCACGGGCATAGAGCAGGTCGCACTGGGCCGAGCGGCCCGGCTGAGTCCAGGAGTTGAGCTTCTGGGCGGCCAGAGCGGGCTGGCCACTGTCGAGGTTGGCGGCGATCAGCGTGCAGAGCAGGTCCTCGAGCGGCATCTCGATCATCCGGCGCTGGTCGAAGACGGCATGGCTCATCCAGTCGGGGTTGAGCGTGAAGGCCTCGGCCATCAGGCTCAGCAGGCGATAGTAGTGGCCGGTGCGGTCCGAGTCGATCGTCAGGCGGAAGTTCTCGGCCAGGGCGGCATAAATCTGCGGCAGAAAGGGAATCAGCGGGTGATTGGAGGTGATGTTGTCAGGCCAGGCGGCCTCGCCGAAGTATTCGGCGGCCAGCATGAGGTCGGGGCGCGCGCTCTGCGTCAGGCGCGCGACGATCAACTCGTGGGCCGGCTGAAAGCTGGGGTCGGTGCGCAGGGCCGAGATCAGCCGTTCGTTGCCCTGATCGATGCGGACGCGGTTGTAGGCCTCGCGCGCCTGCTCGAAGAGGTCCTGGGCCCGGCGGCGGCGCTGCTCGGGGGTGCCGCCGGCGCGCTCCAGCTCGACGACCTGACGATCGAGCGCCGCGATGCGTTCGCGCACGCTGTCCTCCTGGGGGTTGAGGCCGCGGGCCTGCTCGAGCAGCGTGCGCGCGGCGCCCACCTGCTGGCGGCCGACGGCATCGACGGTCTGGGCCAGCAGCATGCGGACGTTTTCCTCGTCGCTATTGACGGTCACCTCAAGGATGCGGTGGCGCGGGATCGGCACCTCGGTGCCGCGGATGTTGATGTGGACATAATAGGCGTTCTCGCCGCAGACGAGACCATCCACCGCGCGATTATTCTCGAGCACGATGCTGTCGGCGCGGGCCGGTGTGCCGAGCAGCGCCGGAGCAAGCAGCATCAGCGCGGCGCCAAGCGCGCGCGAAAACGGGTTACCGTTGAGTACGATGGTCATGTCCAGTGCCCTGTCCTTGAAGGAAGGTAAATGAAGAAGCGAGAAGATGCGGGGGCCCACGTGCCGCCCCAGCGTGCAAGGTATGCTGCCACAAAGGTTTCGGGGGTTGCAAGTGCTTCAACGGTCGCGCGCTGGGCGGCCGGTGGGCGCCGGCTCTAGGCGGGTGTCTCCACCAGCAGCCGAGCCAGCAGGCGGTTCATACCCTCTTCCTGCCGGATGATCGAGCGCACCAGCGCAATCTGATTGCGGGCGCGATCCAGATTGTGGCCCTCGCGGTGAATCTTGTAATAGACGTCGCCGCGCAGGTGATCGTCCAGGAAACGGACGGCCTGTTCCAGCGTGATGAGCTTGCCGGCAAAGGGGAGCAACTCGCGCTCGAGCGGGCTGAGCACGCCGGCGGCGGCGGTCAGGAAGCCGCGCAGCAGTGCCTCGAACAGCGCCGGCTCCATCTGGACCCGCTCCAGGTCGGTGGCATCCTCTCCGGCCAGGCAGGTCATCGAGCGCACCATGTCGCCAAAGTCGTTGAGGACAAAACCGGGCATCAGGGTGTCGAGGTCGATGAGGCAGATTCCGCGCCCGCTGATCTGGTCAAAGAGGACGTTATCGAGCTTGGCGTCGTTGTGGGTGGCGCGTTCGCGCAGCCGGCCCTCGGCGGCGAGGCGGTCAAGCAGGCCGGCTTCCTCGCGCAGGCCGAGCAGGAACTCGATCTCGGCGGCGCAACCGCTTGCCCGGTTGCGGGGGTCGCGCTCCACGGCCTCGACCAGCGAAGTGAAGCGGCGCGGGGTGTTGTGGAAGTCGGGGATCGTCTCGTGCAGGCGGGGGCCGGGCAGGTCGCTCAGCAGACGGTGGAACTCGGCGACCGTCCGCGCGCCCTCCTCGACCCAGGCCGGGTCGGTCAGCGTGGACTGGCTGACGGCGCCGGCGATGAAATGCATGGCGCGCCAGTAATTGCCGGCCTCATCGCGCCAGCCGTGGCGCCCCTCGCGGTCGGGCACCAGGCGCACCACGCGCCGGTCGGGCTCGTGCTCGCCCTCGGCCTCCAGCCGTGCCCGCATGTGGCGCGTCACGCGCAGGATGTTCTCGGTGACCAGCTCGGGCCGGCGAAAGACGGTGGTGTTGAGCCGCTGCAGGATGATCCTGAGCGTGCCGGCGGGCTGCTCCCAGGTCGTCAGCCAGGTGTCATTGATGTGGCCGGTGCCGTAGGGCCGGACTTCAAGCAGACGGCCCGAAACATCCAGGCGGCGGGCAATTGCGGCAAGGTCATTCCCGCTGGCGGACATGCGCGCTCAACTCCACAGGCGCCGGGGGTATTGGCCGGCCTCGATGCGCAGGCGCAGCGCCTCGACGGCGGACTGCTTGTCCTGGCTGTAGGTGACGCCGAACCACTCCTCGTGGCTGGGCAGGACTTGGACGACGGCCCGCCCCTCCTGGATCAGCCGGTCCACGACGAAGGGGATGTAGCACTCCTGTTTGAGCGGGTCCTCGAGCCGGCCAAGGAACTCGCGCAACTGGCGGTCCAGGTGTTCGAAGATTGAGGGGTCAAAGCCCCACATGTTCATCGAGGTGATCTCGTCGCCGGTCAGGGGGTGGGGGTTGCCGCTGCCGTTATAGGAGAGGGCGCCGCGGCCTTGGGCCTCGATGCGGGTGTGCTCGACCACGTGCATCATCCGGCCCTGGTCGTCGAGCTGGCAGATCCCGCGCGAGCAGCTGCCGTAGCGGCTGAGCGTATTGCGCAGGATGAAGCCGACGGCGGCATAGCGGCCCGCCTCGCCTTCGTGGCCGCGCAGGTAGTCGGCGATGGCCTGATAGGAGCTGGGGCCATAGAAATCGTCGGCATTGACGATCGCGAACGGCTCGCGGATCGCCTCGCGCGCCACCCAGATCGCATGGCCGGTGCCCCAGGGCTTCTCGCGCCCGGCCGGCACGCTGAAGCCGGCGGGCAGCACGTCGAGCTCCTGGTTGACCAGCTCGACCTGAATCCGGCCCTCGAAGCGGCTGATGACCTTGGCGCGGATTTCCTCGGCGAAGTTCTTGCGCACGACGTAGACGACCTTGCCAAAGCCGGCGCGGATGGCGTCGTAGGCGGCGTAATCGAGCATGGTTTCGCCGTTGGGACCGAAGACGTCCAGTTGCTTCAAGCCGCCGTAGCGGCTGCCCATTCCGGCGGCCAGGACCAGCAGTGTCGGTTTCATGTGGCAGGCATTATCCATCGGGGAGTCATCGAGGCAGGCATGCGAGGATGCGCTTGCCGTGTTTTACCCCGAACCCGCGGACCGGGTCAAGCGCGCCCCTTGAGGTGGTAGTCGGCGGCGGCGGTGATCTCGACCTCGAGCCACGCCCCCAGCGGCGGGTCGCCGGCGAGGAAGATGGGGCGGTAGCCGTCGTCGTGGGCGAGGGTGGCGCCGCGGCGGGCGCGCTCGATCGTGAGGACGCGCGCGCGCGTGCCGACGCGCCGCTCGTGCCAGGCGCGCGCCAGCGGACGCACCAGCGCCTCGAGCCGCCGCGAGCGCTCGGTCACCAGCGCGGCGGGCAGCGAGTCCAGCCGGGCGGCGGCGGTGCCCGGGCGCGGGCTGAAGCGCGAGCGGTTGACGATGCCGACACCCAGCCGCCCCAACAGCGCCAGCGTCGCCTCGAAGTCGGCCTCGGTCTCGGTGGGGTAGCCGACGATGATGTCGGTCATGAGCGTGCCCTCGGGGAAGCGGGCGGCGAAGGCGCGGGCGACCTGCTCAAACTGCTCCGCCGAGCCGTCGCGCCGCATCGCCGCCAGCACGCGCTCGGAGCCGGATTGCAGCGGCACGTGCAGGAAGCGGAACATGCGCGGGTGCGCCAGCGCGTCGAGGTATTCGGGCAGCCGCTCGTGAACCCAGCGCGGGCTCGACATGCCCAGCCGCACGCGGATGTCGCCCTCGATGGCGCAGATTTCGCGGAGCAGCCCCGGCAGCGCCAGGCCCAGCTCGCGGCCCCAGGCCCCCGTATCCTGCGCCGTCAGCCAGATCTCGCGCGCGCCCTCGGCGACGGCTCGGCGCGCGCGGGCGACCAGCTCGCCGGGCGCGAACGAACGCAGGCGCCCACGCGCCAAGCGTGTCTGACAGAACGTGCAGGCGCTCAGGCAGCCGCTGGCGATTGGCAGGATTTCAACCAGCGGATTGCGCCGCCGCGCGGGCAGGGAGGCCCTCCCCACGCCGGGCTCTCCCCGCAGCAGGCGCGGGGCCGCCCCCGCCAGCGCCGCCCGCACCGCCTCGGCCACCCGGCCCACCGAGTCGGGGCCGATGAGTGCCAGGCCCTCGAGCAGTGGGTCGGAGCCGTGGGCCGGGGGGACGCAGCCGGCCACCACCGGCGCCGGGCCCAGCCCCGCCCGCGCCGCCGCGCGCAAGTCGGCCAGCCGCTGGCGGAAGTGGTGCCAGGTGCGGTCCTTGACGGTGCAGCTGTTGATGACGATCACGTCGGCGCGTTCGGGCGCGTCGGCGATGGCGAAGCCCTCGCGTTCGAGCACGCCGGCCATCGCCTCGCCATCGGCGACATTGAACGCACAACCATAGGTTTCGATGAAAACACGCGTCAAGACTAGCGCACCAGCGAGAGGTCCTGCCCCAGCGGGGTGCTCAGGTCGAGCCAACCCCCGGCCGTCGGCACCATCTCGCCCTCGATCATGAGCTGCACGCCGCCCAGCTCCTGCACGTTGAGCATGAAGCTGTTGACCAGCGAGAAGACCGCCAGCCGCTCCTGGATCGGTGAGGCGGCAACCCGCTGCTGGAAGTCGCGCGTCAGGTCAAGGTAGAGAATCCGATCGAGCAGATAGAGGCCGCGAATGTTGACCTCGCCGGCCAGCGGGCTGTCGAGCAGGCCGGTGGCGGGTGGTGACTCCAGCTCGTGGGCGATCCGGTGGATGCGCTCGATATCGGAGGCGCCGCCGGGGACCATCCGCGCCTGCGGCGCCAAGAACTGCTCGCGGGCGATGAAGTAAATCTTGAGCTCGGCATCGGGGCCGGCGGGGCGGATCGAGCCGGTCGGCAGCGCCGAAATGCCGCTGAAGTTGGCCAGCAGCGGCTGGGCGAGGTTGCGTTGCTGGATTTCGCGGGCGGCCCAGAGGCCGAAGCCGACCAGCGCCGTCACGCCGATCATGGCCAGCAGCAGCATCCAGCCGCAGCCGCCGCGCTCTTGTTCGGCAGCCGGCACGGGCTCGCCCGTCAGCGGATCAATCTCGGTGGTCGTGGGGTCGGCGGGATGATGCTTCATGAGGGTTCTTCGGTGGGGTCGCTGGTCTCGGCGGCGGACTCGGCGGGCGGGGCCAGCTCGATCACGCGCGCGGCGGCGCCGGCCGGCTCGGCGTCTGGCTCGCCGTCGGGCTCATCCTCGGGCTCATCCTCGGGCAGCAGGCCATCATCGACGAAGCCGGTGCGCTGGGCGATGATCTGGGTTTCGAGGCGGGCCAGCTCCTCGGCCTCGCCGGCGCGGGCTTCCTCGTCATCGACGGTGGGCAGCCCCTCGCGCCGGGCCACGCCGATGCGGCCGAAGGTGTCGCCCTGGCGGAGCAGGATCTCCTTGAGCCGGCAAAGCTCGAGCAGCGCCATCAGCGTGACGATCATCTCGAGCTTGTCGTGACAGGCGAGGAAAAGCTCCTCCAGCTCAAAGCCATTCTCGATCATCAGCCGGCGGCGGACGACGCCGATCTTGTCCTCGATCGTGTAGTTTTCCTGCTGGACCTGGTGATAATCGCGGCGCTCGACGAACTTGATGACGCGGCCGAAGGCCTCGAGCAGCAGCGCGAGATCCCCGCGCACCGGCGCGCTGGCCTCGGCCTCGGCGAGCTGGGGGAGGGCCACCTCGCGCAGGAAAATCTGCGCCTGACGTTCGGCGCGCGCGCCAAGGCCGGCGGCGGCCTCCTTGAAGCGGCGATACTCGATCAGGCGCTGCATCAGCGCGCGGGCCGTCATGAAGGAGTCCAGCTCCTCCTCGGCCTCCGGCTCGATCTCCTCCTCGGGGTCAGGCAGCAGCGTGCGCAGCTTGATGTTGATCAGCGAGGCCGCCATGACCAGGTAATCGCCGGCGACCTCCAGGTCGAGCGACTCCATCAGCCGCAGGTAATCCAGGTATTGGCTGGTGATCTGTGAGATCGAAATCTCGCTGATTTCCAGCTCGTTGACCCGGATCAGGTGCAGGAGCAGGTCCAGGGGGCCCTGGAAAATGTTGAGTTTAAAGGTGCAATCGCCCGCCATGCGCCTCGCGCCGCCGATCCACAAGCTGAGAGCACTTTAGCAGACTGGGTCGGCAAATCTAAGGGCAAATCAGCCCCCGATTTCATTCCGGAGCCTCTCACCAAGCCACGAAGACACAAGGAAACTTTATGCTGCTATTTTTCGTTTTCTTGGTTATCCTGCGAAGATTCGGCCGCCCCTTCAGGGCTCGGATGTTTGGGCACCTTGACCGGGGGTTCCCTGCGGTCACCCCCGGCTACCTGCGATCGCCCCTGCGGGGCTGGGTTATTGACCGAATGGGCAGGGAATCAGCCCACGGCTGTCAATCCCAACCTGCGATCCAGGCCAGGTTTGATCACTTTGCGCTTCCTCTGCGTCGGATTCGCAACCCAACCCGAAAGATTGAACTGCGAAGGCCCATAGAACGCGAGGATGCGCCCCTTGGCTATCTTGGCGTTCATAACATTCGTGCAAATTGGTGTCCATTGGCTGCATTTTTTGGTTGCGGCTCGGCCGCGCTGGGGGCCTTTGTGTCTTCGTGAGAGCTCTTCTCCCCCCGCCCCCCTTCACAGCCGCAGGAAGATCTTCCGGCGGTGCAGGATCGTCAGGATCCCCCACCAGACGGCGATGATCAGCAGCGGCCAGGCCAGCGCGTAGAGCCAGGGACCCAGCCCGGGCACGATGGCGAAGAAATTGCGCATCGCCGTGCGCACCACTGACATCAGGTTGCTCTCGCCCACCGGGATCGCCTTCATGAATTCGAGCATCAGGACCGAACCGGCGTAGGCCAGGATGGCGTTGGTGCCATAGACGGTGAAGGGCTGGGTGAAGCGCTTGCGGCCGCGGGCGTCGATCAGCCAGTAGCAGGTAGCCAACGCCAGCAGCCCCAGGCCGATCATGTAAAGCGAATAGCTGGAGGTCCATAGCTCCTTGTTGAAAGGAACAAAGATGCTGTATTGCACCTCCCGGGTGGTGCGGAGCGTGTAGCCGAGGTCGGCGGTCCAGATCGAGCCGACGGCCAGCGCCAGAAACCCGGAGAGGTAGAGGCCGATCGTCTTTTCGGTCATGCCGCGGCCGGTGCGCAGCCACAGCCCGGCCAGAAAGCCCCCCAGCGTCATCACGAGTGAGGGGATCGAGCCGAAGAAGCCGCAGGAATCGTGGCCGAAGGGCGCCCACGCGGGATTGGTGCTCTTAAAGCGCAGGTGACGTCCGCCCAGCTCGGCCAGCGACGGCATCGGCTCCTCGCTCCTGCGGATGGCGTGGATCGTCTGGTAGATCGGCCAGACCAGGGCGCCGGTCAGGCGGTTGTCGAAATACTGGCTGAAGTTGGCGTTGCGCACCCAGGGGTTGGCGCCGATGTAAGGCAGCTCGCCGGCGACGCCGACCTGGGCGGCCAGATGAGCCTGAAGGGCGGCGGTCTGGGCCGCATCATCGCCGGCCGGCCGCACGAAGCCCAGCGCACGGGCCACCCGCGCCTGCCGCGCCTCGGTATCGAGCGGAATCGTGCTGCCGTCGGCATAGGCGACGGCGAAGCTCGCCCCGCGGGCCTGATGCTGGACCAGCGTGCCCGCCATCGGGAAGGGGGCGAAAGCCATCAGCGCCCAATAGCCCACCAGCAGGAGCCCCCCCGCCAGCGCGATCTGGCGCCAGCGCGGGAAGGTCAGCACGAGAAAGCCGGCCAGCAGGTAGACCAGCGCGATCCGCTGGAGCACGCCCATGATGCGGAATTCGGCCATCCCTTTGGCCCAGTCCTTCTTATATTCGGCCAGGTGCGGGTTAACAGGGGGGGCGGTCGCGGCTACGGCCGGGGCGAGCGCGTCGGCCTGGGCGACCTCAGTCGCTTCGTGCTGATAGGTGATGGCGCGCGCGAGGTCTTCGTTGAACATCATCGGGAACAGCGTATAGATGAACCAGCCGACCAGCAGGATCAGCAGCGAGCGCACGGCGACCTTGACGTAGAGCGGACCCTTGCCGCCGGCCTGGGCGGCGCGGCGCGCCATCGAGAAGGCCATCGCCACGCCCATGATGAACAGGAAAAAGGGGAAGACCCAGTCGGTGGGAGTCAGGCCGTGCCACTCGGCATGGGCCAGCGGGGCCAGCTTGTAATTTCCATCGCCCGAGTTGTTGACCAGGATCATAAAGATGATGGTGGCGCCGCGGAAGACGTCGAGTGAGAGCAGGCGGGCGGAAGTGCCGGCGGACGCGGCGGGTGGGGCCAGCGCGGGCACGATCGGCTCGCGCGGTTCGGATATGGTTGCCATGTCGGGCGCCTGGGCCATGGGTGATGACTCCCGTTCGCGATCGAGGCCGACGAATGAAGTGCGGTCCAAACTTCACGGTGCCCGATGGCGGACGGAGGGTCAACAGGTTTTCATTCCAAACGGTCTTGCGGGGGCGCGGGATGGTTGAGCAGGTGGATGCCGCACTCGGTCTTACCCTGGCCGGCCCAGCGGCCCTCGCGCTCGTGCTGGCCGGCGGCGACGGGGCGGGTGCAGGGGGCGCAGCCGATCGATAAGTAGCCCTCTTCATGGAGCGGGTGGGTCGGCACGTTGTGCTGGCGGATGTAGGCCCAGACGTCGTCGCGCGTCCACTCGGCCAGCGGGTGGATCTTGACCATGCCGTCGGGCTGGGGCTCGACGGGCTGGATCGCGGCGCGGGTGCGGGCCTGGTCGCGCCGCAAGGCCACCAGCCAGCCGTCGTAGCGGCGCTGCTCGAGCAGGCGGGCGAGCGGGGCGACCTTGTTGCGGGCGCAGCAGAAGTCGGGCTGGCGCTGCATGATGTCGGCGCCATGCTCGGCCTCGAAGCGCTCGCGCGGCTGCTCGGGGCGCAGGTCGATGATGTTGAGGCCGAGCTCGTCGCGGCAGAAGTCGCGAAAGCGCAGGGTCTCGGCGAAGTGGTAGCCGGTATCGATGAAGAAGACCGGCACGGAGCGCTCCACCCGCGCCAGCATGTGCAGCAGCGCCATGCCGCTGTAGCCGAAGGCGGTCGTGGTCATGAGGCGCGGGCCGTGGGTCGCCACCGCCCACTCGATGATCTCGAGGGGCGAGCGGCCGGCAAGGTCGGGAGTGGGCTGGCTCATGAGCGGGTCCTTTTTGGGGGCGCAACGGGCGCGGACAGAATGATATGGGAAGCCACGGCGGGACATGAAATTTTCTCGGACAGGCAGGTCGGCTCTTCGAGCTGACATGTCGGGTCGAAGACCCGACCTACCTACAACCCGGGCGATCGGCCGGGGGTTCCCTTCGTCTCCCCCGGCCTTTGCGGTTCAATGATGTGGTTCAGATCCAGCCCTCGCCTTCGAGGTAGGCAAGGATTTTGGCCAGGCTTTCCTCGACCGACTCGCGCTCGGTATTGACGACGATCTCGGGCTTTTCGGGGGCCTCGTAGGGGTCGCTGACGCCGGTGAAGTTCTTGATCTCGCCGGCCAGCGCCTTCTTATAGAGCCCCTTGACGTCGCGCGCGGCCAGCGCCTCGATCGAGGCCTCGGCATAAATCTCGATGAAGTTGCCGATCTGGGCGCGGTTGAAGTCGCGAATCTCGCGGTAGGGGCTGATGGCGGCGGTGATCGAGACGGCGCCGTTGCGCGTCAGCAGCTTGCTGACGTAGCCGATCCGCTTGATGTTGGTGTCGCGGTCCTCCTTGCTGAAGCCGAGGCCCTTGCTGAGGTTCTCGCGCACCTCGTCGCCGTCGAGGACTTCGACCGAGCGGCCGCGCTCGCGCAGCGCCTGCGCCAGCAGCTGGCTGAGGGTCGACTTGCCCGAGCCCGAAAGGCCGGTGAACCAGAGCGTGAAGCCCTGCTCGCGGCGGGGCTTCCAATCGGCCACCGGCTGGGCGGAGACCGAGGCCTCGGGGGCCAGGGCGGCCTGGCCGTTGGCCGCGCGCTCGCGCTCGATCCGCTCGCGCCGCTCCTCGCGGTAGTGCTCGATCAGGATGCGGGCGATCTCGGGGCGGGTGAACTCGGCCGGCGGGATCTGGCCGGCGTCGAGCATCTCGCGAACCTTGGTGCCCGAGAGCGAAATCTGGTCGGCGGGGTCGGTCGTGGCGGCCGTCTTGAGGCTGGCCATGCCGCTCAGCTTGCGGCTCCAGAAGCTGTTCTCAAAGCGCAGCGGCTCGATGCCGATCTCGGCGGGCTCGAAGCGGTCGAAGATCTGCTGGGCGTCATAGCTGCCGTAGTAGCTGCCGACGCCGGCATGGTCGCGCCCGACGATGAAGTGGGTCGCGCCGTAGTTCTTGCGGGCCAGGGCGTGATAGATCGCCTCGCGCGGGCCGGCGTAATGCATGTTGGCCGGGAAGACCGCCAGCGCCGTGCGAGCGGCGGGGAAGTATTCGGAAAGCAGCGCCTCGTAGGCGCGCCAGCGCACCGGGCCGGGGATGTCGCCGGCCTTGGTGGCGCCCATCAGCGGGTGGACCAGCAGGCCGTCGGTCAGCTCGAGCGCCACGCGCAGCAGGTATTCGTGGGCGCGGTGGATCGGGTTGCGGGTCTGGAAAGCGGCGACGCGCCGCCAGCCGCGCTCGGCGAAGAGGGCGCGGGTCTGAGCGGGGGTCAGGCGGGCGTCGACGAAGTCGGCGTGCTGGTGGCGGCCGATCGCCTCGACACGCCCGGCCGCCAGCCAGCGCCCGCGGGCATGAATCGCCGCCACGCCGGGGTGGGCCGCGTCGGTCGTGCCGTAGACCTTGGCCGCCTCGGCCTCCAGGTCGGGCGAGTAAATCTCGGAGAGGCGCAGGATCGCCAAGGGGCCGTTCTCATCCTCCAGGGCGATGGCCTCGGCCGTGCCGACGGCGGCGCGCTGCTCATCGGTCAGGCCCAGCACGACCGGGATCGGCCAGACGGTGCCGTTAGCCAGCCGCGTGTCCTCGATGACGGCGCGATAGTCGGCGGCGCCCATGAAACCCTCGAGAGGGGAGAGGGCGCCGATGGTCAGCATCTCCAGGTCGGCCAGCTGGCGCTCGTCCAGGCGCAGCCGGGGGAGGCGCTCGGCCTCCTCGCGCGCGCGCTCCCAGAGCGGGCCGTCGAGCAGCAGATTGACGAGTTGCCCGCCGTGGGGGGCGATCAGGCCGGCCGAGAGGCGGGCCGCGGTGGTCGAGGGAGGAGTCATGGTATGTGGGCGTCCTTTTTGTAGTGGTCAGGCCCCGGCGGGGGGGCCGGCTGCCGAAAGCTAATGAAGCTTGAGCCTATCAATCGCCGCCAGGCCTTGTCAACTAATTTGATCGGCATGGTCGGGATCAGGGCGTCTGAACATCTGACGGGCGGGAGGGGGAGTCCTGACAGTGAGTTGAGTAGGTCGGGGTCTTTGACCCTTAGGTGGCTTCATGTGTCGGCTCGGAGAGCCGACCTACCCAGCCCGGCCGACGAACTGATAGCGGAAGCCGGGTTTCCGTTCTTTCGGCCGGCCGGGTGGGTCTGCTAGGCTTGGGTGGGGTCGCGCGCCGGCCCGAAAAATGCCACATCAATGAGCTGATCATGATCCTCCGCCGTCTGGCATCGGCAAGTTTTTTGGTTCTGGCCGTGCTCGCCGCGCATGGCTGCGCCCGGCTGCGGCCGGAGCCGGGCGTGCCTGCCCCCGAGGTCCGCGAGGTCCGCGTGGAGTTCGATTTTGGCGAGGCGCCGCTGGAGTGGGTGGGGGGGCTGCCGGTGAGCGAGGCCCGCATTAACGGCCGGGGGCCCTACAAGATGGTGGTCGATACGGGGGCCTCGATGATCCTGCTCGAGGAGGGGCTGGTCCGGCGGCTGCGGCTCAAGCCGGTGGCGGGGGCGGCGGGCTGGGTGGTGACCGACGGCACTGGCACCAGCTCGACCCTTGTGGCCTATACGGTGGGACGGCTCGAGCTGGGGGGGATCGAGGTGCGCAACATGCCGGCGATCACCGCGCCCGACGGGGCGATCTTCGAGCGCAGCGGGCGGCGGGTGGCGGGGGTCGTGCCCGGCTTCTTTCCGGGCGCCACGGCATGGTTCGATTATGCGGCCGGCCGCTTCGTGATCAACGAGGAGCCGCTCGCGGCCGATGGGGCGGACAACCTGCCGATGCTGCCCCACCCGATGCCGATCATCCCGCTGCGCATCGGCGACCGCGACCACCCCTTCCTGATCGACACCGGCTACACCGGCGGCATCCAGGTGACGCGCGAGCTGGCCGGGCAGATGGGGCTGGACGCTCCCCACGCCAGCGGCACCGGCTACTCCACCAGCGGGCCCAACACCCAGCATGCGCAGGTCTTCGAGGGCACGATCGGGTTGGGGCCCTATCGGATTGAGAAACCGCTGATCGCCTGGAATGCTGGGGGGCCGGGTGTCTCGATCATCGGGATGGAGATCCTGCGCCACTTCCGGCTGGGGCTCGACATGCGAAACCGGGTGGCGCGGCTGGAGCTGATGCCCGAACCGGCAGGCCAATAATGGATTTCATCACCCACAGCCTGATCGGGGTCGGGGTGGCGCGGCTGGCGACGCCGCGCAGCGAGCTGCGCCCGCAGACGACCCTGGCGGCGATCCTGGGCAGCCTCGTGATGGACAACGATTCGTGGCTGGCGCTGGTCGGTCCGGATGCCTATGGGTTGTATCACCGGGTCTTCACGCACAGCCTGGTGGGGCTGGCGCTCGGCGCGCTGGTGGCGGCGGGGGCGGCGCGGCTGGTCGGGCGACGTTGGCGCCGCACCGGCTGGTTTCTGAACGACAACTTGCCGGCATTGGCGCCCGATCCGCCGCGGGCGGGGTGGGGGCTGCTGCTGGGCGTGACGGCGCTGGCGGCGGGGCTGCACTGGCTTGGGGACGCGATCACCGGCTATGGCAACCTGCGGCCGTTGTGGCCGTGGTCGCGCTGGGAGGTCAACCTCGGGCTGACGCTCTCCTTTGACTGGTTCATCTTCAGCATGACGATCGCCTGGCACGCCGGCGCGCGCCAGTTGGACTGGCCGCGGCGGCGTGAGATCTGGCTCGGGGCGGGTTGGCTGCTGGCCGTGCTGGGGTATCTATGGTGGCGGCACCTGCTGGGCGTGCGGACGGTCTGGTGAGGAGGTCAGGCCGACCGCGTGGCGGCGTGGGTCATTCTTCCTCGCCGGCCCGGCTGACCAGCTCGAGTACGTGCTCGGCGACGAAGATCGGCAGGCGGCGCTTGGTGGCCAGGACGATCGCGTCGGAGGGGCGCGAGTCGACCAGCTCGGTGCGGCCGTCGGGGGTCTGGACGGCCAACTTGCCAAAGAAAGTCTCGTTGCGCAGGTCGTCGACGATGACGTGGCGCAGCTCACAGCCGACGCCCTCCACGACGTTGAGCACCAGGTCGTGGGTCATCGGGCGGACGTTCTGATAGCCATGCAGCGCGGCGTCGAGCGCGATGGCTTCGAAAGAGCCGATGAAGATCGGGAATTCGCGATCGCCGCCCTTTTCGCCCAGGATGATCACCTGGGTCTGGATCGCTTCCTCGACGATCTGAATCTCGCGCAGTTCCATTTCGATCAGGTTGGCGCTGCCATCCATTTGCGATACCTTCCCGGGCCGCGGGCGCCGATGCAATGTTCAGCAAAAGCACATGTTCAATGGTAAACGGCTTGGCAGAAAGCTGTCAAAGAATGAAAGGAAAACGCAATGAGGCGTAAAGCGGGCCTGCGCGGATGGCGAAGCTCTTGACAGCACCCCGGCGCTTGCTATACTTGATCCGGTGTGAGCGGGAATAGCTCAGTTGGTAGAGCGCCAGCTTCCCAAGTTTATTCGGGCTGACCGTAAATCGCTCTGTTGAGCCGGCTTACAGTCAGCCTTCACTAATTTCGGGACCATTTCGGGACCAACAGGGCTTCTGGGGACTATGCCAGTCTGCCCGGTCACTCCTTTCAACCACCTTGTTATTTTCGCCCCGCTCCGAACTTCAGGCACTGCACAGCCTGTATCAGGTTCTCGTTGCCCAGATGAGCGTAGCGCTGGGTGACCTCGATGCTCGAATGCCCGAGCAACTTGCTGACCGTGTAAAGCGGCGTCCCGTTGATGACCAGGTGACTGGCAAAGGTGTGGCGGAGATCGTGGACGCGATACTCAGGCAACCCTGCCCAGTGCAGCGCCAGTTTGAATTTGCGCCGCAGGTTGATGTCGCGAGGGAAGACGTGCTCCTGCGGAGCGCCCGCCGTCATGGACTCGAAGAGCTCGCGCAGGCTCTCGTTGATTGGAACGTACCGCACCTTCGCCGACTTCCCATTCTTGGCTGACTTGGAGCTGACCAGGCGAATGGTATCGCTCTCCAAGCTCACGTCCGCCCACTTGAGCGCGAACATTTCGCCGCGCCGGGCACCGGTGTTCAACAAAAACGTGATCATCCGCCACATCGGCAGGTTGGGCTGCACGTTGAGTGGGTAGTCGCGCCCATTCTTCTTTCTGACCTTCTTAAATGTGCCGTGCTTGAGCACGTCCAGTAAGATATCGATCTCGGGGTCCTTTAGGTAGCCCCAAGCCTCGTCGACGTGCCTGTCGATCGCGCGATCGATCTTGTTCCACGGGAGCCTGCCAATCTTGCCTTGCGTGATGGCGAGCTTCCCCGCCGCCGCCAGCAGCATCAGCTCCTTGTTGATTGTCTGAGCCGAGGCGCCTTCTGCCTGGCGCGCCAGCCTGTAATTGGCGACGGCGCTATCGTTGAGATCGCGAAGCCGGCAGCCTTCCCCGAAGTGCTTCAGCAAATTGCACCTGTAGTTCTTCAGGCATGCGATCCAACGTGAGACGCAGCCAGCCAGCCTCCGCTCCTCGATTCGCGCTTTCAGCACTTCATCGAGGCTGACCTTGTCGTCTGTGGGCAGGTCGAGCAGGTCACGCTCAAACTTCAGCCGGAAGTCAGCCAATGCAAGCTCAGCGTTCTTGGCGCTGGTGATCCCCCGCAGCAGGTGCTTCCTTCGCCTTCCCGCCTTGTCGCGGTAGTCGATGTACCATGACGATCCTTTCTTGTACTTGCGTTCGTACAACTTCACCGCCGCTGCACTCCACAGGTGATACTCGGCGGCAGGGCAACCCAGAACGGTTCCAACTGCAAAGAATGCATGAAAAATCCTCCTCAATGGCTATGTCAAAAGGTTGTTGGGGGCGGACTCACCGTACCCGTGCGCCCCCTGCTATAACCCAAGCAAGTTCGGGCAGGAGTGCAGCAGCACGCCACCGGGGTGGGTTTGGAGATCAGTTGATGAAAGGCTGGCGGCGCAGGACCGTAAGATTCGGTTGGGGAGGATGACAAGCGGGGCTGAAGATCACAAGGGGCACTTCAGAATCTTCAAAGGTTCCTAAGTGCCGCCCATCCTGGATAGCACCGCGCGCGCACAAAAGGGCACATATCGTGTCGGCGAGCAGGCGCACCTCTGCCCCCCCGCTCCCGCTCAGGAACGAGAACGTCTACCCCACTGCTGTTGTGGTCCCTGCTGCCGACGCCCTCATACATCGACTCGGTGCAAGAGGGTGGTTTCACAAGTTGGAGGGCACAAGTGGCTGGCGGGAACGTTGGGTCCGTGTGATACGACCGGGGGGCATATGAAAACTTTTCGGGACAGCCAAGGGAACGATAGCATCCTTTTGGTAAATCTTTCCCTTGCGCCGGTGAAGCCTAACGCTACTTGAGAATATACAAACCATGGTGCTTCGCAAAATCCTCCAGGTCGCATCAATCCAGATGCTACGTAAGATGCCGACATGGGGATTGTGGTCCCAAGGCACCTGTCCACTGTATCGAAAACGTTTCGATGAGTACAATCTAAGCTGGCGCTGCGGATAGAGCGCTTTCGATCTAGCATCCACTATCATACTTTTGGTTCTTCTGCCGCCTTCGTGACGCGAGCGTTTCCATGTATTCCAAGCTTCTCAAAGAAAGCCTTATGTCTTCGCTTGGCATCCACTACTATCTTATCAAAATCGATGACATAGGTGCTGGCATTGAGCGTGCGGTTGTATTTAAAAAAGCCACGCTCCCCATTGAGGACTGCGTAATCACTATTCTCAGCATATTCACGGATTGCCGGTGTTATATCACAAATTGCATAACAATAGAAGCGAGTGGATTGATTCGTATACAATTCTCTGCCGTTGGGCAACAACACTTCCCTTTCATTAATCCGGCGAACATACCTGTACAGCTGTCGAGCCGGATCTTCATCAAAAGAGGTGCGCTGTGGTTTTTTGAATTCCAAAACCGAAACAGAGCGCGCAGTTCTTTCGTCATCGATCTCTGCAAAGCATACAACGTCCGGTCTTTCCGTAGACAGCACCTTTGAAAACTCATTAAACGGCTTGTCTGAAAATGCAAATTCGTGGAAAGTAAGCTGTTCGTCGATGAGCCACAAATTATGCTCTTCGTATAACAACTCGCACGAGATTGACCTACGAGGAAAGATTATGTCATGTATTATATCTTCATTTAAGTACTTTCCGCTCTTGTTGATTTCTATCTTTTTCTCCAACAAATCAATGATCATTTTGCGCAAGGTGACGTACCGAGCCAGATTGTCCTTTTGAAAATCATCTATCTGCTCAGTAATTGCATCGTATTCAGTTTCTATTTCTTCCACACTGCTAGCCTGAGAGCGCAAAATGCTGGCACCCCTTGCCTGAATGGATAATTCAGCCTTGCCCTTGTATTTGTACAATACCTCGTTAACCTTCTCAGAAGACGAATTTGGCTCTAATTCGCTGTAAACTTCGGGGCAATAATGTGGAACCGAGCGCAGTGACGGATTATTCTCAACAAACCGAGCGACCAAATCTCTCTTTTTCTCCTCAACGATTTTTAAATAGCGATCAAGATACTTCCTCGCAAGCCCCTCAACCGATCTCCCTATTTCCGCCGCCGAAATGGGGTAAGCAGCTCCAAATAATTCTCCATGCTCATCGGGAAACTCAAATGCGGTCCTACTTTGCGTCACGTTTGCATCTAAATAATCTCCGGCGATGTATGCACAGTACACAAATTTCCCATCATCTTCATCGAATTGGCTGGAAGTGCCTATTTGTCTCGCGAGATCGATTGAGATGACATCACGACTATGAGCACAAAGAACCATGTTGTGCATTTTTTGGTGAGTTGAGTATAATCGGATATGAGATAGCGAAAACATCTCTCCCTTAATGATGAATGTCTCCTTTTTTATTGTTTGCTTAACTCTATCGTATAAATCCGGGAGGTAGACAGTGTTGTCACCATCCGTCACGCGTATCTTTAATGCTTTACCAGTGATGTAATATGATAAGCAGTGCTCGAAAATGCGTTGTGCGATCTTAGTGGTTGTTTTGTATGCTGTCGGAAGTTGCCGGTACTCCTTTCGGAAACCCTGAAGACGAATAGTTGTGGAGCCAGCGCCATCAGTGGCAATGTTTTCTTTCTCCACGATCCCTTCAGGGATAGAAAATAATATTTTGCGACGATAGTAGCCGCTACCATTTTTATATACACTTTCAATCTGCACACGCTCAAACGCCTTGAGCCAAGTGAATCTTCCAACTCCCTTGCCACCTTTTTCCAGCTTAAGAGTTGAGTCAGACGTAAGAAATGAATTGAAGTTGGCATCAGTGAAGCCTATACCGTTATCTGTAATATCAAAGGCAATTATTTGCTCCTCCTGCTTCCCGCTCTTCTTTTTGGAAGCCTTTCGATTAATGGTGACTGTGACTTCTCCAGTCGCTTCCGCCTTTATATCTTCTAGCGCCTGAACGGCATTTATAACTGCCTCAAATAGAGGAAGTAGCGCTTCCTGCCGGAAGTCTGGCATATTCGCCACTTTTCCTCGAAGATCAGTCACCAGGTGCGCCATTAAACCATCCACCTTTCCTGAATCGTCTATGAAATGTGTTCCTGCCAATCAACAATATAAGTTTCCGTTCGACTTCACTTACTTCATTTCAGTTCGATCATGCTGCTCATCACCTTCTTAAACATGACCATCTTGAAAATGTCGCCGAAGTTGTGGTCTTCCACGATCTTCCGGTAGATGTCCGTGTTGGCATCAATCATGTCTTCCAGGATCTCGCCGAAGTAATCGTTGAAGGCGAGTCGCCGCGTTTCGTCCGATGGGTTGATTGCGGGATCGAGCGCCAAGCGCAAGCCCTGCTGGTCAAGCATGCGTCGCTCCATATCGGCGCTGAAGTAGCGGACCTTCTCCTCGCTGGTAAAGTCCGTCCCGTAGTGCTCGTTGATGTAATGGATGATTTCCGATAGCGGGAGGCGCTCATCCTCCTGCCTCCCGGTCCCAAGCTCGGTGATTGGCTTCAGCTCGCCGTCCTCGTTCATCAGGGCGATTTTCCCCGTGGATGTCTGCTGAATCCTGAAGCTATCCATGTTGATGCTGTCCGTCACCTCGACGGGCAGGCGCTCCCGATTGATCGGAAGCAGGGGGCGCAAGATCCGCATGAATTGGTATGACTTCTCAAGGTCGAGGTCCGTGAATTGCAGGACGTGGCACAGGAACGAGTAGAGCCGGACGTAGCTGTCAACCGCCTTGCGAAACTCCTCCTGCTTCTCCTGGTCGAGTTGCTTGAACCTGTCGACGATCGGGTCCATGTATGCCCGCAGTTTCTGCTGGGTCGCCCCCTTCGAGAAGTAGAGCTGCGCGAACCCCTCAACATCCTGCTTCTGATACAGCAGGTGCTCCTCAACCTTGAGCCTCAGGTCATACAGCTTGTTTGGGTCGGTCGGCTCGGTGAGCAACGTGGCTTCATAGTAAGGCTGGAACGACTTCTGGATGTCCTCGGCATCGTTGGTGAAGTCCAGGACCATCGTTTCTTTCTTGTCGGGCGCGGTCCGATTCAGCCGGCTCAATGTCTGGACCGCGTTCACCCCGCTCAGCTTCTTGTCCACGTACATCGTATGGAGCAACGGCTGGTCAAATCCCGTCTGGAACTTCTCGGCGACGATCAGGAAGCGATACTTTGATTGCTTGAAGGTCTGGGCAGTCTGGCTCTCGGGCACGCCGTTCATCCCGGCTTCGGTGAACTCCTCCCCGGTATCCGGGTCGCGCACCGTCCCCGAAAACGCCACCAGCGCCTTGTAAGGCAGCTTCTCCTGCTTCAGAACCCGCTCAAACATCCGCTTGTAGCGCACGGCATGCAGCCGAGACCGGGTGACCACCATCGCCTTGGCTTGCCCGCCGATCCGCTCCTTCACCTGATCATGAAAATGCTCGATCATGATCTCGGTCTTCTTCTGGATCGAGTGGTCATGCAGGTCGGCGTAGCTCTTCAGCAGGTAGATCGCCTTCTTGCGCGGGTAGTTGGGGTCGTCCTGCACCCGCTTGTTGAGCGCGAAGTAAACCTTGAACGTGGTGTAGTTCCGGAGCACGTCCAGGATGAATTTCTCCTCGATCGCCTGGCGCATCGAATACAGGCTGAACGGGTGGAACCTGCCGTTCTCGTCGCGCCTGCCGAACAGTTCGAGCGTCTTTGGCTTGGGGGTTGCCGTGAACGCGAAGAAGCTGACGTTCTTCAGCCGCCCACTCTTCTTCATTTGTGCCTCGACCACCGCGTTGATCCGGTCCTCCTCGGTTTCCTCCGGCTCCTGGTCCTCGCGTTCGGCTTGCTCCAGATCGCTCACGGCGAGCGTCGCCTTCATGCTGCGGGTGGTTTCGCCCGTCTGGCTGCTGTGCGCCTCATCCACCAGCACGGCGAAGGTCCGGCTCCCAATCTTCTGGATCTTGTCGGTGACGAACGGGAAGGTCTGCAAGGTGGTGACGATGATGTCCTTGCCCTCTTCTAGCCCCTGGGCAAGCAGCGACGACTTCTTCTCATCGACGGCAAAGACCAGCCCCTTGGTCTGCTCGAACGACATGACGGTATCGCGCAGCTGCTTGTCGAGCACCCGCCGATCGGTGATGACGATGACGGTATCGAAGACGCGCCGGTCGCTCGCGTCGTGCAGTCCCGCAAGCTGGTGTGCCAGCCAGGCGATCGTGTTGCTCTTGCCGCTGCCCGCCGAATGCTCGATCAGGTAGCTGTTGCCCGGTCCCTTTGCCTTGGCGTCGCCGACCAACCGGCGCACGGCATCGAGTTGGTGGTAACGCGGGAAGATCAGCGCCTTCTTGCCGGTCGGCTTGCCGTTCTCGTCCAGCACCTCCACCCGGCGCAGGAAGTGGTTGATGATCTCGAGGATCGAGTCGGGCTGCCAGACCTCCTCCCACAGGTAGGCGGTGCGGAAGCCGTCGGAGTTGGGCGGATTGCCCGCGCCGTGCTCGTGCCCCTTGTTGAACGGCAGGAAGCGCGTGCTCTCGCGCGCGAGCAGGGTGGTCATGAAGGCGTAGTCGGTATCGACGGCAAAGTGCGCCAGGCAGCGCCCGAAGTGAAAGAGCGGCTCCTTGGGGTCGCGATTCTTCTGGTATTGCGCGATGGCGTCCCGGACCGTCTGCCCCTTGAGCGGGTTTTTCAGCTCCGCCGTGAAGATCGGGATGCCGTTGAGGAACAGGCATAGGTCGAGGCTCTGGTCGGTCTGCTCGCTGAAGTGGAGCTGGCGGATGACGCTGAAGATGTTCGCTTTGTATTTGCGCCGGTGGTCCTCGTTGAGGCTCGTCTCGGGCTGAAACCAGGCAAGGTAGAAATGGCAGCCCAGGTCGATGATCCCCTTACGCAGGACCTCCAGCGCCCCCCGCTCCTGAATCTCCTTCACCAGTCGCTTGAGAAACCGCTCCCGCACCTGATCGCCATGCTGAAGCTTCAGCCGCTCCCACGTCTCCATCTGTGTGGCACGGATGAAATCGAACAGCGGACCATCATCCAGGCAGAGCGCGCGGTCATAATCGGTGTGCTTGCGCGAGCGAAAGCCACTATTGACAAGCGCCAACTCGACGGTGGATTCGAAGTTCTGTTCTGAGGTGTCAACCAGAGCCATCAAAAGTCCCGCTCCTGCCCATCATCCCAAGGAGAGGTTGTTGCGATGTCGTTAAATTCTTCGACCGTCACCTGAACAACATCTCGCCAATTAAGCTGAACATTTAATATTTTCTTAAAAGACAGATCGCTTTCGTCCCATATAAAATCAATAGTTGCAATAAATGGAAGCTCGGCTTCATGTTCGAATTCCCGGCTCACAACATTATAGTGAACGTTGTCTTCATGATCATAAGTGGCATAATCATAGTCCTCATAGCTTCCGTTAAGTTTGACTGTGATGCGTCCCGATATGGTGACGAGTGGGCGATCATTCAGCACGCTTTCTACATTAATTTCATCAACATCGACATTTTCTATCTCTGCCTCGCAGGAGTCCGAGTAGTAGCGCCCATCAGTTACCTCGTAGCCAAGATTTCCAAATGCATCTTCAATGCATTCTAGAAATTCGTTGTCGTGTTCCCTATAAATGGCGATGACCTTATTAAACCTAAAATCGTCATAGCCGCGGTTGTGCTCATTCATAAAGCTCCCAAAATCGGTTACGGGGAGCAAATGAATGCCATCACATGCCTTAACAATTCCATCATCGTCGGTTAATATATGGATCTTTAAGCCAGTCGCCTTTGCATATTTTAGCAGACTCGCTACAACCACCGCATCCGGGATTTCATCTTTTTTCTTTCCCCTGCCAAATGGTGGACTCTCAGAAAAGTATGCATCGAAGACACTGTCGATTGAATCGCCATCCAAAGGAACCGTTTGCGCAGCACTGTCCCTCAAAAATTCATTGTAGCGCTCAAACAAGATCGCAGCATTTTCCAGAGGTAAAAACTTGCTGTCAACACGACCCATCAAATCGGCATCAATAGTTTTGAAAATGCCCCGTTTCTGAAAACGTTTCAAATCTGGTAACGCTTCACCGATCATTTCACGAATATTTGCCTTCACCTCCCGATCTGTAATACTTGTGGTCAGAAGGCGTAGGTAGCCTGTCTTCGAATATTGCGCAATATTCCGAAAACGACCATAGGCAAAATTAAAACCTTTTCGACGATAGATGCACGTGTCAATAAACAGTAGCTTTGGTGTATCCCCACTCATTGATAACACCCTCCAATATGAATCTTGCCCGTTACTGCCGCAGAGATAAGTGCGGAACGGAATTCCTTGAGGCGGCGGACTGATTCCTCAGTTGCAACCACCGCAGAATCTAGCCGTGAGAGTTGCCCATTCAAATGCTTTACAATTTCTTCCTGCTCGGCTATTGGAGGGACTGGAACTTCCATTCCATTGAGCGCCTCAATCGTGAGTTGGTTGATGGTCGAAGTCGAGAAGGCGCCAGCTTGGTAATTGAATAGTGGGGAATTAAAGACGAAAAAAAGAAATGCATTGTATGGGCTTCGATAGACTGTCATAAAAGCACCAAACGTGAGTCCGGCAGAAGCACTGTCAATGAGAGCATTCTTGCCTATCAAGGCGCGACTACCACTTCGCGAGCAGATGAGGATATCACCTTCTCTAGTCCACAGACTTTCTGGAATCTCCATCGAAATGTATAGGTTATCGTCAAAGACAATTTTCTTGTTTTGGACATTCGATGCGCGCAATACAAGGACGCCATCGCCATCATTCGCCGTGTCCGCCGGATCAAAGGTCAAGCCAATAATTGCCAAACCGATGCGCTTGAGTCGCTTCACTTCCCAATGCGCCGGAATTTTGCCGAGCCAGGGGATGCCGGAGTCTTTCAGGGGGGCGGTGGGGTCGAGTCCTTTGGTGACGGCGTGGGAGATGAGGGCGGTGCGTTTTTCTTCAAGCAGCGCAATCAGCCGCTCCTTCTTTTCAATCATCGCATCGATCCGCGCCGTCTCCCGATCCAGAAAGGCGACGATGGCTCGTTGTTCGTCTGGTGGGGGTAGTATCAGCACGAATTTCCGCAAATCAGCCTGAAAGAGATGAGGAACCCCCATCCCGCCCTTCATGCGCTGAATCACATTCTGGGTGAAATGAGATGAGAAGAAGTAATAAAGGAATACGCTATCCACATCCTTGAACGGACGCAAAACGGCGATGGAGCTGTTGACAGTTGTCGGGGCAGGAAGTTCACGAACGACGTTACATATCCCCAAGGTTGATCCATCTTTGGCTACAAGCACGTCACCCGACTGTAACATGATTTCGGGAGACTCTTTGTACCTGAATTCTGAGATGTAATTGACGTTTTGGAAATCAATCTCGGTTGCCTTTATGTTGGGTGTTGACAGGAAAATGTGTCCCTTGTCAACATACTCTGATGCCTTGAGTCCCTTCCATCCCAACCTTGCTTTAACAGTAGCGACGGCACCAAGTTTACTCACCGTCCAGTGCTGGGGAATTCTTCCAATCCACTCCACCTCGGATTCTAAATACTTTTCATATCTAGGAAAGAGAGATATTTTATTCACAGGCGGTGCAAGCGTCATGCCGTGACCTCCTGGAGCATCTGGAGGATCTCGGCTTCGAGGTGCTTGATGTCGGCGTCGATCTCCTCAAGCGGGCGAGGCGGCTCGTATTGGTAGAAGTAGCGGTTGAAGTTGATCTCGTAGCCGACGATGCCGAGCTTGCCGTCCTGCTTGTCGCGGACCTCCTCGTTGATCCAGGCGTCGGGGACGTGGGGCAGGACCTCGCGCTCGAAGAAGGCGCGGATGTCCTCCGTAAGCGGGACGTTCTCGGTATCGCGAAGCTGGGAATCGGGCTCGGGGTTGCCGTCCTTGTCCCGGCAGATCTCCGCCGTCTCATCGCGCTCGGCGAGAGCATCGAGGATTGCCCGGCGGATGGGGCTCTTGAGCTTGTAGTCATGGCGCTCGAAAGCCCGGTCGAGCGCGGCAAGGAACGGTTCGCGGTCCATGAAGAGCCGGTCGGGGTCAAGGGTCGCCAGGATTTTGAGGATCAACTGCTGCTCGATGCGCCCGGTTGCCTCCTCGGCTTCACGCGCCTGCTTGTCCTTCTTCTTGCTCGTGGCGAGGTTCTGGAAGGCGCTGGCGGACTTCAGCCGCTCGATCCGATCGGGCGACGCCTGGAAGTTGAGCCGCAAGGGGCGCTCGACAGTGATCTTGCGATAGCCGAAGTCGGCGGTATCGAAAACCTTGGAGTAAGGACCATCCTTGAAGTCCAGTTCGAGCTGGACCAGGGCGTCGATGTGCTCGGGCGCCAGTTCGTTGCGTTTGTCGCCCAGGGAGCGGCGCATCTTGCGGGCGAAGACCTCCTTTTCGGTGCCGTTCTCCTTGACGGTCGCCGCGCCATTGATCAGCAGCACCTTGCCCTTGTTGCGGGGCTTCTTGTGGTTGGACAGGACCCAGACATAGGTCAGGATGCCGGTGTTGTAGAAGAGTTGACCGGGCAGGGCGACGATGGTCTCCAGCAGGTCGTTTTCGAGAATCCAGCGCCGGATGTTGCTCTCGCCGCCGCCGGCGTCGCCGGTGAACAGGGGTGAGCCGTTCATGACGATCGCCATGCGCCCGCCGCCGGATGCCACGGGGCGCAGCTTGGAGATCATGTGCAGCAGGAAAAGCATCTGCCCGTCGGAGATGCGCGGGGTGCCGGGCTCAAACCGCCCGCCCCGGACTTCCTCGCGCTCGACCGACGCCTGGTCCTTCTTCCAGTCCTTGCCGAAGGGGGGATTGGAGAGCTGGTAATCGAAGGTGTTCCGGGCGTGCCCGTCGTTGGAGAGGGTGGACCCCATGAAGATGTTGGCGGCGTCGCGGTCATCGCCCTTGATGAGCAGGTCGGACTTGGCGATGGCGTAGGTCTCGGGGTTGACCTCCTGCCCGAACAGGCGAATGGTGGCGTTGGGGTTGATCTCGGCGAGGATGTATTCCTTGGCGGTGGAGAGCATGCCGCCGGTGCCGCAGGCGGGGTCGTAGATCATGCGATCCACGCCGGCAGGCTTGAGGAATTCCTTGTCGCCGTTGATGACCAGCCGAACCATAAGGCGGACCACCTCGCGCGGGGTGAAGTGCTCGCCGGGGTTCTCGTTCATCTGCTCGTTGAAGCGCCGGATCAATTCCTCGAACACATAACCCATATCGTGGTTGGTGACGTGATCCGGGTGCAGGTTCGCCTTGGTGCTGGCAAACTTGCTGACCAGCATGAAGAGCAGGTCCTTCTGGTCGAGGATGTGGATCGTGTTGCGCAGGTTGAAGTTGTCGAGGATGTCGCGGACGTTTTCCGAGAAGCCGTTGATGTAGGCGATCAGGTTGCGGGCGATGTTTTTAGGGTCGTCCAGCAGCTTGGCGAAGTCATACTTTGACGTGTTGTAGAAGGCATAGCCCGACGTGCGCCGCAACTGCCCGTCCAGATTCTCGATCCCCTTGGCTTTGAGGTCCTTGTGCTTCTGGAGCACCTTTTCCTTGGTCGGAGCGAGCACGCAATCGAGCCGCCGCAGGACCACGAACGGCAGGATCACGTCGGGATACTTGGACCGCTTGAAATCGTCGCGGAGAACCTCATCCGCGATCTCCCAGAGGAAGTTCGCGAGCTCCTGGATGTTAGCCATGACATCTTCCCCATTCACCGGATAACTACGACTTACAACCATAAGGCGACGGGTGAAGGGAAGCAAGGCTAAAGGATGTATTTAAAGGTGGTTCCGCCATAACCCCCGCTCAGGAGAAGGTCAGCATTCCAGGAACTTGGCAGGACCCTCACGGCTGATGCCCGGCTCATGTGGAAGGATTCATTCCGTTCTCATCTCTCAGCACCCCCAAATCCTCGACGGCTAGCGAAGCATGCGAACGAGATTACGCCGAGGAATCGGTGCCCACGGCTCCGGCAAATATATGACAAGGGGCACACTCATGCACGATCATGAGCGTTCGGCAAGAAGCCGCTCCAGCGCCATCTCGAAGCCTTGCGCCATAGAGGACCAGGAGACGCGTGCCTCTATTCGCCATGTGATGCACGGTGCGGGAATGTAGAGGTGGTTATCTCGTGCTCGGCACTGATACTGATCCCCCAACGAAACTGAAATCAGGGGGAAAGCCGGGTGATGTTTGCGCTCCCGGCTACCCCCTTATGCGTGCATAATTAGCGAGTGTCAGGTATTCCTTTTCGGTTTCTCCGGTTCACCGGACCACCTGAAGGGAAGCTCAGTCAAGTCAATATCAGGGATTTTTATCCATCCCTTCAACTTCTTGATTGAACTGAGGTTGAGCTGGTTAAAGGCGTTAATTATTATCAAGAGCTCCTCTGCCCGCCCCTTGAGCGTGTACCTATCAAAATCCCTGGTGGACAATTCCACAGTTATCATTCCGTTTCGTTGGCACCGAATGCGTTGGACGCAAAGGTAAGTCATGTCTGTAATCCTCTTATTGTTTATCCAAATAGTCCGGCGGATTTTGCCTAGACCGATATTAAAAATGCAATGAGCGGGCAATGATTTAACCCTGCGCAAAATCTTGTGTTATTATTTTTTTCGCCTGGCGCAATTTTTATTAAAGTCGTCCATTTTTTTATACGCTTCGTCTGGATCTTTGCGTATTGCAACATCATTGTGTCCTTTACAGCGGCGGGCTTCAGTAGCTCGCTTCATTGATATAAACCAACCATTACTGCTCAATAGGCTGTCTGCCTGTGTTGTGGCAGTTCGGTCATCGTTGCTGTGCGTCCTCCTCACTGTTGTAACCCAACCATTTGACCACCGGCAAGGCGAGCCCCAGAAACGTCCCATCTTATGCGCAGGTGCACCAGGAGGGGGTCTAGAAGGCTCCAGGATCGACGCCACGGCTCGATACGAAGAATCCCTCGGCTATTTCCCCTAGCCCTGCAAAATTCATGTAAATGTGCCTGTTTCCTATGTCCACCAATCAAAAACGATCAATGTGGCTCTTCATGCCCATTGGGAGCACCTATGCCGCTAGGGAAACACCTTGCCGGATGCTGTAACCCAAGACCGACTCGACATAGGCTTCATTCAGAACATAATCGGTTGCAAGACCTGCCATGTGGTTCGCTGGGCGCAGCACCGTGAGGATCGGAAACTCCTCGCGTAGGGTCCTGAGGTGCCCGATCACCGTCTTTTTTGATAGACGCAGCTTGCGTTCAACGTCGGCGACCGCGATGGTCGCACCGTCGGGATGCCGATAGAGTAGGAGCAGGCAGTACTGCATGACTTGGATCAGATTATTGACGAGCCGCCGGTGATTGAAATGTTTCATGAAGCAAGGTCGAATTTTCTCGACGAAATCCTCCAGCCAATTGAACGCTTTGAGCTTTTCCACTGGAATGAAGGTGCCGTCGCAATCCTGCCATTTGAAAAAACAAGTGGAGAACAGGTAATCTACTCGACCCAGCCGGTTTAGCCGCCGCAGCTCATCATCGACGTTCAGGCTCACAATGTGTCGCATGAGGGCATGCGCATCGTCCTTTACACCCGTCATAGTCACGACAAACAACGTAAATGGTGCCTTGTCTTCGAAGAAGAGAGAGTTCATCATGCCGCTGGGGATCCCGTTGCGAATGTAGCTGATGAATTCAGTTCGACGTGGGTGCTTCAACAGGAAGGGTATGCAATTGAGGCGACCCTCCCATGATTTGAGCTGCTCTTCCGTCGGATGTGCCATGTCAGTGTCAATGTGACTTATTACACCTCCTATTCCATAAGTATCTTGAGGTATAGGGGGTGTAGTAACTGTGAGTATGGAACTCTTATGTATGGCTATATAGGCTTCCATACGATCACAGAGACCTACGAGCACCTGCTCATCGACGTCATCACGCTCTATCTGCTCCATATAGCGGAGAACATCGTCCTCGGTCCGACACCCGGCATACCGGCACAGACCTCCAGTCGCTGTGTGCCGCGACAATGGCAGGCGCATGCACTGGCTCAAATTGTCCTTGTCCGGTTTTCCGACAGTAACAAGGTGCCGTAGACAATTTAGCAGGCGCTTGCCCAGCAATTTCGTCACGGGGTTGGCAAGGAAGACGTCAAAGTGAATGCTACGATTCCCCGTGAACTTCCAATGCAATGTCAGTTCGGACTCTACCATCGCGGTGAGCTGCTCATCCAATACGTGCTTCAGGAAATGCTCGTCGGGTGTGATGTCTGTCATGTCCCATTCATTGGAAAGCCACCGCATGTCCGGAAATTTGCGCAGACTTGCCGCTACAGAAAAACCAGACTCTCTGCCCAAGCGCGCAACCATGTGGTCATAACCAATACGTGCCGGTTCATGCTTGCCATGAATTCTACCCGGCACAGTTACCCACTGACCCATACGCAAATCAGTGAAGGCAAAACATGGGCAATTGCTGGAGCCTAAGTTATCCCGCCGGAGCTCGAATAGGTCCGACATTTGGTTTTCGATCAAATCCCGGCGCTGCCGTTCGTCCATGATGCCATCCTCGTCTATGTGACACCTGAGGTGCCGTATCGTGGGCAAGAGATGCCCACAGAAGCCCGGTTCATTCGGCTTCACCCCTATAAACCATCCACAACTGCAAATTGACCGATTCGGAGTCGGGGCGCTGCTGATGAGATCCGGGCAGCAGTGATATCTTCGGCTTGACAACACGGCGCAAGCCTAATAATTTCATATTTCTTGACATCTTCGATCTGATTGGATGTTCAACATGACCCTACTTGACCAACTTGCGAAACTGGAAGCGGCACGAGCGGTCAGCGATGACGCGGCACTGAATTTGCATCTGGACCGGCGCATCAACGAACTTCGAGCGGCGCAACCTACCACCTTGGACCCGCAACGCCCAGTCGCGCTCAAGGAACTGCTGCCTGCCCTCCAGGATCTATGCAGGCATGACTATGTGTTCATCGGTAACACTCCAGTCTATCCTGCCCAGATTCAAGCGGGTTTGGAATGTATGATGACAGCCATCAAGGGGAAGGCTCCATTATTGATCGCGCAGCCTCAACAGGGCAAGACAGGGGCGATGTTGTTCGCTATATACGCATTTATGCTGATATTAAAGCATCTGGCGATGCAAGGCGCGGGTAAAGTATCATTTCAAATTGTCTACCTTACAAACATTGCCGACAACGGAATTCGCCGACAGACACTTGACCGCATTTTGCAGTCTGATATGCATGGGATGATCCATGTCATCCATCACTCCGAAGTGAGACGTTTTTCCTTGGAGCCTGCTATGCATCGTCTGTTTATTGTTGACGAATGTCATTATGCATTGGGGAGAGACAAACCTTTTCATCGTTTCATGCGCGAATATGGTGTGGAATATGGCAAGCCAACGACTGAATGGAAAACTGAAGGCAGTACCTGGGTTATCTCGATGTCCGCAACACCTTATGCCCATGCCGTACAAACTCTATTGCAGGTTGACAGTTATGTCCCCATCGTGATGCCTGTAATGCCTAATTTTTACTCTTTGAATCAACTGGTCCAGAGCGGTCGCCTGCGTCAGGTGGTGCCAATGGTGCGCCGCCTCGATCAGAAGTATGTCTCTACCGATTCATTTGCTGCCTACCACGATGAGTTTCTTAAAAATTGCAGGGAAGAGGGTGCGGGTTACTGGGTCGTTCGCGCCCGAGGTGGGCATGTAGCCGCGATTAAACATTTGCTTCGCCAAGCGGATAAACGAATGCCCATTCTCGACTTTAATTGCACAACCCGTAATCTGGACCAGCTCGATAACCAACTTTCCACCGCACCACCACGTCCATCTGTTATCATCATACGAGGTTCATTGCGAGCAGGAAAGACACTGACCACAACACGCTATATCAGGATATGGACAGATTCAGCCGGCTCCAAGGCGGACGCGGTAGTGCAGGTTGTGGGGCGGTGCCTCGGATTTTCACCCGATCGGCATACCGCAAAGTTTCCAATATATTGCAATATGGAAGAAGTCGAACTGGCATTGCGATTTTACGCACATTTGGATGCAATTCCGGCAGGAAATTGGAGCTCGCGCGTATCCGAGCGGGAGACATATCGTCGACATATTGTCTCAAAAATCGATGATATACCTGAAGAAATACGCAATTTAACATATTGGGGGCGAAAGGCAAAGGTCTCAGGGAACAATGTGCAGGATCTGGCGGCATATGTGCTAAATGGTCATAGACCTACAGGCAAGGCTCCCATAATCGTGATAGATGCGCCCAACCCTAACTTTATGACCTCATGGACAGCCTTGCTGAAGAAGCACCCGAAATGTGTGGGCTGCTATGTATATTATGAGGCAGTATCTGGTGGCATGGTCCAAGCTGACGAGCACAATCTGCGACCGGATTCCTTATTTCGCGATGGTTAATGGGGTGGTGCCGGAAAGTTGTCGCGATCATGTAGCGGAGTCATGGTGTCAGGAGCGGAATGCGCAGCCCCTCTCATGGAATCATTGCGCTGATGATTAAATTGGAAACCTCAAAGGTTTAAGACACACGCGGTCCTTGGCTAGGGCGCGGCAGATAAGTAAAAACAAAAAAAGGGAATCCTGTGGACTCACATCCACCGGACTCCCCATCTAAGTCCACTACTCGTACTTCAATGACTGCATCGCCCCCACCAGATCCAGTGGGCACAGGTGGGTGTAGCGGTCAACGAAACGGAGCGATCGGTAGCCCAACAGCCGTGCGAGTTGCTCCACAGGAACGCCCATCATCGCCATATGGCTGGCATAGGTATCTCGCATTGCCGCGAGCTTGTAGCGGGGCAGCCCAGCGACGTCAAAAGCGGTTTTCAACACACGGGTCAGGCGGATGTCATGTTCAAACATGGGTTGGTCAGGAGCGCCGGGGGCAAGAAAACGAAAGAGCGAAACGACTGCATCGCTGATCGGGATGCTCCGAGCCTGTATTGGTGCCACCGCACCTCTCATGGTGCCACCGCACAGTTTCACCGTCCGTGCATCCAGGTCCACCTCCCTCCACCGCAGCGCATACGCTTCCGATGGTCGAGCACCCGTATGGAGCAGGAAGTAGACCAGTGCCCATGCCTGGGGCTGGGGTGGCAGGGTAAGTAACTGCCGTCGTCCCATCGCCCGCTCCACCTCCTTCGATCCGCCGTTCCGTAATACGTTGAGTAGGGCATTTACCTCCTCTGTCCGCATCCACACATACCCGCCCTCGCGATTCATCTGTGGCTTCATGATAGCGCCATCACCGCGTAAGCTTGCCGGAGGTGCTGTGCGGGGCGATGTATCGGCTGCACCCGTCGCGGTTGGTCTTGGCTTTGATACGCCCCACTCTCATCATCGAGTGCCTTATGATACGCCGCCAGGACCACCTCCTCGATGTGGTCGCGAAGCTCGCTGGTGATCGGATGCGCAACGTCGTGGAACATGCCGTCTTTCTTGGGCATCGCCGGCATAGCAACGAACAGCCCGTCATTGCCCTGGATCACCTTGACGTTGACGACGAACGCTTCATTCAAGGTGATGCTCGCGAAGCCTTTCAGTCGCTCGTTATTTGTCGGATTGACGTAGGCGCGGCAGTCGGTGACCGTCATTCCTACCTGGGGACTCTTGCTCTTCATTTGTCTCTCCCATTTGTGGGGTTTACGTGGCTACGCTGATGCGCGCCGATCAAACCACCGCCAGCGCGGTGGGCTGGTCGCCATGCACCTGCGCGTGTATCACGCAATTTTTTTAAACTTTGATTGATGGGAGGCAGGGGGCGAAGGAGAGGCTCGGCAGGTTGCCTGAACACTCTCCAATCCGCTCAAGTTAGATGGGATGGTCGATCGTGCAGCCAACACCCCTCCCATTTTCATGGTCGGTTTGTAGCCCCGGACGCATCGCGCACGGTCTGATCTCAACCAAAGCAATTTAGATTTGGCAAAGTCGCCGAGGAAGCAGGTCGGGGCTAGAATGCTTATATTAATGGGCTTGCATCCCCGCCAAGTAGCAAGTCAGACAGCTCTCCAATCTCGTTGAGACTCCCGTTCTAATCGTCGCACACGGGACCAAAACGGGACCAAAACGGGACCAAAACGGGACCAAGGAGGCTGTCCGCCACCTCGAAGGACCACAGGCGCAACGCCTTGCGCCGAGCCTCCAAAGCTGCGTAGTAAGGGGCATCGACCTGTCGTTATTGGATTTACACACCCCCCTTGACAGCACCTCGGCGCTTGCTATACTTGATCCGGTGTGAGCGGGAATAGCTCAGTTGGTAGAGCGCCAGCTTCCCAAGCTGGATGTCGAGGGTTCGAATCCCTTTTCCCGCTCCAATAAGTTCAGCAGAATCAGTCCTCAACGAAGAAGCCGCCGGGGGTCACTCCGGCGGCTTCGCTTTCTGGGTGTCAACTGGGTGTCAGCGGGTTCAGGTTCAGTGAGCGGGTGAGCGGTTTGCAGCCCTCCTCTCCCCGGCCCTCATCCGTCTTTTTTTTTTTTATCGTTTACATTGAAGCGGGGCCGCTCACCGCCCAAGTCCATGTAGACTTGGACGGTCTGGCGGCTGGTGGGGGCGTCGTTGCCGAGCAGGCGGTGGTGGCGGGCCAGCAGCTCGAGGGCCTTCACCTTGTCCCATAGCTCGACCTCGACGGACTCGATCTCGCGGCCGTCACGGGTGCGTCCGATCGTCATCGCTCGGATTTTCCGGATCGACCGGCGCTGCTCGGGGGTCAGCTGATCGTGGTCGTGGATGATCAGCTCGCCGTCCTTGACCTCGATGACGCTCGGCAGTTCGCTGAATGCGACGGTAGCCAGCTCAGCGATGATGTTTTCGGCATTGGCCTCGTATCGTGACATGAACTCCGCGCGCAGGAAGTCGATCCTTGCACGTATCTTGCCCGCCAGACGGCTCGCCGCCTCGGCCACGGTCTGTGGGCTCCACTTGCGGCTGGCGGGGTAGTTGCGCCGGTAAGCCTCGGCTTGGCTGGCGATGATGCAGTCGTGGGCGAATTTCTCCCATTCTGGCCGCGCCAGCGGCAGGCTCGGGTCAACCACCTCGCAAGGCGCCGGGCCGGGGGGGTGTCGATGCGGATCAATCTGGGGCATTTCGATTCTCCTTGAGGCTCAGATAGCCGCGGGCCATCCAGACCAGCCCGGGTAGGAAGTTTCGCGTTGCGGCGATTAATCGGACATCGGCGGCGGGGTCGAAGGAACCATTGAACTTGATCCCGAACCCGCCGAAGTCGCACTCGCCCCCATATTGGATTCCATCTTTAGGTTCGCAGCCCAGGCGCCCTCCGCCGACGTCCATGCACGGCTTCCAAGGTTCCGGCGTTGCCCGGTGGTCCAGTTTCTCCAGCATGTCAAGCTGTTCCGACGTGAGAATTTGGGGCGGCTGCGGGGGCAGGTTCAGGATCTCCCCAATCGTCATCGCGAAGTTGAAGCGTGGGCCTTCCGCCTCATCGTGTTCGGGCTCGATGTTGTCGTTCGTCATTGCAATCTCTCCTCCATCTTTTTGATCTGCACCTATTTGGTGCCGACTTTACCGGTGACGGCTGTGCCCTGATACCGGTGTGCACCCGTGTCAGCAGAGTTCTTCCAACACCTCCTCGGCGGCCCGCCGCTCGGCCTCGTGCCGGCCCAGGCCCTCGAAATGATATTTGATGTCCGCCTTGCTGAACCGCCTGCGCCGTTCCTCGTCCCAAGTCAGATACACCGCCCGCAGCTCGGGGTCCGCTGGCGGGGTCAGGCCGAGTTCGTCGAGGTCGAGGCCGTAAAGTTGGTCGAGCATGCCGATCCTGTAAAGGCCGGCCTTAGCGAGGGCGTTGCGGAATGCGTGGGGGTAATGTTCGATCAGCAGCCCATCCTCAGCGCCAAGATTCTCGTCGATGATGAACCTGCCATCGGGATTGACCATGAATGTCGCCCCGGCGGCAGCCAGGCGCTTGACCAGTCGGCGCAGCTCTACTTCGACGGCTTGCCGTTGAGTGGACGGACCCGCGGGCCCCCATCTTTGGCTCAAGAATGACTTGCCGGTCAGTCTCCGTTGATCAGTGGCCAGGTGTCGCTGCAGGTCCTCCCTGGCTTCCTTGATGCGATTAAGCAGTCCCTCGCTCAGTACGCCGCGCGGAGCATCCAGCCGCAGCCGGCCAGAGGGAGTCAGCCCGAGGTGAACGTCCCGGCCCTTGAGATCTTTTAGGAGTTGAGCAATCATATTTCCACCACCTCTCTCTCTGCTTCAGAGTTGAAGAAAACACCGTCCGGACCGTCCGGACCGTCCGATTGCATTTGTGCGGTAGCCGCTGGGGTGGGCAAGGATGAAGCGGATTGGTCGCGTCGCCGTCGCAGCTCGATGAGGCGGCGACGGTCTGAATCGGTGGTGCGCCGGTCGAGGATGACTTCGATATTGACCCGCCTCAGGTTGGGGGCCAGCCGGCGTAATTGCCCGCTCATTGCACGCGGAGTTGCAGGCCACCGGTTGTTCCGGACAACATCTTCGTCCGCGAGCTTGCGGAGTTCGGCGAGCAGCTCCTGCGCTGTCCCAACCCAGCTGTCCGACCACCTATTCATGAAATCCAGCAGCGGTTGACCTATGATGGAGGACTCGATGGCCAGCTCGGTCGAAGCGTCTTGATTGCCACAGTAGGCTGCAATAAATGCGCCGTCCTCCAGTCCCAGCCCCGGCTCGCAGGCCACTGCCCAGACCGCAAAATCCGCCATGCGCGGCAGGTTCTCGAGCTTGACCTGATCCACGCGCTGAAGGCCCACCACCAAGGCATCGAATAGTGCGCCAAGAATCCGCGGGCGAGCGGATTCATAACGCTCGTGCAAATTCTTCTCGGTCATCCGCCGTTCATCGTCGATCCTGGGGAGCGTCAAGCTGATGGTGCGATCGAGCAGATCGGGTCGGGCATTGAGGTCCTCGATGCCGTTCAGAATGACGGGACGGCGGGCGTCGAAAATCTTCTCCGCATCGTCCGTGTAGAGCTCGCGCACGGCGAGGCCGCCACCCGTAGCCAGACAGCACAAGGCATCCGAGAGCCACCCCGGCAGGCCCGAGAGGTTATCCAGAGCCAGCGCCCACTGGTTCTGAGCCGTGATCATCAGATCGTGCTCCTTCTGCGGCGGGCGGCGCAGCGGGGCCTTGTTGGGGTCGATCAGCCCACGGACCATCCTGGTCAGGGTGCTCTTTGCTGAACCCTGCTCCCCGTTCACCGCCAGGAGCGGATATGGGCCAGAGGGCCTTAAAGCTGCGACCATCCAACTGAGCACGAGCACCCGTTGGTGGGCGTCGGGCACGTTCACATATTCCCAAAACTCATCCACCTTGCCGCCGCGGACGGGTTCAGGCAGAGGCAGCATCGACTCTCGCCGGAGGAACCGAACCTCGGGCTGCTCGATAACCCGCCAGCCGTCCGGGGTCACCTCGACAGCTCGCCATCGAGCGTCCGCAAGGTCGATGTAGATCCTGCCGGTGTGCTCGGCCACCCGCATCCATACTTGATGCTCCGCTCCCTCGAAAACCGCCTGCCCCTCAAGAACGGCAATTGCGTCATCGAGTGCTTGGGTATTGGGGGCCTTTTTCTCCTTGAGATAGAACCGCTGGCTGAGCCAACGCCGGAAGCCCCTCGAGCGCAGTGGCCAGGTCTCCCGATGACTGCCCATGCTGATGGTGGCGTAGCCTTCGTCGCTGCCGGGGCCATGGAAAAGCTCGGCGTCCTCGGCCAGCCCGACCAGCACGTCGGCCTGTTTGCCGGGCTTCTCGGTGCCCGCTGCTGTTGG
Organism: Sumerlaeia bacterium; assembly: GCA_041687335.1. Taxonomy (GTDB): domain Bacteria; phylum Sumerlaeota; class Sumerlaeia; order MVZB01; family MVZB01; genus JAJFUE01. Next base: position 1,769 of record JAWLCE010000017.1, on the reverse strand, counting down.
CTTCCACAAAATAGCAAGCTTGATCAGGCGCTTCAGCTCCGCCGCCTTGTCCGGTGCGACCTTCAAGCGGGCGTCGAGGTCGAGCTTCGCGTCGGGCGGGATGTAATGGACCTCACACTGCACGCCATGAAGGACGGATCCGACTTTGTTCAGCCAGTCCTGTCCAGCCTGCCCCGGATCAGGGGTTAATACAACTTTCCGCCCCGCCAGCAACTGTTGGAGGGCCTCCTCGCCCGTCTTCCCGGGATTGGCGCCGGCTGTTCCGACAACGGCTGAACAACCAGCCGAAAGCGCGGCTAAAGTGTCGGCCTCACCTTCGACAATCATCGTGAGGTCTGTCTCCGGCAGCGGATGTGGGTAGAAAAGCCCGTTGCGGCTGCCCTTGATGGTATGGGATTTGTGCGCACTATCGCCGGCGCCGATCATCTCGTTGTCGCCGCGACGTTGCTTTTGGCCGGTGACCTTGCCCTCCGCGTCCCGCATCGGCAGGGTTACCCGCTCCCCCTCGGCTTTGGCACCCAGCGCCGCGAATGCATCAAGGGACCAGCCCCGGATTGACGCCAGCCGCTCAAGGGGACCTGGGAGCGGAGGCGCGCTATGTCGCAAAGGCGGGTGGGGAGGCAGAATCGGATTAGGCAAGAGGATGGGGGCGGGCTGATGCCCACCCCCGGAAGTAACTGCTGGGGAACCCCTCGGCGGCTCGCCTTTCGGATATCGCGCAACGGATTTCGCAATTGCGCGAACCTCAGCCTCCGGGAGGCTCTGCCTGTCTGGATGGCGGAGCAGCTCGATGAGAATCTCCTCTTCGTCAAGCCCCTGAACGCGCAGCCGCCCTGCGATGGACGTCAGCGCGTTGTTGCGACCTTCACTCTTCATCGTTGCACCCCCCTGTCGGAGGTGGAGGAGCGCAAGCCATCTTCAACGAAGGCATCAAGTTCGCTGATGCGATACCGGACGGCGCGGCCCAGTTTGAGGAAGCGTGGACCGCAGCCACGCCAGCGCCAACCTTGGAGGGTTTTTATAGACAGGCCCAACCGCACGGCGGCCTGCTGTTCGGTCAGTAGATTGTAATCCTCGGTGGGGAAAAGGTTCTGCTCAGGCAGAGATGACTGAGTTTGAAAGCCCATGGTAAAACTCCTCGGGAGGGAATGTACAAGGGGAGGAATGGCGGGGGTTGTTTGAGCCGGGCCGGCCGCCCTCGCCATGTGGCGCAGAGCGAACCAGTGACGCCAGCCAACGGATGTCTCCTGAGGCGTGGCTCAACAACTGGATCAGCAGGTGGGGTGCTACGAATGTCCAGATCGATCCCATCGACTTGACTCGCCAGAGGGGCGCGACATGCGGTATCGCCCTTGGGGAGCATCGACTAACGAATCTATGGACGCGTGGAGCCTCCGACGGCCATGAACCTTGGGTCACCGAGAGCGGCAGGGGTCGACTTCACGGTTCCCTGCGGCTTCGGCTGGTCTCGTCGGATTGGAGGGCGAAGCCTCGTTCCCGGTTATTACCGGCGGTCTTCCAAGACTCAGGACGGGAGGGCCGGTCTCGTTTAGACAGGATCGACGCCATGAACCCGAGGGTCACCTTGTGCAGCAGGGGTCGGCTTTACGTTTCCCTGTGGCACCGGCTGGTCTGTCGTCTGTCCGAACGGCCGCTTGGGGGTCACCCTTCACGTCCCGCGCATGGGATCACCGAGCTGCAAGCGCCGGTGGCGATGCAGCTGATGCTTATATACGGGAGCCCAAAGAAAAAAGTCAAGGTGCTAAAAG
>JAWLCE010000016.1:0-97502 GCA_041687335.1 Sumerlaeia bacterium | reverse complement strand
CGAATGGAACCGGCGATCGGCGCGCCGGCCGACCAGCCCGCCGGCCGGCGCGCCGGAGCGTTTTGATCGTCCAGCGTTCATTCAACTTCGGATAAGGACCAATCGCATGATCATCGGGATCCCACGCGAAATCAAGGTGAAGGAAAACCGGGTGGCCTGCACGCCCGGAGGCGTGCGCGTGCTGGCCGGCCTCGGGCACCAGGTGCTGGTGGAGACGGGCGCCGGCGTCGGCAGCGGCTATAGCGATGAGCAGTATGCCGAGGCGGGCGCGCGGTTGGTCGGGAGCGCCTCCGAGGCCTGGGCCGCCGAGATGGTCGTCAAGGTCAAGGAACCGCTGGCACCTGAATTCCAGTACCTGCGGCCCGACCTGGTGCTGTTCACCTACCTGCACCTGGCGGCGGCGCCCGAATTGACCCGCGCCCTGCTGGAGAGCCGCACCACCGGCATCGCCTATGAAACGGTGTCTCTGAACGGGCGCCTGCCGCTGCTCGAGCCGATGAGTGAGATCGCCGGTCGGATGGCATCGATCGTCGGCGCCTACTACCTCGGCAAGCCCCAGGGGGGCACGGGGGTCCTGCTGGGCGGGGTGCCCGGCGTGTTGCCGGGCAAGGTGGTCATCATCGGCGGCGGCACGGCGGGCGTCAATGCCGCGCGGATGGCGCTGGGGCTCGGGGCTGAGGTAACAATCCTCGATGTCGACCTGAACAAGCTGCGCCACCTCGACCTGACGCTGGGCGGCACTGCGCGCACGCTCTATTCCAATGAGCAGAACCTGCTGGATCTGCTGCCGGGGGTCGACCTGCTGATCGGCGCGGTGCTGGTGCCGGGGGCGCGGGCGCCGCGCCTCGTCCGCCGCGAGATGCTCGGCCGGATGAAGCCCGGCTCGGTCTTCGTCGATATCGCCGTCGATCAGGGCGGCTGCGCCGAGACGACCCGCGCGACCACGCACGACGACCCGGTCTATCTTGAGCACGGCATCACTCACTACTGCGTCGCCAACATGCCCGGAGCCTATGCCCGCACCGCCACGCAGGCGCTGACGAATGTGACGATCCCCTATGCGGCCCGCATCGCCACCCTGGGCGTCGAGACCGCGCTGCGCCAGTTGGCCGACCTGCGCGGGGGGCTCAACACCTGGAAGGGTGGCATGACGCACCCGGCGGTGGCCGAGGCGTGCGGTTGTGAATACCAGCCGGTCGCCTTCGGGTGTGCCGTGGAAATGGCGGCGGCAAGATGAGTGGCCATGCCGAAACCCACCCGCGCCACCGCAGGATCCTCGAGATCCTGGCCAGCGATGGCGAGGTGGCGGTCCAGCAACTGAGCGAGCGCTTCTCGGTGACCCCGATGACAATCCGTCGCGACCTGGAGGCGCTCGAGAAGCAGGGGCGGCTGACGCGCACGCACGGGGGGGCGGTCTTTACGCAGCAGGCGATCATCGAGTTTGCCTTCCACGAGCGCGGCCGCGTGCGCCAGGCCGAAAAACAGGCGATCGCGCGTGAGGCGGCCAAGCTGGTCGAGCCGGGAATGACGCTCGTGCTCGATACTGGCACGACCACGCTCGAGGTCGCCCGCGCCCTGATCGGCATCCCCGACCTGACGGTGCTGACCTCCTCGCTGGCGATCGCCTCGGCCCTGCACGCGCACGAGAAGATCGATCTGGTGCTGCTGGGCGGCAACGTGAACCGGCGCAGCCCCGACCTGACGGGGCTGCTGACAGAGGAGAACCTGGAGCGTTTCCGCGTTCAGCTGGCGTTCGTCGGGGCCGACGGGGCGGATGCCTCGGGCGTGTTCACCACCGACATGGCTATCGCCCGAGTGACGCGCGCCATGATCAACTGTGCCCATCGGGCCGTGCTCGTCACCGACAGCAGCAAGTTCGCGCGGACCTCGTTCGTGCGCTACGCGACGTGGGACAAGTTCAACCACGTCATCACCGACCGCCAACTGCCCGTGACCAACAGCCGCTGGCTGTGCAAGACCAATGCCGACGTGCGCTTTGTCGGCGAGCAGAAGGAAGAGAAATGAGTCAACGGGTGCGCTTCGGCATTATCGGCGGCGGCTTGATGGGGCGGGGATTCGCCGCGGCGACGGCGCGCTGGCCCGAGCTGGCCGACCCGCCGGCCCGGCCCGAGATCGTCGCCATCTGCGACAAGAGCGAGCCGATCCGTGCATGGTTCGAAACCCATTGCCCCGGTGTCCGCCAATCCACCGGCGACTATCGCGAGCTGCTGGCCAACGATGACATCGATGCGGTCTACATCGCGGTGCCGCACAATCTGCACGAGGAGATCTATGTCGCCGCACTCGAGGCCGGCAAGGACCTGATGGGTGAAAAGCCTTTCGGCATCGATCTGCCGGCGAACGAGCGCATCCTGCAGGCACTCCGGCGCCATCCCGGCCGTTTCGTGCGCTGCGCCTCCGAGTTCCCCTTTTTCCCCGGCCTGCAGCTGATCGGCCGCATGATCGAAAACGGAGAGTTCGGCCGGATCATCGAGGTGGAGTCGGCTTTCCTTCATTCGAGCGACCTCGACGTCGACAAGCCGATCAACTGGAAGCGGCGCGCGGAGACCTGCGGCGAATATGGCTGCCTGGGCGACCTCGGCATGCATGCCTGCCATATGCCGCTGCGCGCGCAGTGGCGGCCGCTCAACGCGCGGGCGATCCTGAGCAACCTCGTGCCGACCCGGCCCGACGGCCGCGGCGGCCGCGCCCCCTGCGACACGTGGGATAACGGCACGGTCCTCATCGAGGCGCTGGACCCGCGGACCGAGGAGCGCTTCCCCTGGCTGATGCGCACCCACCGCATCGCACCGGGCGAGAAGAACAGCTGGAATTTCGCCGTTCACGGAACCAAAGCCTCGGCCCGCTTCAGCACCAAGCAGGCCAACACCATCGAGCTGATGGAGCTGCGCGACGGGCGCCAGCCCTGGCTGTATCTGGACCTGGGTCACGAGACGACCTACCCGACCATCACCGGCGGAATCTTCGAATTCGGCTTCAACGACGCCATGCTCCAGATGTGGACGGCGTTCATGCACGAGCGTGAGGGTCGCCCGCTGGCGCATCGCTTCGCCGGCTGCATCACCGCCGAGGACGCTCATCTGCACCATCGGATCCTGACGGCCGCGCTGCGGTCGCACGAGACCGCGGCCACGGTGGAGATCTAGATGGCGGGTTCGATCTACATCGGCATCGACCTGGGCACGACGGTGCTCAAGGTGGCCGCTTATGCCGGCGCCGATGGCCGCCGGCTCGGCTCGGCCGAGCGCCGCCTGCCGCTGCGGATGACCGACGACGGCGGCCGCGAACAGGAGCCGGCCGCCATCGCGCGCGCCCTCGATGGCGCGATGCGCCTGCTGCGTCGCGAGCTGGGCGAGGCCGACTGGGCGCGCGTGGGCGGAATCGGGCTGGCCGCGCAGGGGGGCTCGACGATCCTCTGCGACCGCGACGGCGGCAAGCCCCTCACGCCGATGTATCTCTGGAACGACTTCCGCTGCTTTCCATGGTTCGTCCGTATCGCGGCCATGCGCCCGGCTGCGCACTGGCGGCGGTTTTCGCTGCGCGATGAGCCCGGCGTCGGCCTCGGCCGGATCGCCTGGCTGCGCGAGCGCCGGCCCGAGCTGTTTGTCCCCGGCCTGATCTACGTCGGCGCCGGCGAATATGTTTACCACTCGATGACCGGCCATTGGCGCCAGGATGCCTGCCATGCGTTACAGACCGGCTGCTACGACGCCCGGCGCGGCACGCTCGCCGGCCAGCCGCTGGCGCTGGTGGGCTGGTCGACCGATGAGGTCGCCCCGCTGCGCGAGGGGCACGCGACGCATGCGCTGCTTCCGGCGGCGGCGGGCCGCTGGGGACTGAAGCCGGGCCTGCCGGTCGCCGGCCCTTATAACGACCATGAGGCTGGTTACCTGGCGGCGGCGCATGTGTCGGCGGCGCCGCTGCAGGCCTCTCTCGGCACGGCCTGGGTCGGCAATTTCATCGTGGGCCCCGGCGTGGAGGGGCGCCAGCCGTTTCAGCTCGCGGTGCCGGCGCCGGCGGGTTCGGGGCGCCTGACGATCCAGCCGCTGCTGACCGGCAACGTCACCTGGGACTGGGCCCTGACGACCTGGCTGGGGGCGGACCACAAGCGTGCCCTGGCGCGCCAAGCGGAGATCTTCGAGGAGCGCCTGCTGCCGCCCGCGGGCCTCATGGCGCTCCCCTGGCTGAACCGGCCCAACCCGATCCTGGAAGGCGCGGCGGGGGGCGCGGCGATCTTCGGGCTCGGCCCGACCAGCGGACACGAGGACCTGCTGCGCGCCGTGGCCGGCGGCATGTGCCATGAGTTCGCCCGCATGTTCGCGGGGGTCGTCGAGGCCGGCCTGGTCGACTCGATCGTGCTCGGGGGCGGGGCCAGCAAGGGCATCCAGTTCCGCCAGATGGTCGCGGCGCTCCATCCGTCGCTGCCGGTCTATCAGGCCGTCGAGGATGACGCCGGCACCCGCGGCTGCCTCTGGCCGCTCAGTCGGCGGATCGCACGCGCGGCGGTTCGGCGCGTCCCGCTCTCGCGCGGGCTCGACCGCGACGCCATCACCCGCGCCCACGGGCTTTATCTCGACCTTTACGGGCGACTCTACGGCCACGTCGCCGCGGGTCGCCCCTATGCCGTCCGCGCCGGGAGGACCCGATGATCCAAAAGCCCCGCATCGGCCTGCTGCCGCTCTATCTGGCGCTCTACGACGAGTCGCTCCCCACGCTGCGCGGCGAGCTGGAACCGTTTCTGCGCCAAGTGCAGTCCGCGCTGGCGGCGGCGGGCGCCGAGGTGACGGCCGCTCCCGTCTGCTGCGTCAGTAGCGAAGTGCGGGCCGGGCTGGAGCAGCTGCGCGCCGGCGACCCCGACCTGCTCGTGACGCTTCATCTGGCCTATTCCCCCTCGCTCGAGTCGGCGCGCGCGCTGGCGGAGTGCGGGCTGCCGATCCTGATGCTCGACACGACGCCCGACGCCGAGTTCGGCCGCGACGTCGATCCGCAACGCCTGCTCTATAACCATGGCATCCATGGGGTGATGGACCTGGCTTCGGTGTTGCGCCGCCTGGGCTGCCAGCCGTGGGTCGTGGCCGGGCACCTGAATGATCCCGCCACCGCCGGGCGTGCCGTTGCGATCGGCCGCGCCGCCCGCGCCTGGCGCCGGATGCGGGGGACGCGCGCGCTGCGCATCGGCCCGGTCTTTGACGGCATGGGCGACTTTCAGGTCGAGCCGGCCCGGTTGCGCGCGCATTTCGGCATCGAGGTCGAGCAGATCGAGGCCCTTGCTCTGGCCGAGGACGCGGCCGCCATCGACGACGCGGCCATCGAGGCCGAGCGGAAGGCCGACGAGGCCACGTTCGACGTTGACTGCCCCGCCGAGGTGCATCGCCGTTCCCTGCGCGTCGGGCTGGCGCTGCGCCGGCGGCTCGATCGCGGCGGCTTCACCGCCTTCTCGCTCAACTTTGGCGCCTTCGACCGCGCCGACGGCCCGATCGACACCGTCCCGTTCCTCGAGTGCTGCAAGGCGATGGCGCGCGGCATCGGCTACGCGGGCGAGGGCGATGTGCTGACGGCCGCGCTGGTCGGCGCCCTCGCGACGGCCTTCGGCGGGACGACCTTCACCGAGATCTTCTGCCCCGACTGGCGCGGCGGGGCCCTCTTCCTCTCGCACATGGGCGAGCTCAACCCCGAGGTGACCGCGGCCCCCGCGCGGCTCTATGAGAAGCCTTTCCCGTTCACCCCGGCGCGCAACCCGGCGACCCTGGCCGCCGCGATCCGCCCCGGCGCGGCCACCTTGGTCGATCTGGCCCCCGGCCCCGACGGCTTCTCGCTGATCGTGGCGCCGGTTCAGGTGCTCGAGGATGGCACCCATCCCGGCCTGCGCGACTGGATCCGGGCGTGGATCCAGCCGGCGCTGCCGCTCACACAATTTCTCGAACGCTACAGCGCGCTCGGCGGCACGCATCATCACGCGCTCATGCTGGGTGATCATCGCGAGGCGCTCACCGCCTTCGCCCGTATGGCCGGCATCGAATTTCACTGGTTGGGCGAGTGATCGCCCGCATCCGCAGAAAGGCCGACGCAACCGATGACGCCTGAGCCTGTCCATCTGCACTTCGTGCATCAATATACCGACGTCGACCGCGCGTTCTGGGCCGAACACCTGGAGGACTGGGTGCCACGGCGCCTGGTCGACGCTCACGTGCACGTCGCCGACGAACAGTTGCGCATCGAGACGATCACCGAACAGATGAAGCGCGACTACTGGGTGATGGAATTGACCGAGATGCAGGACGCGGATACGGCCGCGCGCTGTTTCCGGACGGTCTACCCCGGCCGCGAGGTCTCCTGCGTGGCGTTCGGGTTCCCGAGCCTGGGCTGGGATATCGAGGCCTCCAATGAATACATCGCCCGTGAGGCGGCGGCGCGCGGCTGGCACAGCCTGGCGCTCGTGCGGCCGACCTGGGTCGCCGAGCAGCTGGCCTCGCTGCTGGACCGGCCCTCGGTCATCGGCGTCAAGCCCTATTACATGTTAATGGGTTACGACAAGACCGGCCGCGACAAGTATATCGAGGCGGGGATATTCGATTTCCTCCCGCATCATCAGCTCGAGGTGCTCGACGAGCGCGGCGCGTGGGTCACGCTGCACGTCCCGCGCGCGGGCCGGCTGGCCGACCCCGACAACATCCGCGAAATCCGCGAACTGCGGCGCCGCTACCCGCGCGTCCGGCTCGTCATCGCGCACCTGGGCCGCAGCTACACCCTGCCCCACGCCGAGGAGGGCCTGGCGCCGCTGGCCGAGGACGAGGGGCTTTTCTTCGACAACTCGGCGGTGCTCAATCCCGCCGTCCACGACCTCGCGTTGCGGCTGATCGGCCCCCGCCGGCTCCTCTATGGCACTGATAATCCGATCTTCTACATGCGCGGCCGCCGCCAATGGGAGGGCCGCACCTACCGCAACCGCACGAGCCAGCCGTTCATGTTCAACAAGGAACGGGAGGCGCCCGAGATCGAGGCCCGCTACACGCTCTACATGTATGAGGCGCTGCGCGCGCTGCGCCAGGCGTGCGAGCAGAACGGCATCGGACGCGAGGGAGTCGAGGCGATCTTCCATGGCAACGCCGCCCGATTGATCGATGCGATCCGGGGGACTTCCCCGGCCTGAGTCATTGAAGGCTGACAAATTCCAGGGGACGAGGTGATTGCATGCATCTGCGGACGCTCGATATCGCGGTCTTCATCTTTTACTTCATTTTCATCATTGTCTTCGCGTTGCTCATCGCCGGGCGCAGCAAGACCAAATCCGCCGGCGATTACTTCCTCGCCTCCAAGAAGCTCCCCTGGTACGTGGTCGGCGCCTCCTTCATCGCGGCCAATATCTCGACTGAGCATTTGATCGGCATGGTCGGCTGGGGCTTCATCTACGGCATGGCGGTCGCCAACTGGGAGTGGCTCAACGCCTTCACCTTCACGGCGCTGATCTGGATTTTCCTCCCCTTTTACATGCGCGGCAACGTCGCGACGATGCCCGAGTTCCTCGAGCGCCGCTTCAACCGCACCTGCCGGCATATCTACGCCGTCGTCATGATCATCGGACTGGTCATCGCCATGCTGGGCGGGGTCCTGCTGGCCGGGGGCAAGGCGCTGCACGTTTTCTTCCCGGGCCTGTCGACCGAGGCGGCGATCCTGATCCTGGCGCTCGCCGCCGGAACCTATTCAATCTATGGCGGGCTGCTCTCGGCGGTCTGGGCCGACCTGCTGCAATACTGCCTGCTGATGGTCGGCGGGCTCATCGTCTCGATCTATGGCCTCTATTTCGTTGGCGGGCTCGATACCTTGATGACCGAGCTGCCCGAGAAGTTCATCATGCTCTATCCCTCGACGCACGAGTCGATCCCCTGGACCGGCGTCCTGAGTATGATCTTCTCGGTCGGCATCTGGTATAGCTGCGCCAACCAGATGATGGTGCAGCGCTGCCTGGGAGCGCGCTCGGAGTGGGATGCGCGCATGGGCGTCGTCATGGCCGGCTTCTCCAAGGCGATCCTGCCGTTCATCGTCGTCATCCCTGGGATCGTCGCATTCTATCTGTACCACGACTATATTTCAGACGCCGATACCTCCTGGCCGATTCTGGTCAGCCAGTTCCTGCCGGGTGGTCTGGTCGGGCTGGTGCTGGCGGGGCTGGCCAGCGCGATCCTCTCGACACTGGCCGCCATCACCAATTCCTCCTCGACGATCTTCACGCTCGATCTCTATCGGTCGATCTGGCGGCCCGACGCCCTCGACCGGCAACTGCACCGCGTCGGCCGCATCAGCGCCGCGGTTTTCGTCTGCCTGGGGGTCGTCATTGCGCTGGTGTTGTCGCAGTTTCCAGAGCTGACGATTTTCGGCATCATCCAGACGACCTTCTTCTATATGGCGCCGCCGATCGCCGCGATCTTCCTGATCGGCATCCTCTGGCGCCGCGCCACATCGGCAGCCGCCACCTGGACGCTCGTGCTCGGCTTCCTCCTCTACCTGCCGTTGACCCGGTTCGTGCTCTTCCCATACATCCCGTGGCTGACGCCCTACAACAATTTCATGCACCACACCTTCGTCATCTTCCTGCTCTCGGGTGCGACGCTCGTTGGGTTGTCGCTGGTGACGCGCCCCAAGGAGGCTGCGGAACTGCGGGGGGTGGTCTGGTCGCGCCAGGCGCTGGCGGTCGAGGAAACGGCGGGCGCGCGGCGCCACACCGGCCTCAGGAGCCTTGGCCTGTGGTGGGCGCTGATGGTGCTGACGATCGGCGGGCTCTACGCCTACACCAACCTGCGCGGCAGCGTGGCGACCCAGCTCGAGGCCGAGGCGACGATGAGCGCGGCGGCCGAAGGCGCCGAAATGCGCGTCGACCCGCGCGGGACCCACGAGAAGTTTACCTTGTGGACCGGCGCCGGCCAGGCGCGCCTGGTGCCGGCGCGAGCAGGCGATTGGATCGAGTTTGAGCTTCCCGCCCCGGATGCGGCCGAGTTCGGCCTGGCGATGCTGGTGACTAAGGGCCCCGGTTACGGTCCCTTCTCGGTCGAGGTCGACGGGCAACCGGCCGAGCTGGAGTATCGCGTCACCATTGAGGATTCACAGGGCGCCCCGCGGCCCACGCTGCGCCAGACGGATGTCTTCGCAGCGGGCGAGATCGCCTCGGATCTCGAATCCATCTCCAAGTTGGGACTCCATCGCGTCCAGCGCATCAAGCTTGGGCGCTTCCAGGCACGGGCGGACGTGGTCCGCGTCCGGGTCATCGCCCGCCAGCCGGGCCCCGACAGCAGCATCGGCATCGATCATTTCATCTTCACGGAATGACGTGAAGACAACGGCGGCAGGAGGGGCGTCATGCAATCGATCTGGATCGATCCGGCCCGGCTTCAAAAGGCGGCCGCCCGCAACGAGGCGTTCTTCAGCGGCGAGCTCGAGGAGTATCCCCTGCTCTGGATCACGGCGCCCACCGGCGAGCCCAGCCGCCTCGCCCCGCCCGCCGATGAGCTCCAGTTGTGGCTGGACCCGCAATATGTCGTCGAGGCGGCTGATGATCGATTTAGCCGCACCTGTTTCGTGGCCGACGCCCTGCCGGTTCACAATCCCTGGCTCGGCCCCAACCAAGTGGCCGCCTGGCTCGGCGGCGAGCTCAAATTCGACATCGCCCGCCACAACACTTCCTGGACCGATCCTTTCGTCGAGGACCTGAGCCAGGTCGATCAGCTGCGGATCGATCCCGACAATCAATGGTGGCGCATTTACCTCGACCTGCTGCGCGCCTCGGCCGAGGCCGGCAAGGATCGCTGGGCCGTCTGCTACCCCGACCTGCATACCGGCATCGACGCCCTCTCCGCCCTTCGCGGGCCCGATCGGCTGGCGCTCGACCTGATGCTGGATCCCGACTCGATCACCCGGCTCATGCCCCAGTTGACCCGGCTGTTCAAGGAGATCGTCGATCAGGTCAGCGAGATCATCCTGCCCTATGGGCAGGGCTCCTCCAACTGGACGATGGGCTGGAGTTCGCGTCGTTTTGTCTGCATCGGGCAGAACGACTTCACCTGCATGATCAGCAACAAGATGTTCCGCGAGTTTGTCCTGAACGATGTCATCGAGACCGCCCGCCATGTCGACCACTCGCTGTATCACCTCGACGGCACCGGCGCGCTGCACCACCTGCCGACGCTGCTCGAAATCCCCGAACTTAATGCGATCCAGTGGGTCCCCGGCGCGGGGAAAGAGGACGCGAGCCGCTGGATGGACCTGCTGCGAAGCATCCAGGCCGCCGGCAAGGGCGTCACGATGCTTCCGACTTCGCCCGAGGATGCACTCGACTGCTGCCGCGAGCTGGACATCTCGCGCCTGTTCCTCTGGGTCGAGGTCGAGACGCCCGAGCAGGCCGAAGACCTGTTTACCCAGATCCGCCGGCTTTGCGCCGATCGGCGCAGGACCATCATCCCCCGCGACTGAAAACGACTTTCTGGCGCTGGCGTCTTGAGGCTTTTCATCGGCGGCGCGATCGGCTAGAATGGCCACAAAATCGCGTGCCGGTGCAGGGTCCAGCAGATGGAATCCGCCGGCGTGAACGAGGGTCGCGCAGGATGCTCAGGCAAACCGAAAATATCAATGTCGCCGGCTTGGCCCCGCTGCTGGCGCCGCGCGCGCTCAAGGCCGAGCAGCCGATGAGCGAACTGGCCAATAAAACGGTGGTGGCCGGCCGCGAGGCCGTGCGGGCGATCCTGGATGGGCGCGATCGCCGCCTGCTGGTGGTCGTCGGGCCCTGCTCGATCCATGACGAGACCGCGGCCCTGGATTATGCCACCCGGCTCGCCGCCCTGCGCCGCGAGCTGGCCGGCGACCTAGAAATTCTGATGCGTGTCTACTTCGAGAAGCCGCGCACGGTGGTCGGCTGGAAGGGCCTGATCAACGACCCCCGGCTCGACGGCAGCTTCGACATCGAGGAAGGGCTGCGCCGCGCCCGTCGGCTGCTGCTGCGCATCAATGAAATGGGCTTGCCGGCGGCCAGCGAGATGCTGGACCCGATTTCGCCCCAGTATATCGCCGACTTGATCGCCTGGGCCTCGATTGGCGCCCGCACCACCGAAAGCCAGATCCACCGCGAGCTGACCAGCGGGCTCTCCATGCCGATCGGCTACAAGAACGCCACCGACGGCAACATCCAGATCGCGATCGACGCGATGGACGCCGCCCGCCATGCCCATTGCTTCCTCGGCATCGACCAGGATGGCCGCACCTGCGTCGTCCACACGCGCGGCAACAGCCATGGCCACCTGATCCTGCGCGGGGGGCGCACGGGCCCCAATTTTGCACGCGAAGACGTCGAACGCGCCCTGACCGCCCTGCGGGGGCGCAAGCTCAACCCGGCCGTCATGATCGACGCCAGCCATGGCAACTCCGGCAAGGACCCGCGCCGTCAGCCCCAGGTGCTGCGCTCGCTTTTGGAACAGCGCTCCGAGGGTCGCCTCGAGCTGGTCGGCGCGATGATCGAAAGCAATCTGGGCGAGGGCGCGCAGTCACTTGGCTCCGACCCGGCGGCGCTGAAGTATGGCGTTTCGATCACCGATGCCTGCCTGGGCTGGGAAGCCACCGAGGACATCTTGCGCGAGGCGGCGGCACAGGCCGCAGCCGCGCCCGCGCCCGAACTCACATCCTGAGTCACAGCTTCGACTGCCGGTTTTGCCCATTCCAATCGGAGCCCCCCTCCACATGACCGATCCCACCTTGCCCGGCGCCCTGCGCACGCGCGAGCGGCTCGAACTGCTCGAGGAGGGGCTGCTGGCGCCGTGGGCCGAGCGCAGCGCCGCCAGCCGCGGCCGCGAGGCCCCCGAACGCCCCGCCCGGCTGCGCACCGAATTTCAACGCGACCGCGACCGCATCCTGCACTGCGCCGCCTTCCGCAAGCTCGAATACAAAACCCAGGTCTACGTGACTCATGAGGGTGATTTCTTCCGCACGCGTCTGACCCACACGCTCGAGGTCGCCCAGATCGCGCGCACCATCGGCCGCGCGTTGGGGCTCAACAACGACCTGGTGGAGGCCATCGCGCTGGCGCATGACCTCGGCCACACCCCCTTCGGCCACACCGGCGAGGCGGTGCTCGATGAGCTGCTGGCCGATGGCTTCGAGCATAATGCCCAGAGTCTGCGCGTTGTCGAGGTCCTCGAGGAGCGCTTCCACGACCGGCCCGGCCTCAACCTCTCCTGGGAGGTGCGCGAGGGGATCGCCCATCACTCCAAGGCCTGCTCGCCGGCCGTGCGCCGCTACTTCAATGGCGGGCAGCCCTCGCTCGAGGCACAGGTCGTCGACCTGGCTGACGAGATCGCCTACAACCACCACGACCTGGATGATGCCTTGGGGATGGGCCTGCTGACGGCGGAACTGCTGGGCGAGCTGGACTGGCTGGCGGCGATCTGGCATGAGGAGCGCGAGCGGCTGCCGGCGGGGTCAACCTTCTCGCACGTGCGCAACCGCTTCCTCGGGGCGTTGATGGACCGGATGGTCGATGACGCGGTTGGCGAAATCGCGCGCGCCATCGAGGAGCAGGCGATTGACTCCCCGGTTGCGGTGCGCGCGGCGGGGGGGCGTCTGGTTCGTTTCAGCCCGCCGATGGACGCCTGCCAGCGCCAGTTGCGCGATTTCCTCATGGCGCGCGTCTACCGCCACCCGACCACCCTGCGCATGCAGCACAAGGCGGCCGGGTTCTTTCGCCGGCTGTTTGAGCTTTATCGCGGCCACCCCGAGCTGCTGCCGCTGGTGTTTCAGGGCCGGCTCGAGCGCGACGGCCTGGAGCGCGTGCTGACCGATTTTCTGTCGGGCATGACCGATCGCGCCTGCCTTCAGCAGTATCGCGAGCTGTTCGAGCCGGATGCCTGAGTCAATAGCGGGGCTGATGATAGGAGGGTTGCTGGTAGCGCTGGCGCTCCAGTTCCTCGATGCGCCGTCGCTGACGGACCTGCTCGTCGGACTGATCGCCGATGACGCCGCCGACCGCGGCCCCGGTGGCTCCGCCGATCAGCGCCCCACCCCATTTGTGGCCGGTCTGATGGCCGACGACGCCGCCCACCAGCGCGCCGGCGCCGGCGCCCAGGGCCGCCCCGCCCGCCGTGCGCGGATTATTGGAGATCGTATTGCAACCGCTCGTTCCGAACAGGCTGGCAGCGGCCAGGAGGATGCTCAGCGTGAGGATCTTGTGCCGATTCATGGTGTGACTGCTCCTTGTCTCGCGAAGGCCGGTCGTCCAAACCCGGCTTCTGATTTCTGCTGCCTATTGGACGCCGAAATGGCCGGCCGGTTCCATCGGAATCGGAGAAAAAAAGTCCCATGACCGCCGCTGTTGCTGCTGCATAAAGAAAAGGGCCGGCGCGGAGTCCTGCCGAACTCTGCGCCAGCCTTCAGGGCTTGCGGACTTTGCGGGTCACGCCTCAATAGCGCGATTGCTCGTACTGCTGATAGCTTTCCTCGCGCTGGTATTCATAGGTCTCGCTACTCGACTGCGGTTCCTGATACACCTCCCCCTGATACTGATCGGTGCCGTTATAGCTGCCGTTATAGCTGCCATTGGCCTCGGGCTGCTGGTAGGTATACCGTTCCCGCTCAAGCTGATCGACTCGTTCTTCCATCCGGACCTGCTCGTCGGACTGGCGGCCGATCAGGCCTCCCGCGGCGGCGCCCGTGCCCGCTCCGATCAGCGCGCCGGCGCCGGCGTGTCCCGACTGGTGTCCGATGACACCTCCGAGCAGGGCGCCACTGCCGGCGCCGATGGCCGCGCCGCCCGCCGTGCGGGGATTGTCCCGGACCGTCTGGCATCCCAGCATGCCCACGCTGAGGGTTAGGACAAGTAGCAGGCTAAGTGGTTTGAACATTATCTTTATCATGATCCAACTCCTTGAAGAGACTGAGCATCTTCACTCCATTTTCGCCGATCAGGTTCCCCGACGCCTAGAACAAGACCATCTGCAATTTAGGCATGGCGCCCGTTGAGGCGTCCTCCCATAGAAGCACATTGTTTCCTGCCGGGCCGATCTGCGATGATAAGCCACCTGTGGGGGTATGGGCGCATGAGGTTGCATGTCTTCAGTCTGTGGCTGGTCTGGCGGGTTTTCCTGGGGCGAATCCCCTGGATCGTGCTCGGCATGATCCTGGGCGCTGTTCTCATGACCTTCTGGCTGCCGGTGCAACTGGAGCGGGCGGCGCGCCAGCAACAACTTCGAGATCTGGATCATCAGCTCGAACTCGCCCAGCGCGTCTACCTGGAAGGCCACCCGCTGATTGCCGTCTGGGAGCTGGGCCAGGCACTCGGGCTGATTGAGCATCATGCCGGTCTGGTGGAAGCCGAGGGCTGGGCCGAGCCCGACCCGCGCGACCTGCTCTATTGGCGCTTCGTCGCCCACGCCCGCCTGGCCCGCCTCCACGAATACATTCAGGAGCCCGAGACGGCCCGTCGCCACCTGGAGCAGGCGCTGGCCCTGGCGCCACGGGTCGGCCCCGCCGGCGAAGGCGTGCACGACCGCGAAACCCTCTTCGCCCGGCTCGAGCAGATCGATCAGTCCAGCCGTTCTCCAAGCGAAGCCTCCCCGGCCGAAGATTGACCAACGCTGGGCATCGGCCGGTGGATTGGGTTAAAATCAGCCTGTCAGACTCAGGTCTTGCGCAGTGGCGGGTGCCCAAGGAGCCGATGATGCAGAATTTCATTCACGAGCCGAAAATTTTTTACACCGACACCGGCCAGCCCGAGGGGCCGCCGGTGGTGCTGATCCATGCCTTCCCCTTCAGCCACGAAATGTGGCTGCCGCAGGTCGAGGTGCTCAATGAGCGCTGGCGGGTGGTCACCTACGACATCCGGGGCTTCGGCCGCAGCGATCCCGGTGACGGCGAGTTCACCATCGACCAGTATGTCGATGACCTGTTCCTGCTGCTGGATGCCCTCCAGATCGAGCAGGCGACCGTGGTCGGGCTCTCGATGGGCGGCTACATCCTGCTGCGGGCCTTCGAGCGTGAGCCGGGGCGCTTCCGCGCGCTGGTGCTCAGCTCCACCAAGAGCGCGGCTGATGACGAGGCGGCGCGGACGGGTCGCGAGCGGGCGATCGATACCATTCATCGCCAGGGGTTGCGTTTCTATGCCGAGGACTTCGCCAAGAAGGTCTTCGCCCCGCAAACCTTCACGCTCACGCCGCAGATCATCGACCACCAGCTCGAGATCATCGAGACCCACCCGCCCATCGGGCTGCAGGGGGCGCTGCGTGCGCTGGCCTCCCGGCCCGATACCACGGCCGTGCTCGACCGGATCGCGGTGCCGACGCTCCTGCTCTTTGGCGAGGAGGACTCGGTGACGCCGCCGGCGCTCGGGCGCGCGATGCAGGGGCGGATTGTCGGCTCCGAACTCGTCGTCATTCCCCAGGCTGCCCACCTCTGCAACCTGGAGCACCCTGAGGTCTATAATGCCCACCTGCTCTCGTTTCTGGAGGGGCTGGGCGGCTGAGCTGCCGGCTCAATCCCCGAACGTGGCCGAGGTCGGGGTCAGCCGCAGGATGCGGTCGGGCTGGTTGGTGACGACATAGATCGCGCCGTCTGGCCCGGCCACCGCCTCACGCACGCGGCCCCGGCCCTTCAGGATCACCTCGGTGTGCATCACGCGCTCCTCGAACAGGTTGAGCAACTGGACCTCCTCAAAGCGCAGCGCGGAGGCCAGCAGCCGATGGCGCCAGCGCGGGAACAGCTCGCCGCGGTAGAAGTCCAGTCCGCAGAGCGCCGGCGAGGGATTCCAGTAAAAGATCGGCTGTTCCATCCCCTCCGCCTGCGTCCGGCCCGTCAGCACGCTGCCATCGTAATTGAGGCCATAGCTGATCACCGGCCAGCCGTAATTGGCGCCGGCGCGGATCAGGTGCAGCTCATCGCCCCCGCGCGGGCCGTGCTCGACCGACCAGAGGCGGCCCGTCTCGGGGTTGATCGCCAGCCCCTGCGGGTTGCGATGCCCATAGCTGTAGATGGAGCCGAGCGCACCCTCACGCCCCACAAACGGGTTGTCCTCCGGCACGCGGCCATCACGGTGGAGGCGGTGAATCTTGCCATTGGGCCGGTCCAGCTGCTGGGCATCGTTCATGCGGCCGCGGTCGCCAATCGAAAAATACAGGTAGCTCTCGGGGTCGAAGACGATGCGCGTGCCGTAATGGTGGCGGGTGGTCAGATAAGTCTCGTGCGGAGCCTCATAGACCACCTGTTCGTCGATCCAGGCATGGTCGCGGATGCGGCCGCGCACCACGCGTGTCATCGCGGGGCTGCGCTCGCCCTCGAGGGCGTGACTGTAGGCGAGGTAAATCCAGCCATTTTCGGAGTAGTTGGGATCGACGGCCACGTCCAGCAGGCCGCCCTGGCCCTGGTGGAGCACCTGCGGGGTCCCCTTGACCGGCTCCGGTTGCAGCTCGCCCCCCCGCACCACGCGCAGCGTGCCGGGCCGTTCAGTCACCAGCGCCGTCTCGGCGTCGATCCAGTCGATCGCCCACGGCGTGCTCAGCCCGTCCACGAAGACCTCGGCGGCCATGCCGTATTCGAACGTGCTGAGTTGGGTCTCGGGTTCGGCGCTGCGGGTGGCGCCGCCGCCGGCCTCCGTGCGTTGCTCGATCAGGTCGAGCAGGCCGTTGATCTGCTCCTCGCTGAGCACGTGGCGGTAGGCCGGCATGCCGCGGTCGCTGATGCCGTCGGCGATGTTGCGGAATCGATAACTGCGCGAGCGGCCGAACTCCCACTGGCCGTCGACCAGACTGCTGGCCATCCCGCCCTGCATCTGCTCGCCGTGACAGACGGCGCAAAGGCGCTGGTAGGTTTGCTGGGCCGTTTCCTGGGCGGTGGCGCTCAGCGCGACCATGAAAAAGACGCTGGTGGCCAGCAAGCGCCAGCCGAGTTGGTTCAGCCAGATAAGCATGATTTTCGTTCCGCTATGGGGGTTGCCGGGGGGTCTCGGACCCCGGGGTCGTTAAAAGTTGGCGGCTCCCGAGACTGCCTTGATCATCCCACGCTGCCGGCGCCGCTGGCAAATATCGGGTCCCTGCTGAGCAGTCCCTTTTCGGGCCAATTTGTTAGCCCCGGCTTCAACCCGTCTACGCAAACGTGCAGAGGGTACCAAAAAGGAACCTCCCCCGTTTCCGGGGGAGGTTCAGTTTGCAAGATCGGCTTGCGGGTGGGAGAAACCGGAAGCTTGCGCAACCGATTTCCAAGGCGGGCGACCCATTGCGGGCCTCGTTTGAAGTTACAGGAAGGACAAATCCAAGGCGGGTTTCCTATATGGTAGGGTAAACCCGCTCACCGATCTGCGTGCTTTAATTCATCTCCTCGAGCGTTCCGGTCCGTCTGGGTCTCGTCTGTAAGTGGACGAAGGCTTTGGCGTTCCTGAACCCTCGATTTCCGTCTCTGGCTTTATTACAAGCCAGACTTGTGCCAGTTTCTTTCGAGCCCCCCGCCAAGCGGGGTAACCTCAACGCGGATAGCACTCTCTGGCAAACTTGAAAATGGGCGCCATTTCTAATTCTCAAAATGAGAAGCGCAATTGAGATATTTGAGGCTGAATTGTGGTAAAATCAGCTCATCATGATAATCGGCTCACCATTACGCTCCGCCAAGTACCGTTTCTCATGTCTGAAAAGTCAAGAACCGCAACCATCCGTGCATAAAAGTGCACAACTTGGGGGGCTTCAGCGGCAGTGTCATATGAGTCGTTGGTGTCCATCAGTTCTGCTCAACCTTCTTGTTTGTTGCGCCATCAGTAGTCTGCCACATGATAAAGAATATTGCAAGCGCTAGGCTTAAGATTTTTTTTGGGCAACCGGTGCCCCCATTGCGACGTTTTGTCTGCCGCAGCGAGACAAAATCGGCGTCGCTGTCACAAAATAGCGCACCTCCCACTGTGCGCTTTAGCACCTAGGCTAACATTAGTTCCCCTTAATTGACTTTCGGGCCGCCAGAGCTGGGTTTTCATTGCGCCTGCGGCCCGATTAGAGGATCTTGGGACCGTGGGGCCACTCGGCTCCCCCTTGGCCCGTCTGATTCCCCCGCGAGGTCCGCTCATGCCCGTTCGTGTCCTTATCCGCAGCCTTGAGATCCGCAAGACGCGTCGCGGCGACAACTATGGCGCCATGCGGGTCAATCTGGGCGCTCCCGGCGGTTTTGCCGAGATCGATGCCCGCATCTGGGATTTGGACCGCCTCTGCGGCGAGCTGGGCACCCCGGCCCCCGGCGACGTGGTCGAATTGACTCACCGCGAGGAGGAGTATAACGGCAAGGCGCAGTGGGTGGTCAGCGAGTGGCGCCTGCTGTCGGCGGCCGAGCGCGAGGAGGCGCTGGCGCAGTTTCGCCCCGCCCGCCAGATCGACCTGCCCTTCTACGAGCGCCGCCTGGAGGAGCTGATCGGCCGGGTCCCTGCCGAGCGCGCCGTGGGAATGGTGTTGCGGATGATCTTCGATCGCGCCGGCTTCCGTGAGGCCTTCGCCGCGGCCCCGGCGGCGCGCGACCACCACCAGAACTACCCGGGCGGACTGCTCGAGCACACGATCCACGTCACGACCCTCGCCCTGACGCTGGCCGATGCCTATGCCGAGCCGGGCCGGGCCGGGCTGACCTTTAATTCCCGGCTGTTGCCGATCGACCGCGGGGTCCTGACAGCCGCCGGTCTGCTCCACGATATCGGCAAGCTCCAAACCTATTGCTTCGATCCGCTGCCCGAGATCACCGAGACCCAGCGCTGGGAGGGGCACCTGGTGCTGAGTTACGCCCAGACGCGCGAAGCCGCCGCGCCGCTCCTGGCCGATCCGCCTCATGCGGGGGCCGCCGATGAGATCAACAAGCTGCTCCACTGCCTGCTGGCGCACCATGGCCAGCTCGAGTATGGCTCGCCATGCGTGCCGGCCTGCGCCGAGGCTTTTTTGCTCTCGCAGGCCGACATGACCGACGCGCGACTGGCGGAGATCGCGACGGCGGGCTCGGCGGCGCTGGAGCGCGACCCTGCCGTGCGCTGGCTGCCGCGCAGCTTCCACTTCGCCGGCGGCATCTTCATCGGCGACTGGCCGCGGCACGAGTGAGCCGCCCCCGCTGTTGACTCGCCGCCGGGCTACCCGTTTCCCCCTTTTCAGCGGGCGCCGTCGTGGCTATAATGGCGGCGGGAATCGACGGCCGGCAGCGCCGGCCCGACTTCGAACGGGAGAGTAAGATGAGACACCTTGCCCTGCTCATGATTTTCGCGCTGGCCCCGCTGGTCGGCGCCCAGACCACTGAAACCCCCGCAGAGGAGACTCCGTTGAACGACACCGCCAGCACCGAGACCCTGAAGGCCCGCAGCCCGCTCCATCCGCTGGTGCAGATGCAGACCTCGATGGGCGACATCGTCCTGGAATTGGATGCCGAGAAGGCACCCATCAGCACCCTCAACTTCATCCAGTATGTTGATGACGGCTTCTACAAGGGGACGATCTTCCACCGCGTGATCCCCAACTTCATGATCCAGGGCGGTGGTTTGGAGCCCGATCATACCCAGAAGCGCGAGGGCCTGCGCCCGCCGATCAAGAACGAGTGGCGCAACGGCCTCAAGAACAAGCGGGGCACGATTGCCATGGCCCGCACCAACGTCGCCGACTCGGCCACTGCCCAGTTCTTCATCAATGTGACCGACAATCCCTTCCTGGACCAGCCCAACGACGGCGCCGCCTACGCGGTGTTCGGCAAAGTCGTCAAGGGGATGGAGACCGTGGATAAGATTCGCTCGGTCGAGACCCGCCCCGGCGGCGAGAATTCAATCCCCGTCCAGACCGTCCTGATCCGCGACGCCAAATTGATCAGCGAGTTCGACCGTGAGGCGGCCAAGAAGCTGACCGAAGCGGCCCGGTGAATTTCACTTGACTCAAAAAGTTTGTTCACCGATCATTAGTTGAGTGGTTTATCCCTCACGCTCCTTCGGGAGCGTGATGCCGGGGCTGTCTCTAGGGGCAGCCCCAGCCTTTTTTTAGGCGCATTACCATGAGAACCTATGTCTACATCGATGGATTCAATCTTTATTATGGCGCGGTTCGGGGTACGTCATATAAGTGGCTGGACTTGAACCTCCTGTGCTCCCACCTGTTCCCAAAAAATAACATAGTTTCCATCAAGTATTTTACTGCAATTGTTAGCGGCACGGCCGACGATCCGGATAAACCGACCCGCCAAAATCACTATTTACATGCCTTGAAGGCGCATATACCTCACTTCGAGGCATACTACGGATTCTTTTTGAGGCAGCACAAATACCTCCCATTGGCATATTCCCAAGGGCATGTAAAATATCTAAAAACTGAGGAGAAGGGTTCGGATGTGAACCTGTCCGTGCATCTGCTGAATGATGCCTGGCTAGATAAATTTGATGCGGCCATTGTCGTGTCAAATGACTCGGACCTTGCGGAGGCCATTCGATTGGTTGTGGAAGAAAGAAAGAAGCCGGTGGGGATACTAAACCCCCGAATTGACGGAAATAATCCATTTTCGGTTCAGTTGAACAAAATCGCTTCATTCAGAAAAAGACTCAAAATAAAAGACTTGGAAGTCTGCCAACTGCCTGATCCCATACCTGGCACTACACTATACAAACCGGACGAATGGAACCTCTCCCCACCATTGCCCTCACTCTAGGCGACCCCGCCGGCGTCGGCCCCGAGCTTTGCCTGCGCGCGGCGGCCGACTCCCGGGTGCTGGAGGCCTGCCGCCCGGTGATCATCGGCGACCGCGCCATCCTGGAGCGTGTTGGTGAGCGGTTGAGCCTGGCGCTGCCCGTCACGGTCGTCGAATCGCCCGACCAACTGGACCGGGTGGACGCCGGGGGGGCCATGCTCTGGCACCAGCCGGCGCCGGCCGGGGCGATCGAGCCCGGAGTTGCCTCGGCGGCGGGCGGGCGTGCTTCTTATGATTGCCTGCTGCTGGCGATCGAGCAGACCCTGGCCGGCCGTTTTGCCGCCATCACCACGGCGCCGCTGACCAAGCGCGCCCTGCATCTGGCCGGTATCGACGAGCCGGGCCACACCGAGATTCTCGCCCGCCGCACCGGCGCCCCGCGCGCCGCGATGATGCTCTACAGCGAGCGCATCGCGGTGGGCCTGGTGACGATCCATCAGGAGCTGGCGAGCGTGCCCGGCTCATTATCCATCGAGGCGATCTTCGATACGATCGAGCTGACGGGCGCCACCCTGCGGCGCATCCGCGGCCATCATCCGCGGCTGGGGGTGCTGGGGCTCAACCCCCACGCCGGCGAGGGGGGGCTGTTTGGCGATGAGGAGGGGCGCATCATCGCCCCCGCCATCGAGCGCGCCCGCGCCGCCGGCTGGCAGGTCGAGGGCCCGCTGGTGCCTGATGCCGCCTTCACCCAGGCCGCGCTGGGGCGCTTCGATGCCCACGTCGTCATGTATCACGACCAGGGCCTGATCCCCTTCAAGATGCTTTCATTCCACGACGGGGTTAACGTCACGATGGGGTTGCCGATCGTGCGCACCTCGCCCGACCACGGCACCGCCTACGACATCGCCTGGAGCGGTCGCGCCGACGCCGGCAGCATGGTGGCGGCGGTGCGGCTGGCGGCCCGCCTCGGCCAGGGCGCTTCAAGCGACTAAAAAAATCAACCACTCAAGCAATCGGCGGGGGGCGTGGCCGCCCAATAGGGCTCATCCGTCGCCGCTCGTCATCCCCTGGCGGTCGCGGTGCAGATTTTCGTTTTTTACCTGAAAACAATATGCCGAAAAGCAGGTTGAACGAGGCCACGAGCGGTTCTTGGAGAATGGTGTCTTTTTTTGCTTGCATTCCGCGACAGGACTGTTAGTTTTTGGGGGCTAACTGTGGTCCGGTGTTGGAGATCGCGCACAACCCCCGGGCCCTCATGCGCCCCAAGCGCGCGGCGTGCGCAACCTTAAGATTTAATTGGCCCCCAGCAGGGGCAAGAGGAGCACAAGGCAATTATGGAGACCCTGTTCCTGTGGCCGCTGATCGGCGGCACGCTGGCCATCATGGTGCTGATCTACCTGGCACTTGATGTGATGAAGCGTAGCCGCGGCAACGCATCGATGATGGAGATCTCGGACGCGATCCAGGTCGGCGCGAAGGCTTTCCTTTATCGCGAATACATCTACATCAGCATCTTCGTTGCCATCGTCTTCGCCGCCATCTCCATCGTCGGTGAGCTGACGCCGCTGGGCAAGGATACCGGCCTGTCGCTCCAAACCGGCGTCTCCTTCATCATCGGCGCCTTCTGCTCGGCGCTGGCGGGCTTCATCGGCATGTCGATCGCCACGCGCGCCAACAGCCGCACCACCGAGGCGGCCCGCGAGGGCGGCGTCAAGGGCGCCCTCGGCGTCGCCATCAGCGGCGGCGCGGTTATGGGCCTGGGCGTGGTCGGCATCTCACTGCTGGGCCTGACCTTCACACTGATGGCTTTCTGGAATGAGGCCGACCGTGTCGCCTCAACCGCGATCATCAACGGCTACGCGATGGGCGCCTCGCTGGTGGCCCTCTTCGCGCGCTCGGGCGGCGGCATCTACACCAAGGGCGCCGACATGGGCGGGGACCGGGTGGGCATGGTCGAGGCCGGCATCCCCGAGGACGACCCGCGCAACGCCGCCACGATCGCCGACAACGTCGGCGACAACGTCGGCGACGTCGCCGGCCTGGGCTCGGACTTGATGGAATCCTACGTCGAGGCGATCATCGCCGCGATGGCGATCGCCGTCACCCTGAATGCGGTCGGTGGCGGCGCGATGTCGCTCAACATGATCATGCTGCCGCTGCTGATCGCCGCGGCCGGCATTGTCTGCTCAATCGTCGGCATCTTCTACATCCGCGCCTTCGCCAAGAGCGACCCGCAAAAGGCCCTGATGAACGGCACCTATATCGCGGGTGGTCTGGCCGTGCTGGCCACGCTGGCGATCGTGATGGTCTTTGGTGAGAATTACACCGATGATCTGGCCACCATCTTCCGCGGCACCGCGATCGAGTACGGCCGCATGGGCATCTTCCTGTCCACCGTCTTCGGCATCGCCGCCGGCGCGATCATCGGTTTCGTCTCCGAGTACTACACCTCGCACAAGTATAAGCCCACCCGTAAGATCGCCGAGAACAGCCAGTCCGGCCCGGCGCTGACGGTGGTCGAGGGCCTCAGCGTCGGCATGATGAGCTGCACGATCCCGACGATCGTGCTGGCCGGCGCCATCGTCGCCTCCTACTGGGCGGGCGGCTTCTTCGGCATCGCGATGGCGGCCTTCGGCATGCTGGCCACCACCGGCATCATCGTCTCGGTCGACAGCTACGGTCCGATTGCTGACAACGCCGGCGGCATCGCCGAGATGGCCCACCTGGACCGCTCGGTGCGCGAAATCACCGACAACCTGGATGCCGTCGGCAACACGACGGCCGCCATCGGCAAGGGCTTCGCCATCGGTTCGGCGGCGTTCGCCGCCACCGGCCTGCTGGTCGCCTTCATCGCCACGGCAAGAGTCAACGTCGATCACCTCGCGCTGGCCAACCCGCCGATCCTGGCCGGCCTGCTGCTGGGCGGCATGTTCCCCTACTTCTTCAGCTCGCTGCTGTTCGGCGCGGTCGGCAAGGCCGCCTACGCGATGATCGAGGAAGTGCGCCGTCAGCTGCGCGACATCCCCGGCATCATGGAAGGCAAGGCCAAGCCTGATTATGCCCAGTGCGTCGATATTGCCACCAAGGGCGCCATTCGCGGCATGCTGCTGCCCGGCGGTCTGGCGATCATCCTCCCGGTGGTCATTGGCCTGTCCTTCGGGGCCGAGGTGCTGACCGGCCTGCTGATCGGCTCGCTGATCAGCGGTCTCATGATCGGCATCCAGATGGCCAACTCGGGCGGCGCGATGGACAACGCCAAGAAGTACATCGAAGAGGGCATGTATGGCGGCAAGGGCTCGGAGGCCCACAAGGCCGCCGTCGTCGGCGACACGGTCGGCGATCCGCTCAAGGATACGGTTGGCCCGTCGATCAACATCCTGATCAAGCTGATGGCCGTCATCTCGCTGGTGATCGCCCCGCTGCTGATCCAGGAAGAAGTTGTCGTGACCCCTGCCGTGGCCGATCAGGCCGCCCAGGTCGAAGTGATCCAGGCCGACGCCGCCGTCGACGCCGTCGCGGCCGACCGTCTTTGATGATGAATGAATTTGGTCGGTCGGGTCTCGAATAGGCCCGACCGGCCATGCGAAAGTGGATGAAGGCGTGGGGATATGTCTATAAAAGTCCTTCCAGCATCCAAATCCCACCACAAATATCAAGCATAACCTCACTTAGCCCACCTGTTTTCCTCGCGCCTTCATCCCTGATTTCGCCGCCCGGCGAGGTCAGGGATGATCCCTTTTGGGGGCGCCGCCGATAAAATCCTTCATTTTCGTCATTTGGCCATTCCTCGGTGTCTTGGCGACAAAAACATGAAGCTTTACGGCCCCGCCGGGCATGGCGAATTTTGAAGGATTTTGTTTACAAGTTTATGGTATCGTGGGTGCCGATATTTTATGCAAGGCCACTCCGACCGAGGTCATCTTCCCATGGGCGAACACCTCCGCCACGCAACCATCGAGCGCAAGACGCGCGAGACCGACATCAAGCTGAGCATTGCCCTTGACGGCACGGGCCGCTTCGAGGGCGCCACCGGCGTCGGTTTCCTCGACCACATGCTCGAGCTGTTTGCCCGTCACGGCCGCTTTGACCTTGAGGTCCGGGCCACCGGCGACCTGCAGGTCGATGCCCACCACACGGTCGAGGACCTCGGAATCGTGCTTGGCCAGGCGCTGGCGCAGGCCGCCGGCGACAAGGTCGGCATGGCCCGCTTTGGCCACTCGGCGGTGCCGATGGAGGAGACGCTGGTGGAGTGCGTGCTCGATTTCTGCGGCCGCCCCTATCTGGCCTTCAAGGCTGAAATGCCGCGCGGCAAGGTCGGCGAGTTCGATATCGAGCTGACCGAGGAATTCCTGCGCGCGCTGGCGATGAACGGCGGCATCACCATGCACCTGCGCCTGCTCGAGGGCCGCAATGCCCACCATATCATCGAGGCGATGTTCAAGGCCGTGGCGCGCGCGCTCGCCCAGGCGGTCGTGATCGACCCGGCCGTCAAGGGCGTGCTTTCGACCAAGGGCAAGCTCTGATGCTATTTGCGGCGAATGATGTTTTTTTTGGGGCGTAAAATCGAGTTCATCATAAGTACCAATTCTCCGACTATTTCTGGGGTCGCCCACAGCTTACTTGCGACTTGGCATATTTCGAAAAGGGTTCCGTCGCTAGATGTGCATTTGTCCAGATCAACCTCATACGGTCCACTTTCGTATGCCGCGATATGAATGACATTATTTTCTTTGACATATTTACAATATTTGGTTTCATGTTTTTCATGCCAACGTGGGAAATCTCCATCCAAGAGATCTCCAAGCGTTAGAACCCTTAACTTCTCGGCATTTTCTTTGTCCATTTGAGTTCTCCATTGGAAAATAAGCTAGGTTTCTGGGGCGGAAATGTCAAATAGGTTTTGATGAGGAGATAAATATGCGCATCCTAGTCACCGGCGGCGCCGGCTTTATCGGTTCGCACCTGTGCGAGCGCCTGCTCGGGCGCGGCGACGACGTCATCTGTCTCGATAACTACTTCACCGGCGACCGCGGCAACGTGCGCCACCTGATGGCCAACCCGCGCTTCGAGCTCGTGCGCCACGACGTCAGCGAGCCGATCCTGCTCGAGGTGGACCAGATCTACAATTTGGCCTGCCCGGCCTCCCCCGTGCATTACCAGTACAATCCCGTCAAGACGATCAAGACCAACGTGCTGGGCGCGATCCACATGCTGGGGCTGGCCAAGCGCGTGCGCGCGCGCATCCTGCAGGCCTCCACCAGCGAGGTCTATGGCGACCCCTCCGTGCACCCGCAGACCGAGGCCTATTGGGGCAATGTCAACCCGATCGGCATCCGTTCCTGCTACGACGAGGGCAAGCGCGTGGCCGAGACGCTGTTCATGGATTACCACCGCCAGAACAAGGTCGACATCCGGATCGTGCGGATCTTCAACACCTACGGGCCGCGGATGGCGCCCGACGATGGCCGCGTCGTCTCCAACTTCATCATCCAGGCGCTGCGCGGCGAGCCGATCACGGTCTACGGTGACGGCAGCCAGACCCGCTCATTCTGTTTCGTCGATGACCTGGTCGAGGGCTTCTTGCGCATGATGGGCCAGGACGGCTGGGTCGGCCCGGTCAACTTGGGCAATCCGGTCGAGACCCGGGTGCTGGAGTTCGCCGAACGCATCCGCGCGCTGACCGGCTCCAAGTCCGAGATCGTGCTGCGCCCGCTGCCGGCCGACGACCCGCGCCAGCGCCGTCCTGATATCACGCAGGCGCGCGAGCGGCTCGGCTGGGAGCCGCAAGTCGCGCTCGAGGATGGACTGCGCCGCACGATCGACTACTTCCGCAACCTGCTGCAGGCATAAGCCGCAGGTCCGCCCCAAGCAAACAAGGCCCTGAAGGGACGACCGGTTCCAGTCAACCGTATCGACCCTTCAGGGCCTTTTATATTCGGTGCGCTCCACCCCTTGGCGGCCGCGCCTACCTCACGATGTTGATCAGTTCGCTGAGGAGCTGGTCGCCGACGGTGATGACGCGCGAGTTGGCCTGATAGGCGCGCTGGGTCGAGATCATGTCGACGAATTCCTTGGCCAGGTCGACGTTGGACAGCTCGAGCGAGTAGGCCGAGATCGTGCCCAGGCCACCCGAGTCGGGTTGGCCGATCACCGGCACGCCCGAGCCCAGCGTCTCCTGATAGAGCCCCGAGCCGGTCTTGTAGAGCCCGTTCAGGTTGGGGAAGTTGGCCAGCGCGATCTGGCCGATGGGAATGGTGCGGCCGTTGCTGTAGACACCTGAGACGATCCCTTTGCCATCGACGGCCACCGAGGTCAGGCTGCCGGCAGGCAGGCCGTCCTGCGATTGCGAGTTGATGAAGTTGGGGCTGGCAAACTGGGTGGAGCCGGTCAGGCCATTGCCGCCGTCCGCGATCGCCGAGCCAAAGTCAAAGCTGATCGCCTGTGGATTGCCGGTGAAGTTGAAGCTGCTTTGATCCGTCGTCGCCGCCTGCAGCGCACCGTTGGCGGTAAAGGTCAGCGTGCCGCCGGCCAGCTCCATCGCCTCGCCGGGCGTGCCGCCCATCACCTCGCTGCCGTCCATCAGCCCGTGCCAAGCCCAGGCATTGTCGCCGGTCTTGTTGAAATAAATGTGCATGGTGTGGCTGTTGCCGAGCGAGTCGTAGACGCTCAGCGCGGTGCTGAAATTCGAGGTGCCGATCGCGTCGGTCGGATCAAAGGTGGTCACCGGACTCGATGAGTTCAAATTGGCGTGGACCTTCACGTCCCCGGTCATCTGCGGCGACAGCTGGCTGTTGGCGAACTGGAGCGGGCCCAGCGTGCCCAAGGCGCGCCCGTCGGGCCCATACTGGTAGCCGATCAGGTTCATCCCCTGGGAGTTTACCAGTTGCCCCTGGTTGTTGAGCGTCAGCTGGCCATTGCGGGTGTAAAGCTGCTGGTTGTCCTTCTGGACCAGGAAGAAGCCATTGCCGTTGATCGCCAGGTCGGTCAAGCGATCGGTGTTGGCGAGGCTGCCCTGCTCGAAGCTGGTGGTGATCCCCGCCAGCTGCACGCCGCGCCCGAGCTGGCTGCGTCCCGCCGAGCCGTTGATCGTCTGGCTGATCAGGTCGGCGAATTCGGCGCGCGCCGCCTTGAAAGCTGGCGTGTTCACATTGGCGATATTGTCGCTGATGACCTGCAGGCTGTCGCCGTAGCTGCGCAGACCGCTGACGCCGGTGTGGAGGGCGGTGAGAAGTGACATCGATGGGCTCCTTCAGCTTCGAGTGTTCTGGTTTTTCTAGTCACAAGCAGTCATTTTAGGGGTTCAAGTCAGTTACTGGCGCTCAGCGTGAGCACGTCCTCGATCGGCCACGACGAGCCGCCGATGCGGACCATCGTCCGGCCGCGCTCAAAGCTCAGGCTGTCGATCGTGCCACTGAACTGCGTCTGGAACGGGATGCCGTTGCCGTCGGCATCGGTGGCAACCACCTCGAACGAGTAGTCGCCGTCGGGGGCCGCGCCGCCGCTGGCCAGCAGGCCGCTCCAGGCAAAGTTGTGCCGGCCGGCCTCGCGCGCCCCCAGCTTGGCGATGTCGACCAGTTTCCCGTCCGCGTCATAGACGTTGATCGCGACCGCTTCGGCGTTGCCTGCCAGCTCGAACTGGACGGCACTGGGCTTGCCCTCCGCCACCACCAGCCGGTCGCCGAGGATGCTGGCCTCGCGGCCGATATAGCCGGCGGCGCCGGCGCGCAGACCGAGCGTGTTGATGGCGCCCAATTGCTTGAGCTGGTCGTTGACCGAGAGCAGCTGCTCGAGGCTGCTGAACTGGGTCAATTGCGCCGTGAATTCGGTCGGGTCCTGCGGGTTGAGCGGGTCCTGGCGCTGCAGCTGGGTCACCAGCAGCTTGAGGAAGTCATCCTTGCCGACGACGCTGCCATTCTTGGCCGACTCCGCGCGCGGAATCCCGGGAATCGAGGCGGCAACCTGGTTGATGCTCATCGGATGGTCCTTTTACTGTTGGCCCTCGCGGCGCTGCTGGCCTTGATGGAAGGCCTCGCCCTGGCGGCGCTCCTGGGCTTCGTGACCCTCGCGCCGCGACGAAAATTGCTGCTGCCCCTGGGCATTCTCGGAGCGCCCGCCGGCGGCCACCGGCTGGACCGAGACCGCGACCCGCTCGAGCGTCAGGCCGTGGCGGCCGAGCGCCTGCTCGAGCGCGCCCAACTGCTGGCGCAGCGCCTGTGCCGTCTCGGCCCGCTCGGCCACGAAGCTCGCCTGCACGGCCAGGTCGTTGGAGACGGTCAGCTGGACGCGCACCCCGCCCAGGTCGGCCGGGCGCAGACGCAGGTTCGCTTCCAAGCCGTGTTCGCCCAGCCGGATCGCCCCCTCGGCGCGCTCGGCAAGCCACTCCTGGGCTTGGCGCACCTGTTCGATCAAGCCCTCGCTGCGCGTTTGGGCGATGCCCGTTTGCGGCGTCAGCGGCCCGCGCCATTCCGGCATCGTGCGCCCCGGCTGCGCCAGTCGCTCGGCGCCATCCTCGGCCGGAGCCAGTTCGATCCCATCAGCATCCGGACCGGCGACGGTGGCGGCCCCCGTTGCATCCGAGGCGGCGGCGAGCGCCGCCGCGAGCGGCCGGCTCAGGTTGCCTGCCAGCTCGGTCAAATTCCAGGCTTGCGCGGGCGCTTCTGCCGGTGGCGCCGGCAGGTTCACCCGAGGCTCGCCCGCGGGCACCCCGGCCGGATGGCGCGGCGTGGCGGGCGTGTTGGGCAGCTCGCTGGCTGCCGCTGCAAGATTCCCGCCGCCTTGGCGTGGCGGCACGATGGCGGCGACCGGTGCGCTGGCGACCAATTGGTTCCAGCCGGCATCGGCGGCGCCCGGGTCGGCGGCGTCGGCAGTTTCGGGTAAGGGGAGCGCCGTCGGCATCTCCGGCTTGGCGTCCGAATATTCAGCAGCAAATTCGCCGCCCTCGCCGGGCGTCATGCCCAGGCTCTCGCCCGCCACCGCCGGCGCGGCCGGCAGCGTGGACACGGCGGGGGTGCCCAGCAGCACGGCAAACAGCAGGTCGAAACCGGCCGGGGCGGCATGAGCGGCCGGGGCTGGCGACAAATTCATGCCCGCAGGCATGATTCCACTGTTGTGGACCGCGACGATCATTCGGCCACCTCGTTAGCTTCGGGCCGGCGGTGCAACACCGGCCTTTGTCAATCGACATCAGGGGTGATTGAGGCCCAATTTTTGGCCGAGCACAATCGCCTGCTCGGGCGGCATGTTCTCCAGGATGCGGCCGGCGCCCTTGGGTTCCATCAGCGACAACACCTGCAGTGCGAACTCGGGATCGAGCCCGGCCATGACTGTGCCGGCCTGCTGTGGTTTCATCGCCTGATAGATGCCGACCCATTTCTTCAGTTCCTTGGCGCGATTGGCGTCGGCGTTGCCGGCGATCCGTTCCATCGCCGCCAGCACCTCCTCGCCGCGGGCGACATTGAGGGCGACCTCGCGCCGCAATGCCTCGAGCCGGGCCTCGGCGCGGGCCAGCTCGGCCTCGCGTTCTCGCAGTTGCCGGTCGCGCTCTCGCAGCGAATGAGTCACCGCGTCGAGCGGATCGGGCGTAAAGACCCAGGGCTTCCCCGCCGCGGCGGCCGTATCGGCGGCCGGTTCGGGAGCGGCGGCCGGTGTCGCCTGCGGCTCCGGCGCCGGGTCGGCCGCATGCGATGCCGTTGCAAGGAGCGTGCCGAGCGGTTGGCGCCATGCCGGCAGCGCGGCGGAGAGTGCCAAAACCCCCGCCAATAGGGCCATCAGCAGGATCGCGACCCGCGTGGCGCCGCGGCGGTCAAGGGTCCAGGATGCTTTCATTGGGCAGTTCCTTCCGACTTGGCCGGCGTCGTGGCGGCCGACCGGGTGGCAAAAATTTCCGGCTCATCGCGTTCCTGCGCGCGCAGCTGCTGGCTGAACTGGCGCACGCCGAACTCATCGAACTCCCGCGCTTCCACGCGGTCGCGCTCCTGGCAGAAGAGCTGATGCTCGCGCTCGCGCAGCTTCTCGATCAGCATCCGCGCCTGCATCGCCTTGATCAGCATCATTCGCTCGCGCTCGGCGATCGCCGTCATCCGCTCGATCTGGGCTGCCAACTGGGCCGCCTCCTCCTGGCGCGCCTCGATCCAGTTCTCATAGATGCCGCGCCGCTCCCAGCCCATCGAGGTCTGGTCGGCGCGAATCTGCCCGCGCCAATGCTCGATGTCGCTCTGAATCTCGGCCAGCCCCCGGCGCAGCGCCGCGATCCGCGCCACCGTCTGGCTGTAATCGCGCTGCATCCGCTCTTCCTGGGCAAGGCGCTGCTCAAGCACCGCCTGGAGCGTGAAATTGAACTTCATCGACGACTTGACCTTCTTGCGCCTCGCGCCTGTTACTTCCGAACCCGCTGCGTCTCATTCATATCGGCCCGGCAAGTTGCTGCTTAACCTCTGTTTTTGAGCCCTTTTCAAAATCATCAAGCCCCCTGGTGGCGCTAATGGTGCGCCGCCGCCGGTTCGGCTTCGGCTCGCGCCGGCGCCAGCGCCTCGGCCTGGCGTGCCAGCCGTGCCAGTGCGGCAATACTCTCCTCCAGAGTCGTCCGCTCGCCCAGCCCTTGGCGCAAAAAGCCCACGATCGGCTCGCGCAGGCGGATCGCCCGGTCGATCGTCGGATTGGAGCCCGCCGCATAGGCGCCAATGTTGATCAGCGTTTCGGCGCGGGCGTAGGAGGCCACCAGCTCCTGAAGGCAACGGGCCGCCTGCTCGTGCTCCCGGCTGACCACCTCGCCCATCAGCCGGCTCTTGCTTTGCAGGATGTCAATGGCCGGGTAGTGGCCCTGGTCGGCCAGCGCCCGCGAAAGTACTATGTGGCCGTCCAGGATGGCGCGCGTCGCATCGGCAATCGGCTCATTCATGTCGTCGCCATCGACCAGCACCGTATAGAGTCCGGTGATCGAGCCTTGGCCGGCCGCCCCCATCCCGGCGCGCTCGAGCAGGCGCGGCAGCAGCGAGAAGACCGATGGCGTGTAGCCCTTCGTGGTCGGCGGCTCGCCGATAGAAAGCCCGATCTCGCGCTGGGCCATCGCGAAACGTGTCAGCGAGTCCATCATCAGCAGCACGCGCAGCCCCTGGTCGCGGAAGTATTCGGCAATCGCGGTGGCGACGAAGGCGCTGCGGACGCGCTCCAGCGGCGAGCGGTCCGAGGTCGAGCAGATCACGACCGAGCGCGCCAGCCCCTCCTCGCCCAGGTCGCGCTCGATGAATTCCATCAGCTCGCGGCCGCGCTCGCCGATCAGCGCGATGACGTTGACCTCGGCCTTCGTCTGGCGCGCGATCTGGCCCAGCATCGTCGACTTTCCCACACCCGAGCCCGCCATGATGCCGACGCGCTGGCCGACGGCGCAGGTCAGGAAGCCATTGATCGCCCGCACCCCCAGGTCCAGCGGCTCGTGGATGCGCCGGCGGCGGTAGGCGGCCACCGGATCGGCATAGATCGGATAGCTGGTCTCGGTCGCTGCCGGCGGGCCGCCATCGACCGGTCGGCCCTGCCCGTCGAGCACGCGCCCCAGCAGCGCCGGCCCGACCGGCACGCTGGGGTCATTGCGCAGCGAGACGATCGTGCTGCCCGGCTTGAGCCCGCGCATCTCCCCCAGCGGCATGATCAGCACGCGGTCGCGATGAAAGCCCACCACCTCGGCACGCAGCGGCGGCCGGCCATCCCCGGGCAGGATCTGGCAGAGCTGGCCGATCATGCAATCGGGCAGCGTCCCTTCGATCACCGTGCCGATCACCTGCAGCACGCGCCCTTCCGACCGGATCGGGTCGGCCTCCTCGAGGCGGCGGAGATAGTGGTTGACGTCAAACATCGGCTTGTCCCACTGACTCTTCCCACAACTGCTCGCGCAGCGCCCGAAGTTGGGTCTCGATCGCCGCGTCGATCACACCCTTGTCGCCGATGATGCGGCAGCCGCCGCGCTGCAGCGACTCGTCGGCTTCCAGCGTGATGCGGCCGCTGTTCCAGCCGGCCGGAGCGGCCTGCTTGAAGGCGTGCTCGATCAGCTGCAGGTCCGCGGGCGCCAGGCAAAGCCTCAGCTGCTGCTCCTGGGCGACCTTGGCCAGCGCCGCCTCGACGATTCCGCTGACGACCTGCGGTTCCAGCTCAATGCTGGCGCGCACCACGCGCGTCGCGATCATGAACGCGATCTTGATCAATTCATTTTCGTGGCGGCGCGCAAGCGCGACCTGCTCGCCCTCGATGACCGCCAGCAGCTCGCGCAGGGCGTCCACCGTGGGCTGGATTTTCTGCAGCGCCAGCCGTTCGCCGGCCTTCTCCCCCTGCTCGAAGCCCGCATGCCAGGCGTCGCGCTGGATCTGCTCGGCCTGGCGCTGGGCGGCCGCCAGCACGCGCTCGGCCTCCTCCAGCCGGGCCTGCGCCAGCGGGATGCGCGGGTCCGTGCGGTCGGGCGCGGCATGGCCCGAAAAGCCGCCGCGCGGACGTTCGGAGCGGTCCGGGCCCATCGGCCGTTCGGCCAGGTCGAGCCGGTGCGCGGACTCGCCGCGCCGGTCCAGGGAGCGAATGATCCTAGACAAAGACTTCGCCTCCGCCCTTGCCCGCCAGCACGATCTTGCCCTCGGCCTCGAGCCGGCGGCAGATCTTGACGATCTCCTGCTGCGCCTTCTCGACGTCCGAGAGCTTGGCCGGGCCCATGTTGGAAAGGTCTTCGCGAATCATCTCGGCGGCGCGCGAGGAGATGTTCTTGAAGATGCGGCCGCGCAGGTCCTCCGGCGCCGTCTTGAGCGCCAGCGTCAGCATTTCATTCGTCACTTCCTTCATGACAAGCTGAATGCCGCGGTCGTCGACCTTGCTGAGGTCTTCGAAGACAAACATCATTTCGCGGATCGTCTCGGCCAGCTTCGGATCGGTCTCCTCCATCTGCCCGAAGATCGCCTCCTCGGTCTGGCCGTCGAGGCTGTTCAAGATCTCGGCGACGGCCTGGAACCCGCCCACCCGCCGGCTCTTGTTGACGCCCGAGGCCATGATCTCCGTCAGGATCACCTCCTGGACCTCTCGCACCAGTTCCGGGTTGATCCGGTCCAGCGCCGCCACGCGCATGACGATGTCGGTCTGGATCGCCTTGGGCATCTGGGTCAGGATCTCGGCGGCCTTGGTGTTGTCCAAGTGCGCAAGGATGAGCGCAATCGTCTGCGGGTGCTCGTGGTTGAGGAAGGCGGCGATGGTCTGGCTGTCGATCCACTTGATCGACTCGAAACCCTCGCTCAGCTCGTCGCCGGTCTCGAGGATCTCGATGAATTTCTGAAAACGCTCGGGCGGCAGGATCTTCTTGAGCACGACCTTGAGCTGTTCGCGCGCCTGGCTGATCAGCAGCGGGCTGGAGTCCGACAGGCGCACGAGGAACTCCTCGCGCACATTGTTGATCTGCTCCATCGTCAGCGAGCGCAGGCGCGAGGCGTGGCCGGTGACGCGCTGGATCTCGCGCTCGTCCATCAGCTTGAGCACCTCGCTGGCTGATGCCTCATCGAGCGACAGCAGCATGATCGCCGCCTTGTCCAGCCCGCCCAGCGTCTTGTTGGATTCCTGTGACTTCTTCATCGCGCTCGACATCGGTTCCCGCCTCCTCAGGCTTCGTCCATCCACTGGCGCAACAGGCTGACCGTCTTTTGCGGCTGGGTCTTGGCCGTCTCGAGCACTTCCTTGTGGATCTGCTGGGCCTGGGCCTGCGAGGTGCGCGCCTGCTCGGCCGCCATCTGCTGCATCTGGAACATGCGCGTCTGCTCGCTGTTGCCCAGCAGTCGCTCGGCCAGCATCGCGCCGCCGGCGGCCTCGCCGGCATGCGATCCTGACGCGCCTGCAGAATGATGTTCGCTGCCGGCCTGCTCGCCCGCCTGCCGGGGCAGCGCGATGTGCACCCCCGGCAGCGCCTGCGCCTGCGCCGGCACCACCAGAATCTGTTTGATCGCCGGCCGGATGACGGTCGTGATCAGCAGCAGGCCGATCAGGCCGATCACAAACCACTGAAGTCCGTGCTCGAACAGCCGGCGCATGTTGGGATCGAGCCAGCCGCTGTCGAGCGTGTCCTCGAACGCCGCCACCGTGAAGGGCGAACACTGGACCATCACCATGTCGCCGCGGTCGTCACTGAAGCCGACGGTGGCGCGCACCAGGTTCTCAATGTTGGTCAGCTCGGGCTGCGAGAGCGTTTCGAAGGTGGTCTGACCCCCCTCGACCGTGTGCTTGCCGTCGACCAGCACCGCGACGGTCAGCCGCTTGAGCTGGGGAACGTTGAGCGTCGTCTCGCGCCGCTGCTGCGAAACCGCGAACTGGCGGGTGGAGTCCTGGCGCAGGTTGCCCCCCTCGGCCACGGGCGCGCCACCCTTGTCCAGCCCCGGCACGTTGGATGCCGATCCGGCCGGCCGCAGCACCTCGCCGACCGCTGTGCGCTGCTCGAGCGTGGACTGCTCCATCGTCGGGATTGGCTCCTGGTCCTCGGGGTTGTAGATCTGGCTTTCCTCGCGCAGCGAGGAGAAATCAAAGTCCGCCTGCACGCGGGCGGCCACGCGGCCACGCCCGATTGTGTTCTCGATCAGGCTCTCGACCTCGCGCTTGAGCCGCTCCTCGTAAGCCAGCTTGTACTGCGCCTGGGCGGCCGAGTTCTGCGCCAGCGAATCCTCGCGCGCCTGGTTGAGCATGTTGCCCTGCTGGTCCACGATCGCGATGTGGCTGGGGTCCACTCCCTTGATCGCCAGCGAGACGAAATGCGTGATGCCGCTGATCTGGCGCTCGTTGAGCTGGGTGCCGCGGCGCAGCTTGACCTGCACCGACACGGTCGCCTCGCGCTGGTCACGAATGAAGGGTGAGTCTTCAGGCAGCGCGATATGAACCCGCGCCTGCTCAATGTTCTCGAAGTTGGTCAGCGAGCGGACGATCTCTCCCTCGAGCATGCGGTGATAATTCTTCTGCTGGACGAAGTTGGACTGGCCGATGGTCGGGCGGTCGAGCATGTCGAAGCCGGGGGTGCCGCTGCTGGGCAGCCCCTCCATCGCCAGCGC
The DNA here is from genome assembly GCA_041687335.1 of Sumerlaeia bacterium. Lineage (GTDB taxonomy): Bacteria > Sumerlaeota > Sumerlaeia > MVZB01 > MVZB01 > JAJFUE01. The sequence continues at coordinate 61,794 of JAWLCE010000016.1, read as the reverse complement.
CAGGTGCGCCTCGTCGACCCGGTTGCGCGCCACCTTGATCGTCTCGCCGGCGTTCTCGCTGCGGTAGGGAATGCCCTTGCGATCGAGCGCCCGTGCGATCTCGCCGATGTCGCCGCGCTCCAGCCCGCTGTAAAGCACGGCATAGCCGCCGGTCTGGGCCCGGATCACCAGGAACATCATCGCCGCCACCGAGGCCAGCACCATCGCCAGCAGCACCAGCTTGCGCGCCAGCGGCTGCGCCCGCAGCAAGTCCCCGGTCTGCCGTGTCATGTTCGCCAATAGTTGCATCGCCCTGTTGCCCCGTTCAAATTTTCACCCTCGGCCAGATCATGATTTCATCATGCCTGGATGCGCATCAGTTCCTCGTAAGCCCGGATCGCCTTGTTGCGGACCTCGACCAGCATCCGAAAGGAGAGGTTGGCCTTCTGCATCGCGATCAGCGTGCCGTGGACATCCTCGCTCTGGCCGCTGACCAGCGCCCCGGCCGCCTGATCGGCGCCGACCATCTGGGTGTTGACCTTGTCAATCTGCTCGGCCAGCAGTTGGCTGAAGCCGGGCCCCTTGGCCGGCGCGCCCAGCGGCTCGACCTCGGGGCGCGCCCCGGCGGCCTGCGGGCCCAGCACGCGCAGATGATTGCTGACATTGATCGGGCTGATTTCCATGCTCGCCGCTCCATCCATCCGCTTACTTCAAGAGTTCCATCGCTGACTGCAGCATCTGTTTGGTGGCCTGTGAGGCCGCCAGGTTGGCCTCATACGATCGCGACGCCTCCACCAGGTCGGTCATCTCGCGAAAGATGCTGATGTTCGGGTAGGCGACGTAGCCCTGACCGTCGGCGTGGGGATGGCTCGGATCATAAACCCGCACCGGTTCGCTCTCGTCGACGCGCACGTGATCGACCGCCACGCTCTGCGCCGCCGCCAGTGCGGGATCGGTCCCCTGGTCGATCGCGCCGGCCAGTTCCTGGGAAAACTCCAGCGGGGTCGCCTTCAGGACCGCGTCGCGCCGCTGATACGGCCCGTCGGGGCCGGTGGTGTGCTGGTTGGCCAGGTTCTCGGCAATCAGCCGCATGCGCGTGCGCTGCGCCGTCATCCCCGCCCCGCTGATATCGAGCGCCATGAAGTCGTTCATCGCGGCCTTCCTTATTGTGTCTTGTCGAAGACGGTTGCAATCTGGCGGAACTTGTCAGCCAGAATCTGCGCCGTCAATTGATACATCGTCTTGTTGCGGCCCATCTGCGAAAGCTCGCCGTCCAGGCTGACGTTGTTGCCGTCCAGCGAGATCCCCGGTTCCGTCGATAGCTCGATGACGGCCGGATGTTCCTGTCCCGCCATCGCCTGCTCCATCGAGGCCGCAAAATCCAGCCGCCGCGCCTTGAAGCCCGCCGTATCGAGATTGGCTAAGTTCGAGGCGATCAGCCGCTGATTCTGCGAGCGCAGATCGAGCGCCTTCTCCATGCGTTGGATGTTGATGTCGAAAAGTTCCATCGCCCCACCTCCCAGCCGGATGCGGACTCGCGCAGCCAGCGTGGATGCAAGCCCAGTGCCAGCCATGGCCCCGGCGGCAAATTGGCGCTGCCAAAGCCCCCGAATCAGGCTCCGCATGCGGCTGAAATATGCCATGGAACTTTCTAATATGTGGCTTTATGGTGTCGGCAAAGTGCGCTGCTGCGGGAATCGGTAAAGTGATCACGTCCCAGGATTCCGACTCAACGATCGCCAAATAAATGACGAATCGCTGGTTATAATGCCAAATAATCGGCAGAATTTTCCCGGGCTACCACCCATCCATCGGACGGGGTGGGTCAGTTCGAGTGGGTATTAGATCAATCACATTGAAATGATTAGAGTTGCAGCGTGGGAGATGGTGAGCGCGCTGGGACTCGAACCCAGGACCAACGGCTTAAAAGGCCGCTGCTCTACCGACTGAGCTACGCGCTCGACAGGCTCGCGGGGGACCGGGGGGGAATCACAAGCCATCCCCCCGCGCCGTTTGGCGGTCCAGCCCGCACAGGCTGGGATATGTTATGTCGTTCGCCGGACGATGTCAAAAGCGAACTCGAATAATTGTCCCTGATGCCCTATATCTGACCGTTCTCAGTCATGCATGCGAGTCACGGTCAGGTTCTGGAGATTTTTATTGCCATTTATCTCTCGGGGTCATACGCTACCTTCGCGAGAGATGTCCTCTTGCCAAATTGGAATCTGAAAGGATGATTGTGTGATGTGTAAAAAAATTTTCACATTCTCTCTGGGTGCACTGCTGACGATGGCCGCCGTTCAGGCGCAGGCTGCCGAACTGATTGTGCCGACGCAGCATGCCACGATCAGTGCGGCGGTTCAGGCCGCCGCTCCCGGCGACACGATTCGCGTGACCAACGCCGGCCCCTTCGCCGAGTCAATCGTCATTGATAAGGCGATCAGCCTGGTCGCCGACCCCGGCGTCAACCCGGTGCTGACCGGCGACCCTGATGTCGCCGTCACCCATGTCATTCGCACGGCGGACGGGGCCGAGGGCGCCAGCATCGGTAGCATCGATGGCGGCAAGTTCATCATCGATCAGCAGAACGTCTACCGGGCTACGCTTTACGCGGTGCGCCTGGACCATTCGGCGGGCCTGGTCAACATCTCCAACTTTGATGTGGTCAACACCACCGGGACCACCGTCGGCGTCTTCGTCGGCAGTTCGGGCAGCTCGCACGTCAAGTTCTTCAACACCTTCGGCGCCGCCTATGGTTTCCATGCCGTTCGGGAAATTCCCGCCGGCGCGACCCATACCGTCGAATACTGCCGCTTTCTGATGGCGCGCGCCAGCCGCGGCGCGGTCTACCTGCGCGGGGGCACCAACCTGCTCAATTCGGCCAACTTCACCTTCCGCGGCTGCGAGATGGAATCCCATTATGATGGCGGCGCCCGCGAGGCCCTCAGCATCTATGGCGGCATCAATGGCCTGCTCAACTTCGAGAACTGCTGGATCCGTCAGACCCAGCCCACCACCCCCGAGACCAACTGGATGACCGTCGAGCACCGGCCGCGCGACAGCAGCAATCCCACCGCCTCGCCGATCGTCAACTACAGCCGTTGCGTCTTTGAGCACCGCAACCTGTCGCGCTGTATCAACGTCCGCGCCAGCAACAACAGCAACGGCATCCGCATCAACATCGACCACTGTGACTTCATTCAGGAAAATTCGGCCCGCGCCTGCATCCTGGTCGGGTCGGGCACCGATCGCCAGATCAACGTGACCAACACGCTGTTCAACAACACACACGCCCACGCCTTCGAAGGCGTGGAGACAGCCGGCGACACCTACACCATCAGCCATGTCAACGCCAACACCACCAGCCCGACGGCGACGACCTTCCTCAATGCCACGGCGACCAACGTGGTCGATCCGCCGCAGGTCCCCAACTATGCCAATCCCGCCGCCGGTAACTTCACCTACACCACCCCGGTCCTGCTGACCGCCGATTCAACCGGCGGGCCGCTCGGCTCGATGCTCATCATGGCCGATGCCCTGGTCCCGCCGCCCAACCGCGCCCGTTACTGGTCGCTTTACTAAGCGGCTCTTGAGACTGCGGAAACAATTGAGCAGATCGCTCCGGCCCCTTCTCCCTCCGGGAGGAGGGGCCTTCTTCATCGCGCCCGAACGGGTAGGTCGGGTCTTCGACCCGACATCTCCTCCAAGTGTGGCCGCTACGGACTCCGAACGGGTAGGTCGGGTCTTCGACCCGACATCTCCTCCAGTGTGGCCGCTACGGACTCCGAACGGGTAGGTCGGGTCTTCGACCCGACATGTCCTCCAGTGTCGGCTTGAAGAGCCGACCCACCCTCCCCGGCACGAGCTCTGATCGCGAGCGCAAACTGCGCCCAGTCATCCGCCAGATGCCCTATTTTCGTGTTGAAAACCCACCTTTGAGTGGGATAAGCTATGGCGTCGATGGGTTGGGTGGTTAGCTCAGTTGGTTAGAGCGCTGCGTTGACATCGCAGAGGTCACAAGTTCAAATCTTGTACCACCCACCACCGAAAACTCCGCCGCCGCGCCCTCGGGTTCGGCGGCTTTGTTTTTTTGCCTCACAGCCACTCCCTCCATCCACCCCCACCTACCTATATCTTGGTTGCAGTCTGGGCCGGGGTGACTAGAATTAGTCCCCTGATATATGTCCGGCGGCAGGCTGATTCGCGGCCAACAATTGGGACGAGAGGGTGTTCATGAAATCATACATCAGCAGAATTGGCGCCATGCTGCTTGCGGTGGGGCCGGGCATCTTTGCCATCGGCTACACCATCGGGACTGGCAGCGTCACGGCTATGACCAAAGCCGGCAGCGAGTATGGCATGTTGCTCCTGTGGGTGCTCGCGCTCAGTTGTTTCTTCTCCTGGGTGTTGATGGAGGCGGCGGGCCGGTTCGCAGTCGTGACCGGCGATACTGCCGTGCATGCCTGTCGCCGTCATCTGCCAGCCGGTCAATTTTGGGCGATCCTGATGATTTTCGGGATTGTGCTCGGGCAGTGGTTTTGCCTTTCGGGCCTGGTTGGGCTTTCCTCCACCGCCCTCTACGAAGGCAGCCGCCTGTTCCTGCCCTCCCTGGCCGAGAGCAGCTACTGGCCCGTGCTGGGGATTGCGATTGTGGTCATGTCGTTCATGTATCTGCTGCTGTGGTACGGCACCTACTCACTTTTCGAACGCATCCTGGTCTTCTTTGTCACGCTGCTTGGGGTCTCGTTTATCATTTCGATGTTTATCGTGCTGCCGCCGGCGGGGGATATCGCGCGCGGCTTGATTCCGCGCATTCCCCAGGTGCCGGGCGCGCACCTGATGGTGGCGGCATTCGTCGGCACGACGATGGCCGCGCCGACCTTTGTCGTGCGCCCGATCCTGCTGCGTGGCAAGGGTTGGGGGTTGGCTCAGATTTCGCAACAGCGTCGCGATGCGGTGCTGGCGGCGGTCTTGATGTTTGTCATCAGCGGCGCGGTGATGGCTTGTGCGGCCGGGGCGATCTTTGCGCGCGGGCAGTCGGTCACCAATGTGCTCGACATGGTTCGTTCCCTTGAGCCCGTGGCCGGCCGTTTTGCCGTCGCCCTCTTTCTGGTCGGCACGGTGAGCGCGGGTCTTTCGTCGGTCTTTCCGATCTGCATGGTCGCCCCCTTGCTGATCGGTGATTACCGCAATGGAGGGTTTGAAAGCCGGTCGGTGCTTTTCCGGGTGCTGGCCGGCGTGGCTTGCCTGATCGGCCTGACCGTTCCCGTGCTGGGCGTCAATCCGATCGCCGCGCAGATCGCGACGCAGGTCTCCCAGGTGTTCGCGCTGCCGCTCGTGGTCATCGTCTTCATGGTGCTGCTGAATCGGCGTGATCTGATGGGCAAGCATTCCGCCGGTTGGTTGCTCAATGCTGGCATGGGAGCGGCGCTTGTTTTTGCGCTCGTCATGTCCGCCACGGCGGTCAAGGGTCTGATTGATTTCTTCGGGGTGGCCTCGTGACCGCTCAGGCCCGGCCTCTGGCCCGGTGATGCCTGGCTTGTCCCGACAAGCCAGCGCATCACCGGGCGATCCATCGTCCTCGTTCCACCGACCTCACATCAACGCACCACCCGCCCGGAGCCGCTGCCCTTCATCAACGCTTCGACCTCGGCCCGCGAGCTGAAGTTGAAGTCGCCCTTGATCGAATGGGCGAGGCACGAGGCAGCGACGGCGAAGGCGATCGCGTCCTGGTCGTCAGGGTATTGGCCGGTATGCAGCGCAAAAATCAGGCCGGCGGCGAAGGAGTCCCCACCGCCGACGCGATCGACGATATCACGGATTTCATAAGGCTGGTATTGCCCGCCGCGCACCGGCGCAAAAACCGCACGCGCGGAAGCGACATCGTACAACATCGCCCCCCAGTTGTTGTGCGAGGCCGAAATGCTCTCGCGCAGCGTGATGGCGACTTTTTTCACGTTCGGAAACTGACCGGCGATGGCGGCGGCCACTTCGGGATATTTCTTGATCGCCAGCGCGCCCGACTCCACATCGGTATCCCCCGCATGGATCCCCAGCACGTCGGATGCATCCTCTTCGTTGCCGATGATCACATCCACCAGCGGCAGGATCTCGCGCATGGTCTTCTCTGCCAGGTCGCGCGGCTTGAGCGTGCCCTCCCAGTTCCACAGTTTCTTCCTGAAATTCAGGTCACAGGAGACCATCAGCCCCGCCGCCTTGGCCTTCTTTGCCGCCAGCAGGACCGCTTCGGCCGCCAGGCGCGACAGGGCCGGCGTGATGCCGCTCACATGGAACCAGCCCGCGTCGGCGAAAATCTCATCCCACGCATAGGCCTCGCCCGGCGTCTGGGCAACCGCCGCGCCATCGCGGTCATAGATGACGTTGCTGGGCCGCTGATTGGCGCCGGTCTCAACGAAGTAGAGCCCCAGCCGCCCCTGTTTGGTGCGCAGGATATGCCCGGTTTCGACCCCAAGTCCCCTCAGCACGCCGATGCAGGCATCCGCGACCGCATGTTTCGGCAAGGCCGTGACAAACTCAGCCGCCCCGCCCAGCATCGCCACCGAGGCCGCGACATTCGCCTCCGCGCCCGCAAACGTCAGGTCCAGCTTGCCCGGGCAGCTTTGGCTGAAGCGATAAAACTGCTCCGGCGCCAGCCGTCCCATGATCTCTCCAAAACCGATGACTTTCTTCCTGTTCATGCCTGTTGGTTCCCTTTAGCAATAGTCGAGGCCGCTTGAGCCCGGCGGGTGATTTCAGCCCACGCCTTTTCACGAATCAGGTCTCGCGGGGCGATCCAGGAGCCGCCGACGGCGCAGACCAGCGGGCTGCTGATCCATTCACGCAGGTTTTGCTCGTTCAGTCCGCCCAGCGGAATAAATTGCACTCCGAGGTGGAGGTACGGCGCGGCAATGCTTTTCAGATACTCCAGCCCACCCAGCGGGACCGCCGGGAATAACTTCATCACGCGGCAGTCCAGCTCCAGCGCCGCCTCGATATCGGACGGCGTGGCGATCCCCGGCGCAAAGGGCAGGTCCTCGGCCGCCGCAGCCTCCAGCACACGGCGGTTCAGTCCCGGGGCCACGGCAAACTGCGCACCGGCGGCTTTGACTTCGCGCACCTGCTCACAGGTCAGCACCGTGCCGGTCCCGGCAGTCATCTCCGGAACCTGCTCGCGGATTTGACGCAACGCATCGAGCGCGGCGGGGGTGCGCAGGGTCAGTTCCATGGCTCCGATCCCGCCTGCGATCAGGGCTTGAGCCAAGGGCACGGCATCCGCCGCATCATCGATGACCAGGACCGCAATCACGGGATGAGGCTCAATGAGCGCACCCCATCTCTCTGTCTTCGTGCTCATTCTGCTTATCTCCCTGCTTCATGATGGAAACACGCGCTGCGCGGCACCCCGCCTGTCATTTGTTTTTCAGATTATCGAGGCTGACGCGCAAATGCTCATAGACCATCTCCGCGCTGGCGTTCGGCCCGAATTCGATGGCGGCATAGACGGGGGCCTGATCCGCGAGCAGCGAAAAAATCTTCTTAAATTCAAGCGGGTTGCCGTCGAGCACGGGGAGGGCCTGACCGTCGCGGGCGGACTTCACATGAAGATAGGAAATCCGGTGGGCAAACTCCCGGATAAACGCCTCCGCTTCCGCCGGCGTGACCTCAACCGGGCCGGTGAAGATGTTGGCCGTGTCGAGCTGGAGCGTAATTGCCGGATCGATCGCATCCAGCAGTTCGACCATGCCATAGTATGGCTGACCCCGTCCGTCCAGTGCGGCGTCGGCGTGTTCCACGGTCAAGCCGACTCCATGGGCCGTGGCCCGGCGCAGCGCGTCTTGCGCGATCCTGACCATGCGCTGGAACTCCGCTTCCGTCCATCCCTTCTCCCCCTCGCCGCGCAGGGCCAGAACCCGCACCGTGCGCGGCCCATCAAACAGGGTGGTGTTGACCACAGCCCGCTCGAAGACCGTCCAGAAGTCCTCCGCCAGCAGCCCGCGCTGGGCCGAATAATTGATCTCGATGCCCAGCCCCCGCGCCAAGGCGGAGATTTCAAGACACTCGTCCACCGTCAGCGACGCGTCCGGATCGCGCAGCTCAATCCAGGCAAATCCATGCTCATGTGCATAGCCCACAAAGTCCTTCGCCGTTTCCAGCGAGACCGGAATATGCCCGATAAAATTCTGAGTCGTGAACCCCAGTCGCACTTCAGGTTCTTGATGGAATTGGGCACATCCGACCGTCAGGGTGACGATCAGCAATGCGCATCTCCATCCTGCATTCCTCAAGTTTTTCATTCCCGTTCTCCGTGCGTTTTCGGGTTCGTGTCAATGCTGTCCCCTTTCCCCGCGGGCTTGCCGATGGGGATGCTGGGTGTAGGCTTGATCTTGTATAGCTCGAACGGGGGCGGCGAGCAAGGATACAACTGGAAGTCTGTCAACGGAAGGAGGTGGGGGTGGAGGGAGTGCTGCCCCCAACGATCTGATCTTGTCCGCTTCCCACCGCCGGACTTGATCCCGCGCTTGCGTTGGGGCGCCCGAGCCCTTAGAATGCGGCTGGACAATCGCCGGGTGGTGGCCCGGTCGCGATGAGACAGGCCGCGCAACGGCCGATGGATGAACCATGACGATCCCGCCCGAGGAACTTGACTCCCAACTGCAACGCGTCCGCGCACGCGCGGACGAGGCCCGCCAATACCTCAAGCTCGAGGAGCTGCGCCGCCAGGTCGACGAAATGGAAGGCAAGACCGGCCGGCCCGGCTTCTGGGATGACGCCACCACGGCCCAGGAACACATGCGCGAGCTCAACCGGCTCAAACTGCAGGTCGACCCCTGGGATGCGCTGGCGCGCGAGGTCGCCGATGCGCTCGAGCTGGCCGGCATGGCCGAGGGCGATGAGGAGATGCTGCGCCAGCTCGGCGAGCAGGCCTCCGATCTGGCGCGCCGGCTGGAGTCGCTCGAGACGCGCGCCCTGATGAAGGAACCTGAGGACATCGGCGATTGCTACCTGCACATCCACGCCGGCGCCGGCGGCACCGAAAGCTGCGACTGGGCGCAGATGCTCCTTCGCATGTACGGCCGCTGGATCGAACGCTCCGCATTGGCCTACGAAACCATCGAAGTCATGGATGGCGATGAGGCCGGCATCCGCTCGGCCACGCTGCTGGTCAAGGGCGACTATGCCTACGGCCAGCTCAAGAACGAAATCGGCGTCCACCGGCTGGTGCGAATCTCGCCGTTCGACGCCAACAAGCGCCGCCACACCTCCTTCTGCTCGGTCTATTGCTGGCCGCAGGTGGATGATGACATTGAGATTGACATTCGCGAGGAAGACCTCAAGATTGACGTCTATCGCGCCAGTGGCGCCGGCGGTCAGCACGTCAACAAGACCAGTTCGGCCGTCCGCATTACGCACCTGCCCAGCAAGGTCGTCGTTCAGTGCCAGAACGAGCGCAGCCAGTTCCAGAACAAGGCCCAGGCGATGAAAATGCTGCGCTCGCGCCTCTATCAGCTCCAGGAGGAGCAACGCAAGGCCGAACTGGCCGCCAAGGAAAACGAAAAACGCGACATCTCTTGGGGCAATCAGATCCGCTCCTACGTCTTTCAGCCCTACCAGCTCGTCAAGGATCACCGCACCGGCCACGAGACCGGCAATATTCAGGCGGTCATGGACGGCGAGCTGGACGGCTTCATCGAGGCTTGCCTGCGCTGGTCCGCCGGCATTCCGGCCAGCGAAGGCTGAGCCCGCAATTCCATCCGATTCATCCTTCACCTCACTTGCATGGTTTGATAGATCGAAAGGTATGACTGGTTCATGTCCAAAACGGTTCTGCTTGTGCTGATGGTGCTGACCACGCTTGGCCTGACCTTCCTCGTTGGATATCAATTCGGTTCACAGACACGTCCGGCGGCCGCGGCCCTGCTGCCGGTCGAGGCCCCCGCCGAGTTCACCGACCAGCCCGTCGAGCCTGTCCCGGCCCAGGTGGCTCTGGCGGCCGCCGCCCCGGCGGCCACCGTGCCAGCCGTGGCCATGAACGGCTCCGCGCCTGCGGTCACGGCCGATCACCAGCTGCTGGCCTTCGCCGGCGAGACGGTGCGCAGCGGGCTTGCCGGCGGCCGTCGCATAGCGCTGACCTTCGATGATGGCCCCCACCCGACGCTGACGCCGCAATTTGTGGCGCTCCTGCGTGAGGAGGGCGTGCCGGCCACCTTTTTCATGCTCGGCTCGATGGTCGAGAAAAGCCCCGCCTTGGCGCGGATGGTCGCCGAGGCCGGCTTCGAGATCGGCACCCATTCCCAGACCCATCCCGACATGCGCAAGCTGGGTGCGGCCAAAATCCGCGAGGAACTCGAGGGTTCGATGACCCTGATCGAGCAGGCCTCCGGCGTTCGCCCGCGTCTGTTCCGGCCGCCGTTCGGCTCGGTCAACCAGTCCACCCGCGACGTCTGTCGTGAGCTGGGGCTGGTCTTGGCCAACTGGTCGGTCGACCCCGAGGACTGGCGCGCTCGCGATGCGGCCTCCATCCACGGCAAGGTGGTCAATGGCGCGCATCCGGGCGGGATCATCTGCATGCACGACACCAAGCCGCACACGCTCACGGCGCTGCGGGGAATGATCACGGAGCTGCGCGCCCAGGGCTATGAGTTTGTCACCGTCGGCCAGCTGGTCGGCGAGCTGGCCGCGCTGGGCCCCGAGGCCAACACGGGCGTGGTGACGGTGCCGGCGGGCCAGCAGCCCCCACCGGCCGGCGCCATCCCGCTCGACGAGATCCTTGGTTCCCTGTAAAGGTGACCGGGAGAGGTTGTCGATCCGGCGCGGGTGCTCCTTGAATCTTCATTCATTTCGCAAAGGTCGCGGAGAATTAGAAAAAGAACGCAAAGTCGTTGCGGGGACGTTTCGGGTGGGTGACGTCATGAACATCATGATGGGTCTGGAAGATCATGATTCGATTCCTGCCTTTGCGACCTTTGGCCATTTCCTCTGCACCTTTGCGATAAAAAAACATGAAGGATCAGGCGGAGGCTGTCCTGGCCCGTTTTCCACTGGCATCATCTCGCGTGGGCGCTTAGAATTCTTACGGTCAATGATAGTTTGTGGCGCTGCCGCTCCCGTTGCGAATTGTAGACGCCCAAGGTGCAGCCCCTGATGACGCGCGACCTGCCAGTCTTACGCCCGCTCAACATTCCGCTGGTCCTGTTCGTCCTGACCCTGTCGTTGGTCGCCACCGGCATCATCGCCGTCTACAGCGCCTCCGCCTCTCAGGAGCTGCTGGTGCGCCAGTCAATCTATGCGCTGGGCGGCCTGGTGCTCTTGCTGGCCGCCTACTGGATCGACTATGGCCGCCTCAAGCGCCTGGCCCCTTGGCTGCTGGGCTTCTCCATGCTCCTGCTGCTGCTGATTTATGTGCCGGGGATCGGCGTCTCGGCCAAGGGCGACGCCCGCTGGATCAACTTGGGCATCATCAACTTCCAGCCCTCCGAGCTGGCCAAGCTCGCCATGATCATCTACATGGCCAAGATGCTCTCCGAGCGACGGCCCTACATCCGCAGCTTCTGCTCGGGGGTGATGCCGGCGCTGGTGGTCACGGGGCTGTTTGCGGCCGTGATCGTCAAGAACGACTTCGGCGCCACCTTCGTCCTGTGCGTCGTCGTCTGCGGCATGTGGCTGGTGGCCGAGATGCGCTGGTTTCACCTGCTGGCGCTGGGGATGGCGGTCCTGCCGGCGCTGGTGATGGCGATCCTGATGCGACCCCACCGTGTCTCGCGCGTCTTTTCCTATCTGGTCTTCCTGCTGACACCCGAGCTGGTGGACCAGGAGATGCGGCGCGGATCGCTCTACCAGCTCAGCCAGTCGCTGATCGCCATCGGCTCGGGCGGGATGTGGGGGCGAGGCCTCGGCGAGAGCCTGCAAAAGTTCGGCCACCTGCCCGACCGCCACACCGATTTCATCTTCGCCATCATGGCCGAGGAGCTGGGCTTCGTGCGCGTCTCGCTGGTGGTGGCGGCCTATGCGGCGATCGTGCTGCTCGGCTGGATCGTGGCGCTGCGCTCGACCGACCTCTTCGGCAGCCTGTTGGCCTCGGGCATTACTCTGCTGGTCTTTGCCAACGCGGCGATCAACCTGGGCGTCGTCCTGGGCCTGCTGCCGACCAAGGGGCTGACGCTGCCTTTCATCAGCTACGGCGGCTCCTCGCTGTTGATCTGCATGACGGCAATGGGAATTTTGATGAATGTGGCGCGCACGCAACTGGTGCACCAGCGATGGGGGAGTTGACTCCGCAAATGAGCCAGGACTCGAAGCGTTCTCTCCGGTCCGCCCGCCGGCCCCGCGTGCTGCTTGCAGCCGGCGGCACGGGCGGCCATATCTATCCGGCCGTGGCGCTCTCCCACGCGCTGGCCGAGCTCGCCCCCGATGTCGAAGTTCAGTTCATCTGCGGCAACCGCCCCTCCGAGTGGCAGATCTATCGGCGGCTGGGGATTCAACCCTGGGTCCTGCCGCTGGGGCATCGCCGGCCGGGCCTGATCGATCGCTTCCGATTCTGGGGCCAGTTCATGGCGGCGCTGGCACGCTCGCGCCGCCAGTTGCGCCAGAAGCCGGTCCAGGTGGCCGTCGGCTTCGGCAGCTATGTGTCGGTGGCGCCGCTGCTGGCCGCGCGTTTGAGCGGGGCCAGGATTGTGCTGCACGAGCAGAACGAGCGGGCGGGCTCAGCCAATCGCGCCCTGGCGCCGCTGGCCTCCTCGATCGGCACTGCCGTGGAACGCCCGCGCGGCCTCTGGAATCGGCGCCGTCAGCACGCCGTCGGCAATCCAATCCGTTCCGAAATCCTGGCGCCGGTCGATCGTGCCGAGGCGCGCCGCTATTTCCGCGTCGGCCAGGAGCGGCTGGTCTGCCTCTGCCTGGGGGGCTCGCAGGGGGCGCAGGGGCTCAATCGACTGCTCTTGGACCTGCTCCACCGCAGTGAATCCGCCGAAAACCACGCCGCCGCCTGGCAACTGCTCTGGTCGACCGGCCCGGCGCACTTCGAGGTCGTCCAGCGCGAGCTGGCGACGATGAGGCGGCCGCCCGAGGAACATTCGATCAATCCCTACATCGAGGAAATGGCGCGCGCCTATGCCGCCGCCGACCTGATCATTGCCCGCGCCGGGGCGCTGACACTCTCGGAATTGACGGCCCTTGGCAAGCCCTCGATCCTGCTGCCGCTGCCCCACGCCGGCCGCCACCAGTTTGCCAACGCGCTGCGTCTCGACCGCGCCGGCGCGGCTCACATCGTCGATCAGGATGACCCGCGCGCCTTGGATCAGCTCGAGTCGATTCTGGACGAACTGGCGCGCGATCCAGGCCGTCTGGCCACGATGGCCGAGGCGGCCCGCTCGCTCGGTCGCCCCGACGCCGCCCACCAGCTGGCGCGGCTGGTGCTTGAGTTTGTCCCCGACAATCTGCGATCCTGAAACGCCCCGGCGACCTTGAGTTTCAAGGGAAGTTCACGAAAGGCAAAAAGTGCGAAATATGACTCGGAGTCTGGTCCAGTTCTCTGCAAAACCCTTTGAACCACCGAGCACATTTTCGTGTCAATTCATGTCTCCCAAATTTCCGTGTAAATTCGTGGACGCAATGAATTGAATGAATAGAATTAAATTTGAACTCGAATAGACATTGATTGGCAGGCACATGAAGGCATTGGAATCTTTTCGGCAGATACACCTGATCGGCATTGGTGGGGCGGGCATGAGTGCCATCGCCACGATCCTGCTGGCGCGCGGCTGGAACGTCAGCGGCAGCGACGTGGCCCGCGGCCCGGCCACCAGCCGTCTCGAGGCGCTGGGCGCGCGCGTGGCCATCGGCCATCGTGCTGATAACATCGATGGTGCCCAGCTCGTCGTCACCTCGACCGCCATCGGCGGCGACAATCCTGAACGCGCCGCCGCCGAGGCCGCCGGCATCCCGATCTGGCGGCGTGCCCGCGTGCTGGCCGCGATCATGGCCGGCGGGCGCTCGGTCGCCATCAGCGGCACCCACGGCAAGACCACGACCACCTCGATGATGGGCCTGATGCTGACCCAGGCGGGCTTCGACCCCACCGTGCTTATCGGCGGCGAGCTCAATGATTTCGGCGGCAACGCGCGCCCCGGTCTGGGCGAGTGGGTCGTCGCCGAGGCCGACGAATCCGATGCCTCCTTCCTCGAGATGGAGCCCGACCGCGCCATCGTCACGAACATCGAGGCCGACCATCTGGACTTTTACGCCGATCACGCCGAGATCATCCGCACCTTCGCCAGGTTCTTCGACCGCCTGCGCCCCGAGGGGCGGATCGTGGCGTGCCTCGATGACCCGGCGGTGGCGCAATTGCTCGCCGGGGGCCGCTGGCCGGCGCTGACCTATGGGCTGACCTCGCCCGCCGACATGACGGCGGAGGCCGTCGAGCCAGCCAAGGCGGGCGGCGGGGCTGCCTTCACGCCAATCTGGCGCGGCGAACGGCTGCGCCGGGTGCGTTTGGGTGTGGCGGGTCGCCACAATGTGCTCAACGCCCTGGGGGCGCTGGCCTGCGCGCTCGACCTCGGCGCGCCGATCGAGCCGCTCGCCGAGGCACTCGCGATCTATCAGGGCGCCCAGCGGCGCTGGCAGATCAAGGGTCGCAGCGGCGGCGTCGAGGTCGTCGATGACTATGCCCACCACCCCACCGAGCTGCGCGCCACGCTGGCGGTGGCCCGCGAACAGGTCCTGATCGGGCGCCATCGCCGCGTGGTCGGGATTTTTCAGCCCCACCGCTACTCGCGCACCCGCGCGCTGGCGGTCCCGTTCGGGGAGTCCCTGCGCCAGGCCGACCTGCTGGTCGTGACCGATGTCTATGGTGCCGGCGAAAAACCGATCGACGGCGTCAGCGGGCGCGAGGTCTGGGAGGCGGCGATCGCTCATGGCCACCCCGACGCCCACTATCTGCCAACCCTCGATGAGACGCGGGCATTCCTGAGCGGCCGCCTGCGCGAGGGTGACCTCTGCCTGACCATGGGCGCCGGCAACGTCTGGCAGGTGGGCGAGTCGCTGCTGGCCGACCTCGAAAGCGACCGCGCCGTCGCCTCCACGGGCCAGGGCTGACGATGCCCGAGCTGCCCGAGGTCGAAACGGTTGCGCGTCAACTGGCGCCGCTGCTGTCGGGGCAACTCATCCGGCGCGCCGTGATCCTCGATCCCAAGCTTGAATTGATCGCACCGGCTGAGCTGGCGGGGCGGCGCGTCGCCGGCGTCCGCCGCATCGGCAAACAAATCGGCATCGAGCTGGTCGACCCGGCCGGCCGCCGCCCCTCGCGTTGGCTGATTGTTCACCTGCGCATGACGGGCCGGCTCATCTGGAGCGAGCGGGCCGATCGCCCGGCCGCGCCGCCGCTGCGGGCGCGCCTGCGGCTCGAGCGTGGCGTGCTTGATTTTGTCGACGTGCGGCGCTTCGGCACCCTGCGGCTGGTCGATGCGCCCGAGCAGGCCGGCCCGGCCGGGCTTGATCCGCTCGAGCGGGAGTTCACCGCACGGGCGCTGGCCGCGCTGCTGGCGCGCTCGCGCACTCCCATCAAGACCTGGCTGCTGCGCCAGGACTGCATCGTCGGCCTGGGCAACATCTACGCCAGCGAGGCGCTGCACGAGGCGGGGATCGATCCCCGCCGCCCGGCCTGCCAACTCGATGCGGAAGAAATCTCGCGGCTGGTCCGCGCCATTCGCGCCACCCTGCGCCGCGCCATCGCCGCCAACGGCACGACCTTCTCCGATTTTCAGGATTCGCGCGGCCTGGAGGGCGGCTATGGCCGCTACCTGCGCGTCTATGCCCGCGAAGGCCAGCCCTGCCCGCGCTGCGGCTCCCCCGTCGAG
Source organism: Sumerlaeia bacterium (assembly GCA_041687335.1). Classification (GTDB taxonomy): domain Bacteria; phylum Sumerlaeota; class Sumerlaeia; order MVZB01; family MVZB01; genus JAJFUE01. Next base: position 45,964 of record JAWLCE010000016.1, on the reverse strand, counting down.
CGCCTCATCCAGCAGCAACGCTCCACCTTCTACTGTCCCGTCTGCCAGCGCTGAATCACCTTGATGGTCATCGGCCGCCCGCGGCGAGCGTCCGGTCAAAGGGCATGAAGTCCAACTTGGGGCGGCGGTCGGCAAGGTTGCGCGCCTCGGCGGCGGCCAGGTTGCGCTCCAGGAAGACCCACAGGCTGCCATAGATGCGCTCGAAGTTTTCGCGATATTCGCTCAGCAGCGGAGTCAGCTCGGCGCGGCGGCGGGTCCAGTCGAATCGCGCATAGCGCTCGTCATTGATCACCCGGCGCGTCTGGCGGTCGAGCAGGGTCGGCAGGTTCTGGCCCATCGCGGCCACCTCGGGCAGCGGTGCGCAGCCGCGCTCGCCCCAGTTGAGCAGGAAAATCGCGCGCGGCTCATTATAGTCGCGGCTCATCGCGGCCTCGGCCAGCTCGCGCAGCGACCAGTGCCGCCCCAGCAGTTCGACCTCGCGCGCATTGCGGACCACGCTTCGCCGCGCCGGCCACCGCTCCACGATCTGCCGGACGGCCATGATATTGTGGGCGTTGATCAGGTAGGCGAGCCGCTCGGCGGGTGGCCAGCCGGCAAACTCATCGGCCCCGACGCGCTCCAGGTTCATCACCGCGCGCTCAAGCCCAGTCCGATCGGCGGCGACGGCGGCGTAATCCAGCCCATCGGCGCGCAGGTGGGTCGTGAGCAGGTGGTTCCAGTCGGCATAGCTGCGGTCGAACCGCCCGGGCAGCGGCTCGGTGGTGCGGGCGCAGCCGCCCAGCAGGATCATGCCCAGTGCGAGCGCCAATAACGGCCGAAGCGGGATCATCATGCGTCCTCCGCGAGGGATGGGGGGGCGACGGCGCGCCTGAGTGCGGCCCGCCAGATCAGCCAAATCGCGATGCCGGTGGCCGCGCCGCCGGTATTGGCGACGGCATCCAGCCAGTCAAAAGTGCGCGAGGGCGTCAGCTGCTGCAGGACTTCGACCAGCAGCCCGAATAGTGTCGCCGACGCCAGCATCGCCGCCACGGTTGCCGGGCTCGGCCGCCGCCGGCAGGCCCATGCCCGCGCCAGCAGCCAGCCCAGCACCGCATAAGCCAGCAAATGCTGAACCTTGTCCGAGGTCTCGATCTCGGGCAGCCGCGAGGGGGGGGCCAGGCTTCCCAACAGGATCAGGCCTCCCCACAGCGCCAGCGGCATCAGGTAATAAAGTCGCGGCCGTCGGCAGCCCTCCTCATGCAGGCGGACCAGCGGCTTGATGATGGCTTCCACCTGCCCGGTCATGGCGTGGTCGCCACCAGCACGACGTCATCGCTCGCGGCGGGGTCGAACGGCTCGAGCGCCAGCGAGCCGCACAGCTCGACGCGCGCGCCCAGCCCCAGCAGCACCCCCGAAACCAGTGCCGGCGGCCAGGTGGCCAGCGGCGTGGTCCAGTGCCGCATGCGCCAGTCGGCCGTGGGCGCCTCGCGCTGCAGGATGATGGCGAGGAAATCGACCGCCCCCTCGCGCCAGTCGTATTGGCGCACCGCGACCATTTCGACCCTGCCCTCCTCGCGATGGCTCGACAGCGGCAGGAAGCGCTCCCCCCGCGACCGCAGCAGCTCGAAATTCTTGTATTGGATGACCAGCATCCCCTCGGGCGCCACGCGCGACCACAACCCTGCCAGCGAGGCTTCCAGCTCGCCCTGGTCGGTCACGTAGGGCAGCGAGTTGCCCAGGCAGAGCACGGCGTCAAAGCGGGCGGCGATTTTATTGGGCAGCTCGCGCCAGGTGGCCAGCGTCAGCGGTGGCCGGCGCTCCTCGGGCAGCGTCGCCAGCCGCTGCCGGGCCAGCTCGAGCATCCCCGGCGAGCCATCGGCGCCGACCGCCTTCAGCCCCTGCTCCACAAACAGCTCCAGGTGGGCGCCGCTGCCGCAGGCGGCATCGAGCACGCTGCGGGCCCCGCGCCTATGCCAGAGCGCCTCAAACAGCGGCCGCTCCAGCGCCAGCCGCCGCTCCCAGCGGATCATCCGGTCGTAGCAGGCCGCCAGTTCGCGATCGAAGATTTCAGGTTCCATGCGCGCCCTCCCGGGGCCATGCGATGCTCTCTACCAGCATGCACCAGCGGAATCAAAATCTCAAAGCCATGTTACGGTGGTAGGTCGGGTCTTCGCTGGCAACCTCGCGGATTGCTTCTGCTGCCCTGAAGGGGCAGCGGCAGTCAAGAAGCCCAGGGTGAGCGAAGCGTAACCCTGGGTTACGGGTTCAATTTCATCCAAGCCCTGAAGGGGCGATACAGTGGTCGCCAGAGGGGCTGATTGTGTCGCTCTGATTTTTACCAGTCCTTAACCCTGCCGACCAACTGCCCCCCCCTACGCATTTTCGTGTCTTTTGCCCGGTTTTTAGTCAACATGGAACTGTGACCGACGCAAGCTGAAGGAGAGCCCGCGATGCAGACGCCATTGAGCCAGGAACAGACGCGCGTGCTGGGGGCGCTGATCGAGAAGCAGCTCACTACCCCCGAGTATTATCCGCTCACCCTCAACGCGCTGCTGGCGGCCTGCAACCAGAAATCCAACCGTCAGCCGGTGGTGGCCTATGATGCCGACACGATCCAGCGGGCGCTCGAGGCGCTGCGTGGGCACGGCCTCGCGCGCGAGATCCATGATCCGGCCGGGCGCGTCCCGCGCTTCGGCCACCGCGCCAATGCCGTGCTGGGCTTGGACGCCCCCCAGGTGGCGGTGCTGTGCGAGCTGCTCCTGCGCGGGCCGCAGACGGTCAGCGAACTGCGCTCGCGCGCCTCGCGCCTGCACAATTTCAATTCTGCGGCGCAGGTCGAGGAGGCGCTGGCCGAGCTGGCCGGGCGTGAGGAAGGCCCGCTCGTGCGCCGGCTCGAGCGCCGTCCGGGCACCCGCGAGGAACGCTGGGCCCACCTCCTGGCCGGCGAGCCCGCCGCTGAATCGTCGGTCGCGCCGTCCCCCGCCCAGCCCACCCGCACCGAATTGGAGGCGCGCGTCACCCGGCTCGAGGAAGAGGTCGCCCGCCTGCGCGCCGAGCTCGATGAACTCATCGGCGGCCAGGCCTCCTCTTGAACAAATCTCGCGCCGCCTTTTGATCCGCCGCCAACCGGAGTTGGGTCACTATGGCCCATGGTCCGAGACCCAGGCCTTGATCCTGGACGTTGATGGCGAATGACCTAGCCCCGTAAGGGGCGATCGCAAGTAGCCGGGGGCGAGCCTAGGCGAGCCCCCGGTCATGCGCCACCATCATCCGAGCCCCGAAAGGGGCGGCCGATCCGGCATCACCTGCTGTTGGGATGGAAGTTCGTTCCCCACACTTCTTTGGCCCGGTTTTTGTATTCAATATCCCTGTCGCCCCCAAACGATTCGCTGGGGCGCCAATGAATGCCTGCGGGAGCTTGAACGATGGACCTCAACCGGATGACGCAGAAGACCCAGGAGGCGCTGGTCGCGGCGCAGGGACTGGCGGCGCGGGCCGGCCATCAGGCGATCGACAACGAGCATCTGCTGGCCGCCCTCATCGACCAGGAGGGCGGCATCGCCTCGCGCCTGCTCGAGCGCGCCGGCGCGCCCGCCCGCCCGCTGCGCGAGCGGCTCGAGAAGGAGCTCCAGCGCATCCCGCGCGTCAGCGGTCCCGGCGCCGAGGCCGGCGGCATCTATGCCACCCAGGCGCTCAACCAGGTGTTGGCTCGCGCCGAGGACGAGGCGCGCCGGATGAAGGATGAATACCTCAGCGTCGAGCATGTCCTGTTGGCGATGGTCGAGGCCGCGCGCCAGCGCCCCGCCGGCCGCGCCCTGGCCGAGGCCGGCCTCACCCGTGAAAAGCTGCTGACCGCCCTCACCGAGGTGCGCGGCAAGCAGCGCGTCACCAGCGACAACCCCGAGGCCACCTACGAGGCGCTCGAGCGTTACGGCCGCGACCTGGTGGAGCTGGCCCGCGCCGGCAAGCTCGACCCCGTCATCGGCCGCGACGAGGAAATCCGCCGCACGATCCGCATCCTCTCGCGCCGCACCAAGAACAACCCGGTCCTGATCGGCGAGCCCGGCGTCGGCAAGACCGCCATCGTCGAGGGCCTCGCCCACCGCATCGTGCGCCAGGACGTGCCCGAGGGCCTGCGCGAGCGCACGATCTTCCAGCTCGACATGGGCGCGCTGCTGGCCGGCGCCAAGTTCCGCGGCGAGTTCGAGGAGCGGCTCAAGGCCGTCCTCAAGGAGGTCCAGGAAAGCCAGGGGCGCATCATCCTCTTCATCGATGAGCTGCACCTGATCGTCGGCGCCGGCAAGGCCGAGGGCGCGATGGACGCCGGCAACCTGCTCAAGCCGATGCTGGCCCGCGGCGAGCTGCACTGCATCGGCGCCACCACGCTCGACGAATACCGCAAGTATATCGAGAAGGACGCGGCGCTGGAGCGGCGCTTCCAGCCGGTGCTGGTCACCGAGCCCTCCGTCGAGGACACGATCTCGATCCTGCGCGGCCTGCGCGAGCGCTTCGAGGTCCACCACGGCGTGCGCATCCTCGACAGCGCGCTGGTGGCCGCCGCCGTGCTCTCCCACCGCTACATCAGCGATCGCTTCCTGCCCGATAAGGCGATTGATCTGGTCGACGAGGCCGGCGCCATGCTGCGCACCGAAATCGATTCACTGCCGGCCGAGCTGGACCAGGTCAGCCGCCGCGTCATGCAGCTCGAGATCGAGCAGGCCGCCCTGCGCAAGGAGCGCGACGAGGCCTCGCGCCAGCGGCTCCAGGCGCTCGAGAAGGAGCTGGCCGAGCTGCGCTCCGAGCACGACCGGCTCAATGCGATGTGGAAGGGCGAGAAGGATGCCATCGACCAGGTGCGCCGCCTGCGCGAGGAGGTCGAGCAGGTGCGCGCCGACATCGACCGCGCCGAACGCTCCTACGACCTCAACCGCGCCGCCGAGCTCAAGTATGGCAAGCTGCCCGAGCTCGAGCGGCGCCTGGCCGAGCTGGCCGGGGTCCAGGCCGCCGGCGCGCCCCGCCTGCTGCGCGAGGAGGTCACCGAGGAGGAGATCGCCGAGATCGTCGCCCGCTGGACCGGCATCCCCGTCACGCGCCTGATGGAGGGCGAGCGCGAGAAGCTGCTCAAGCTCGACGAGCTGCTGCACCGGCGCGTCATCGGCCAGGATGAAGCCGTCCAGGCCGTCGCCGATGCCGTCCTGCGCGCGCGCTCGGGCCTCAAGGACCCGCGCCGGCCGGTCGGCTCGTTCATCTTCCTCGGGCCAACCGGGGTCGGCAAGACCGAGCTGGCCAAGGCGCTGGCCGAGGCGCTCTTCGACACCGAGGAGAACATCGTCCGCATCGACATGAGCGAATACATGGAGAAGCACTCGGTCAGCCGCCTGGTCGGCGCGCCCCCCGGCTACGTCGGCTACGAGGAGGGCGGCCAGCTCACCGAGGCGGTCCGCCGCCGCCCCTACTGCGTGCTGCTGCTCGACGAGATCGAGAAGGCGCACCCCGACGTCTTCCACATCCTCCTGCAGGTGCTCGACGACGGCCGCCTGACCGACAGCCACGGCCGCACGGTCGACTTCAAGAACACCGTCATCATCATGACCAGCAACGTCGGCTCGACCCACCTGATCGAGGGTGCCATCGAGAACGGACGGCTGCTCGAGGCGGCGCGCGCGCGCGTCATGGCCGAGCTGCGCGGGGTCTTCCGCCCCGAGTTCTTGAACCGCGTCGACGACATCGTGCTCTTCACCCCGCTCGCGCTCGAGCAGATCAAGCGGATCGTCGACCTCTTGCTCGAGCAGCTGCGCGCCCGCCTCGCCGAGCGCCGCATCGAGCTCACCCTGACCGACGCCGCCCGCTCCTTCATCGCCGCCGAGGGCTACGACCCGGTCTACGGCGCGCGCCCGCTCAAGCGCCTGATCCAGCGCCAGCTCGAGACCGCCCTCGGCCGCCACCTGATCGCCGGCCGCATCCGCGACGGCTCGGCCGTCCAGATCGACGTCGAGGGCAGCTCGCTCGTCTACAAGGTCGACGGCGAAAAAGTCGGCGGCGAAAGCCCGCTCCCGCCCTTCGAAGCAGGCAAGGAAGGCGTGGCCTAGCAGGCCGGGTTTGCCAATTACGGTCCGTGCGCATCGGGAGGGGCCGCTTAATGCGTCTGGTGTCGGAAGTTGACACACCGTATCAGATGATATAAACAAATAATTGCATAAAGCCGCCGGGAGGGGAATTCGTTGTCTGACGGCTGGTCCGGAGGGCGAGCATGCTACGCTTCTTGTTCGGCCTTGTGGGGCTATGGTTATTCGTCGGCCCCACCTGGGCCGCGGGCGATGACGGCTCCATTTTCCTCCCCCCGCGCATCGTGCTTCAGCAGGCGTCCGATCCGGGACGCCTGGCCTTGGCCGATGTCGATGGCGACGGCCGGCCCGATCTGCTCGCATATCTCGACCCCCAGCTCATCACCGTGCGGATGAACGTCACGGGGCGTTTCGGAGAGCCGGTGGTCTTTCACCAGTTGGAACTACAGTACCCCTATACTCCCACCCTGCTGAGGGTGGTCGACCTGGATAGCGACGGCCAGTGGGATCTCCTGTTCGGCAACGGCCACGACCTTTATAGCTGCCGCATCGACGCCTCCGGCGAAAAGACGATCAGCATGCCCTGGAATCTGGGTCTGCGCGACGCCAGAAACATGTCGGGCAGCTACGCGCTGCTCGGGGCCTTCGACCTGGACGGCAATGGCATCCTCGAGCTGGTCATCAGCAAGCAAACCTTCTCCGATCGCTATCCATACTCATGGTCGCTGACCCACGTGTTGAACTCATGCCGGACCAGCTCGCCCAGCAAGTTGATCGACGGCATGCAATACAATGATCCCGTGCCCGTCGCGGCCACTTCACTCGATTACAACGAGGACGGCGCGCTCGACCTCATCGTGCGCAAGGGCTCGCGGGCCTGGCTCTTCCTCAACGACAGCAGCCACTACAGCGGATTCGTCAAATCCTCCCTGGCCGATGCGCCGGCGTCCCCCGTGGCCATTGACGTCGACTTCGACGGCGACACCGATCTCCTGCTCGGCAACTCCTGGCTCGAGTGCGATCGCTCCACGTCGCCGACCGCCTGGACCTCGCACCCCGTCAGCTTGGACAACCTCGGCATCTACGCCGACCTGAACATGGACGGCTGTCGCGATATCTTCCGCTCGGGCGACGGGACGCTGCTGATCAACGGCGGCGGGGGCCCGTTCGGTCCGTTCGACCCGCCACAGTCCTTCCAGACTTTCGGCACGGTCAGGCACCAGTGGCTCACTGACTTTGACGCCGACGGCGACCAGGACGTGCTGGTTCATTACGCCACGAGCAGCGAGCATATCCTGGCTTTCTACCAGAACCAGACCCTGCGGCGGCTTTCGACCCGCAACTGGCAGAATTTCCGCTAGACTAGCTGCCCTTGAACTGCATCTTCCGCTTATTAAGTACCATCCCGAGCCCCATCATCAGCACCAGGTAGATCATTGCGCCGGAAAACAGCACAGCATTCATCAGATGGTCCGGTTCGGTGAAGTAGCAGTGCATGAACAGCCGGTGCGGAATCAGCCCGTAAAGCCACAGCATGATGCAGCATGTCAAAAGGTAGATCACGACGGCATCGTTTATCCTGCCGATGGCCCAAATCGCGAGTAACGGCCCCGCAACCATCAGCCCTGTCCCCCCCAGCGCTATCGTCCTGAACCATAAGGTTGTGGCCATCTCGATCTGGCTGCCGTAATTGACCCGAAAAAGCAAAAAACAAGCGGCGGCGGCCATCAGCAAACCCAGCGCGGCGAGTCCCAGCCCTACCTTGACCTTGATCGGCCAACGCACCCCAAAGCAGAGCGCCCCCAGTACGCCGATCCCCGGCGCCACCGCCGCCAGCGCAAGCCCATAACCCGCCATGGGCACACGACTTACAAAATCATAGACCGGCCAATCGAGCACCCCGACCACCCATAGCACCAGGCCGAACACCACAAACACGCACCACATCATCAGCATCGGCAGTTGCTCAGATGTAATGTTTCGCATCAGCCCATGCTCCCGCAGTTGCCATTTTCCTGTGCGTTTCTGTTAATTCTTCACCCGCCACAAGTCTCCACGGGTGTAGGTGCCGTTGGTGGGGTCGTAGCTCTTCTCGATCAGCGCCGGGGTGGGATGATTGGCGGGGTCGTAATCCTCCCACGGCACGATGTCGTAAACACCATCGGGGCCGGGGCTGAACAGGATCCAGCCTGTGCCCTCGTCGTTGCGCCAGTAGCCGAAGGTGGCGCCGCTTCCCCCGCACACGCTCCCCATGGTTCGTAGTTCCACCTTCAGGTGGGACACAAATCCGCGCCCATCCGCCTAATCCGCGTTCATCCGCGTCCCATTCCCCCCGCCGCCCGCATCGCTCCTCAAGCAAACCAATGATACAGCATGAAGTAGATCAGCACACCGGTCAGCGAGACGTAGAACCAGACTGGCAGCAGCCGGCGAGCCCAGCGGCGGTGGCGCGCGAACCGGCCCCCCACGCCCAGCGCCAGCACGAAGACCGCCAGCGGCGCCACCAGCGTCGCCAGAATGACATGCGTGATCAGCACGGCGAAGTAGACCGGCCGCGTCCAGCCGACCCCGCCAAAGACCGTGTGGCCGACGGTATAGTGATAGGTCAGGTAGGAGATCAAAAAGAGGGCCGAGACCGAGAACGCCGCGAGCATGAACCGGGCATGGACGCGCGGCTGGCGCCGGCGGATGGCCATGTAACCCGCCAGCAGCAGGATCGCCGCCGTCGCGTTGAGCGTCGCATTGACCGCCGGCAGGATGCTGAGGTCCATCGGGGGGGTCCCTTTCGTGGCCAGGAGCGGCAGCTAAAAAACTAACACCAACGCGCCCGCGCTAGCGACTCAGGATCCAATCCACGGCCTCGCCGATGTCGGCGGCGATCGCGGCGGGCTCGACCTTCCAGAGGTGGCGGCGCTCGATCTCGCCCTGGCCGTAGCCGGTCCGCACCAGGATGCCCGGCACCCCGGCGTTGGCGGCCAGCTCGATGTCGGCCGGCTTGTCGCCAATCACCCACGCGCGCGTCATGTCGATGGCGAAGTCGGCCTGCGCCCGGCGGATCATGCCCACCCCCGGCTTGCGCATCTGCTCAGGGTCGTCGCGGTAGCGCGGATCGGCCGAGCTGCGATGCTGGGGCGCGTAATAGATCGCGTCGATCCGGCCGCCCTCGCCCGCCAGCAGTTCGGCCAGCCGCTCGTGGATCGGCCCCAGCATCGCTTCATCGAACATCCCGCGCGCGACGCCCGACTGGTTGGTGACGACGATCGCCAGCAGCCCGGCCGCATTGAGCCGCGCCAGCGCCGCCCCCGCCCCCGCCAGCAGCTCCACCCGGTCCGAATGGTCGCAGTAACCCACCTCGCGCATGATGACGCCGTCGCGGTCGAGGAAGACGCACCCCCGCGGCGTATCGCGACCCGGTTTTGTGTCAGCTGAATGTGTCATCGATTGAAATCGAATTGAGGCTGGGAATCCTTCTTTTCATGCATCCGCCGCGTGGGCGAATGCATGAAAAGAAGGTTGGCCGCGCACCCGCCGTCGACCGTGAACAACCAGCTTCATGAGAACAGCCAGCTCCCCGCAGGCACTCCCGACGCACAAGAACCGCACCCCTTAGGGCTGCTACCTCCCGGTCCTGACCCGGTTCAGAGCCGTCCTTTGCGCGGGACCCGCGGATCAACACCGCTTTTTCCCGGTCCGCCAACCATCCGCGGCCTTGGGCGGGGATTCAACCCTGCTAAAGCGGATTGCAGGTACAGGGCACCGCTAGCTCCCCGCCTAGCGCGGCCAACATCATATTCTATGGGGCCGACCGCCCCGAGTCAATTCACATTCGCTTCAAATCGCTCGGTCAGGCGCTTCCAGGCGGCGGCGAGCCGACTGGCCGCCAGCCCGTTCTCGGCATTGACGTGCGAGGAGCCGAAACGGACGTTGTGCGTGTCGGCCTCCAGCGCCGCCGCCAGCGGCCGTGCCTCCTCGAAGGCGGCGCGCGCCGCGGCCTCATTCTCCTGCGCCAGCGCCCGCTGCGCCGCGAGCACCCGGTCATAAAAGCGCGTCATCGTCTCGGCATAGGTGAACAGCCGCTCATCCTCGTCGATCCGCGCGCGAACGCGATCGGGAAGCGCAATCGGACCACCCTCGACCGCCTCCAGCCGCATCCGCGCCTCGGCCAGGTCGGTCATCATCTGCTCCCAAATTTCCGGGGTCAGGTGCGGTCCAGGGAACAGCTCCTCCGCGCCGGCATTGAGCCGGTTCTGCAGGCCGTAGCGGACTTCGGTGGCATTGTTCATCGCCCGCCCCAGCGCCTCGTAGAAGACCCGCATGCGAGGTCCGGCCGGCCCGTAGCGGCCGGCGAAATAATCCTCCAGCAAAGCGTCCACATCGAGCTCCGGGTCCCACAGCATCCGGGCCAGTTGCCACTGGGTCAGCGTGCGCGTGCCCCAGTTGGCCACCGGCGCGTGCATGTAGTGGAAGTGGCGCACCCCCGTGCGGTGGAAGTAGGGGATGTCCACCCGCATCATCTCGTCCAGCACCACCGGCAGGTGGTTGTAGCGCGAGACGTTGTAATACTCCCCCACCATGAACTGGCCGCGGTAATGACGCTCGGGGTCCACCACCCACCCCTGATAATCCCCCAGGTAACCGGCGTTGAACTCGCAGCTCGCGTCTTCAAACACGTGCACGAAACAGCGGCGGATCGGGAAGAAGACCGGCACGCAGTGCGCATAGTCATAGTCGGCCGGCAAGGGGCGCGTCGGCGCCGCGATCGTGTCCAGGTAGATCGGGAATTGAACCTCGACGTCGCGCTTGAGCCGGCCGTCCTCGCGGGCGGCCAGGATCTCCCGGCGCAGCCGGTGGACCAGCAGGATATTACGGTCGGTCGGGCTGCCCAGCGCCGTGCAGGCCTCGCACTCGCACCAGCTCTTCCGGTTGTCGAACATCCAGAAGTTAAGGATGTCGGCCATCTGCCAGCGACCCGTGCCCAGCGCCGCCACCACCTTGGGAAAGAACTCGTCGAGCACGTGCGGGTTGGAATCGCAGATGTTGACGCCGAAGTCGCCGCGCATGTCGAACTTGCGCGCCCCGTCGATCAGGCCATACCACTCGGGGTGGACCTCGCCGTAGCTGAGCACCCCGTCGCCGTTGACGTCGCCGCGATACTCCGGGCGCGGGTGGGGCGAGTCCGGCTTGCCCGGCTCAGCCTTGAACTCCGCAACGCTGTAGGGGTAGGGGAGGTCATAATGGATGAAGTCGTGCTGCAGGTCGTGGCTGCCGCAGGTCAGGCGGATGCCGCGCATCTTGGCATTGGCCGGGTCGGTCTGCTCGACCGTCCAGAAGTTCATCCGGTTGCGGCCCATCCACTCGATGAACTCGGGGGTGCCGCGATCCTCCCAGGCCCAGAACCCGCGTGTTTGAAACGCCGGTCCGCCGGAGAACTCAATGGGAGACAAGGCGATACGATTGGTGTCTGGGATCTCCTCGTTGATCTCGCCGGGGCCATACCAGCGCACGCCCTGGCGGTCGAGCCACTCGTAGACCGCGTAAAGGGTGCCCACCCGATCCGCGCCGGCAAAGATCAACACCGGCCGGTCGGCCGGCTTGAGGAGCCGGAAATTCTGGGCGGGCAGCCCGCTCGTCTGGATCCCCTGCGCCGCCACCTGGCGATTGCTGCGCTCGTTGCCGATCAAAAACCAGAAGCCCTCGGGTGGATCGTCATCATCGACGATCGGTGAGACGGCGCCGCCGGTCAGCTTCTTCAAATACTGCTGCAGCTCCAGCGCCGCCAGCGCCTCGGTGCAGACGATCGTGTCGGCCCCCTCATGCACGCTCCAGTCGACCGCATCGCGCGCCGCGACGGCCGCCTCAGCCGACTCGAACGGCCCCAGGTTGACGACAATGTAGAGTGTCGAGCCCTCCTGCGCCACGCTCCGGCCGCCCATGATCAACAGAACCAACAGCATCACCGCACGCAGCATCGCCCTGACCTCCGAATGAAGATGATGATGATCCTAAACTAGAAACTCGAAACTCAAAACTAGAAACATCTGAAAAAAAAGGGCCAAAAGGCATTCAGCCCTTTGGCCCTTGCGGCGAATCCAGAGGTGATTTAGCGGGCGGCCATCCCGGCCAGCAGACCGCGCAGGTAGCCGACCGACTCGATCATGCCGGGGTGCGGCGCGTCGGCGTCCTTCTCGAACTCGTAGTTGAGCCACCCCTGATAGTTCACGTCGCGCAGCGTCTGGATGACCGCCGCATGGTCGATGACGCCGCGGCCCATCTCGATCGTCTTGCCCTTGGCCTCGGCGGCCGAGACGTCCTTGATGTGGATGTCATAGAGGCGGTCCGAAACCTGGCGCAGCACGGCGATCAGGTCGTCGCCATTGCGAACGGTATGGCCCAGGTCGACGCAGACGCCGATGCGCTGGTCATAGTTCTGCGCCGCGCGGTAGGCATCCAGCGGCGAGGGGTAGAGCTTGTCCTCGGGCCCGTGGTTGTGGATCGCCAGCTTGATGTCATACTGCTTCACGAGCTGGTCGGCCAATGGCATCATTTCGGGCGGCACGACGCAGGTGATGACCGGCATGCCTGCATCCTTGGCGTATTCGAAGGCCTGGCGGGTCTCCTCCTCGGTCTTCATCGTGACGGTGCCCGCCCCTGTCAGCACCAGCCCCGCCTCACGCACCTTCTGCGCGACGGCCTGCCGCTCCTCGGTGGTGCTGTTGAGGTCCAGGTGGAAGGACTTCAGGCACACGCCCTTAAGCCCCAGTTCCTTGGTGAAGCGCAGCGTCTCATCCAGGTCGAACTTGCGCATGGTATAGGAGGCCATGCCGACGTTGAGCCCCTGCCAGATGTCGGCCTCGGGATTCGAAAATTCGGCCGGTGCGGTCTGCGCGGCCGGCACGGCCAGCGCCAGCATCGCGCCCAGCGCAAGCGTGCGCAGCACTCGATCGATCAGTTTCATGGTCCAGTCTCCCCCAGTGAGGTCAGGGCCGCCGATGGCGGCGCATGGTTTTCCTTCATTCATTCATAGACGACGGCCGTGCCGTTGGCGCACACCATCAGCATCCCGCCGTCGCGGCCGACGGTCTCATAATCCAGCGTGACGCCGACCACCGCGTTGGCCCCCAGCATGCGCGCCTGTTCGGCCATCTCGGCGACCGCGAAATCCTTGGCCTTGCGCATTTCGTTCTCGTAGGCCTCGCTGCGCCCGCCGACGACGTTGCGGACGCTGGCCAGCAGGTCCTTGTAAATATTCGCCCCCAGGATTGCCTCGGAGCCCACCAGCCCGATGTAGCGTACGATCCGATGACCCTCGAGCAGCGGTGTGGTGGTGACCAGCATTCGCAGTTTCTCCCAAGATTGGCGGCCGGGCAACGGGGCTTCATCCGGTTGCCTATTCTAGCGCGCCCGCGGCGGGGATCAAATGGATTCAGTCGCCGGGGGATGTTTTCATCCCTGCGGGCGAAGCACCGCCACCGTCGGCTCGACCCACCAGCGGGCGGCGGCTTCGCGCACCTGCCGGGCGTCCACCAGCCGCAGCCGCTCGGGCCAGCTCTCGGCCTGGCGCGCATCGCCGGCGGCATCCTCCCACCAGGCCAGGTTGCCGGCGCGCTGGGCCAGCGATTGCAGGCCCATCAGATACTTGCCGATGATGTATTCCCGCGCGCGGTCCAGGTCGCCGGCCGCGAGCAGGTTCTCCCTCACCCAGCCGGCCTCCTCGAGCAGCCCCGCGCGGGCCTCGTCGATCGTCTCGGGCTTGGTGCCGATGTAGAGCACCTCATGGCCCGACAGGCGATAGGGGTGCAGCGAGGATCCCAGCGCATAGGCCAGGCCGCGCCGGTCGCGCAGGTTGCTGAACAGCCGGCCGCCAAATCCCTCCCCCAGCGCCGCCGAGGCCAGCCGCAGGGCCGGGTAATCCTCGTGCGTGACCGGGGGCGTGCGGTAGCCGACGATGACGAACCCCTGCTGCAGCTCGGGGCGGGTCAACTCCAGCTCGGGCTGGTGCTCGGGGGCGGGCGGGCGCTCGGTGCGCGGGCGCGGCGCGGCGGTGGCCGTAAAAAGCCCAGCCAGCCGTTCAAGCTGCCGCTGCATCTCCCCGATCTCAAAATCGCCGACCGCCGTCAGCAGCATCGTCTCGGGGTGGATGGTCTCGGCGTGCCAGCGGCGGCAGGCCGCTGCATCGATCCGCTCCACATCGGCCTGCTCGCCTTCGACCGGGTGGCCATAGCCGTGGTTGGGGAAGATCGCCTTAAGGTAGCGGCGGTAGGTAAATTCAAACTTGTCGTCTTCGCTCATGCGCAGATGGGCGAGCACCTCGGCGCGCTGGACCTCAAGCTCGCGCGCGTCAAAGGCCGGCTCGCGCAGCGCCTCAAACAGGATTTCAAGCGCGGCCGGCATCTGGTCGGCCATCGCGCGCACGCTCAGCCCGCCGCGGTCGGTGCCGGCGCGCTCGCCGGCAAAGGCGCCGATCGACTCCAGGTCATAAGCCAGCTGCTCGCTGCTGCGCCGCCGTGTCCCGCGCAGCAGCATCGCCGTGGTCAGGGCATTGAGCCCATATTCATCGGCGCCCTCGTCGGCCGAGCCGCGCCGGATCGTGACCGAGACCGCCGCCAATCCGCTGCCGCGCTGGGGCAGCAGCAGCGCCTCGATGCCGGCCACGCGTGTGCGCTCGAACGGCAGCGGCTTCATCCGGGAGTGCGGGAGTGTCATGCGGTCCAACCTCAAAATGGGATCAGCAGGCCTGCTTTTTCGTGGCGCTCCACTTTACCCCGATCCGCCGCCCCCGCACAAGCAACGCGCACCCGAGGGTCGGTCGGCTCTTTGAGCCGGTATGTGTTCAGCGTGACGCGTTGAGCGTAGGCCTGCAGCTGGCTGGGGCAATTCAGCTTCGGAGGGGTAACTACCGCTCCCCCACGCATCTGAGGCGCAGCCCCAGGCCTCCATGAATGTGTGGGACCGGCGCCCTCGCCGGTCGATCTCTGAAAATCTAATAATATGACATTTTCTCCATCCCCACCTTTCATCATCAGCGCCAATCCGCACTCATCCGTCTCCATCCGCGTCCCATTCCTCCCATCTTCCTCCGCGCCCATCCGCCCAATCCGCAAATCCGCGTGCCATTCTTGACCTTGCCGCGTTGAATGACCTTGCCGCATCCGGCGGGCGCGGCCTAAAATCAGGGGATTTCGCGTGGGCCGCCAGCCTGCGCCCATGGAAGTGCCCGCATGTGGACCGTTGACCTTCAGACCATGCTGTCGGCCGGCCAGGTGGCCGCCGCCCACCAGCGCCTGGCCGATGAAATCATCCGCGCGTCCAACCCGCGCCAGTCCGCCCGTGAGGCCGCCCAGGCGCTGGCGGAGCTATACGACGGTTTTGCGACCGCCCCGGTCGAGGCCTTCGTCGCCGAGGGCGCGCCTCTGGCCAACGAGGCCATCGAGGCAATTGGTGAGCGGCTCGGCGCGCCTCTGGCGCGCACCCGCCACTGGCGCGAGACCCTGCCCGGCGTGACGCGCGAGCGCCTGGCCCGCGAGTGCCGCCGCGCCATCGTCACCCGCGACTTCAAGGAGGCCACCCGGCTGGCGGCGGCGCTGCTCGCGCTGGCGGGCGATGACGAGGAACGTCTGGTGGCCCATGCGCGTTATCTTTCCTCCGCCCTGGCGACGCTCTACCGCGACCGCGACCGCGCCGCCCAGGTCATCGAGATGCTGTCCAAGGCCACCCCCGCCGCCCGGCACGTCGCCGAGCATTTTGCCTTCATCGTGCGCCGGGGGGGCGACCAGCAGGCGTTCGAGACCGGCGAGCACGAATGGCGGCGCCAGCAACTCGAGGCGGTCGTGAGCCTGCAGGCGTTCCTGCCGACCCCCACCGAGGCGGGCGAGCCCGAACCCGTCCAGGTCGAGCGTTTCGAATCCGAGTGCCGGTCGCTGCTGCGCGCGGCGCTCGGCCAATCCCAACCCGAACAATTCATCGATGCGCTGACCATTCTGCTCGAATATTGTCCCGCCGAGGCCTCGCGCGTGGCCAACGCGGCGGGGGTCGAGGACCGGATGTTCGTGCGGCTGGGGCCGCGGGCGCGCCTGACGTCCGTGCGCGCGCTGGCCCGCCTGGGCGAGAGTGCGCCGCTGCGCCGCGAGCTGCTGGCGCTCGTGGGTCAGCCGGCCGGCCAGGGGCGCCTTGCGCTGATGAGCGGCATCTTCGGTGGCCTGCGCCACAGCGACTTCCTGCCCTACCTGCGCCAGCAGCTCGCCGAGGTCGAGACCGAACGCGACGAGGAGCTGGTGGTGGATGCGCTCAGCCGGGTCGGCAGCCCCGAGGCGGTCGAGCTGTTGCTGGACCGGCTGGCCTTCGTCATCCGCCGCACCACCGAACCGGTTTTCGAGCGGCTGGCCTACATGCAGCTCGCGGCGCTGGGCCGGCTGGCGCGCGGGCGCGGACTCGAGACCGGCCTGCGCAACCGCATCGTCCGCCGCGTGATGGAGCTCTCCGAGAGCGAGGCCCGGCATCTGGCCTTCACCGCCGCCACCGAGATGGTCAGCGTGCGCGTGACCGACCTCGACCCCGACTTGCGCGGCTGGGCCGCCCGCAAGATCGTCGCCGCCATGTGGGGTCCCGAGCCCGCCTATGCCGGTGCGGTGGGTGCTGGCGCCGCCGGCTGGCGGGCGCCGATGGTCGGGGCGCTGGTCCGGCTCGGCCCCGAGGTCCTGCCGGCCGTGCTGGAGGAGGCTGCCGTTCACGGCGTCCGCTACAGCGGGGCCATGGGCGCGCTGGCCGAGGTGCTTCAGGCCATCGGCGACGAACGGGCGCTCGAGCTGCTCGGCTCCATGGTGCGGGTGGCTTTCCTGCATCGTGAGGACCCCCGCCAGGCTCAGCTCATGGGCGAGAAAATCCGCGACGCCGCCACCGACCAGATGCGGCCGCTCGACCGCGACGACGTCATTCACACCCTGCTCTACACGATCCAGAAAATTGGCAACCAGGCCGGCACCTCACTGCTCCTGGAATTCGCCGACCAGGTGCAGGCCGGGCGGCTGGAGTCTCCCGGGACCCAGACCAACGGGCTCCTGTTGGACGTCAAGCTCAAGGATGGCTCGCTGGGGGAGGTCAGCCGCCGCGCCGAGCCCACACCCGCCCCCGCCGTCGACGAGGCCCAGTGGCGCGCCGCGCTCTCCACGGCCAATGGCTGGCTGCTGACCCCGCGCGAGAAGCGCATTGCGGCAATGGTCCTGCTGGGCCAGTCGCGCCGGCCCGAGGCGGTCCCCGTGCTGCTGCGCCAGTTGGGCGCGCGTGACCGCATGGTGGCCAGCTCCGCCCATGCCGCTTTGGCGGTATTCCTGAATCCACTGCCCGCCCTTAGTGATTACGAGGACTTTTTGCTTCGGATTTTGGAAAATCAGCAGCAACTCAAGGGTCAGTTGCTCGACCGGCTGATCGAGTTTATTGGCCGCGAAATCCCCAAGCGCCCCCCCTACGACCGCGTCTTTGAGCGGGCGCTCGAGTCCAGCATCGACGATGGCCAATTGCTTCATCGATTGCGGGCGGCGATGCGCCGGGATGCCCCCGCCCCGCCCCGGCCCGAGCTGCAAGTCAAGTCAGTGGAAAGTCCTGCAGAGGCCCCCAGCCAGCTCAGCGAGCTCGACCGCCGCCGCGCCCAGTTCCACGCCCGCAAACGCGGCCCGGGCGCAAGCTGAACTTCACCACCCCACCCCTTCAAAAGAAACTTGATTTTCCAATGGCTTTCGGGCTAGACTCAAATTGAGTTAATCGAGGATTTTTTGGTTGGACTTTGGGAGCGTTTGGACGATACTACTCATAGAGTGCTATATCCAATTTGGGGACGCGGCGGTTTGCGATGATCGATCGGGCCAGACACCACAGATGGATCGGCGGCGTGCGGGGCTTGACCCTGAACGAGATGCTGATTGTGTTGGCCGTCTTCTCGATCCTGACCCTGCTCTTCCTGGTCACTTCCCAGGAAGTCATGGTCCGCACCCGCGCCGCCCGCGTCGCCAATGACCACCGCGTGCTGGCCGATCAGATTGCGCTCTATGCCTTCGACCGCGGGGGCCGCGTGCCCACTGATCCCCAAGGCCTTTTCAAGATCCTCAACCCCTACCGTATCGAGCGCGAGGTGCCGGTCGATCCTTTCAGCGTCAACAGGGCCGAGCGCGAAACCTATGCCTACTACGCCAATCTCTCGCCCGAGCATCGCTGGATCATCGTCAGCCGCGGCCCCAATGGCACGCTCAACGTCGATCCGACGATCCGCGCGCTCAAGGGGACCGATGGCAGCGGGTTGAGCCAGGGCGCCGGTCAACCCTACCTGATGACTCCCGATGAGGCCGATGAGTTCATCCGCCAGCATACCTATGATCCGACCAACGGCACCAACAGCGCCGGCGATATCATCACGATCGAGCGTCGCCGCCACTGAGCCCATTCACTATCTAAAAACACGGACGGCCGCCTGCTCTTGATTGAGCGCGGCCGTTTTTTCATTCTTTCACGCTGGGCGCGGCTCGGCCGGCGGCGAGGCGGTAGAGTTCCACCATCTGCCGGGCAGTCGCGTCCCAATCATATCGCGCCGCCTGGATCAGCCCGCGCCGGATCATCTCGGGCCGGATCGAATCCGAATCGAGCAGCCGGTCGATCACGCGCCAGAGGCTGTCGGATTCGCTCGGCTCAAAGTAAAGCGGCGCGTCACCCAGTATCTGGGTCATCGGTTCGCGGCGAGCGCACAGGACCGGCACCGAGCGCGCCATCGCCTCGAGCGGCGGCAGACCGAAACCCTCATCCAGCGATGGAAAAACGAGCGCGGCGGCGCCCGCCAGCAGCCCCTCCACCCGTTCACTGGACTCATAAACCTCCAGCGCCACCCGCGGACGCAGCCACGCCGGCAGCAGCCGGGCCCGCCGTTCCAGTCCCTCGGGCCGCAGCCCGGTCCAGACCAGCGGTGGGGCGTCGGGCCGGCGGTGGTAATACAGGCTCAGGGCCGACAGCAGGAAGTCAAAATTCTTGTGCGGCTGGTCAATCCCCACCGCCAGCAGCCACGGCCCCGCCAGCGGCCGTCCCGAAAGCGCCACCGGCTGGACCGGGCTCGGTCGCTCGGCCGGCCGTCGGCGGCCGGGGCCGGGGTGAATCAGGTGGACGCGGCCGGGCCGCAGGTGCGCCTGCTCGATCAGCTCGCGGCGCACCTTCTCGCTGCCCGTCATGATGTGGGCCCGGCTCCAGCGCAGGCGCCGCAGGAAAAAATTCATGTAGCGCCGCTTCATGAACGAACCATATCGCCGATGAAACAGGTCGAAGACGTTGACCACCGCCGCGCGCGCCGGCCGCGGCGGCAGGTTGTAGTGGGTGTAGTGCCACAGGTCGACCGGCCCCGGGTGCGGGTAGCGCAGCATGGCCCCCACGTCATAGATCGGCGCCCGCAGCTCGATCCAGCGCTCGGCCTCGATTCCCGCCGGCAACTGTTCGCGCACCTCGGAATGGCCGATCATCGTCCAGCGGATCGGCGCCTCAATCCGGCCGAGCGCAGCCAGGTATTCGGCCAGCCACGTGCCCAGCCCGCTCATCCCCCAGGTGCGCACGTCCAGCGCGACGCTGAGCGTCTCGGGCGCCGCCTCGGGCGTTGGCTCGGGCGCCGTCTCGGGCGGCGGGGCGAGGGGAGAGTGGTCGGCCTGCGGCTCCATGCTGGTGCTATCAAACCCGACAATCGCCGCCGTTGTCTTCAAAAATATCAGCCCGACGTTTCCCTTTGATTTTCAAGATCGGTTGTGGTTTAAAGGTAGGGTTCGCGTTGTGCGAACGATGTCGGGGTGTGGCGCAGTTGGTAGCGCGCACGGTTCGGGACCGTGAGGTCGCTGGTTCGAGCCCAGTCACCCCGACCATCTCCCTTCCCAGCAACGGCCCGGTTTTTCAGCCGGGCCGTTGCATTTTACCCCTGTCACTCCATCGCGGCGCGGGCGGCGACCCAGGCGCTGGACCAGGCCCATTGAAAGCTGAAGCCGCCGATGCGGCCGTCCACGTCGAGCACCTCACCGATGATATAAAGCCCCGGCACCAGCCGTGACTGCATCGTCCGCGGGTCGACCTGGCGCAGGTTGACCCCGCCCGCCGTCGTCTCGGCAAAGGCCCAGCCGCGGTCGGCCACCACCGGCAGCGGCAGGCGCGCCAGCCGCCGGGCCAGCATCAGGCGCTCGGCGCGGGTCAGGCGGCTGAATTCGCTCAGCCCCTCGGCCAGCAGCGCGGCCAGCCGATTCGGATAAAGCTCGCCCAGCGCCATCGCGACCGGCCGCCGTGGCGCAAGCGCCGCCTGTCGGCGCAGCCAGCCCTCGGCCGCCTCGGAAGTCGCCAGCTTCGGGTGCCCCAGCGCGACCAGCCACTTCTCTTCGGGGCGCTCCAGCCGCGCGCGCAGCCAATGCCGCGAAAAATCCATCGCGCAGGGTCCGCTCACGCCAAAATGAGTGAACAGCAGCGATCCGGTCGTCTCGGCATGGCAGCGACCGGCACCGTCGTAAAGCCCCAGGCGCGTCTCGGTGGTCAGGCCGGCCAGCTCGGCAAATCGCCCCCCCGGCTCGCGCCCCGCCGCCAGCACCAGCGGCACCAATGCGGGCGTGGGCGGGATGATCTCGTGGCCCAGCGCGCGCAGCATCTCGAGGCCCGCGCCGTCGCTGCCCGACTTGGGCAGGGCCAGCCCGCCGGTGGCGACGACGACGCGCGGGGCGCGCAGCGTCTCGCCACCCGTGGTCCGGATGAGGAAGCCGCCCGCCTCTCGCTCCAGCGTCGCCACGCGCACCCCGGCGGCCAGCCGCGCGCCGAGCTCCTCCAGCCGGCCCAGCAGCGCCTCCAGCACCGTGCCCGCTTGGTTGCTGACGGGGAAATACTTGCCGGTCGCTTCCAGTTTCAGCTCGACCCCCAGCCGGCGCATCCAGGCCACCGTGGCCTCTTCGCCAAAGGCCCGCAGCACCGAGCGGATGAGCGGGCGCGGCCCACCCTGATAATCCTCCGGCGTCACGCGGGCATGGGTCACGTTGCAGCGGCCGCCGCCGCTGACCAGAATCTTCGCCCCCGGCTTGCGGGCGCCGTCGAGCAGCAGGATGCGTGCCGGGCGACCTCGCGCGGCGGCCGCCTCGCCGGCAAAAATCCCCGCCGCCAGCCCGGCCGCCCCCGCCCCGATGATGATCAGCTCCGCGTCGTTCATCGCCCCATCTTGAGTCGGCGGCCGCCGGAGTGGAACCAAAAAAATGGCCCGGCCGCGCGAAATCTTCAAGATTCTCCGCTGGGCAAAGGTTTTCTTTTGAACATCTGCCCGGCGGCGGGCAAAATGGGCGCCCAGAGAGAAGGAGTCCGCCCGTGTCCGAACCGCCGATCACGCCCCAGCCCTGGTGGCCCGCCGATGCCGTCCGCTGGACTGCCGAGGAGCGTCGCCTGCTGGATCGGCTCGATCCGGCGCGCCTGCCGGCCCATGTCGCGGTCATCATGGACGGCAATGGCCGCTGGGCGCGCCAGCGCGGCTTCCTCGACCGCATCCGTGGCCACGAGGCCGGCATCGAGTCGGTCCGCGAAACCACCCGCACCGCGGCCCAGCTCCGGCTCAAGGCGCTGACGCTCTACGCCTTTTCCAAGGAGAACTGGCGCCGCCCGCAGGCCGAGATCGTGGCCCTGATGGAGCTGCTGCGCCGGTTTCTCATTGCCGAGCGCGAAGAACTCATGGAGAACGACATCCGGCTGCGCGTGGCCGGCTGCCCCGCCGACCTCCCCGACGGCGCCCGCGGCGCGCTCGAGGAAACCCTGCGCCTGACCGCCGGCAATCAGGGGTTGACGTTGGTGCTGGCGCTCAGCTACGGCGGGCGCGATGAATTGGTCCGCGCCGCCCGCGCCCTCGCTGAAAAAGTCCGTCGCGGCGAGCTGGAACCCGCGGCCATCGATGCCGCCGCGCTCGAGGGGTGCCTCGATACGGCGGGGCTGCCCGAGCCCGACCTCCTCATCCGCACCAGCGGCGAGCTGCGCGTCTCCAACTTCCTGCTCTGGCAGATCGCCTATGCCGAGATTCATGTCACGCAGGTGCTGTGGCCCGATTTCCGCCGCCGCCAACTGCTCGAAGCCATGCTTGATTACCAGGGCCGCGAACGTCGCTACGGCGGCGTCGGCCAATCTTCACCCCCACGAGGTTGATGCCCCCGATGCTGTCGATGCGGATCATTTCGAGCGCCATCTTTTTCGTCCTCTTCTTTGTCGCCCTCTTCGTTCCACAAATGGAGCTGCTGATGCTGCTCCTCTTGGCGTTGGGCGCGGTCGCCGGCATCCACGAGTTTATGGGCTTTGGCCGCCAGCGGCCCGAACGCCCGCTGCTCGCCCTGGCGATGGCCTCCGGTCTGGCGCTCCTCGTCAATGCCTACTGGTTCCATTATCAGTATGCTTTCCTCATCATCGGCGTGATGAGCGTGCTGGCGCTGGCGTGGGCGACCCTCCCCGACCGCCCGTTGGCGGCCGAGCGCGTCGGGCTGGCAGTGACCAGCGTCATCTACGTGGCGCTGCCGCTCTCGCTGATCATGGCGATCTGGCGGCGCGGCGTCATCGGCGAGGTCGACAGCCCCCAGCACTACATCATCTTTCTGGTGCTGGTGACGTGGGCCTCCGACATCGGCGCTTTCTTCGTTGGGCGCGCCTTCGGTCGCCACAAGCTCGCCCCGACGATCAGCCCCGGCAAGACCGTCGAGGGCCTGCTTGGCGGGGTGGCCTCGACCCTGCTGGTCGCCATCGCGATGAAGCTGCTCTGGGACAACATTGATCGAATCTTCAGCTGGGGCGAGGTGCTGGGTCTGGCGCTGGTCTTCAGCCTGGCCGGCCCCTGGGGCGACCTGGCCGAGAGCCGCCTCAAGCGCAGTGCCGGCATCAAGGATTCGGGCCAGACCTTTACCGGCCACGGCGGCATGCTCGATATCATCGACTCGCTGCTCTTCACGACGATTATCTACTATGCCTACCTGCGGTTCTTCCACGGCGTGAATGTGCTGTAAGCGGCGGAGCCCGCGTCGACTTGCCAAAAATTTGACTCGCACTCATTCCGGGCCGGCCGGGCGTCAAAATTTTGGTTTCCACCCGTGCCCCTCAATAGGCATTCATCCTGCCCTTTCTTATTTTGCGCGCCTCTGCAAATAAAAGACCTACGCATAATCGACGTGTTCTTCTGGCACCTCCTATGCCGCGCTGGCATGGGGCTTGCACTGGTCCCCGCTGTCAGAATTTCGAATCTTGCATGGGAGACCGGGCGGCGGCCGAATGTCGATCAAGATCAACCAGAACATCTTCAGCATGCTCGTGCAGCGCAATCTGGGCCGGGCCAGCCAACAGCTCGAGCAGTCGTTCGAGCGCCTCAGCTCGGGCCAGCGCGTCAATCGCTCGGCCGATGACCCGGCGGCGATGGCCGGCAGCGAGCAGATTCGTTACAACATCCAAAGCTTGCGTCAGAACCAGCAGAACGTCAGCGGCGCCGTCAGCATGGTCGGCACCGCCGAGAGCCATATCACGGGCATGGTTTCGATCTCGCAGCGTCTGCGCGAACTGGCCGTGCAGGGCGCCAACGACACCCTGAACCACGAGAACCGCCAGACCATCCAGAATGAAATATCCGAGCTGCTGGCCGAGCTCGAAAGCACCGCCACAACCGCCCAGTTCGCCGGTCGGCGCCTCTTCGACGGCAGCTTTGCCGCGGTTTCGATCCAAGTCGGCGCCTCCAGCGGCGAGACCATCCCCTTGACGCTGGCGGACTTGCGCACCGCGCAGCTCGGTGATGACGGCGCGGGCCTGGCCGGGATCAGCGTGATGGATCACGACTCGGCCACCGCGGCCATCAAGACCATCGACGCGGCCCTTTCGCAGCTGGGCGATTCGCGCTCGCGGCTCGGGGCGGTGCAGAACCGCCTGGAATCGCTCGGCGACACCCTTGCCCATCAGGTGCAGGACCTGCTCCAGAGCGACTCGCGCCTGCGCGATACCGATTTTGCCTTCGAGACGGCCCGGCTGACCCAGGCGCAAATCCTGCAGGACGCCGCCATTTCGATGCTGAGTCAGGCCAATGTCGCCCCCCGACGGGCGCTGGAACTGCTCCAATGATGAAACGTCGCTCAAGCGTTACATTCTGCGGCCGATAAGGCCCATCACCCGATCCTCTCCCGAAAGGAACCCGGATCATGGCCACTCCACTCTCCAGAGCTTACCTGCTGACCAAGGTCTTGACGGCATCCAAAGTCGAGGTGATCGTCTACCTGTTCGAGGGTGCGATAGGCTATCTGCATCGCGCGCAGGAGGCTCTGCGCGAGGGTCGGCGCGGCGACGCGGCCGAGGCGATCGACCGTGCGGTCCACATCGTCATCGAGCTGAGTGGCAGCCTGAACTACCAGAGCGGTGGCCCTCTGGCGCTGCGGCTGGATGGGATCTACAACTACCTGATCCAGTCGCTGACCATCGCCTCCTCGCGCGGCGATGGCGAGGCGCTCGAGGCTTGCGCCGGGATTCTGGTCATCCTGCACGACGCCTGGCGCCAGGCCGCCGAGGCCGACGGCGGTTCCATGCAGGAGCCGGTCCAGCAGTTGCGGGTTTCGGCCTGAGGGCCGCCAAGTAGATTTAAAAGGACGGATGTGCGCCATGAGCAATCAGGAAGCGATCGGACGGCAACTGGCCGAGGTTCAGGACCTCTACGCCCAGCTATTCCTGCTGATGGTGCAGTCCATCGCCGAGGATCCGCTCGAGGAGGCGACCGGCGGCATCGACAGCGCCATCGAGATGCTGATGGTCTCGATTGACAGCCACATGAGCGAGCTGCGCGAGACGCTGGCGGCCGAACAGGCCGCCGGCGGCCCCGACGAAACCATGCGCCACGCCGCCGAGGACTTTGAATCCCGCCTGCGCGAGGGTCTCTCGCTGATGGCCGAGCGCGTGCGCCGGCGCACCGGCGAGCTGACCGCCACGCGCGAGCAGCTCAAGGATCGGCTGCGCATGGTCCAGCTCAAGGGCAAGGGCGCCCGCGGCTACCGCCAGCCGGTCATCGGCAACGGCCTGATCCAGTCCCGCGCCTGACCCCGCAGTCCCTTACGCCCGCGCCATCTGGGCGCGTTCACGGAACTCCTTGATCTGGTCAAAGTTCATGTAGCGGTAAATCTCGGCCGCCATCGGGTCGAGCTTGCCCACGACGGCATCCAGATACTCGGCCGGGGTCGGCACCCGCCCCAGCATCGCCGTCACCGCCGCCACTTCGGCGCTGCCCAGGTAGACGCGCGTGTTGTCACCCATCCGCCCCTCAAAGTTGCGCGTCGAGGTCGACATGCAGGTCGTCCCCGGCTCCAGCCGCGCCTGATTCCCCATGCAGAGGCTGCAGCCCGGCAGCTCGGTGCGGCAGCCCTCCATCGCTTCGAATTGCTGATACACCCCCTCCGCCTTGAGCATCTGCTCGTCCATGCGCGTCGGCGGACAAACCCACAGCCGCACCGGCAGCTTGCGCGTGTCCTCCAGCACCTTGGCGGCCGCCCGGTAGTGGCCGATGTTGGTCATGCACGAGCCAATGAAGACCTCCTGCACCGGGTCCCCGGCGACTTCGGAGAGCGGACGCACGTCGTCGGGGTTGTTCGGGCAGGCCACCAGCGGCTCGGTGATCTCATCGAGGTCGATTTCGATGACGGCGGCATACTGGGCGTCGGGATCGCGTTTGAGCAGTTCCGGCTTCTCCAGCCAGGCCTCCATCTGCTGGATGCGCCGCTCCAGCGTCCGCGCGTCCTGATAGCCGTCCGCGATCATCGCCCGCAGCAGCGTCACGTTGCTGCGCAGATACTCCACGACCGGCTCGGTGTCCAGCGCGATCGTGCAGCCGGCGGCCGAACGCTCGGCCGAGGCATCGCTGATCTCGAACGCCTGCTCCACCTTGAGCGTCGGCAGGCCCTCCACCTCCAGGATGCGGCCGTTGAAGACGTTTTTCTTGTTCTTTGCCGCTACCGTCAGCAGCCCGCGCTGAATCGCGAAATACGGGATCGCGTTGACCACGTCGCGCAGCGTGATGCCCGGGCGCAGCTTGCCGCTGAAGCGCACCAGCACGCTCTCGGGCATCTCCAGCGGCATGACCCCCAGCGCCGCCGCGAAGGCCACCAGGCCCGAGCCCGCCGGAAAGCTGATCCCGATCGGGAAGCGCGTGTGGCTGTCGCCGCCGGTGCCCACCGTGTCGGGCAGCAGCATCCGGTTCAGCCAGCTGTGAATGATGCCGTCGCCCGGCTTGAGCGAGACCCCGCCGCGATCGGTGATGAACGCCGGCAGCGTGGCGTGGGTCAGCTTGTCCGACTCCTTCGGATAGGCGGCCGTGTGGCAGAACGACTGCATCACGAGGTCGGCCGAAAACCCGAGGCAGGCCAGCTCGATCATCTCGTCGCGCGTCATCGGCCCTGTCGTATCCTGGCTGCCGACGGTGGTCGTGACGGGCGTGCAGGCGGTGCCGGGCAGGATGCCGTCGACCCCGCAGGCCCGCCCCAGCATCTTCTGCGCCAGCGTGAAGCCCAGCCCCTCGGTCGCGATGTAGCGCGGCTTGATGAACAGCTCGCTCTCGCCAAGCCCCAGCGCCGCGCGCACATTCTGCGTCAGCGTGCGGCCGATGATCAGCGGCACGCGCCCCCCGGCCCGGTATTCGTCGGGCAGCGTGTCGGGCTTGAGCGCGAACGTCGCCAGCGTGTGGCCCTCCTTGTCGGTCACGCGCCCCTCGCGCGGGTAAATGACGATCTCCTGGCCGGTGGCCAGCGCGCTCACGTCGCACTCGATCGGCAGCGCCCCCGAGTCCTCGAGTGTGTTGAAGAAGATGGGCGCAATCACCCCGCCCAGCACCACCCCGCCGCGGCGCTTGTTGGGGATGAACGGAATGTCCTCGCCAATGTGCCAGAGCAGCGAATTGGTCGCCGACTTGCGCGAGCTGCCGGTGCCCACCACATCGCCGACGAAGGCTACGCGGCGGCCCTCCGCGCGCATGGCGGCGATGGTCGCGATCCCGTCGGGGAACTTCTTTTCACCCATCACCAGCGCGTGTCGCGGGATGTCGGCGCGGCTGACCGCATGCACCGCCGGCGAAAAATCGTCGGTGTTGATCTCCCCATCGACCTTGTAGACCGTCGCCTCGATCCGCTCGGGCAGCTCGGGCCGGCTCGTGAACCAGGTCGCCTCGGCCCAGGCATCGATCACGCGCCGGGCGGCGCCGTTGCCCCCCTCGGCCAGCTTCAGCACCCGCTTCCAGGCGTCAAAGACCAGCAGCGTGTGCGACAGCGCCTCGGCCGCGCTGTCGGCCAGCGCCGCATCCTCCAGCAGCTCGATCAGCGAGTTGAGGTTATAGCCGCCCAGCATCGTGCCGAGCAGCCCGACCGCCTGGCGGGGGTCGATCAGCGGGCAACGCGTCTCGCCGCGCGCCACGTGGGTCAGGAACGAAGCCTTGATCTGCGCCGCGGGATCGACCCCCGGCGAAATCCGCTGCGTCAGCAGGTGCATCAGCTCCCGCTCGCTGCCGGCCGGCGGATTCTCCAGCAGTGCGCACAACTCACGGGCCTGCTCCGCCGTCAGCGGCAGCGGCGGAATCCCCTTCGCCTGGCGCTCGGCGACATGCTGGCGATATGCTTCATTCATCTTTGTTGCCTCATGAATTGATCTGCCAAAACCTCATCCATCCTACCGATTGGACGGGCGCGGGCCAAAAACTTTCCATTCATGATACGGGATTCATGAATAAGCCGCAACCGCGCCCGTGCGCTTCCATCAATGCAAGGGGGCCGGGGGTATCGCCACCCCCGGCCCCTGCTCGATTGCGCTGTCGGCTCGCTTAGCGCTTGACGCGTGCGTTGCCCTGCCAGATGCTCCAGACGCTTTCCTCGTCCATCGGCATGCCGTAATCGGTCAGGAAGGTGGTCGCCAACGCGCCGCTGGCCCAGCCGAACTGGACCCACTTCTCGGCCTCCCAGCCCTTCAGGATGCCGTAGATCATGCCGCCGACGAACCCGTCGCCGCCGCCGATGCGGTCAAGCACGGCAATCTCACGCGGCTCGGCCACGTGCCAGTTGTCACCCTCAAGCATGATCGCCCCCCACAGGTGGCTGTTGGTGTGGATCACCTGGCGCAGCGTCGTGGCGAACACCGAGGTCTTCGGATACGCCTTCTTGACCCGCCCGATCATTTCCTTGAAACTCTCGATCTTGGCGGTCAGGTCCTTGCCGCCCGCCTCGGGACCCTCGATGCCCAGGCAAAGCTGGAAGTCTTCCTCATTGCCGACCAGGATGTCGGAGGCATCGGCGATCTCGGTGAAGATCTCGTGCAGTTCCTTCTCGCGGTTCTTCCAGAACGAGGCGCGGTGGTTCAGGTCAAAGCTGATGCGGGTGCCGTGCTTGCGCGCCGCGCGCGCCAGCTCAAGGCAGAACTGGCTGCTCTCGGGCGAAAGCGCGCCGATCAGGCCCGACAGGTGCACCACCTGGACGCCCTCCTCGCCGAAGATGCGATCCAGGTCGAAATCCTTCACGTTGAGCGTGCGGCCGACCTCGCCGGCGCGGTCGTTCCAGACGCGCGGCCCGCGCGCGCCCATCCCGCTGTCGGCGATGTTGATCTGATGGCGATAGCCCCAGGGCCCCCCCTGCTCCACCTCGGGACCCTCGAAATCGATGTGCCGCGCCGCCAGGCTGTCCTTGATCAGCCGCGCGATCGGGCTGCCCTTGACAAACGTCGTCAGCACCTTGACCGGCAGTCCCAGATACGCCGAGACCGTGGCCACGTTGGTTTCGGCGCTCGTCGCCTGCATGATGAAGGTCCCGCCCGTGTGGACCGGCTGCCCGTTGACGGGGGTGATCCGGATGCCCATGCTGGTCGGGACCAGCAAGGAATAGCGGGAATTTTCGCGAAGGCTGATTTTCATACTCGTCATGCTCCCTTTGGATGATCGGTGGTCGGTACGTCTACGGTCGTGGCGCGATTCGCCCTCCGACAATATCAATCCCACCCCCCCATTTTCAACTGCGATTCAAAGGTGGGTCGGCTCTTCGAGCCGACACGGAAGGCCATCTCGGGTCAAAAGTATGTGTTTGGTGTAACGCCTCGAGCGTGGCTGGCCGGGGCGAATTAGCCCCCCGGAGGGGCAAATAGCTCTGGAGGAGCAGCCAGTGACTGCAGAACCCATCCTAAAAATGACCCCTATCCCCCCTCGCTATTCACCCGGTCCCGCAGGGACCATCGCCTTCAGCCCGCCACTTCAGTGGCGGGGGGCGGGACCAATTTCCCCCAAAGTCCCGCCAGGGACGACTGCCCCCCCCTCCAAGCCCATCCGACGCATTCGGGGTAATTTTCAAGGGAGCGGCCTGTTTGTAGCAACCAACGCCCCCTTGTCAGAGCTCCGTAGGAGTTCCTCATGAGCCCAGATGGGCTCACAACGAAGGATGAAAATGCGACATTTCGCTATTCACCCGGTCCCGCAGGGACCATCGCCTTCAGCCCGCCACTTCAGTGGCGGGGGGCGGGACCAATTCCCCCCAAAGTCCCGTCAGGGACGACTGCCCCCCCCTCCAAGCCCATCCGACGCATTCGTGGTAATTTTCAAGGGAGCGGCCAGCCGCTGTCCCCATTCGAATTGATAATTGAAGATTTCTCTCAACACAAGCTTCGATGGGCATGACCGTTATCGTTGATTCCCTGTCAGGCCGCCGGTCCGCCGGACGACAAACCGGCAGCCCAACCGCACCAGCGGAGGAGACAACAACATGAAAATCCATATCTCGATCTTCGGTTCGGCCATCTTCGGCCTGGCCATCTGGGCCGCCATTGGGGCCGCCGCAGCGGCTGAATCACAATCCAGACCGTCCGACACCGCCTCCACCCCAACCGTAAACGTCCGAAAAACCGAAGGGAGCCAGCCCGCCATGACCAGCCAGGATGATCCCACCTCCCCCGTCGCGAAGGTCGACCTCAAGGTCGGCGACGCCGCACCGCGTTTCAAGGCGCTCGATCAGGACGGCAAGCCGTTCGACTCCAAGAAGAAGCTGGGCAAGACGCTGGTCGTCTATTTTTACCCGGCGGCGATGACCGGCGGCTGCACCGCCCAAGCTTGCGCCTACCGCGACAACTCGGCCCGCCTGGCTGAACTGGGCGCCGAGGTGGTCGGCGTCAGCGGCGATACCCCAGAAGGGCTCAAGCTGTTCCGCCAGGCCGAGGGGCTCAATTTCACGCTGCTGTCCGACCCCAAGGGCGAAGTGGCCCGCAGTTTCGGCGTGCCGACCCGTGATGGCGGCGAGCTGCGGCGCGTGGTCGACGGCGTCAGCCACTTGCTCAGCCGCGGCGTCAGCGCCTCGCGCTGGACCTTCGTCATCGGCCCCGATGGCACGATCCTTCACAAGAACGCCAAGGTGACCGCCGCCGACGACAGCTCCCAGGTGATTGAACTGCTTGAAAAGCTGGCCAAAAAAGAGTGAGCCGGCGCCCTCAGCGGCCGGCTTCTGGAGCGTTCATGTCGCTGCTGATCTTCGCCACCATGTCGTGCGGCAGTTGATCGTTAATCCACCAGGCCGTCGCTCGCGGGTCGACCTGATCGTAGATCAGCGGGTCCAGGTCGAGCTGGCCCTGCAGGTAGCGGCGGAAGTTGCGCCGTAGCAGCAGGTGTAGCCCGAGCGCTGCGGCGGTCAAGCCAATCGTCAGA
The DNA here is from genome assembly GCA_041687335.1 of Sumerlaeia bacterium. GTDB lineage: Bacteria > Sumerlaeota > Sumerlaeia > MVZB01 > MVZB01 > JAJFUE01. The sequence goes on along the minus strand of JAWLCE010000016.1, from coordinate 15,241 downwards.
CTGCCCAGCCCCACCAGCACGACCGGGTCCGTCATCTGCCCCGGCCAGCGGATCACCAGCGACAGGTAGGCGGCCAACAAGGTGATTCCGCATAGCAGCAGAAACAGCGTCGACAGCCCCTTGAGCAGCCCGCTGCGCAGCCGCACCTCGATCCAGAGCCGGCCGATGTAAAGAAAGATGATCCAGGCGATCGAGCTGAAGAAGACGCCCCAGTAGAACAAGCCATACTCGATCGTCTCACCCAGCAGCAGTACCTCGTCCTCAACATCGTAGACGATCACATTGGTCTCGAGCGTATAAAGCGCCAGCGAGAACAGCGAGATGAGGAAATACTGCCGCGCGATCAGCCAGACCGGCATCGCAAAGCCGTCGCTCAGCTCGCGGTTGTTCAGTGGCGAGGCCAGCACCTCCCCCGTCCAGCGAGCCTCCAGCAGCAACTGCATCAGCTCCACCCCAGCCAGCCGCGTCAGCGACCAGATGAACAGGCAGGGGTAGACCAGCGTGGCCAGCCGCACCAGCGTTGACAAATAATCGATTTCCTCGAACTTGGGCAGAACCAGCGCGAACAGCAGCAGCAGCCCCAGCCAGCTGTAGCGCAGCAGGTATTTTTCCATGCTGAAGAGGGTCTCGAAGGACCCCCCCTTGAGCCGGGCAAAACGCACCATCAGCGGCCAAAATGGATTCAGCGCCAGGCGGTGGGGCAGGTGCGTGAGCTGACCAAGCGGCATGCGCCCGTCCTTCAGATGTCGCGCAGGTAGCCTTCGATGCAGATATCGGGGCCATAGGACTGGAACTTGACCTCGCGCAGCGTCAGCGCGGTGTCCATGTTGGCCACCCCCAGGTCCTCGATCGGGTTGCGCAGTTGCATCCCCCCCAGAATTTTGGGCGCCAGAAAGGCCGTCACCTTGTCGGCCAGTCCGCGTGAGACCAACCCCGTGTGGATCTGGCGACCACCCTCGACCAGGATCGACGTCACGTTCATCCGGTGCAGCTCCACCATCACCATGTCCAGGTCCACGATGCGCCGGTTGCTGGGAATGACAATGACGCGGCAGCCCTCGTTTTCCAGATATTCGATCTGGGCCGGCTTGGCGAACGGAGTCGTGAACAGGATCACCTCCCCCTTTTCGCGCTCGCGCAGCAGCCGGGCGCGCGTCGGCAGCGAGAGGTCGCCATCGATGACGATCCGGTGCGGCTGCTTGCCGTCATAGCCCGGCAGGCGCACGTTGAGCATCGGGTCGTCGGTCAGCACCGTGCCGATCCCGACCATGACGGCGTCATGCAGCGCCCGCAGCCGATGCCCCTGCTCGCGCGCCTCGACCCCCGAGATCCAGCGCGAGTTGCCGCTGTCGTGCGAGGTGCGCCCGCACAGCGTCATCGCCCACTTGATCGTGATGAACGGGCGCTTCAGTTCATGGAAGGTGACGAAGAATTCGTTAAGCCGGCGGGCCTGCGCCTCAAGGCAGCCGGCGTCGGCGCGAATCCCGGCCGCGCGCAGCATCTCCAGCCCCTTGCCCTGGACCAGCGGGTTGGGGTCGGTCATCGCCGCCACCACGCGGCTGACGCCGGCGTCGATGATCGCCTGGGTGCAGGGGGGCGTGCGGCCGTGGTGGCAGCAGGGCTCGAGCGAGACGTAGAGCGTGGCGCCCGTGGCCAGCTCGCCCGCCTCACGCAGCGCGACCACTTCGGCATGGTCCTCGCCCGCGCGGACGTGATAGCCGCGCCCGACCACCAAACCGTTCTTCACCACGACCGCCCCGACCATCGGATTGGGAGCGGTCCGCCCGCGTCCGCGCGCCGCCAGCGTCAGCGACATCTGCATGTAGGATTGGTCGTTGCGGCTGAAAGTGCTCAAGTCGAGGAACTCCATACCCCGGGTGTTCTGCCGGCCATGGCTCATCCAATCACAAAACAGGGGGACGCGCCAGAAAACAAAGGACCCCGCGCCCAAGGTCTTGCCCCCGGGGCGCGGGGTCCTGCTTTATTTGGAAAACCTCAGCCGCCCGTGGTCGTGGCGGGGAAGGTCTGGGCGTAGAGCCCCATCGCGTGAGCGACCTCATCCAGCTCCTTGCGTGTCAGCCCCGGCATGATCGGCAGCGCCAGCAGCTCCGCCGAAAGCAGTTCTGCCACCGGAAAATGTCCGGGCTGGTAGCCCAGGTATTCGAAGAATGGCTCAAGCGGCAGCGGCCGATCGTAAGGCACCCGCGTCTCGACCTGCCGGTCGCGCAGGAAGTTGCGCAACTGGTCGCGCTGCGGATGCCGGATTACGAACGAGCTGTAGGCGTGGGCCGACTCCTCGGTGACCGGCGGCAGCCCGAAGGCATTGTTGCCCAGTTGCTCGCGATAAAAATCGGCATTGGCGGTGCGATCAGCCATATCCTCGTCCAGGTTGACCAGCTTGACCTCGAGCAGGGCCGCCTGCAGCGAGTCCAGCGGGCGGGACAGGTCCAGGTCGATCAGTCGGCCATTCGCGTCGATCCCACCGTTGCGATACAGCCGCAGCCGCTCGGCCAGCTCCTGGTTGGCGGTCAGCACCAGCCCGCCCTCGCCCAGCGCCCCAAGGCTGTTGGACGGGTGAAAGTTGAAGGTGCCGGCGGTGCCGAAGCTGCCAAGCGCCCGACCATTGATCGCCGCGCCGGCGGCGTGGGAGACATCCTCGATCAGGTGAATGCCCAGATCCGCGCAAATCCCCCCCAAGGTCGCCACATCCACGGCGCGCCCGAACAGGTGGACCGCAATCACCGCCCGGGTCCGTTCCCCGGCCAGCGCGCGCACCTGCTCCACGTTGATCAGGCCATCCTCGTCCACATCGGCAAAGATCACGGTGGCGCCGACGCGGGCCGCCGCCGCCGCCGGGGTCGCATCGCCGTAGGCCGGACAGATCACCTCGTCGCCGGGCTGCAGCCCGAGCGCGTGCAGCGTCAGGTAGATCGCATCGGCGCTGGAGCCGACGCCGACGGCGTGGGCCACGCCCATGCGTCTGGCGAAGCTCTCCTCGAACCGGCGCAGGGCGGGGCCCGGCACAAAGTCTCCGGCATCGATCGCCTTTTCGACCGCCTTGAGCAGGTCTTCCTTCAGCGGCTGATGGATGCGCGCCAGGTCTATAAAGGGAACTGTCATCGCTGCGTTTTCCATTCCCATAAAATGATCGAAGGCGACCCCGATTCAGAGGACCGCCGCCGCGGGCTAACAGCCCGTCCGTCGTGGCGCCGGCCTGACAGGACAGCTCGATGCGGGCGCTGCGGCCGGCTGAAGAACTAAAATAACTCTCGTCCTCGCAATGGGCAACTCAATTTTATACGTGGTGGCGCTTCGGCATACTCCGGTCAGGGTCGAAATGACCCGCCTCATGAAGCTAACTCCTTTTCTGTCAATGCTTCCGGCGCCCGATTGGACTGGGGCACATTTTTTGCGGGCGCGGGACCTCTCGCGACCTCCTCATGCCCGGTGCCGCCCGCCCCGCGGCCACAGGCCTTGTTCCCCCGTCCCATATTCCGGTGACCCATAAAAAGCGCCCGCAGGCTCTTGGCCTGCGGGCGCGGGGTCCATGTCCTTCCGGCCTCACTTAACCGGCGAGGGCTCCTGCTGCGACTGGGCATCCGATTCGAACATCGCCGCGATGTGGCGCGGACGGGCCAGCGGCGCCCGCGCGAAGGCCTCCAGCGCGTGATATTCAGGCAGCCCCAGTTTGTCGAACAGCACGGCCGTGTCCTTGTTGCGTTCCTCGGCCCGCTGCCAGAACTCGCGTGTGTCGCTGGGCCCCGGGAACATCGCCTTGTCCTTCTGGCTCTCGTGGCGGAAAACCGCATGCCGCTTGCGCAGCAGCTCCTCCGGGGAGAGCGGCACGGCCATGTCGATCTGCTCGGGCGCCCATTCCTGCCAAGCCCCCCGGTAATACCACAACGCCGGTTCCTCGCCGGCATGGCAGCGGTTGTAGTCCGCCAACGCCTCCATGACGGCCTGCAGGCACTGGCGATGCGTCCCGTGGGGGTCGCTCATGTCACCGGCGGCAAAGATCATCTGCGGGCGGACCTCCTCGAGCAGGCGGCGCACGATCGCCACGTCCTCCTCCCCGATGGGCAGCTTCTCGGTGGTGCCGGTGTCATAAAACGGCATGTCGAGGAAGTGAATCTGTTCGTCGCCCAGGCCGCAGTATTTGGCCGCCATGATCGCCTCGGTGCGCCGGATGAGCCCCTTGACGCGCGCCACCTCGGTGGAATCGCTCTCCCCTGAGGATTTGTGGCGCAAAAAGCGGTCGATGTGCTCCTCGATCTTGACCGACATCTCGGGCGCCAAATCAAAGATCTGGTTGAACTGGCGGACGAAATCCGCGTGCCGCTCCACGTCGTAGTCAAAGACCGCCAGCGCCCCGCTGACCATGTAGCCCACGTGCAGGTCGTGGCCCTGCTCGCTCAGCCTCGCCATCGTGCCGCCCATGCAGATCACGTCGTCGTCGGGGTGCGGGCTGAAGACCAGGATGCGCAGCGGGCGCTTGCCGGCCGGCCTCCCGGTCACCGTCTTCATCATCCGGCGGAAGACCTTGTAGTTGATGTCGTAGGCGCGACCGCCGATCCGCAGCAACTCGGCCAGCCCGTTCTCAATATAATCCTCGTCGGATAGCTTGCTGATCGGCTTCTTGAGCCGGCGCGCCAGCCAGATGACCGCCTCCCGGACAAGCAGGTCGTCCCAGTCGCACGAACCCACGCGCCAGGGCGTTGAGATCCGGGTCAGGTTGTCGGCGGCGGCATCGTCCAGGAATATCGTCGCGTTGGGATGCTCCTGCAGGTAGCTGGCCGGCACGTCGGCCGTCACCGGCCCTTCCACCGTGCGTTGGATGATCGGCGCCTTGCCCTCGCCAAAGGCCAGCAGGCAGATGCGCCGCGCCTGCAGGATCGTCCCCAGCCCCATTGAGATCGCCATTGTCGGGACGTTCTCCTCGCCGAAAAACTCGGCGGCGGCGTCCTTACGTGTCCCGCGGTCCAGCGGCTGCAGCCGCGTGCGGCTGTCACGCGCGGAGCCCGGTTCATTGAAACCCAGTTGCCCGGAGCGCCCAACCCCCAGGATCTGCAGGTCGATCCCGCCGACCCGCTCGATCTCGCGCTCATAGTCGCGGCAATGGACCTCCACGCGCGACTCCGCCACCTTGCCCGAGGGCAGGTGAATGTTGCGCGCCGGAATGTTGACGAACTTGAAGAAGACCTGGTGCATCCAATGGTGGTAGGACTGGATTGCCTCGGGGGAAAGGGGCCAGTATTCGTCCAGGTTGAAGGTCACGACGTTGGAAAAATCGAGCCCTTCCTCCCGGTGCATCCGAATCAGCTCGCGGTAGACCTGAACGGGGCTGGAGCCGGTGGCCATCCCCAGCACGGCCAACCGGCCCTCGGCGGCGCGGGTGCGGATCAGCGCCGCCACTTCCAGCGCCACGGCCCGACTGGCCCAGTGGCTATCTTCATGAATCCGGACTGGAATCATCTCATTGCACATGGCTGCTCTCTTGAACCTCGCATTTATGTTGGCAAACCCGAACCCGATATCATGCCCGGTTCGATGCCCAAAGTGAAGCAAAAGGTTGCATGAATTCACGTCTCACCGATCACGTCATGCACCCCAAAACCGGTCCTCAATCCACCACCGCCAGATTGTCGCGGTGGATCGCTTCCTCATATTCAAGCTCGCCCAGCAGCTCCCGAATCTGGCTGGTTTTGAGCCCCTTGATCTGCTCGAGCACATCGGCGCCATAGCTCACCAGCCCGCGCGCGAACGCCCGCTCGTCGGTGCCGGCCACCTCCACCACGTCGCCCTTGATGAAGTTGCCTTCCACCCGGCGCACCCCCGCCGGCAGCAGGCTCTTGTTGCGCGCCACCAGCGCCTCGCGCGCGCCGTCGTCAACCACCAGCCGCCCCTGCGGCTTGCGCCCGAAGGCCAGCCAGCGCCCGCGCCCGCTCAGCCGCGCCGCCCCCGAGGGCGCAAAGTAGGTCCCCGTGAATTGTCCCGTCAGGATCTGGTCCAGGATGCCGATGCTCTTGCCCCCGGCAATCACCGCATGCACGCCCGAGCGCGTGGCCATCCGCACCGCCGCCAGCTTGGTCACCATCCCGCCGCGCCCCAGCCCCGAGACCTCGTCCGAGGCATGCCCCAGCGCCTCCTCGAGCCGCTCCACCGCCGGGATCACGCGCCCGGCCAGCGAGACCTTCCGGCGTCTCGCGCCCGCTCCCGCCGCGACCGGTTCCTGCTCGACCAGCCCCGGCGCCACCGACAGCAGGACCAGCATATCCACCCCGATCTTGCTGGCCACCAGCGCCGACAGCTCGTCATTGTCGCTGAACTTGAGTTCGGCCACCGAAACGGTGTCGTTCTCGTTGATGATCGGCACGACCCCCAGCTCGGTCAGCCGCTCGATCGTATAGCGGGTGTTGAGGTAACGCCGCCGCTCCTGCATGTCGTCCCGCGTCAACAAAATTTGCGCCACCCGCAAGTCGCGCTCGTTGAACAGGTTCTTCCAGGCGTGCATCAACCCCACCTGCCCGATGGCGGCCAGCGCCTGGCGATCCGGTATCGTCCGCGCGCGAAACCCCGGAAACGCCTTCCGCCCCATGCCGATGGCCCCCGAGCTGACCATGATGACGTCCACCCCGCGCTTGCGCAGGCTGGCCACCGTGTCCGCGATCGACGCCAGCACCGGCTCGTCGATGGCGCAGTCGCGCCCGGCAATGACCGCCGAGCCCAGCTTGATGACCAGCTTGCGCAGCCGGACGGTGCGGCCGGTCTGCTGGATGTCTGGAATCTCAATCATCTACGGGGGCTTTCATTAAAATTCTGAGTCAGCTTCGGTGGGTGGGATGGGTCCCTGTCTCGATCGGTCAGGCTTCCGGTTCCTGCGGGGTTTGCTCGTCGCGCTTGAGCAGGCCCAGGCCGTCCAGCCGTTCGATCAGCGCCGCGCGCAGGTCGTCCAGCCCCTCCCCGGTCTCGGCCGAAATCGCCAGCGGCTTCAGTCCCTGCCCCGCCAGCGCCTCAAGATATCGCGCCCGCGTCGGCGGATCAAGCAGGTCGAGCTTGGTCAGAACCACCATCTCCTGCTTGGCCGCCAGCTTTTCGCTGTAGGCTTCCAGTTCGCCGCGCACCAGCCGCCAGGCATAGATTAGCGCCTCGACGTCGGCCTCCACCCCCTCGCCGGTGGTGTCGGGGGGCGCGATCAGATGCACCAGCAGCCCCGTGCGTTCAATATGTCGCAAAAACCGGTCGCCCAGGCCCGCCCCGCGCCAGGCCCCTTCGATCAGCCCGGGGATGTCGGCCAGCGTCACGCGCGTGAGTCCCTCGCCGGCCATGACCCCCAGGTTCGGGTGGAGCGTTGTGAAGGGATAGGCCGCGATCTTGGGGGTCGCCCGCGTCAGTGCCGCCAGCAGCGTCGACTTGCCGGCATTGGGCAGCCCGACAAATCCCGCCTGCGCGATCAGCTTAAGCTCGAGGATCAGGTGGCGTTCCTCCCCCGGCTGCCCGGGAATGGCGCGCTGGGGGGTCTGGTGGGTCGGCGAAGCAAAATGCTGGTTGCCGAGCCCTCCCTTGCCGCCCTGTGCCGCCAAAAAACGCTGGCCGTGCTCGACCAGGTCCGCCACCTCATTGCCTTCATCGTCCACCACCGAGGTGCCGGCCGGCACGCGAACGACCAAATCCACCCCGCTGCGGCCGGTCTTCTGCGAGCCCTGCCCGTGCTGGCCGCGCTCGGCGCGGAAGTTGCGCCGCAACTTGAGGTCGATCAGCGTCGTCAGCCCCTCATCGGCCTCCAGCCAGACGCTGCCGCCGTCCCCGCCGTCGCCGCCGTCGGGCCCGCCCAGGGGAACATACTTTTCGCGCCGGAACGAGACGATGCCGTTGCCACCGTCTCCGGACTTGACGAATATGCGCGCGTGATCGACGAATGGGTGCATCGGGTTTTCCCGTCGGAGTTGCCTTGCCTGCCCGCGGGGCAGGCTCATGGTTTCAATCACTTACTTTAGCGACTCCGCCCCCGGTTCGCCATCGGTTTTGCGGTAGACTCCGCGCGCGCGGGCGTGGGATCGTGGGTGCGGGAGCGCCAGATGATGAAGATAACTCAGTTCGCACTACTTTCCGGCAAATTCTTGTTTTCTTGCGAAGATTCTGCTGCCCCCTGCGGGGCTCGAAAGCTTTGGGTGCTTGACCAGGGGTTCCCTGTGGTCACTCCCGGCTACGTCCCGTCCCCCCATTCGGGGCGGCTTTCAGGAAATCCCTTTGCGCATCCTCTGCGTTCTCCGCGACTTTGCGGTTTAATCTCCCCGGTTTGGTTGCGGCTCTGCCGAGTTGGGCGTCTCTCGATCTTGCTCGGCCTGCTGCTCGTGGCCGCCCTCGGCGTCGGCTGCTCGCGCGCCGACCAGCGCTCGCCCTACCCTCACGAGTCGGTCATGACCGTCATGCTCGAGTTGAAGCTCTTTCTTGAGCGGGACCCCTACCGGCGCGCCGCCGGCAGCGACCTCGAGGGGCGCAATATTTTCAAGGTTTCCTTGGCGCGGCTGGACTCGCTCGCCCAACTGACCGCTCCCGAATATGCCGACGTGCTGGCCTTTGCGCGTGGGGAGTGTCTGGAGCGGTTGGGCGAGCATCAGGCCGCCGCCGCCGCCTTCAGCCAGGCTGCCGACCTCAAAACCTCGCTTGCCGAACCAGCCCGCGCCCGCGCCGAGTTGGCCGGCCGGCTGGCGGGCCTGGTCGATCGCGCCGAGTTTGCCCCCTCGGCCGAGGGTTTTCTCAACGATCTGGAAGTGCTCGAGCGCCGGCTGGCGGAGTGGATCGACTCCGGGCCGCCCTATCCCTATGAGTCGCTGGCGCGCCTCGAGCGCGAGCGCGCCCAGGAGGAGCGGGCACGTCTGCTGCTTGCCAACCGGTTCGTGCTGCACGAGGGCCCCGCGCGGGCGGTCGCGGCGGCGCGGCAGCTGGTCGAGACCAATGGCGATAGCCACCGCATCAACCAGAATCGGCTGCTGGCCGGTGAAGTCTTCGAAACCTTTGCCCGCGACTGGGCCGCCTCGCAACGCCCCGAAGAGGCGGCCTTTGATGCCGATGGCCGCTGGGGCGATCTCGTGGCGCAGGCCCGCGAAGCCTATCGGCTGGTGGCGCAGGCGGATGGCGATCCCGCCAAGCTCGAGGGTCAGGCGCGCCTGCGGGCGCTTGACGCCTGGGCGCTGCGTATCAAGTCCTTGGCGCGCTGACGGCGGTTTTAGTCGCAGCCCGCCGCCGTCGGTATTCCAGACCCTCGCCCAGCGCCATCATCAGGCCCATCCCCGCCGTGCTCACCAGCCAGGGCCAAGGCCCCGGGTGCTCATAACTCTCGGCCAGCACCTTGACGGCGTAAAGCAGCGGAATGCTGAAGCAGAAAAGCGGCAGCGGATGGCGGCCGATCGCAAGAATCGGGCGTGCCCAGCTCCGCTGGGCGAATAGCTCCCGGTCTTTCAGCAACCGACCCACCACCAGCGCCAGCGCAAGAAAATGGATCAAACGTAGCGGGCCGAGCGCCTCTTTCGAGGCCCACGGCTCGAGCCGGCTCCCCAGCCAGGCCAGCGCCCCCGGTCCGACCAGATCCAGTTCCGTCAGGTGGAACGCCACCCCCCCCACCACCGAAGCAGCCAACACCGCCAATGCCCAGCCATACAGCCGGTTGGACTGCGATGGGTTCATTCGATGCGACCCCGGCCGGCCCAGCCGCAGCCCAATGAAGAACATCAGCTGCCAGGCCAGCGGATTAAAGAAGTTGTGTAGCCCCAGCCGGAACGATCCGAAGGATGGCGCCTCGAAAAATGGGGCGTAAAGCCACAGCCCGATGCTGATCGTCAGCGCCAGCCGCGGCCGGCGTCGGTCGAGCCACAGCATCAGCGGCAGCAGGGCCAGCAATTGCATGTAAAGGACAAGGATGTCAAAGCAGATCGGGGCCTCGCCCAGCAGCAGAAAATCTCGCAACTCCTTGCCAGGCCGCTCCAGCCAGGCATCAAAGTCTTCGAAATAAAAACCATGCTGCCCCAGCGCATAGGCCCAGGCGATGACCTGCAGCGTCGCCAGCAGCGTCAGCAGGTTGACCAGGTAGAGCAGCCCGACCCGCTGCCAGGCTTTGGCGAAAACCGCCACCGCCCCGGAACGCAACCACACCCGACCATAGCTGAGGCCGCAGACCAGTCCCGACAGAAAGACAAAAAGCTCGGCGGCATCCGAGAACCCATACATCCGCCAGCCGAGCAACAGCAGCTCGTGATGACCCGTCCATTCGCCATAATGATTGTGAAAGATGAAAAGCAGCGCCAGACCGCGCAGAAAATCAATGCGTGAATCGCGCGCGCGGGTTGCTTGAGCCGAAACAGTCCGAAGCGCGGGCGGGTGAGCAATGGCCATTCAAGCAACCCCAGGCTGGGGATCATCCCTGAACCGGAGCAAAAAATCGAGCAAGAATGGCTGATAGATCGATCATCAATCACACCGGCATCGGTGCAAGTCAGGTTTCGGAGGGTCAAGAGGTCGGTCGGTGTCGGGGCCTTCCGATTTGGCATGTCGGTCGAAGTCTGGCTGCTCGGGTTCCCAGGTCCGTTTGCCCAAATATACTTTGCGTTTCCTTTGCGCCCTTTGCGCCTTGGCGGGTCAATTTGATTTCATCTCCGCCAGCCGCGCAACCACCCGATCCAGAATCCAGCCCGCAACGGTAGGCTTGGGCGCCCGGGGAGATTCCTGCCTCAACCCGGCGGCATCGAGCAGGATGACCCGGTTGTCGGCCGCCTCAAAGCCCACCCCGGCCTCCCCGATCGGGTTGGCGAAGATCAGGTCCAGTCGCTTGCGCGCCAGTTTGGCTCGGGCGGCATCTTCCAGTTTTTCACTCTCGGCGCAGAATCCAGCCAGCAATTGGCCGTCCCGCCGATGGGCGCCGGCCCAGGCGGCGATGTCGGGGGTGCGGCGCAGCTCGAGCGTCAGCGTATCCCCGCCCTTCAGTTTGCCGCCCTCCACGCTGGCCGATTCATAATTGGCGACCGCAGCGGCAAAAATCGCAATGTCGGTCTCGCTCCACAACTCCTGCACGGCGGCCAGCATTTCGCGCGCCGAACCCACCGGCCGGACCTCGACCCCTGCCGGGGCGGGGGTGGGCATCGGGCCATGCACCAGCACGACGCGCGCCCCTCGCGCATGCGCGACCGCGGCCAACGCGGCTCCCATCTGTCCGGTCGAGCGGTTGCTCAGGAATCGGATCGGGTCGAGCATTTCGCGCGTCGGCCCGGCGGTGATGAGCACGGTGCGGCCGGCCAGATCCCCGTCCGGCAGCGCGCCCGCCGTCAGCATCCTGGCCACCCGCTCCACGATCTCGGCTGGCTCGGCCATCCGGCCGGGCCCGACCTCGCCGCAGGCCAGCGTCCCCGCTCCCGGCTCGATCACGTCCACCCCGCGCCCGGCCAGCGTCCGCAAATTGGCACGGGTGGCCGCGTGCTGCCACATCGAGCTGTTCATCGCCGGCGCGACTAAAATCGGCCCCTCGAAGGCGAGCGCCAGCGTGGTCACCGCGTCATTGGCCAGCCCCAGCGCCATTCGCGCCAGCAGGTCGGCGGTCGCCGGCGCCACGATCATCGCCTCCCCCCAGCGCGCCCAACTGATATGTTCCATCTCCCACGCCGAGGGGCGCTCAAAGACGTCGGAATAAACCGGATGCCCCGCCAGCGACTCAAAGGTCAGCGGCGCGACGAAATTGCACGCCGCCGGGGTCATCGCCACCCGCACCCCGGCTCCCGCCTTGCGCAGACGGCTGACCAGGTCCGCCGTCTTATAGGCGGCAATCCCCCCCGAGACCGCAACGATCAGGCGGCGTGAGTTTAGCTGCATGATCAGAGCGCTCCGCCGACCAGGACGCCCAGGAAGGTGCGCATCACCCCCTGCTCCTCGCCCTCCTCGAAGGTGCGGCGCAGCTGCACGACGGCGTCGCGCGCGGCCTCATACAGCTCCGGGTCGTTGATCAACTGCCCCAGCGTGCCCTCGCCCCGATTGACCTTGACCACCACCTCCTGGATCTCGTTGTAGAGCGTCGGGTCATTCACCAGCCGCCCCAGCGAGCCCTCGCCGGTATCGATCTTGCGCGCCACCGAGGAAATATTGGCCAGCCCCTCGCCCAGATCCTCCCGATTGGCCTCGACCACCTCACGCAGCGTGCCCGAGATGGCGTGGGCGTTGGCAATCGTCTCGTCCAGCTGGCGCGCCAGCTCTTCGTCGGCCACCAGCCGCCCCAGCGCCCCGCGCCCCTGCTCGAGCTGCCCCGTAAAGGAGCTCAAATCGTCGGCCACGGCACTGAGCTTCAGGTAAAGCTCGTCATCCCGCGTCAGGCGCGCCAGCGTCCCTGTCCCCACCCTCACGTCGGAGGCGATGGTATTGAGGTTCTCCATCAGTTCACTGAACTTCGGGGCGCCATCGGCGAAGGCGGCCGTCGCGGCCCGCAGGTCAGCCCGATTCTCATCCAGCATTTCGCTGATTTTGTTGAAAAGCGACTGCTGATCGCCACTGATCGAGCCAAATAACTCGTCGATGTCGGCGCCAATGTTGGCCAGGTCGTGCAGCGAGTCGGTCAGGTCGCGGTATTCCTCGGTCTGAATCTTCTGGCCCGCCGCCAGCGGCCTCTCCACCTCCTGGCCGTGCTCGATGTAAATATGATAATTGCCCAGCAGGGTGCGCAGCCGGATCGAGGCCACCGAATCACGTGGGATCGAGGTCGGCTCATCGATCAGCAGCGTCATCAGGACATTGCCGGTCCGCGGGTTGACCTCCACCTCCGAGACCCGCCCCACCGGCACCCCCACCAGCGTCACCTGAGTCCCCGAATCGATCCCCCGCGCGGCCGGAAACTCCGCATAAAGCCGATAACCGCGCTGAAACCAGTTCTGACCGCCGGCGCGAAATGACAGGCCTAAAAGTATCAAAATCCCGATGATGATCAGGATGCCGGCTTTAACGGCCAATGATCCCTGCGAGGATGTCTTCATGTCGAATTGGACCTCCTGGTCCAGTGTTGCGCGCGGCGATGAGCGAAAGCGCCTTTAATTCTCTGCCCGGGCGCGGATGAAGTCAAGCCATCCGGAACGCGCGCGTGAGCGTATATTGTTGCGCCCGCTCCTCTCGTTATCGGCTACCAGCCGGTCCAGCTGGATATCGAAGGCAAACACCGGGCAAGCTGCGGCGGAAAATCACGCCCCGTCCCGTCGGATTCAGCGGCTCCGGACGCGAAAAAAAACTGCAGCCTCCGGCCGCCGAAGCTCCCAAATACTGCAAAAAGCCTTGAAAAGAGGCCGTTTTGGGCTCTGCAAAAAAAATGCAGAAAGCCTATTGACATGCCGAACGAAAAACGTATGATAACCAAGCCTGCCTGATGAGGGCTGAGCGGGCCGGACCGAAAGGGAAGGCTCGGCAGACTCGGAAAGCAGGAGGCCCCGACCGGGGCGAGGGTTCCTTGAAACGATCAGTTCGATGTGCGAGCGCAACACGGCGCGCGGCAGGAAGAGTCGGTCACGGCTCTTGGCCGCAGTCGCCGCAACCGGAAGAGAAAGTTTCACGGCCCTTCGAAAAAAGAAGAAAAAAGGGCCTTGACACGGCGCGGCCCGAGACGATAATGTAACGGGCTGCCAAGGCGCCGGCCCTCCTCAGCGGAGGCCAGAACGGGCGCCAAAAGGGTCTTGACAGCGGTCTCGATCCTTGGTAGAAATAGACTTGCGGGTGCGCCGCACAAGACAGGCCGCAGCCAACGCGCTGCACAGCGCGAAACAAAGCTGGCCTGTCGGGTGCCATCCCCCGCAGGGTTTGCGAAAAAAGAGCTTGACTCGGCACTCTTCTCTGAAGTAAAAGAGAGAGCTGCCTTGGCGACTCGCGAAAGCCCTGGTTGAGGCCGAGAAAAATCGGCAAAACGGGGTTGACAGGCGCCGCTCGGACTGATAGAAAAAGGTTTTGCTGCCGACTGAATGGTCGCGGCAGCAGGCGCGGGCCGCGAGGCTTGCGGAGGGTCGCTGGACCCGGGCCGTTCTTTGAAATCTGAATAGAGAGCCATTAATAACGGCAATTCCAAATGGGAATGCCAGTGCGGTCAGAGTGTCTGGTAAATCAAGACAAACAGGCGCGCCGGCTGTCGACTTAGGTCGGCCGGTTGCGTAGATTCAACTCCACGATGTGGAACCTAAGTTCTATATTGGAGAGTTTGATCCTGGCTCAGAATGAACGCTGGCGGCGTGGATTAGGCATGCAAGTCGTGCGCGAAAGGAGACTTCGGTCTCTAAGTAGAGCGGCGAACTGGTGAGTAACAGGTGGGTAACGTGCCCTGAAGTGGGGGATAACCCAGGGAAACTTGGGCTAATACCGCATACGATCTCATGGATCACGGTCTGCGGGATCAAAGCAGTAGTGCGCTTCAGGATCGGCCCGTCCCCGATTAGCTAGTTGGTGAGGTAACGGCTCACCAAGGCGACGATCGGTAGCTGGCCTGAGAGGGTGGTCAGCCACACTGGGACTGAGATACGGCCCAGACTCCTACGGGGGGCAGCAGTCTAGAGGCTTCGGCAATGGGGGAAACCCTGACCGAGCGACGCCGCGTGCGGGATTGAAGGCCTTCGGGTCGTAAACCGCTGTCAGGAGGGAAGAATGCCCTGGTGGTGAACCAGGGAGGGACGGTACCTCCAGAGGAAGCCCCGGCTAACTCCGTGCCAGCAGCCGCGGTAATACGGAGGGGGCAAGCGTTATTCGGATTTACTGGGCGTAAAGGGTGCGTAGGCGGCCGCGCAAGTCTGGTGTGAAATCTTCACCGCTCAACGGGAAGAGGTCACTGGAAACTGCGCGGCTCGAGTGTGGTAGAGGCAAGCGGAATTCCTGGTGTAGCGGTGGAATGTGTAGATATCAGGAAGAACACCCGTGGCGAAGGCGGCTTGCTGGGCCATCACTGACGCTGAGGCACGAAAGCGTGGGGAGCAAACGGGATTAGATACCCCGGTAGTCCACGCCGTAAACGGTGCACACTAGGTGTAGGAGGATATCGACCCCTCCTGTGCCGCAGTTAACACATTAAGTGTGCCGCCTGGGGAGTACGACCGCAAGGTTGAAACTCAAAGGAATTGACGGGGGCCCGCACAAGCGGTGGAGGATGTGGTTTAATTCGATGCAACGCGAAGAACCTTACCAAGGCTTGACATCCCGTGACTACCTGTGAAAGCAGGGTCTCCCTTCGGGGACACGGAGACAG
>JAWLCE010000015.1:0-106714 GCA_041687335.1 Sumerlaeia bacterium | reverse complement strand
CGGCAGCGTCAGCCGGGCCGTTCCCTCGTCGCGGCGCCGCTCGAGCCGGTCGACTTCCAGCACAAGCTCGTGGATCATTCGGGTCGTCTCGGGGTCGACGGTGGCGCCGCCGTATTCAAGCCACCCGCCCAGCCGTGTGGCGTCGAGCTGGAATGGCTCGTCGCCGAGGCGACCCTCGAAGCCGCCGCCGGTCGCCAGGCGCGCGCCGTGCCGCGGCGGCAGTGTCAGGCGCGCGTAGACCGGCAGCTCGGTCTCGCCGATCGCCGAGACCCGATAGACCAGCCGGCCGTCCTCCTCCGGCTCGATTCGCAGTCGGCAGCGGACCGGCCCGTAGCTGGCCGTCAGCCAGGCCGCCTCCCCGTCGGCGCCAATCTCGGCCCTTTCGGGGATGTGATACAGCTCGCCGCTCGGCTCAAAGGAGGGGTTCTGGTCGCCCTTGACGTGGGTGAGTGCGGTGATGTCGCCGACGCTGAAGGTGCTCCAGCCGGGCTGCAGCTTGGTGTTGCCGCCGCCGCTGATCAGGCCCGCCCGCTCGTGCCAGACACTGGCCAGGTTCTGGCGGTCCTGGATCCAACGGTTGGGCCTTGGCGGTGAGGTGTAGGCCGACAAGGCGATAAACCATGGCCCCCGGCTGAGCGTCAGCGCACGCGGCCGGCCCTCCTCGACCAGCATCCGCAGAGGCTCCTCGCCGGCGTCGGCTATCGGCCCCTCCTCGCCATAGAGCACCAGCGAGGCCAGCGTGTCGGGGCTGAGCCGCTCCTCGCCCAGGCGCGCCCACTGGGCCGCCAGCCACGCCCGCCCCCGTGGTGAAAACGTGAAGCCGACGTTGCCAGGGTGGATCCGGCTGCGATACCAGTTGCGCTCGTCGAGCGACTCGAGCTCGATGCCGTCGGGATAGCTCGCAAAGTCGTGGAACTCGGCGGCCCGGGCCAGCGCCGGCCGGACCCGCTCGTGGCCCGAGGCGGCCAGATAAACCCCAAGCGCGTCGACGAAGACGAAGTTGTAGCCAACCACTGGGCCGCCATGCTCGCTCCAATAACCTTGCTCGCGCTGGTCCGCGACGACCAGTCCCATGTAGTCGCGGGCACTGGCGCACCAATCGGGCCGGTCGAAGAGCTGACCGGCGATGTAGAGCCCCATCGCGTGGTGGGCCGGGATGTTCTGGATGCGTTCGGTGAGCGAGCGGCTGATCCCGTCGTAGCCGAGCTTCAACGCCCGTTCCCAGCGCTCGCGCCGCTCGGGCGGCATGTCCTCGCGGATCAGCCCGAACGCACGAATCCAGCGCGAGTAGGTCCAGGGCATGTGGATCATCTCCCAGTAGCTGCCGTCCTTCTTGTCGAAGCGCCAGCGCCCCTGCTCGTCCATGACCTCGATGAGCGCGTCGCCGCCGGCCATGATCACCTCGAGCAGCGCCTTATCGCGATAGTGGGGATTGTCGGGCCGCTCCAGCGTATAGGCGACCGCCAGCGCGAAGATCACGTTCTGGTCGTTGACGACGAACAGGCCCTCGCCGAAACGGCCCGTGGCGGGGTCAAAGCTCGCCAGCACGGCAGGCACCTGCTCGATGAGCCGGCGCGCCAGCCGGTCCTTGAAAATCAGCTCGCCGTCGGCGGCGGCCGCCGTCAGCGCCAGCAGCATCAGCCCACAGATCGCGAACATCCGATGCAGCATGAGAGACCACCTCGCACGATATAAGGATGTGAAACGATTCGGTCGGCGCAAATATATCGAAGCCGCGATCAAAAAATCCAGCAAAGACGACACTGTCGGCTTGGAGCGCATCCGGCGGGTGGTGGGTGATTGATTAGCCGCTCCGGCATGCCGATGCTCAAACTGGCTGATCCAAGGCATCCGACTGGCGCGCGGCGTGGGTGAACCTGGGGCTGGAGGTCTGGATGCTGATGCTGCCGATGCTGCTGGTCTTCCGCAATGACCGGCGGACCTGGGCCAGCCCTTCAATGGTTAGCTCCAGCACTTCCTCGGGGGTTTCAATCCACGCCGCCGTGGGGGGGGCGACAAAAGTTATGTGGCATCCCCCCTTAATCCTCAACGCACCGGCTCGAGCTGGATCTGCAGCGGCTCCTGCGGCGGGCCGGGGGTGATCTCGATCGGCAGGACCAGCGGGCGGTAGCCGTCGGCCTCGACGATCAGCCGGTGCGGGCCGGGGGCCAGATTGTTAAACCTGAACTCGTCATCATGCAGGGCGTCCTCGACGTCACGCGGCGGCCAGCCGGGGTCGGGCGTCTGCACCAGCAGCCGGCGGCCGGAAGGGCCAGAGATCCCGACCGAGCGCGGCTTGACGCGGGTGCGGCCGTCGGCGGCGTAGACTTCCCCGATGATGATGCCGACCGGCGCCAGCTGGAATGCCACCGCCGCGGTGGCGTTGGGGGCCAGCTCGACCTCCAGCGACTCGGGCTCGGCGCGGTAGCCGGCGACCATCGGCACGACGCGCCAGCGCCCAGGCGGCAGCCCCTCGAGCAACTGCTCGGGCGCAGCCTTATCACCCCAGCTGACCATGAGCGGCGCTCCGCCGGCAGCCGGATCGAGCCGGACCATCATTGGCGCTGGCGGGACATCGGGCGCCAGCCCCAGCGTGAGCGCCAGCGCCGCCGGCGCCGCCACGCGCAGCGTCACGCGCTGGTCCCCTTCGAGGTTGTCCAGCGCCAGTGGCTCGGCCAGCCGGTAGTGCAAGAAACCATTTGGCGCACGCTGAACCATCAACGTGGCCTGATAGTTGCCTTGGATGTAATGCGACACCCGCCCGACTCCACCATCGAGTGGGGCGTTGACCTGTGGCAGGATGAAATTGCTGTCGGATTTTTCAGTCCGTTGGAGCAAAACCTGGACGACTGCATCGCGAAGCTCGCGAGGAAATTCGGGTTCGAATTGCAGGACAACCTCCAGGGCGTGGCGCGGGCCGATGCTGAAGTCCTGGCGCATCGGACCGGCAACATCGACGCCAAAGGTGTAGTATCTTGATTCGCTGCTGCTGGTGCTGCTGATGCTGGCGGTGTAAGGCCCGGGGCGCAGGCCCTCAAGACGATAATAACCATCGGCATCGGTGTTTGTCGCAAGCGCCGTGTAATCCCAATCGAATTCGGGGCTGATCCGCACGATGGCTGGCCACGGCCGGCCCTCGACCATAACACGGCCCTCGATGGCAACCGAACCCAGCCCGTCGCCAAACCTGATTTTTTTGTGCTCACCCATCTCAAGCTGCACGCGCTGTGAGAGTCCGCTGAAACTACGGTTTTTGACCTGGATGTAGGGGCCGACGGTGTAATGTCCCATGGCGAGGTCTTCCCAGATCAAATGGCCCTCCGTATTGACCTGGGGCGGTTCCCCCCCTGCATTTTCCCAGCTGAGCCTGAAAGCTTCAGGATCGAGCGGGAACCCATTGCCAGGGGCGATTTCGATGGTCGCCCCCGGTGCGAGCGCCACAAGCATCAAGCCGTCGCCATCGGTTTGGACCGGCCGCTGAGCGGGCACGATGACCGTTCTTGCGTAGGTGGGATGCCGGATGATCATCGTGCGATCGGCGTTGTCGATGAAGGAGAACGTGCCGTCTGACGCACTGATCGCCTGGCGCAGGTCCTGCATGTTGGTATTGCGGGGGAAGGAATCCCAATTTATGTATGGATTTTCATTCGCAGCGATGCCGTGCCAGACCACCGCCCCGACGATGGGCCCGCCCGTGCGGGCATCGACAAGCCGGCCCCGTAGCTCAGCCCCCTTGCCGAGCGCGAAGAGGTGACGCACACCCCGCCCGACCGGGTCGGCCGCCAGATCGCGCAGCACCAGCGGAGCATATCCCTCGGCCTCGAACGTCAGATGCAGGGGAGTGTCCACCACCAGGTCGGTCAGGCGGAAGTGACCCGCTGAATCGACAAAGTGCTCGCCGCTGTCGTATCGCATGGCCTCGATCCCATTGAACATCGGCTTGATCGTGAAGCGGGTGACAGGGGCGCTGGTTGCGGCGTCCACGACACGTCCCAGCAATTCGCCCGGCCCCGCCACCACCAGTTCAACATCCACGCCGGTTTGAATGGTGCGATACGTGATCAGCTCCTCCTGGTTTTGACTGGTCGCGCGAATCGAGATTTTGCCGGCAGGGAGTCGATCAAAGGCAAAGCAGCCATCCTCGTCGATCCTGACCTCCTTGACGCCCGGGATTCCCTGCCAATCCTGCGCTGACTCATTAATTCGAATGGTGGCGCCGACATGCGGCCGGCCCTGATCATCCACGAGTCGCCCGGTAAGCTGCGCCCCTGGCGGCATACTGAAATCGAGCACGACAGGTTCATGGTCGTTCTCCGACTGCGGAGTCGGCACCGCCTTCACGACCGGCGCAAAGGGAAGCGCGGGATCAGGCGAATAAGCCGCCACGACCCCGCCCTCGCCGCGGGGTTTGATCCTGTAGCGTCCTTCACGATCTGTATGGGCGGTCATGCCACGGCCATGCCGGTCCTGCCTCCACTCCACAGCAATTCCCTCAATAGGCGCGCCTCCCTCAGCGGTCACACGGCCGGCGATCGACTTCCCCGGGACGCTCGGTGCGACCGGCTGCAAAACGACCTCGGCCCGGCCAATCTCTTCCCCCGGCGAAAAATCAGGCATTGCATCGACGCGTTTGTAATCAGCCTTCTGGACTACGATCGGACTGGGGCGCGAGCGGCTGATCGTATCGACGCGCACACGCCCCTGGTCATCGGTGTAAAAAGTCGGCGGCGGGGTATAGCTGTCGCTGAACCTGATAGAGATACCGGCGCCGCTGACTGGAAGGCCGGCGGCGTCCCGCACCACGACATCGATCAGCGCGCCCGGCTCCAAATTAAAGTCGCTGCGGGTTTCGAGTCCTGCCTCGAGCGTGACGTGCACCGCATCGGTGACATGCACATCGGCCTGTGCAATGACCATCGACCGGCCGGGCATCAGCGCTTCGATCCGGTAGTTACCATTTGCATCGGTCAGAATCGGTTCCTCATGCCGATACATGGCCATGGGATTAAGGCTGATGCGCGCGCCGACGATGGGCTCGCCGCTGCCGCGCTGGACGATGCGGCCGGCCAGTGTGGCGGCGGGGCGCAGTTGAAGGTTGTGCGGCCCGCTTTCGCCGTCGGCGGCGAGCGTGAGGCGCTGCATGCCGTTGTTGGGCCCGAATGTGCGCAGGTTGCCTTGGCGGGCGAAAAGCGCCACCCGACCAATAGGGGCGTCCTCGATGCGGAACTCGCCGTGGCGGCCGGCGATCGCACGCCGCTCGCGAGCGCCGGTAAAGACGATCACCTCGGCGCCGGGGGCGGGTTCCCCTTTGGCTTCATCCCAGACGCGGCCGAAGATCGTCGCCCGCGGCTCGGGCGTAGGGGCGGGCGTGGGCGCGGGAGAGGCGGCGGCAGTGACCTCAACCGCCGCCATTGCGTGGTTGCCGTCGTCGGCAGCTTCATTTGGCAAGTCCGGTTCCGGCTGGGCTTTGGCTGCCTCGGCGACCATATCGGGCACAGCCATCCGGGCGAACGTGTCTGCATGAGCATCTTGTGGCAAGGCAGCGGCGACCCGCGGGGCGGGGGGCGGCGGCTGCGGACGATCCATCGTTGCGTGCAGGGCAATGCCGCCAGCAACCAGCAGGCAGGTCGCTGCGGCGGCCACGAGCTTGGCGCCGGCGGCGGAGAGCAAACCTCCGCCGCTCGCGCCGGCAAGAACCGAAGCGCCGCCCGATAGTCCGGCCGCGCCGGCGAGTGCCTCGGCATGGACGAAGCCCGTCGCATACGCCGCGCCCGACGGCACGGTCAGCAGTGCGGTCGCTCCGCCGGCGGCGACCGTCGCGCCGAGCGCGTCGGACAACCCCGCCCGCCGTGCCAGCGGCTCGAGCCGGCGCAGGCCGCGCTCGATCCGCCGCGCCACCGTCTGGCGCGCATGGCCGAGGATGTCGGCAATCTCAAGCTGTGTCTTGCCATGATAAAAATGCAGCAGGATCGGCACGCGCTCGGCCTCGGGCAGCAGCGCCACCAGCGTGGCCAGCCGCTCGCGCTCCTCGAGGCGCTCGGCCTCAAGATCGGGCAGTGCGGCCCGGTCGGTGGGGTCGTGGTGCTCCGGCATCGGCAGCTCCCTCCGGCCGCGGCGCGCGCGGCGTTTGCGCAGATTTTCGGCCTCGCGGATCGCCAGCCGATAAATCAGCACCTCGGGAGCCGGCGCAGGCTCGTCCCCAGCGCGCGCCACGGCCAGCAGCCGCGCGTAGGTCGACTGGAAGGCATCGTGGGCGTCCTCGTGATTGCCCAGCAGTCGACGGCAGATCGACCATACCAGCGGGCGCGTCGCCAGGTAAAACGGTTCGAAATGCGCCAGGGAATCATCTTGGGCAAACGTGCGCCAGGAAGTGGTCAGGTCGGTCATCGTTCAGTTCCCCCTGAGTGTGCTGCCCAGTCAAGGACGCGCCATCGGGAGCTTGTTACATCTTTTTACGCCCGGCCACCATCATCGCCCCACCCGCGGCGTTTGACCAGCCCGATGCACCGGCTATGGCAGCCATCTCGACCGATCCGACCGGGAAAAAGAAAAACCGCAAGCGCTGTCATTACAGTCGCTTGCGGCTTATTTGATCTGGAGCTGATGGTCGGATTCGAACCGACGACCTGCGCATTACGAGTGCGCTGCTCTACCGACTGAGCTACATCAGCCCGCGCATCCCCCATAAATTAGCGCCGCGGCCTTCGCCTTGCAAGTCTCTTTTCATGCGCGTCGGGCTCCGGTTCGAGATCGGCCAGGCCCATCAGTTTGCGCAACCGTCGCACCTCGGTCGGACGCAGCGGCCGGGTCTTGCCCCGGCGCAGGTCCCCAATCTCGATCCCCCCCAGCACGGTGCGTTCGAGCTCCACGACCGGATGGCCCAGCGCCAGACACATGCGCCGAACGATTCGGTTGCGCCCTTCCAGCATGGTCAGCCGCATCCGGTCATGGTTGGCATCGGCCGGCGGGAGCGACTCCGCCCAGGCGGCGCGCGCCAGGCCATCTTCCAGCTCGACCCCCTCCATCAACCGTGCCAGCAGCGGGGGCCCGACATGGCCCTCGACGGTCACCTCATAGATCTTGCGGCAGCCATAGCGTGGGTGGGTCATACGGAAGGCCAGGTCGCCATCATTGGTGAACAGCAGCAGTCCGCAGGAGTCGCGATCCAGCCGCCCGACCGATTGCACCGAGGCATGGGTGCCCTCGGGCAGCAGGTCCCAGGCGCGCCGGTGATGATGGCGCCCGCCGCGCGTCACGTCATAGCCGCGCGGCTTGTTGAGCAGCAGATAGGTGAACGCGGCGGCCGGCCGAACCGGCGCGCCGCGCACAAGCACCTTGTCCTTCTCGCCGTCGATCTGATGCCAGGGCTCGCGTATGACTTGCCCGTTCAGCGTGACCAGGCCCTGCTCCAAAAGCGCCTCGACGGCTCGGCGCGAACCCAGCCCGGCCTGCGCCAGAAAACGGTTGATCCTCATCAGTCCTCTTCGTCCTCGTCCTCGTCGTCGAGATCGCCCTCATCTTCGTCAAGGTCCTCGTCGAGGTCCTCATCATCCAGGTCTTCGTCGTCCAAGTCCTCGTCCAGATCGTCCTCGTCGACGTCCTCATCCAGGTCCTCGTCGTCGAGGTCCTCGTCATCCTCATCGAGGTCGTCCAGGTCCTCGTCGTCGAGGTCCTCATCATCCAAATCGGTTTCCTCGTCCAGGTCCTCGTCCTCGAATTCATCCTCGTCGTCGTTTCGCTTTGCCATGGCCGGTGTTCCCTCATCAAGGTGAGTGGGCTCCGCGGAGGCGGTGGCCCCATCGGTCTCCTGCTCGGAATTTGCCAGCTCCCGGGCCTCGTCCGGATCGGCCGCGGCCGGGGCGGATGGCGCCGGAACGTCGGGCTCGGCGGCAAATGCGGCCGCCTGTGCCATGCGCTGCTTCAGTTCGGCGATCGGCGGCAACTGCGCCAAATCCTTGAGCCCGAACGCCTGCAGGAAGCTCTCGGTGGTGCCATAGAGGGCCGGTCGCCCGAGCACATCCTTCTTGCCGACGATCTGGACCAGTCCCATGTCGATCAGGTTGCGCAGCATGCCGCTGGATTCGACCCCGCGCACCGCTTCGATTTCGGCGCGGATGATCGGTTGGCGATACGCGACGATGGCGAGGGTCTCCAGCGCCGCGGGCGACAGGGTCGGCCGCCGCTTGCGGTTGCGCAGGCGCAGGATCAGGTCCCCGAAGATTTCGCGCGTGGCCATCTGGTAGCCGCCGGCGGTCTCGATGATCTGCACGCCGCGGCCCTCCTCCTCGCATTGGAGCCGGAGCTGCTCGATGGCCGCCTGGATCAGGCGCGGGTCGCTCAGGCCCAGCACGCGGCCCAGCCGGCGCGGCGCCAGCGGTTCGGGCGAGGCGAACAGCAGCGCCTCGATCGCCCCCATCAGTCCGCGCGGGGTCGCCAGCAGCCGGCTCAGCTCGCCATCCAGAATTTCGGCGCCACCGTCCTCCATTTCGCCGGAGCTCTCCAGCGTCTCATCGGTGGCCGGCGCCACCAGCAGCTCGATGGCGGCCGGGGCCGCCGACGACAGATTTTCCGCCGCTGCGGGATCGTTCGCCGCCGCCGTGACTTCGGGTTCCGGGTCGTGGGTTTCGCTGGACTGCATTCTGACTACGCCGGCCGCCCCCGTCGCAAGGGGCGGCATTCAAAATGGAAAGGCGGCGGTTTGAAGACACGCTCGGCTCTCTTTTATTATCCAGATGAAGCGGCGAAAGGGAAGTCCCTTATTTTGATGCCGCCCCCTCCTGTCGCACGAGGTTGCCCCACGGCAATCGGCCTATGCGGCCGCGCCGGGGGCCGAGATCGAATCGGTTGTCCGCAGCGGAGTCAGGATGCGCCCCGCGCATGCGGACCGCCGCGCGATGAGGGGAATTCGCCGGGCGCTTGCAAAAACACCCCTATGTGTCCGAAAATTCTCCAAGGCTGCGGGAAGCGGGCCGTGACGGGGCGGGGGCAGGCCGTTTTTTATATTGGAACCGGTCCTTAAGTGC
Source organism: Sumerlaeia bacterium (assembly GCA_041687335.1). Taxonomy (GTDB): domain Bacteria; phylum Sumerlaeota; class Sumerlaeia; order MVZB01; family MVZB01; genus JAJFUE01. The sequence continues at coordinate 97,691 of JAWLCE010000015.1, read as the reverse complement.
TGTTAATAGTAGTCATGGCGCGGCTGTTCCCGTCTCCGCGCGCAGGCAAAAGACCCGCTCCGCCTGGTATCATTCCTCGAACGACTCAGGGAACGAATTGATTCATTACAAAGGTTGGCCGACGCGATGCAAAGGATTTTCTGGTCAGTAGCGGTGTTCATGCTGGTCTTGGCCGGCTGGGCGCCCAGACTGGTGGCACAGCAGCCGACGGCATCCACGCCCGGCGATCTACCGGCGGTGCAGGATGAATTCCCCCCCGACGAAGCCGAGCTGGTGACCGGTGAGCAGGTGCACAGCGCGCCGGTGACGTTTGGCGCGACGGGAATTCCGGCGGCGCTGGGCTCGCTGGAGGAGACGATCGAGAAAATCCGCCGCGCCTCGCTGACGGGCCGCTACGACGAGGTGATCCAACTGGGTGAGCAGGCGCTGAGCCAGTGGCCCGAGAACCGCCAGATCAAGTTTTATTACGAACACGCGATGATTCGGCAGCGCCACGTGGGTGCGCAGTCCGAGCGCGAGACGAAGTTCAGCCAGATGCGCGAGCAGCGGCGCGAGGAACGGCTTCGGGCGCTGATGAGCGAGGTTGGTCAGACTGGCCCCCAGGCTGTGCCGCAGGCGCTGGAGGCCGACCCGGCCACCCCAGCCGACCAGCCGGCCCAACTCGTCGCGGACCTGCCGCTGGATTCACCCGAAGAAGTCGAGGTGGCCTTGCCGCCGCCCTCGCGCGCGCAGGGGTCGCTGCTCGACCGCGCTAAAGAGCTCAGCGAGCAGCCCGCCGTTCGTTACGGAGGGGGCGCGCTGCTGCTGCTCATTGTGGTGGGCGTGTTCGTGGCGCGCCGGCGCCGCGGCTCGGCGGAAGCCAAGCCCGCCGCCGGGAAGGCCGGCAAGAAGTCGGGCAAGGCCGCCGTGGTCGTGGAAGAGCCCGAAGATTCGATGGCGCCGATGAACGAGATGGACGATTCGATGTTTGGTGACCCGCTGGCGGTGGCCGCCGCCGAACCGATCGCGGAGCCCCGCCCGTCCAGGGACACCAAGCTTAAGCCCGAGCCCGAGCCGGCCAGCGACGAGGAGGACCTGAGCGGGTTCTTCGGCGCGATGGATGTCGCCGACGACTCCACCGAGATGGCGCCCAAGCCGGCGCCCGCGCCCGCCGAGGACAGCCGCAGCGCGTTCGATGCACTCGATGAACTGTTCGGCGGAGGCGAGTCGGCCCCGGCCGCTCCCCCGGCCAAGCCCGAGCCCAAGCCGGCGGCGCCCGCGGCCGTGGACGATCCCTTTGCGGCGCTGTTCGGTTCGCCGGAGGCAGCAGAGACGCAGGTTTCGCCCCAAGCCGACACGACCGACATCCCCGCCGTGGATGAAACGTTCAGCTTCGACAGCCCGCAGGCCGAGGAGACGCTCGACCTGCCGGTATTCGACTTTGATTCCGCGCCGGCCGGGACGCCCGAGCCGGCGACCGATGCCGACCAAGTGTTCGGCGCCTCGGACCTGGACCTGCCGCAGATTCGGCTTGATGAGGAAACCATTGCCACTCCCGAACCCCTCGGCGAGCCGGCCGAGAAAAACAAGCCATCCGACAGCAGCGACATCGACTTGATCTTCGCGCCGATCACGCCTGAGGAACTGGACCTGACGCCGCCCCCCCAGCCCGCGCCCGACAGCACGGGACCGATCAATTTTGACATCCCGAGCCCGGATGAGCCGGCCGAGCCAATGGTCTTTGATCTGCCCGAGGCCGATCAGGAGGGCGAGGACGACACTCAGACGGCGCATGGGTCCGGCGATACCGGCAGCAACGGCCGCGGCTCGGACAGCACTGTGGTCTCGCTGATGGACCAACTGCCCCCCTTCGAGGAGCAGGAGGCCGGCGAGCCGGGCGAAGACCTGTTCAACCGCGAGTTCCGCCTCGGCATGGATGAGTTCCGCCGCGAGAACTGGTCGGGTGCGGTTCATCACCTCGCGATCGCCGCGGCGCTGCGCCCGGGTTCGGAGGAGATCAAGGAGCAACTGCGCGAGGCGCGCCGGCTGCGCAAGTCCGAGCAGGAAGGCTGAGCCAGACCGCGCGGTCGGCGCCCGAGCCGATGATTCACCACCCCTTCCCGATCGTGCTGGGGCTGGGCAGCAACCTTGGCCCCGGCCGCGAGACCCTCGATCAGGCCTGCCACCTGCTGGATCAGCTGGGCGCGCCGATCGTTCAAAGGTCGCGGCTTTATCATGGCCGGCCATGGGGCGGGGTCGCCGAGCAGCCCGACTACCTCAATGCCGCCGTCACGGTCGCCACGCGCCTGCGCCCGCTCGAGCTGCTGGACCTGATCCTGCACATTGAATTTGAGCTGGGGCGGCGGCGGCGGCGGCGCTGGGGGCCGCGGCGGCTCGACATCGACCTGCTGCTTTATGGGAACCTGCAGCTGCGCCACCCGCGCCTGGAGCTGCCCCACCCGCGCCTCGCGCGCCGGGACTTCGTGCTCGCGCCGCTGATCGACCTGGCGGTGCCGCCCCCCCTCGAGCTGGCCCCGCGCGGCTGGGGGGCGCTGCTGCGCGAGCTGCCCCCCGGCGAGCGCGTCATTTATCATTCGGAACGATGGATGTCACGATGAAGCTGCCGTTGTCCTTATTGTTGGTTGTGTTGACTGTCGGCGGCGCCGCCGCCGAGCCCGAGCCGCTGGCGATCCTGCGCGCCGCCCCGCACCGCATCCTGGCCATCAACCGCCCCGAACTTTTTGCCGCCCCCGACCGCGGCGCCGAGCGCGCGGCCACCGACTGGCGCGCCGGACGCCAGCTCGACTGGAGCGAGCTGCACCACGATGAGTCCACCCTGTGCGCGCTCTCCGGCAGCGCCGCCACCACCGCGCCGCTTGAGCTGTGGGTCAAGGTCAGCGCCGGCGACCGCGCAGGCTGGCTGCCGGACCCCTTGCTGTCGGTGCCGCCGTCCGATCCGGCGGCACCCGCTGAGATCGGGACTGAGCGCGTCGATCGCTGGCTGGGGCTGCCCCCCGACTACGCCCCGAGCGACCTGGTCGAAGTCGGCCCCGGTTACAACAAGGATGTGACATATCGGCTGCGGAGCGAGGCGGCGGGCGCGCTGCGCTCGATGATTGCCGCCGCCCGCGCCGACGGGATCAAGCTGGTCGTCGTCTCGGCTTATCGCCCCTGGTCGACCCAGCAGGCCCTCTATGAGCGCCGCATCGGCCTGTCGGGCTGGGACCAGGGCTCGGTCGCCCGGCCGGGCCACAGCGAGCACCAGCTCGGGACGGCGGTCGATCTGAGCGACGGCGACGAGCGGACGATGCTGCGGGCGGCGTTTGCCGATACCGAGGCCGGCCGCTGGCTGCGCGAGAACGCCTGGGTCTATGGCTTCGCCCAGAGCTACACCGCCCACAATCGCCCGCGCACCGGATACATTCCCGAACCCTGGCACTTCCGCTATTGGGGGATCGCCCGCGCACGCTCGAAGCACCTCGAGGCGCTGGGCGTCGAGCGATAGCGTGCCCCGTTAGTGCTGATTTTGGTACGATACATGGTTGACAGCATCATGAGGAGGGGGCAGGCATGCGACTGAACCAATACCGGCTGCTGGGACGGGCGGGGCTGCGGGTCTCGCCGCTGTGCCTGGGCACGCTGACCTTCGGCAATCCCGACTCGCCGACCGCGGCCGATGAGGCGACCAGCCACGCGATGCTGGAGCTTTATCTGGAGCGCGGCGGCAACTTCCTCGACACGGCCAACGTTTACACCGATGGGCGCAGCGAGAGCCTGCTGGGCGAGGCGCTCGCCGGCCGGCGCGACCAGGTCGTCATTGCCAGCAAATACACCATCAGCACGCGCCGGGGGGACCCCAACGCTTCGGGCAATCACCGCAAGTGCCTCGTCCAGTCGCTCGAGGCCAGCCTGCGCCGGCTCAAGACCGATTACGTCGATCTTTATTATGTGCACGCCTGGGACGGGCTGACCCCGCTGGAGGAGGTTGCCCGCGCTCTCGACGATATCGTGCGCCAGGGCAAGGCGCTCCACGTCGGCATCTCCGACGCGCCGGCCTGGGTGGTGGCGCGGCTGCTGACGCTGGCGGAAGGGCGGGGTTGGGAGCCTCCCTGCTGCATCCAGATCGAATACAGCCTTGCCGAACGCACCCCGGAGCGCGAGCTGCTGCCGATGGCACGCGCGCTGGGGCTGGCGGTGCTGCCGTGGGGGCCGCTCGCCAGCGGCCTGCTGACGGGCAAGTATAACCCGCTGGAGGAACACGAGCGCGATGCGCGCGAGGACTCGCAGCGGCGCGCCTCGCTGCGACGCAAGCTCGGCGAGCGCAACTTTGCGATCGCCCGCGAGGTGCAGCTGGTGGCGCGCGAGGCCGGCTGCAGTCCGGCGCAGGTGGCGCTGGCCTGGCTGCTGGCGCGGCCGGGGGTGGGCCCGGTTATCCTCGGCGCGCGCAGCGTCGCCCAGCTCGAGGACAACCTTGCCAGCCTGCAGTTGCAGCTTGAGCCGGCCCATGTCGAGCGCCTCGAGGCCGCCAGCAGAATCGAGCTGGGGTTCCCGCACGACTTCCTGGCGACCGAGACCGTCCGCGGCCTGCTCAGCGGCGGGGCAGAGGTCATCGCGGGGGGCTGAGGAAAAAACTCCCGCCCCCACTTCCGCCTCGAAATTTGCCCAACCGCACCCGTGATGCCCCCGCTCCTAAATCAGGCGCCGCCTGATCCACCTCCGCCGTTGAGTCTGCAATTATTTAGCTATCGTTTTTCATGTTGATAAGTTCAGGAGGAACTTGTGATGCGCATCTACATCGGCGTGTGGTTGATGTTCATGGTCTGCCTGAGTGCAGGCCACACCCAGGAAAATAATCAGATGACCTTCTATTTGCCGACCGGCGAACCCGACAGCAGCCTGTTGCGTGTCGATCAACAGGCCGATCGGCAGTTGAGGTTGGGTGCAGCGACCAATGTTGACCTCATACTGACCAATACAAGCCGCGAACGGCTGATTGACGTGACCGTGGTGGCCAATCTGGGTCAGGGCCTGGAACTGGACAACGTCCAATTGCCCGAGCAAGCCCAGCAGCAGCAAGGCCAGCAGCAGCAAGGCCAGCAGCAGCAAGGCCAGCAGCAGCAAGGCCAGCAGCAGCAAGGCCAGCAGCAGCAAGGCCAAATGACATGGCAACTGGGAGAAATATTCCCCAACCAGAGCCAGCGAATTCGCCTGACGGTCATTCCGACGCAGGAAGGCGCCACCGGCATCTGTCTGGCGGTCACCTTTGAGCCGGCAATCTGCACTCTGTTTGAGGTGGTCAGCCCGAATCTCCAGGTGCTCAAGAACGCCCTTGAGACAGCATGGATCTGCGACGAATTTATCTGGCGCTACAGCGTGCGCAACACCGGCAGCGGCCCGGCGCGCGATGTCATGATCGAGGACCCGCTGCCCGAGGGCCTGCAGACCGCCGAGGGCAGCAATCAGGTGCGGATCGAAGTCGGCACGCTCGAGCCGGACGAGCTGCAGTATTTTGACGTCGCGCTGCGCGCCCGCAACACCGGCCGCTTCGCGAGCCGTGCCACGGCGCGCTCAGCGACTGACGAAGTGCGTTCCAACCAGCCCGAGACCTACGTGGTTGAGCCCCAGCTGGCGATCGACGTGCAAGCGCCGCAGTGGACCTATGCCGACACGCCTGTGAACTTTGATGTCACCGTGCGCAACACCGGCAATGTTGCGGCGGACCAGACCGTCGTTTTGTTTCAAACTGAATCACTGGATGGCGACGACGCCAGGCGCGAAATCGGCCGGCTTGACCCGGGCGCGGAACGCCGCTTTCAGGTGACGCTGCCGGGCCGGAGCCAGGGCGAAATACGGCTTGCAGCGCGTGTCAATGCCTACTGCGCAAGGCAGCCCGACGAAGAGCTGGTCGCGCGGGCGGCAACGCCCATCCGCACAATGCCGGCGCTCCTGATCGAGACCTACGACCAGCTTGATCCGGTTCGTGTTGGCCAGCAGACCAGCTATCAAATCATGGTCAAGAATCAGGGTAATGCACCGGCGACCAACGTCATGGTGACCATAGAGGTGCCCCAGCAATTGAGCATCGATAACATCACCGGTGACGCTCAGGGGCAGATCCAGGGCCAGAATATCCAGATCGGGCCGCTCGATGTTCGCCCGGGCGATGTGCTCTCCTGGCAGCTGCTGGCGACGGCGCAGACTCCCGGCGACGTCCGGCTGCGAACGGAGCTCTCTAGCGATTACCTCGAGCGCCCTGTGCCGGACGTCGAACCGACTCGAATCTACTAAAAGGAGCGAGACTCATGATGAGATGGAAATCGGTCGCACTGGCGGCGATGGCCTTCAGCCTCGCCGGCGCTTTCGGCTGCCAACAGGAACCGACGGAACCGGTGGTGGACCCAATCACCGAACCGGGCAATGGATACGAAACGGAACCCCTGCCGCCGGCCGCGACGCCGGAACCCGGGGAATTCGGTGAGCCACCGGCAGAGACCCGGCGCGTGCCGGTCGAATCCCCCCAGTTGCCGCAGGAGCAGTCACCCCAGGTGCCGGAGCCGAGCCCGCAGAGACCGTGAACCAGGCAATGCCCCGGCGGGAACCCCACCGGGGCATTGCCTCACCCGACGTCGGTTGCGCGCTTGATGCTTGCCGGAAATTAAACCTTGACCCATCGCGCGCCGATCGAGTATCAAGGGGAAGACCTTATGCAGGCGGCGGAGGTGCAACGGGCACCCGAGCCGGGATGGTTCTTCAAAATTTTTCAATGGCAATGATGGGGAATAGTAGCGGAGTGGCCGCGCCTGGAGAGAGCCGCCGGTTGGTGCGAGGCGGTGGGCGGCAGCCGTGAACTGGCCCCGGAGCCGCGCGAGGGAAAGACGCAGCAGCATGGGCCGCCGCGTCCGGGTAGTTCGCGCCGGCCGGTCACCGTTAAGCGACCGCAACGAAGGGCGCGCCGCACTGGTAAAAACGAGCGCGCCGAACCAGGGTGGTACCGCGATGAAGCTTCATTCGCCCCTGGGCCTATGACCAATGGCCCGGGGGCGTTTTGTTTTACCCCCGGGCGGCACGGTCACCCAACCCCCGAACCCCCTTGCAGGAAAGGCCGCACCCCCATGATCGACAAGAATCGCGTCATCATCTTCGACACCACGCTGCGCGACGGCGAGCAGGCTCCCGGGTTCTCGATGAACCTGAAGGAGAAGCTGGAGCTGGCCCAGCAGCTGGCGCGACTCGGCGTCGACGTGATCGAGGCCGGCTTTCCGATCACCAGCCAGGGCGACTTCGAGGCGGTCCAGCGGGTCGCGCAGGAGGTTCACGGCCCGACGATTTGCGGGCTGGCGCGCGCGGTCGAGAAGGACATCGTGCGCGCGGGCGAGGCGCTGGCGCCGGCCGCCAGGCGCCGCATCCACACCTTCATCGCCACCAGCAAGGTGCACGTCGAGAAGAAGCTCAAGATGACACGCGCGGAGGTCATCCGGAACGCGCACGAGGCGGTCAAGCTGGCGCGCACCTTCACCGACGACGTCGAGTTCAGCTGCGAGGATGCCGGCCGCACCGACTGGGATTATATCGTCGAAGTCTTGAGCGCGGCGATCGAGGCGGGCGCCACCACGCTCAACATCCCCGACACGGTCGGCTACACCGTGCCCGAGCAGTTTGGCGGCTGCATCGCGCATGTGCTCAAGCACACGCCGGGCATCGAGAACTGCGTCATCTCGGTGCACTGCCACAACGACCTGGGGCACGCGGTGGCCAATTCGCTGGCGGGGGTGCGCGCGGGCGCGCGCCAGGTGGAGTGCACGATCAACGGCATCGGCGAACGGGCCGGCAACACCAGCCTGGAGGAGGTTGTGATGATGCTGCGCACGCGCAAGGACTACTATGGGCTCGAGACGGGGATCAAGACCGAGGAGATCTACCGGACCTCGCGGCTGCTCTCCCGCATCACCGGCGTGCGCGTCCAGCCCAACAAGGCGATCGTCGGCGCCAACGCCTTTGCCCACGAGGCGGGCATCCACCAGGACGGCATGATCAAGGAGCGGACGACCTATGAGATCATGCGGCCGGAGGACGTCGGCTGGACCGGCGAGTCGATGGTGATGGGCAAGCATTCGGGGCGGGCGGCGCTGGCGAGCCGGCTCGAGACGCTGGGCTTCACGCTGGGCAAGGAGGACCTCACGCGCGCCTGGGATCGCTTCAAGGACCTGTGCGACAAGAAGAAGGAGATCTTCGACGAGGATCTGATCGCGATCGTGGAGGCCGAGGTCCTGCAGGCGCGCCTGAGCTGGCAGCTCGAGGACCTGGAGGTCCACGCGGGGATGAACCGGGTGCCGATGGCGCGCGTGCGGGTGCTGGGGGCGGACGGAGAATCGCACGAGGCGACCTGCCGCGAGGGCGACGGCCAGGTCGATGCGCTCTACCGGGCGCTGGAGATGGTCACCGGCCGCCCCGCCCGGCTGGTCGAATATGCGATCGAATCGGTCACCGGCGGCAAGGACGCGCTGGGGCGGGTCAAGGTGGTGCTCTCGATCGAGGGGCGCGAGGCCCGCGGCATCGGCGTCTCCACCGATGTAATCGTGGCCTCGGCGCAGGCCTGGCTGAGCGCGCTCAACCGGCATCAGCTTCAGTCCGAGCTGCAGAAAAACGGCGCCGTCGCCGCCGGCAACGAGCCCTGAACCACCCAACGCGGGAGGCGTTTTGGACAGGTTGTAGTCAAATTCAACCTGTCCAACGCCCCCCGAATCTGCTAATGTGTTGGCTGGGAGGCTCCCGAACAGGCGCTGTGCGCCGGCCGGGCCCGCCTCCGGATGCAGCAGACCCCTCAAGGGATTCCCGATGCGCCTGACGATGTGCAAATCCAAGCTCCACCGGGCGACGATCACCGAGGCCCGGATCGACTACGAAGGCTCGATCACGATCGACCAGGAGCTGCTCGAAAGCTCGGGCATCCTGCCCTTCGAGAAGGTCCAGGTGGTGGACATCGACAACGGCGCCCGCTTCGAGACCTACACCTATGCGGGCCCCCCGGGGTCAGGCATGATCTGCGTCAACGGAGCCGCCGCCCGGCTGGTCCACGTCGGCGACAAGATCATCATCATCGCCTATGGCGAGATGGAGGAGGATGAGGCCCGCCGCCATCAGCCTCGCCTGGTGCTGCTCAACGGCGACAACACCGTGCGCGAGATCATCCATGACGTCCCCCAGCCGATCAGCCACGGCCGCCTGCTGTAGCGGCTCGTGACAGCCAACCGCGCCGAGCCCCGCCCCTCCGCCGGCGTCTACCTGCACTGGCCGTTCTGCGAGCGCAAGTGCCCCTACTGCGACTTTTATACCTTCGGCCGCGAGCACCCCGACTTCGGGCGCGCCCCGGCTTATGCCGCCGCGCTGATCGATGAGATCCGAACCGCCCCGGCGCGGCTTGGGCTGGCGCCGCGGCCGCCGGTGGACACCATCTATTTTGGCGGCGGAACGCCGAGCCTGATGGGCGCGCGGACGCTGGCGAACCTGATGGCGACGCTGGGCGAGGTTTTTGAGCTGGCGCCAGATCGTGAAATCACGCTTGAGGTCAACCCGACCACCGCCGAGGCCGCCGAGTTGGAGGGGATGCTGGCGGCCGGGGTCAATCGCTTGAGCGTGGGCTGCCAGTCCTTCAACGACCGCGTGCTGGCCGGCCTCGGGAGGGTGCACGACGCGGCAACGACGCGGTGCGCGCTGGAGCGGATGCGGGCGCTCGGGATCGCCAACCTTTCGCTCGACCTGATCTTCGGGGCGCCGACGCAGTCGCTGGTCGACCTGGCCGCCGACTTGGACGAGCTGCTGGCATTCGCGCCCGAGCACGTCTCGGCCTACAATATGACGATCCACGAGGGCACGCCCTTCGACCGCCGCCAGCGCGAAGGCCGGCTGGCGCTGGCGTCCGAGGATGAGCAGGCGGCGATGTTCGAACTGATGCTCGAGCGGCTGGCGGAGGCGGGCTATGAGCATTACGAGATATCCAACTGGGCGCGGCCGGGGCGGCGTTCGCGGCACAACTCAAAATACTGGCGGGCGGGGGATGTCTACGGTTTCGGCGTCTCAGCACACGGGGTTGTGGACGGGCGGCGCGTCGAGAATCCGCGCGCGCTCGGCGAATACCTGAATTCGGATGCGAGGCGGCTGGCGTTGGCATCGGAGCCTCCTGCCGACGAGCGCGCCCGCCGCGGCGAGATCATGATGCTGGCGCTGCGCCGGGTCGATGGCGTCGGCTGGGATGAACTGGATCATTGGCTGGGCGCCGACGCGAGGGCCTGCTATGCCGGCGAACTGGACCGGCTGAGCGCGGAGGGGCTGATCGAGCCGCCGACAGATGGCCTGCGGCTGACCCGCCGGGGGATCCTGCTGTCGGACATGGTGATGGAACGTTTTTTTTAAGAAGTATTTCTCATTTCGCAATCCCCACCCCCCATCGGTAAAATAGATGCACTTTTACCGAAGGTGAATTGATGAATCCCAACGCCCCTGTTCCAGAGCCGACGATCGATCCGCTGCGCATCGGCATGGTCTGCTACCCGACCTATGGCGGCAGCGGGGCGGTGGCCACTGAACTGGGCCGGCTGCTGGCGCGGCGCGGCCATACGATCCACTTCATCAGCTATGCCCGACCGTTCCGGCTGCTCAACGATTTCCACGAGAACATCTATCATCACGAAATCAGCGCCGAGAATTACCCGCTCTTTCAGGGCCAGCTCTACACGATCGCGGCGGCGGTCAAGATGACCGACATCGCCCGCCACGTCGGGCTGGACCTGCTGCACCTGCACTATGCCCTGCCGCACGCCATCAGCGCCTGGATGGCGCGCGAGATGCTGGGCGACCAGCACGCGCTGCCGACGCTGACCACGCTGCACGGCACCGACATCACACTGGTCGGCTCCAAGCCTTCGTTCTACCCGGCCGTCAAGCTGGGCCTCGACAAGAGCGATCATTTGACGGCGGTCTCCAACTGGCTGGCCGAGACCACCTGCCGGACCTTCAAGCTCTGCGACCGCATCGACGTGGTGCCCAACTTTGTCGACACGCTGATCTTCTCGCCGCGGCGGCGCGATTCGATGCGCGCGCGTTTCGCCAATGCCGACGAAAAGATCCTGATGCACATCTCGAACTTCCGACCCGTCAAGCGGGTGGCCGACGTCATTCAGACCTTTGCGCGCGTGGCGCAGCGGATGCCAGCACGCCTGCTGATGATCGGTGACGGCCCCGACCGCGAGAGCTCGGCGCTGCTGGCCGAGCAGTTGGGGCTGGCCGACCGCGTTGCCTTTCTCGGCATGCAGGCGGGGGTCGAGCGCTACCTGCCGCTGGCCGACCTGTTCCTGTTCCCCTCCGACGGCGAGTCCTTCGGCTTGGCCGCGCTCGAGGCAATGGCCTGCGAGGTGCCGGTGGTGGGGGTGCGCGCGGGCGGCCTGCCCGAGGTGGTGATCGACGGCGAGTCGGGCTCCTTGAGCGAGATCGGTGATGTGGACGCCATGGCCGCCGCCGCCATCGAAATCCTCGCCGACCCGCGCCGGCAGCGGCGGATGGGGCAGGCGGCGCGGCGGCGGGCGATCGAGCAGTTTGACGCCGGCCGCATCGTGCCGATCTACGAGGCGCTCTACCGGCGGCTGATCGGGCGCCGTCACGCGCGCCCGGGCTCTGGCGGCGTGGGGCCCCGCGGCGGAGTCTGACCGACCGCTTCGGATGCCAGAATCCGCTTGCGGGGGTTGAAAACCGAGCTTAAAATAACGCGTTCCATGGGCATAAGGGGCTTTGCCATCCCGTTCATCAAACCGCAATTCCCGCAAGGAGAGCCGTTTTGAAATCCTATCCGACTTCACGCATCCGCAACATCGCGCTGGCCGGCCACACTGGTTCGGGCAAGACCACGCTGGTCGAGGCGATGCTCTGGCAGCTCAAGCAGAGCGAGCGATTCGGCAAGACGACCGACGGCAACACACTCTCCGATTATGACCCCGAGGAAATCCGCCGTCAGGTCTCGATCCAGGCCAGTGTGCTGCCGATTGAGCACGAGGATCACAAGATCAATGTGATCGACCTGCCGGGCTACCGCGACTTCGTCGGTGAGATCAAGGGCGGCATGCGCCCGGTGGAGACGTTGGTGCTGGTGCTCGACGGCACCGGCGGCTTTGATACAGGGGCCGAGTTTGCCTGGCAGTGGGCCGACGAGATGAACCTGCCGCGCATGATTTTCGTGAACAAGCTCGACAAGGAACATGCGAACTTCCAGAAGGCGCTCGACAGCGCAAGCGAGGCACTGGGCGTGCGGCTGGTGCCGCTGGCGCTGCCCACCAGCGAGGGTCCGGGCCTGGATGGCGTGATCGACCTGCTCCGGATGAAGCGCGTGCGCGTGAGCGGCCAGAAGGTCAGCTTCGAGGAGATTCCGGCCGAGCTGGCCGAGGCCGCCCAGGCCGCGCGCGCGACCCTGACCGAGGCTGCCGCCGAGGGCGACGACGAACTGATGATGAAGTTCCTGGAGGAGGAGCCGCTGACGCCCGAGGAAGTCCTCAAGGGGCTGGCGGGCGTGGTGCGCCAAGGCCGCTGCGTCCCGGTGCTGTGCGGGGCGGCGATGCAACTGGTCGGTGTGCGCACGCTGCTGGACGCGATCGTGGCGGTTGCGCCCGAACCCAGCGCCAACCGGACCTACACCTATACCGAAGGAGCGGACGGCGAAATCAAGTCATTCGAACTCGGCGCGGACGGCGCCCCGCTGCTCCACGTCTTCAAGACGGTGATCGATCCCTTTGCCGGCAAGATCAGCCTGTTCAAGGTGCTGCGCGGGCCGCTGAAGGGCGAGTTGGCCTTGACCAACGTCAACCAGAACAAGAACGAACGGATCGCCCACCTGCACCTGCCCAAGGGCAAGCAGACGATCGCAATCGATGAGCTGGCCACCGGCGACATCGGTGCGGCGTTGAAGCTGGACACCACCCACACCGGCGACACGCTGGCAGCCCCCGGCAATGAAATCAAAATCTCCCCCCTGAATCTGCCCAAGCCCAACGTCTTCATGTCGGTCCACGCCAAGTCGCGGGCCGACGAGGACAAGATCGGCATCGGCTTCCATCGCCTGACCGAGCAGGACCCCACCCTGCGCATGGAACGCAACCCGATGATCAACCAGTCGATCCTGTCGGGGATGGGCGAGACGCACCTTCAGGTGGCGGTCAATCGCCTCAAGGACCTTTCCAAGGTCGACGTGGAGCTGGAGATCCCGCGCGTCCCCTATCGCGAGACGATCACCAAGAAGGCCGAGGGTCAGGGCAAGTACAAGAAGCAGACGGGGGGCCACGGCCAATACGGCGACTGCCACATCCGCTTCGAGCCCCTCCCCGAGGGCAGCGGCTTTGAGTTCGCTTGGGAGGTGGTCGGCGGCGTCGTGCCGACCAACTTCAAGTCCGCGATCGAAAAGGGAATCGTCGAGTCGATGGAGCACGGCGTGCTGGCCGGAGCACAGACGGTGGACATGAAAGCGGCCTGCTTTTACGGCTCCTACCATGCCGTCGACTCCTCGGACATGTCGTTCAAGGTGGCGGCCTCGCTCGCCTTCAAGCAGGTGATTCCCAAGTGCGGACCGATCCTCCTTGAGCCGATCTACAAGGTCGAGATCACGATCCCGGAGGAATACATGGGCGACGTGATGGGCGACCTCAACGGCCGGCGCGGGCGCATCCTGGGGATGAACCCCACCGGCCGCAAACAGGTCATCAGCGCCCACGTCCCGCTCTCGGAGCTTTATACCTACAGCCGTCAGCTCAACTCGATCACCCAGGGGCGCGGCACCTTCGAGATGGAGTTCGCCCACTACGAGCGCGTCCCCAACGAGGTACAGGACAAGATCATCGCCGAATACAAGGCGCGCCAGGAAGCCGAGGCGAGCTGAGCCGCCGGCGGACACGCCACAACCATCCGATGGGCGGGACCCGACAGTCCCGCCCATCTTTTTATTGCCACCGCCATGTCGGCTCGCAGAGCCGCCCTGCCCTCCCCGCATTTGAATCTCGCGGAGCCATTGCAAGCCGGGCGCGGATCGATCATGATGACCCGAGGCTCCGGCGCCGGCGCACGGCCCGGAGCGGAGCATCAACAACCCATCCTTGCAACCATCCGAGAGCGCATCGTGAACATGAATCGCATCTGTTTTCTGGCTAAGCTCTTGATCCTGGCCCTGCCGGCCATGGCGCAGGCCGAACTCCCCGAACCGGCCGAGCCCGCGGCCGACAACAGCTACATAGGCGGCCGGATGGCGCGCCTGGTGGAATCGATGGACTGGCAGGAGGGCAAGCTGGCGCTCCTGGTCGTCGACCTTGATTCGCCGTTGACGCTCTACGCGCACCAGGCCGAGGAGCTGATGCAGCCGGGCTCGCTGGTGCAGCTGGTGACGGCTGCGGCCGCGCTGGACCGGCTCGGTCCCGACTTCCGTTTCGTGACCGAGCTGGGCCTGTCGACGGCCGCCGAACCGGTTGACAAGACCCTCACCGGGTCGCTGGTCATTCGCTCCGACGGCGACCCCTCCATTTCGTCGCAATACCTCGGGCTTGGGCCGGCCGGAAAGCTGCTCGACGAGTGGGCGCAAGTGGTGCGAGGGTTGGGGGTGCGGAAGCTGGAGGGCGACATCGTCGCCGATGCCCGGGCTTTTGACGGCCAGCCGCTGGCGGCGGGTTGGCCGGTTGAGCTGCTGGGTGCCGCCAGCCTGCCCAGCATCTCGGCGGTCAATTTCAATCACAATGCGCTGGACATTGAATGGCAATCGGGTCGTCGTGAAGGGCGGGAGGCAGAGTGCCGAATCTTTCCGGCCATCAGCGGCTACCTGTTCTTCGCCAACCACGTCAAGCTGGCGCGCGAGGCGAAACGGCCGCGGATCTACCGCCGCATGGAGCAGGGCAACCTGATCAGCGTCGAAGGGGACCTTGGCCTGCGCCAGCGGGCCAACGATCGAGCGGCCATCGAGGAACCGGGGCGGTTTTTTGCCGAGGCGCTCAAGGCGCGGCTGGCCGAGCGCAAGGTCGAGGTGACCGGCCGCGCGACCTCCAGCGCGTTCGTTGCGCCCGAGGAGGTCCCGTCGATGGAGCGGGTGCTGGCGCGGCGGGAATCCCCCCCGCTGACCGAGCTGCTGGCGTTCATGCTGCGCCACGACTCGGCACTCGAAGCCGAGACGATCCTGAAGGCGATGGGCGCGCGACGCGACGGCAGGCCCGGCAGCTTCGATGGCGGCGCCCGCGAGATACATGATTACGTCGGCCGCGGGTTGCGACTGGCGCAGGCGGGGCGCGTCCAGCTTGATGGCTCGGGCCGCTCCAGCCTCAATCGCATCACGCCACGACAACTGGCCGAGGTCATGCGCCGCGCGCTCGGGCAGCCCAGCGGCGGGATTTATCAGAACCTGCTGCCCGAGGCGGGCGAGGACGGCATCCTGGCGGGCCGGCTCGCTGGGGATGGGGATGGGGCCAGCGCGCCGGTCCGGGCCGTCGCGGCCTCCGCCGCCGGCGTCGAGGGGCTGGCGGGCATCGCGCAGATGGGCGAGGGTCGGCGGGCACTGTTCGTCTTCATCGTGAATGATTCGCTCCTGCCAATCGCCAAGTTGAGCCGCCAGATTGACCAGCTCGCGCTCGAGCTGACCGGCACCGACCGCGCGCTTGACGAGGGTCTGTAAACGGGATGGTTGGCATTTGCCGCGCCGGGGCGAGTTGACGCTCCCCTCGCCTATACAAGCACGCGGGGCTGTGCCAGAATGATGAGCGAACGGCCGCGGCGCGGTGGCGGCGGCCGGCAGTGACTTTGGACAGGCAGGCCATGACTTTACGTTTCACCGCATGGGCATCGACACTTTTGACGCTGGCGCTGGCGGCGGGGCCGGCCGGGGCCGACCAGGTGCACCGCCGCGACGGCCGCATCCTGGAGGGCCAGCTCGACCCGGGCTGGGAGAATCCGCAGGTTGATGTACGACTGCGCATCGGCGCCACGCGCATTACCATCCCGCGCTCGCAGGTCGAACAAATTATCGTCGGTGGTCCGGGCGAAAATCTGCTGCTGACCACGCGCGATGCCTTCAGCGCCGGCCACATCGCGGAGGGCCTGTTGGCGCTGCAGGAGGCGCTCGGCGCCGGCGCCCCCACCGACTCGGTCGCGGCGCTGCTGATGACGTGGACCGTCCAGTTGGAACAGGCGGCAGAACATTTGCCGCCTCCGGCGCGGGCGGCGCTGGGCGCGGCCCTGACGGCCAGCGCGCAGAGCTCGCTGCCGCGCCAGCAGGAGCTTGCGGCCTGCCGGCTCCAGCTCAAGCTGGCGCTGGGAGATTTCGAAGATATTGAACACCAGCTCGAGCTTTTGGGGACCGAGTATCTGAGCACCCGGCCGGCGTTGGCGCGCCGCCTCACGCAACGCATCGAGCAACGGATCGAGCGGCAGCTGGCCGCGGGGGATGATGCCGGGGCGCTGGCCTCCCTCGACCAGCTCCAGCAGATCGACCCGATTTTTGCGAAGGCCCGGCGCATCCAGTATGACCTTGAATGGGCGCGCCGTCTGCGCGACGGCCAGCGTCACGACGAGGCGCTGGCGGTTTATATCGATCGCATGCTGCCGGTCGAACCGGTGATCGCCCTGGACCGTATCCGCCAGACGCTGCAGGAGGCCGAAATTGAACTGCGCCGGCGCAGCGACCTGACGGGCGCGATCAGCCTTTACGAACGATTCGGCATGACCCAGCTGCCCGAGGAAACCCGGCCGCGCCTGGTCCAGCTCTGGCGCGACCTGGGCGGGCGCGAAATGATGGCCCGCGAATACGAGGCCGCCCGCGCCGCCTACGAGCAAGCCCAGCAGGTCGTGCCCGGCAGCGCCGATAAGGACCTGCTGCGGCTGGAGTACCTCGCGCGCAACGGCGCCATTGAGGAGCAGGACCCGATGGGCCATTATGAGCTGGGCGTCTGGTGCCGCAGCCATCAACTCGACGAGGAGGCGCTGCGCCAGTTCCAGCACGCGCTCGAGCACCCTGTCGTCGGCGCCAACGCCGCAGCCTATATCGGCCAGATCAAGGTGGAGCAGGCCAACCGCGACATCGAGGCAATCCTCAAGCAGTACCAGCGCGGTGAATATGTCGAGGCCGCGGGCGCCCTCCACGAATTCATCGAGGGCAACCCCGGCCCCGGCTTCATGGCCCAGGCCCATGAGCTGCAGCGACTGGTCAGCGAGTCGCTCGCGCTGCGCAAGGATGACAGCAACCATCAGGCCGAGGGGCTGCTCGAGCGCGCTCAGCGCGCCTACTACGACGGCCGCTATGAGGAGGCCGACCAGCTGCTCGAGCTGCTGCTGAGCCGCTACCGTGACTCGATCGCCCACCAGCGCGCGCTCGAATTCCACCAGCTCGTGCGCGACCGGCTGGCGCTGGCGCGGCTTGAGCGCGGCGAGCGCCCCGACGGCGCCACGCTCAGCGAGGACGCCCCCGGCACCGGCACACCGCCGACCGCCATCGAACTCCAGCGCATCATCCGAGACCTCGACAGGACGGACCATGACGAGCAGGAATGACACCCCTCCACGGCTGCTGCTGGTTGAGGACGATCCGGCCTTCGCCGACCGACTGGCACGCAACCTGACGGCCAGCGGCTTTTCAGTGCAGACCGCCGGCGACGTCAACAACGCGCTGGCGCGGCTGGCCGAGGAGCGCCGTGACCTCGTACTGACCGACATCCGCCTGCCCGGCCAGAGCGGGCTCGACCTGCTCGAGCGGCTGGGCGTGATGGCCGAGACCGGCGAGATCGATCCCCTGCCGGTGGTCGTGCTGACTTCGATCAACTCAATTGACACGGCCGTTGAGGCGATGCGGCGCGGGGCGGCGGACTACCTGACCAAGGAGGCCACCCGCGACGAGATTGTCCTGCGGCTGCGCAACATCCTGGACCGTGCCGAGCTGGCCGGCGAGAACCGCCTGCTGCGCCGCACGCTGGCGCGCTTCGAGGAGTTCGAGGAGATCGTCGGCGCCTCCGAGTGGACGCGCGGGCTCAAGGAACAGATCCGCCAGGTCGCCGCCAGCGACGTCAGCGTGCTGATTCACGGCGAGACCGGGGTCGGCAAGGAGCTGGTGGCCCGCGCGCTGCATCGCGCCTCCGCCCGCGCGCGCGGCCCGTTCGTCGAGGTCAACTGCGCGGCGCTACCCGACGAGAACATGTTTCTCTCGGAGCTGTTCGGCCACGAGCGCGGCGCCTTTACCGGCGCGATCAACCGCAAGCGCGGCCACTTTGAGCTGGCCGATGGCGGCACGCTGTTCTTGGACGAGATCGGCGAGCTGGGCCCCCAGGCTCAGGCCCGCCTGCTGCGCGCCGTCGAGACCCTCCAGTTCAACCGGCTCGGCAGCGAGCGCCCCAGCCGCGTCAACTGCCGACTGCTCTTCGCCACCAATAAGGACCTTGCCGAAGAATCGCGCGCCGGCCGCTTTCGCGAAGACCTCTATTATCGGATCAACATCTATCCCATCCACGTGCCGCCGCTGCGGGCGCGGCCCGAGGACGTGGCGCCGCTGGTCCAGTTTTTTGCCGCGCGCTTTGCCGAAAAGCACCGGCTGGCTGCGCCCGGCTTCAGCCCCGAGGCGATTGCCACATTGAAGGCCAACCCCTGGCCGGGCAACGTGCGCGAGCTGCGCAACGTGGTGGAGCGGCTGGCGATCCGCTTTGCCGGTCGCGCAGTCGATCAGGCCGCGCTGCGCGAGGTCGGGCTGGGGAGCGCCCCCGCCGCCGCCGGCGCGATCGTGCTGCCCGAGGGCGGGGTTGAGCTGGAGGAGGTCGAGCGCGGGCTGGTGACCCAGGCCCTGCAGCGGACCGACTGGAACCAGCGCCAGGCTGCGGCCCTGCTCGGCATTTCGGTGGATCGGATGAACGCGCGGGTCAAGAAATTCAACCTGACGCACCCCTCCTGGCGCGTGCACAAGTAAGGGCCGCAACCGGAAAACCCCCAGCGCAAGCATGGGTGGCCGGCCACTGCGATCCAAGATTTCCCCCCATACTCAAACTACTTTCGGCTGAAGTAATCTTAAGCCCGACCAACAGATACATCCGTGCCCCTGTTGTGGTTGCGGGCGGCAGCTTGCGCGCATCGCAGCCGAAGAAAATATTCAAGGAGAGACTCATGTTTCACCACGTCAAGGAACTGCAGTTCGATGCGCGCGTCTCGGCGCCTGATCCCCGTTTTGCCCGACTGCTGCTCGAACAATTCGGCGGCGGCAACGGTGAACTGAAGGCGGCGATGCAATACTTCACCCAGGCCTTCTGCGCCAAGAAGCCCTTCCCGGGCCACTATGACCTGCTGATGGACATCGCGACCGAGGAGTTCAGCCACCTGGAGATCGTCGGCGCCTCCATCACGATGTTGCTCAATGGGATCAACGGCGAGCTGAAGGATGCGCAGGAGAATATGGACTGGATGAAGCTGATGGAGGGCCAGCAGGAGCGTGATGTCTTCATGCACCAGGCCTTCACCAGCGCCGAGTTCCTCACCAACAGCGGCGGCGGCCCCACGCTGACCAACTGCATGGGAGTGCCCTGGAGCGGCGCCTTCGTCAACGCCAATGGCGACCTGACGGTCGACCTGCGCTCCAACATCGCCGCGGAATCGCGCGCCAAGATCGTCTATGAATACCTGGGCCAGCACACCGACGACCCGCACGTCAAGGAGACGCTCGGCTTCCTGATGACGCGCGAGATCACACATTTCCAGCAGTTCACCGCCGCGCTGGAGTCGATCGAGCCCAACTTCCCCCCCGGCATCCTGCAGGGCGACCAGCGCTTCACGCACCTGACCTTCAACATGAGCGACAGCTCAGACGTGCGCGGCCCTTGGAATCAGGGGCAGGGCCCCTGGGGCAAGGGCGAGCAGTGGCAATATGTCGATGACCCGGTCCAGTATGTGCGCTCCACCCACGGGCTGAAGGACCAGAAGCCCGAGGGCACGCGGATGAGCCCAAGCGAGGCGGCCAAGATGGATGCCAAGCTTTCCAAGTCCCGCAGCCAGGAGATCAAGAAAGCGGTGGGCAAGGGCGAGATCAGCTGGTCCGAATATATCTGAAGCGAATGAGGGTTCCCATTGGCCGGGGGTGGGAACGCCCCCGGCCGGCCTAGAAATGCGCGTCGAGTTCGGCGAGCCGTTTGGCGGTGCCGACCTCTGTCAGATCCTCGCGCCCCAGGCCGCGCGCCAGCCGGTCGCGCAGGTGGAGGAAAACGCGCAGCAGCATCGGGATCAGCAGCAGCGTGAAGACCGTCGACAGGCAGAGCCCGCCCACCAGCGCCACGCCCAGCCCCTTGTAGAGCTCGGCCCCGGCGCCCTGGCCGAGGGCCAGCGGCGCCATGCCCAGCACGCTGGTCACCGAGGACATGAAGATCGGCCGCAGGCGCCGGCGCACGGCCTCGCGGATCGCCGCCACGTGACTGCGACCGGCGCGTACCTCGCGCAGCGTCACGTCCACCAGCAGGATGGCGTTATTGACGACGACGCCGGCCAGCAGAATCAAGCCCAACATCGTGATGACGTTGAATTCGGCGCCACTCAGGTAGAGCGCGAGGAACGCTCCGGTCATCGCCGGCGGCACGCTGAACATGATGATCGCCGGGTAAAAAAATGAGCGGAAGAGCGCCGACATCAGCAGGTAGATGATGATCAGCGCCAGCAGGAACGAGGTACTCAAGGCCCTGATCGTGCGGGCGAGGTCATCGGCCGAGCCCGACAGCGAGATCGAGTAGCTCAGCGGCAGGGTCGCCACCAGCGGGGCGATCACCTCCTCGTTGATCGTGGCGATCACCGTCTCGAGCGGCACATTCTCCTCGATGTTGACCTGCAGCGTCACGCTGCGTTCCTGCTCGAGATGCTCGATCGAGACCGGGCCCAACCGCGTCTCGACACGGGCGACATCGCCCAGCCGGATGCGCCGGCCGTCATTCAGCGCCAGAGTGACCGCCGCCAGCCCCTCGGGCCCGCCGATCAGCTCCTCATAGGCCTTCAGCGTCAGGTCGTATTCCTTCCCGCCCATGCGATAGAGCGAGGTGCGCCGGCCCTCGACCAGGATTTCGACGGCCTCGGCGATATCGGCGGCATTGATGCCGAGGTCGGCCAGGCGCTCGCGGTCGGGGATGACCTGCAACTCGGGGTTGCCCATGTCGAGCGAGGGCCGCACACCCATCACGCCGGGGATCGCACGCAGCCGATCGTTGACGGTATTGCTCAGCTCCTCGAGCCGGCGCAGGTCCGGCCCCCGGATATCGACATCGATGCGCTTGCCCGAGCCGCCGCCGAAGACCGAGGACTGGCTGACGATGGCGACCACGTCGGGCGCGGGGAAGTGCTCGGCGGCGAAGGCGCGCAACTCGCCGACGACGCGCTGGATATTTTCCTTGGTGGCGCGGTCGCGCTTGAGCGCCACGCCAATGAACGGCCCCTGCGCGCGCATCACGACGAAGGCACGCTCCAGGCCCTCCGTCTGCAGCACCCGCTGCTCCATCACGCTGATCAGCTCGGCCGCCCCGTCAAGGCTCATGCCGGCGGGCAGAGTGAAACGCACATTGATGCGGTTGCGGTTTCCCATCGGCAGGTATTCCGCCGGCGGGACCAACTGCAGGCTGAAGAGGAAAACGCCGAGAATAACCACGATGATCATAGACAGAACCAGCCGGCTGCGCAGGCCGAGCTCCACGAGACCCGAGAAGGCCCCGACGACCATGCGGGCCACCAGGTCGAAAACTGGATCGATCACGCGGTGGATCACGAGCGCCAGGCGACCGGCCCATCGCCGCAGGGGTCCGCCGCCGGGCTCGATCGGCTCGGCCGCCGGACGCGATCCAGTCCTGACCGCCAGCCGCCCCATCATCCGGCTGGCCAGCATTGGCACGATCGTGATCGAGGAGATCATCGACAGCCCGACGGCGAACGAGATCGAATAGGCGATGTCGCGGAAAAGCTGGCCCGATTCCTCCTGGATGAAGAGGATCGGCAGGAAGACGGCCAGCGTGGTCAGCGTTGCGGCGACCACCGGCGCCCAGACCTCGCGAGCGCCGTCATAAGCCGCCATCAGGATCGTCTTGCCCAGCTCGGCCCGGTGGCGATAGATGTTCTCGATCACGACGATGCCATTGTCGACGATCAGCCCGCTGGCGAAGGCCAAGCCGGCCAGCGAAATGACATTGATCGAGCGCCCGAAGGCCGCCAGCAGCACAAAGGTGCCGATCATGCAGACCGGGATCGTCAGCCCCAGGATCGCCGTCGAGGAGACCGAGCGCAGGAAAATCCACAACACGCCAATGGCCAGCAGCGCCCCCAGCAGCAGGCTGTCGCGCACGCGGTTGATCGAGTCCCAGATATAATCGGAGTCATCGTGGGCGATGTGGATCAACATCCCGCGGCTCTCCAGGTCGCGGTTGATCTCCTCGATTTTGGCCTTGACCTGCGTGGCGACCTCGAGCGTGTTGGCTCCCGACTGCTTGACCACCGCCATGAAGACGGTCGTGATGCCATCGGCGCGGGCCATCACCTGGCGCTTCTTGAAGCTATCCACCACCTCGCCGACATCGCTGACGCGCACCGGGCCGTCGGCCCCCTGAGCGATGACGGTCTGGCGGATCTGCTCCAGGTTGCTGAACTGGGCCGGCGTGCGCACGATTAAACGGGAGTGGCCAGTCTCGATATCGCCGCCGCGCACGTTGCGGTTCTCGCGCGCCAGCACGCGCGCAACCTGACCCAGAGGAATCCCACGCGCGGCCATCTTCTCGGGGTCGATCAGGACCTGGATTTCGCGCTCGGCGCCGCCGAAGATGCGCACGTAGGAGACGCCCTCGACGCGCTCGATCATCGGGCGGATGCCGTCATCAACAAGTTCGAATAGCTGGTCCACCGACAGCCCCAGCGCCGGATCGACCCGCATGTTCACGAACATGATGGTCTCTTCCTCGCGCCGGTTGACGAACAGGATCTGGGGCTCTTCCGCATCCAGCGGCTTGTCGCGCACCATGTTGAGCTTCTTGAGCACATCCAGCCCGCGCAGGTCCTTGTCGACTCCCCAATCGAACTTCATCGTGATTTCGGAGCGCCCCTCGCGCGAGGTCGAGCGCATCTCGCGCAGGTTCTCCACCGCCGCCAGCCGCTCCTCCTGCCGCCGCGTCAGCTCCTGCTCGATCTCGTTGGCCGAGGCCCCGGGGTAGGAGGTCTCAACCGTGATATAGGGAGTCTCGATGGTGGGGTTGAGCTGGATCGGAATCGAGCGAAAGGCCAGCCAGCCGAACAGCAGAGTCAGGATGATGCCGACCCAGACGGCGGTGGCATTGCGCAGCGAGCCGCTAATGATCTTCATGGGCGCGCCGCCTCAACCTCACGGGGCGGGTCGAGGCGACTGATCCCGACCGGCGACTCGGCCAGCACGCGCACCTGTTGGCCATTGGAGAGCCGCGTGCCACCGAGCACGACCACCGGCTCGCCCGCCTCGATCGGCTCGCCGGCGATCACGTCGATCGCGACCAGTTCGCCATCCTCGCTGCCCAGCCGCACCTCGACTTCCCGAATCTCGGCCTGGTCGGGATGCTCGGACCCGAGCGGCCGGGCCACCAGCACGACCATTGATTCGCCGCGAATCTGCACCGCCGAGCGCGGCACCAGCGTCGCCTCCTCGGGCTCGCCCACGGTCAGCATCACGCGGGCGAACAGGCCGCTGATCAGGCGGCCGCCGGGATTGGCCAGTTCCATCAGCACAGGAAAATTGCGCGAGGCCTGCCCGGCGCGCGGGATCACCGCGTCGATGCGCGCCTCGAAACGCTCGTCGGGCAGCCCATCCACGCGGATGGTGGCCCGCTGCCCCGGCGCAATCCGCGACAGGTGTTGCTGGGGAATCTCCACGCGCACCCGCAGCGGGTCGAGCACCAGCAGGCGCGCCACCGCATCGCCGCGGTCGACCCACTCGCCCGGCTCGCGCAGACGCTCGACGATAATGCCGCCCACGCGCGCCCGGATGACATGCTCGGCCAGCAGGCGGCGGGCCTCGGCCAGGCGCGCCTGTTGCGCGGCCGCCTGCGCCCCGGCCCGCTCGACCTCCTCGACCTGATAACCGGCCTCCAGCCGCTCCAGCGCCGAGCGCGCCCGCTCGCGCGCGGACTGCGCGATCTCATGGCTGGTGCGGATGCGCGTCCCCTCGATCGCCGAGACGATCCCGCTTTCGATCAGCTCGCGCTGGCGTTCCCACTCCTCGGCGGTGCGGCGCGCTACGGCTTCGGCCTCCTCCAGTGCGCGCCGCGCCTGGTCGATCTCCTCGCTGCGATAGCCGCGCCGGAGGCGCCCCAGCTCGGCCTTGCTCGCCGCCAGCTCAGCCTCCAGCCGCTCGATTTCAATTTTGGCCTGGGCCTCGTCGAGCCGGCAGATCTCGTCGCCAGCCGCCAGCGCCTGGCCTTCCTCGATCGGGATCAGCTCGACCAGGCCCGCCACCTGTGAGGCGACATCGATGGTGCGCCAAGGCTGCAACTCACCGACGAATTCCATCGAGCGCGCAAGCGAACGCCGCTCGGCGGGCGCCACGCGCACCGAAAACGTTCCCATTCCCTGCGCCGCCGCCGACGCCGCCAGCACCGCCGACAGCACCATCAGAATCCAGGCCCGAAAAGCATGTTGAAAGATCATGAGGCCATCCCTGCTGAAAAACCGCCCGCTCAAGGGTTCGGCAAGAGGTTATTGTAAGCAGAGCCGCCTCCGATGATCATTGAAAAAAACCGCCCGCGCCCGGCGTCACCGCGAGCCGGAGCGGATCCCCGGCGAGGGAATTTGGCAGGTTCCACATGTTTTAACTGGTCCAGTCACTTGAGCTACCTGTGGGGATGAGTGTCCAATCGACGCCGTTGTAGCGGTTCGCGATGTCAGCCAGGGTGAACGCAAACAGGTGCATATACTGCTCATGCTCGACTTCAAACGGCATGAGGTAGGTGGATTCCGCTGCGTGGGGGGGGAAAGTGGGCGGACCGCCCGCACTTTCCAGCAATTCCATGCCGTGGATCGTATTGAAGATGTCGCGGAAGGGCATGAAGAAACGAAGGGTGCGCTGGGGCTCCGGGATGATGTCCTCCTCGCCATTGAGCAAATTCAGCGTCGTGGCAAAATCATCAGGAAAAAATTTAGGATGCTTAAACTCACCGAGCAGCGGCTTGTAGTTGTTTTCGATAAAGTCGCGGAGCAGATCGGGCGAGATCTCCATCTTGTCGGGCTGGCGGACGATGATCGGCATCATCAGCCGGTCTTCCCGGCGCCACTGCTCCCCCTTGCGGATCAGATTGGCTCGCTGGCGGGGGGAGAACATGCTCTTGTAGCGCCCCGAGATGAGGTCCGACGGCTTCATCGGCTGGGGCAGGCGCTCAGTGAAAGCAAGGATGTTGTCGGTCTTGAACGGCTTGTCGGGAGCCCAGTCCATCTCCTTCTTGAGAATCTTCGCAATCTTTCGGTCCTTGGCATGCACCTCGATGAAAGGTTGATCGGCAACCTTGCTTTCCCTGATCATCACGGTCAAGGCCGCATAGGCGATGGGCGAGTTTACCAACAGCGCCAGTGTATAGCTCATCGTAGCGTCTCCCGCTCTTGTTATTATTAACCTTGTTCGTCAGAAGGAGCACCTCAGCTCCCTCCTGCATAATCATGATCTGTGTTTCCGGCCGCCCAAAGAATTTTCCAAATATCATCGGGCTGCATGGCACCCTCGGGGGGTGGCGGTGGAAAGGCATTCCATTCAACCACCTTGAAGAACACCGGATGCCAGGTTTGGAGATCGAGCCAGGGAAAGATGGCGCGGCAGCATGATTTGGCCCAGTCCTCATCCAAGCCAAACTCGATCAGGAGATTGAGGCTCATCCGCAGATCATTCGCATGGAGCCAACGGGGAATTTCACGCACCGTGAAGAGGTTGGCCACCGAGCGTATCTGTAAGAGACAGGCCTTGGCGACGAGCCGTTTCTTCTGCTCCGGATCAGAAGCCCGACGCGCCTCGAAAATATGGAGGTAGAAATCCACCATGTCACTGTATTGTTCTGGACGCCATTCCGACTTCCGTTTTGAAGTGCGGAAAGACTGCAGGATTTTCAGGTAATCCTCCGCAAGTTCCATCTGATTATGCGAGAGCATGAACTTGAGCAACCTGAAGGCTCACCCAGCGTAACCCGGATCCTTTCGTTCGACGTATAGCGAAATATCATTCGTTAGCATCTTGAACACTTTTCTATCGTATAGACTTACAATATGTGCGCGATCGACTTTTTCATACTCTTCGCTAGACAGGTATGTCTGCTTAAGAAAATTTTGCTTAACCTGATCCTGAGCGCGCTGCACAACTTCAGCCGAGTATGTTTTCGGGTAAATATACGGATATAGATAATATAAGTGGCGTGGGATGTAATCCATCTGTCCACGCAGCACGTCTAGCTCATAGCATGAGAACAACTGCTTGCGCTTGAGCGCAGCCAGCCCCTTCACCAGGGTAAGCTCATCCAAGGCCGGGTCCTTCAACGGCTCCAGCATCTTGCGCGTCTTGGCCGTCTTGAGGTCGAGGACGTGCAAGCTCTCATCGAGCTGAGTTTGCTCGTCAACGGGCAGGTGGTTTTGATAAGGTTCAACATACTTTCTAATTCCTTATGGTTGATGCCCATCCTGCTGGAATGCTGCATGAATACGATGCATTCATTTGGTCTCGGGGGGATACAGCTCGTCATAGAGGCGCTTGCAGTCTTCGAGCGGAGGCAGGTTGCGCTCGGGGAAGGGGATGATGCGCACGGGATCTTCGATCATCCGGCGGCAGAACGAAACCGAGGCAAACTGGGCGATCGCCTTGAAGTTGGCGAGGAACTCGGCCTGGCGCTCACCGGCCAGCTCGAACTCACCGAAGACGCAGCAGAGCGTATCGTTGACCGAGGACATTCGATTGTCCTCAAAATCGATGTCGTCATGCAGCGTGTTCAGCCCGCGCAGGCTGTGTTCGACCAGCCAGTAAACTGCCTGCCAGGCGTAGGCCATCCTCCGCTCGGCCGAATCGGCGAGCCGGGCCAGCAGCCATGCTTCGTAAGCCAGCGCCTTGGGCGCCATATACTTCAGCCGCGGGGCGTCCGACCAATCGCGCGGCGGCTCGCCGGTCGACATGATGCACTTGAGCCGAAAGAGGCACTCCTGCGCGCTTGCGTGATCTTCCAGCCGCAGACAATAGGCGAAAAAACGCAGATTCTCTGGAAATGATTCATATCTAACGAAGTAATTGCGGTCGCTGCCGATGGTCTTGTAGCGGCCTTCGGGTGTCAGGTCAAACCGCGAAAGCCACTCCATTTCCAATGATGATGTAGAGGTGGATCGTCTTAGTGCTTCGCGGTTGTACTGCTCGTCGTATGGCTTGAAAATTTGATTGGGAAGGGCTTCAAGCAACATTTTTTCGCCCCCACGCAAACGTCGGTAATTCTCCTCCCCGTCGTATGTTCGATCAGCCATTTCCCAGTATAACTTTAAGGCCCAGGATGATGGATGCTCTAGAAGTTGTTCACGCTTAAACATATTCCGGTACCAGCTATAATAATGGTTGATCATCCAGGCCCGCTCATATTCCCCGTGCAGCATAAAATGCATGAAAAGCAGCGAGTGGCGGGAGTGGTCGACATCCTTGCTCAGGGTAACGGCCGCGCGGACGAAAGCTTGTGAGTCCCGGCTCTTCTCAAGCACCGCCAGTTCCTTCTTTAACTTGCGGCTCAACTCGCGCATCTGCCGCTCAATCGCAGGTTCCATAAGTGGGGTGTCCTTCATTTCTTTTCTCCAATATGGAAGCTCCGTCCATCGTGACCACGCGCCAGATTCACCAAACTTCATGGTAGATTCAAGTAAAAACATAATGGTATACGACCGCATGTCAGACCTGCCCCGACGTGCCCGAACTCGCCGGCCCCTCCGCAGCCGCCAACGAGACAAGTGAGCAAGCCCGCACGGTGAATGCACACGGCTAACTCTTGTGGACCCGGACTCATTCCTGTGGGGTCAAAATGGAATACCTCACCCGTCAAGCTCCTGACCCAGCGAGGGCGTATCCGAGGAGACGGTGGGATTTGAACCCACGAATAACGGATTTGTATTTCTTTAATACAAATAGGTTTCGCCGTGGACAGAAAACCACTTGAAATGCCGGCGGGCCCTTGCGCGCTAAGGGCTCGCGAACAATCTATTGGTGGACCGGATTTGGACCGGAAGCCCGCCGAAGTCGGGGCGCATTCGGCTACGGCACTCGGTGATGGCTTCCGTTGAGATTATCGCCCCGTAAGGGAGCGCAAGTGTCGGTAAGGGAATAGACAAAATAGGTTTCCAACGCTATCGTCTAATCTGACGGCGGCCCTGCAACAAGCTCAAGGCGCCTGCACGCAGATCAAATGAAAAGGGAGAGTCCGCTACGATGGCGCAGATCGCCTTCATCTATCACATGACCCACTTCCGAAACCTGCAGAGGATCATGCAAGAAGGAATCCTCTCGCACGTTCTCTCCCATCGGCAAAAGCTAAACGCTGCTGACATTTCAAGTCGGGAGGTTCAGTCCTGGCGCAGCCGCAAGAAGGAGACAGTGTACGGGAGGTCGCTCCATGAATATGCTCCCTTTTATATAAACCCGCGAAATCCTATGCTGTACATCAGGCAGTATATTCAACACTCACTTGTAATCCTTTGTGTGACGACAGCTGTTCTGAAGAAGCGCCAGTTCGTATTGGCGGACGGAAACGCTGCATCAAATCAAACATCCTTTTCCATCCACGAGAACGTCCTTGATTCCTGCCGGGAGGTCCTTACCGCCGATGACTGGAATGCCTTCCCGGAAGGGAAGCGCAAGAGATGTGCGGAAGTACTGATTTACCCCAAGGTAGAACCGGAGTATATCCAGAAGGCGATCTGCCAGAACCAGATGATGGCGGACATCGCCAGGGTGATTACCGGCAAACCGGCGTCGGTCGATCCATCCTTCTTCTTCTGAGGATCCGTTCAACATGAGCATCGAAATGATTTACGGTGACATTTTTGCATCCGATTGCCAGACGCTGGTAAACCCGGTCAACTGCGCCGGCATCATGGGGGCGGGGCTGGCGCTCGACTTTAAGAGGCGATTCCCTGAGATGTTCGTCGAATACCATTCGCTGTGCCGGCGTGGAGGCTTTGATATTGGAATACTCTGGATCTACAGGACCGGCGATCGCTGGATTCTAAACTTTCCGACCAAACGGCATTGGAGAGAGGCCAGCCATGAGGATCATCTTCATGCCGGACTGAAAGCTTTCCTGGGCTCCTACCTTGCCGAGGGCATCGTCTCGGTCGCCTTTCCTCTGCTCGGAGCGGGATTGGGAGGCCTAAAGCCCGCCCGATCGCTGGAAATCATGCAGACTCACCTGATCCACTGTAAGATCCCGGTGAAAATCTACCTCCCCGATCGACCAAGCTCGAACGGATAATCGGCCGGCGCCCGCCAAGTTGGCTGCAGCGTTCCGTTTGGACCGAAAAACCGGCCCGCCCTGCTCTCGCAAGGGAGCCGGACGACGGTGTATCTCATGTAAAATCAATGGTATTCATGGAGGAGACGGTGGGATTTGAACCCACGAATAACGGATTTGCAGTCCGTCGCCTTAGACCTCTTGGCTACGTCTCCCCGTGCGGGGCAGGACCTGTTGTTATTTTCCAAAGCTCCCGCCGATTGTCAACCTTCGATCTGGCGCTTTCGCTGGGGGCCGGTGATCTTTTTTCATCCCACCGCACCGACCACGGCGGCAAAAAACTGCTTGCACATGGATATTTGATGTTTTATATACATTCTGTATCGCAACAGTTCTCCGGCCCCAGCGCGTCCGGGCCACTAAAGGATCCACCGATGAGCCACATCCCGTTTCAGCTTCGGCCCGCGATGCTCCTCATCCTCGCCCTGAGCCTGGCGCTGGCGGCCGGCTGCTCACGCCACACATTAAAGGCCACTCCGATCTGGGACTTGGAATATCACGAGGCCCGCGGCCCGGCCGAGGACCGCGTCAACCTCTGGCCCTTGTTTTATTGGCGCGACCCCGCGCTCGCGATCCTTTGGCCGCTCTACACCGCCACCGACAGCGGGCACGCGCTGGCGCCGCTCTATGAATACGAGCGCGAAACGGACCGCCTGCGGCTGCTGGCGATCCACCCCAATCTGCCGGCGGTGGGCCAGCTCGATAGCCAGCGGCAGACCTACCGGCTGCTGACGGCCGGCTGGGACCGCAAACAAAAAGAGATCTACTGCTTCCCCTTTTATTTTCAGGACTACACCGAGGGCTGGGAGTCGCTGCTCATCCTGCCCGCCTGGTATCACGACAAGAACGGGGTCTGGACGCCGCTGCTGACCTGGCGCAAGGACCTCAAGGGCGCCTTAGGGCCGATCTTCCTGCGCTCGACCAGCACCCACCACGCCAATCAAACGCCGAGCCACCGCTACTATGCACCCTGGCCGCTGGTGGCCTGGTGGACTGCGCCCGACGAGCGCGAGCTGCGCGCCTGGCCGCTCTTCCGTTATGCGCGCGAGGACAACGGGCGGCAATTCCACATCGCCGAGCTGCTCCTGCGCCGCAAGTGGGATGCCAGTTCCGAGTCCGGTCTGGTGCTGGCCGGGCTGGGGGGTTGGAAGCGCCACCCCGACGGCAGCCACGCCCACTGGCTGGCGCCGCTCTACTCTGCCAAGGCGGATCAGGCAGGCAAGCGGGAGCTGTGGACGCTTCCCCTGAGCCGCAAGAGCGACGGCGCCACCACCGAGACGCTGGCGCTGGCCGGGCTGGGCGGCTGGGAGCGCCACGCCGATGGTCGCCACATTCACTGGCTGACGCCGCTCTGGAAGGCCGATCGGCAGGCCGACGGCTCATCGAGTTTCTTCTCGCTGCCTTACTATCACCGGGCCGATGCCGACGGCGAACAGACAAACATCCTCCTGGCCGGCTACATCCGGCGGCATACGGCCGATGCCGACTACCACTCACTACTCTTCCCGCTGGCGCATCGCTGGCGCAGCGAAGACTCGGCGAGCCACGCGGTGCTGCCGCTCTACATGACCCGCCGCGAGGCCGACGGCACGCGTGAGTTCTATTCGCTGCCGATCTCGTGGCGCGACGACGGCACGCTGCGCAACCTGGGCCTGTTCCTGTTCCACCACCGGGAGCTGGATGGCCAGTATTACTCCACCGCCTTGTGGCCGCTGGCGCACCGCTGGGGCGGGGCCGACGGCCAGACCGGCCGCGCCCTGCTGCCGCTCTACTATGACCAGATGACCAGCGATGGCGAACGACTGATGCTGACGCCGCTGGTCTCGCTGGGGCGCGGTGGCGAGCGCGACTTCACCAACATCCTCGGACCAATCTTTCACGCCAGCCGCGAGGGCGAGCAGCGCGACCGGCACGTCCTCTTCCCGCTTTTCCACAGCAGCGCCAGCCGCGCCGGGCACACCCGCACGCTCCTGCCGCTTTATCACGACCGGCTGACCAGCAGCGGGGAACGCCTGCTGCTGACGCCGTTGGCTTCGTTCGAGCGCGGCGGCCGAAGCGAATTCACCAATATCCTCGGGCCGCTCTACCTTGACCACCGTGCCGGCGATGAGCATTACCGCACGATCCTCTTCCCGCTCTGGCATGAGGTCGACAGCAAGGATGAACATTTCAAGGCACTCCTGCCGCTGGCCGCCTGGTCGCGCGGCAAGGACGATCGTGCTTTTTATTCGCTACTTTTTTCGAAGGGCCGCACGGCCGACTCCCAATTCCTCAACATCGGCACGCTGCTTTTCCGCCACAGCCGCAAGCCGGACTATGTATCGACCGATCTGCTCTGGCCGCTGGTCAATTGGGATCGCGACTTGAAACACGAAAGCCGCGGCTGGCGCGTCTTCCCGATCGCCTCCTACCGGCGCTCCCCCACCGAGAGCTTTTATCAATCGATGATGGTTTCGCGCGGTCGCAACCTGACACCCGAAGTGGAACTCAGGGCGGAAATGGTCCAGGAGCACCGGAGGCGCCATGAGCGGGCGACGACGGGCCGGCCCATCACCACGAGCCGGCAGCTCTCAAGTGATGACATGCTGCTGGGCCTGGTCCATCGCGAGCGCAACCTGACGGCCACCAGCGCGCGCAAGGCGGAGCATGCCGCGGATGCGGTCGTGCTCGAGGCCGCCACCGGCGGCGATCATCACGCGCTGGTCATGGAGTTCGGCGAGCGCCGCGAGTCGAGGGTCTTCCCCTTTTACTTCCATGAGTCCGACGATAAACAGGCATTGGCCACCTTGCTTTGGCGGCTCTATGACTATCGGCGCGAGACCACCGGCGGCGACTCCTACCGGCGCCACCGTGTGCTGTGGCGGCTCTATCACTGCGAGTCGCTGGGCGAGCACACCAGCACCGACATGTTCCCGTTCCTCGCCTGGGACCGGCACGCCGACAGCGGCCACGGCAAGTTCTCCTTCGCGGGCGGGCTGATCGAATATACGCGGGACGAGAACGGCCGCCGGCTGCGCGCGCTGACGCCGCTGGCGCGCAACCTGATGCGCCCTTTCCGCAAGGGGGAGGCGGACCGAAGGCTCTAAATATCGCGGTAGGCGGCCAGGGTCAGTTCTGCGGTGCGCGACCAGCGAAAGCTTTCCTGGCGTTCGAGGCCGCGCTGGGCCAGACCCTCGCGCAGCGCCGGCTTGGCCAACAGCCGGTGCAGGATGTCGGCCAGCGCGCCCGCGTCGCCCGGCGGAAAATAAAGAGCGGCATCGCCGGCCACCTCATGGTGCACGGGGATGTCGCTGGCGACGATCGGGCAGCCGGCCACCATCGCCTCCACCAGCGGCATGCCAAAGCCTTCCGAGCGCGAGCAGCTCACGTAGATCGTCGCCGCCCGCAACGCCTCGCGCACGCCCTCCTTGGGCACATGGCCGACCTCGTGGAAACCGCAGACCGCCGCCAGCCGGCGCAGCGACACCGGCGAGTCGTCGGGCAGCGAGCCAGGCCCGCCCAGCCATAACCAGTCCGCGCGCCGCCCCAGCCCGGGCACAGGACCCTGACGGCCGGCCGCCACCGGCTGGCGGTCGAGCCGCTCGACCAGCCCCAGATGAGCATGGCGCGCCGTCGCGGGGTCCTTGCGCGGCTCGAGCGAGCCCACCGTCACGATCAGCGGATACTCCCGACCCTCCTGCACGAGCCCAGCCAGCATCCCACCCGCCCCCAGCGCCCCGCGGTCCCAGAGGCTCGGAGTGTCGTCGGGCGCGTAGGGCGTCAGGCGGATTTTTTCACGCCGCGCCAGCCCGAACCGCTCCAGCTCGTCGGCGGTCGCCTCGCTGGGCACCAGCACGCGGTCCGCTCCCCGGCACGCCCGCCGCATCGCCCAACGCAGCCATGTGCGAAACCGCAGCGGGTAGTAGCGCGGGTGCGTGAACACGAACAGGTCGTGGACCGTCACCACGCGCGGGAAGGGCCGTCGCCCTCCCGGCGCGATGAACGCCGGACCATGATAGAGCTCGCCGGGGCGCAGCAGGCGCGGCAGCCCGCGCTCGAGCCACAGGTCGGCCCACGGGTGCTGCTCATGGCTGTAGGGGGCGGCGATCAGCTCCATGCCGCCCAGCACCGGATCGCGCCGTGCGAGCTCGAGGCTCTCGCGCCGCATCAGCACGCGCAGCGGCGGCGCCCCGGGCACGAGGCTCAGCGCCCAGAGCAGGTTATAGGTGTAGCGGCCGACGCCGGTCATGCCGGGGCCGATCGTGCGCGCATCCATCAGGATCGAACTGGGTTCGGTTGCGGTCATGGCTGAGTTGGGCGGCCAAGCTCCGCCAGCGCACCGAGGAACCGCTCCACCTGCGCCGGCGTATTATAGAAATGTGGGGAGACCCGCAGCCAGCCGCCCCGCGCGACCACGACCACGCCCCGCTCGCCCAGCGCGCGCGCGGCGGCCTCAACATCCAGCCCCGCCCGCCCCAGCGCCACGATGCCGGAGCGCTCGCCCTCGGCGCGCGGCGAGGCCACCTCGAAACCGAGCCGACGCGCTCCCTCCTCGATCAGCGCCGTCAGCGCCTCGATCCGGCGCCAGACATCGGCGATGCCGACCTCGAGCAGGAGCCCCAGCGAAGCGCCCAGCGCGGCGATCCCGGCCATGTTGGGCGACCCTTCCTCGAAACGCTCGGCGGTGGGCTTGAGCGGCTGCTCGTAGTCGGCATAATCCCACGGCCGGACGCGCCCGGCCCAGCCGGTCATCTCGGGGCC
This sequence comes from Sumerlaeia bacterium, assembly GCA_041687335.1. GTDB lineage: Bacteria > Sumerlaeota > Sumerlaeia > MVZB01 > MVZB01 > JAJFUE01. The sequence goes on along the minus strand of JAWLCE010000015.1, from coordinate 63,450 downwards.
CAGCAGTTCGAGGCGCTCGCGGGGCACATACAGAAGGCCCGCGCCCTCGGGGCCAAGCAGCCACTTATGCCCGTCGGCGACGAGGAAGTCGCAGCCCAGCGCGTCCACGCTGACCGGCAGCGCGCCCAGCCCCTGAATGGCGTCGACGCAGAGCAGCACCCCGCGCTCGCGGCAGATGCCGGCCAGCGCTTCGATCGGCATCCGAAAGCCGGAGTCATACTGCACCAGCGAAACCGCGACCAGCCGCGTGCGCGCGTCGATCGCGGCGGCGAAATCATCCGCGCTGAACCGCAGCCCCGCGCGCCGGCCCACCGCCCGCAGCGCCACCCCGCGCCCGGCCAGATTGCGCCACGGATGCACGTTGGCTGGAAACTCACCGGCCGCCGTGACGACATTGTCGCCGGCCCGCCAGGGCAGCGAATGGGCCACGCACATCAACCCGTGCGTCGTGTTATGCGCAAAGCCGACCTCGTCCTCGCCCGCGCCGAGCAGCGCGGCGGCACGGCGGCGCGCCTCCCTCATGCGGACCGCCCACGCCGGCCACGCCGTCGCCCCCAGCTCGGCCGCCTCGCCGGCATATTGCCGCAACGCCTCCGCCGCACGCCAAGGGAGCGGCGCCACGGCGGCATGATTGAAAAACACCATCCGCTCCAGGATTGGAAACTCGTGGGCCAGATCAGGCTGGGGAGGGTTGGACACGCGTGCGACTCCACTGGGATCAGCCGGCCCGCCACCGGCGCTTCACTTTAGCCGCCCACCGCGCAGCCTGTCACGAAAACTTTGGCCGGTTGGGATGCGCCCGGGGCGCATCTTGCGCTCGCAAACACGGCTTGTGCCGAAATGGTAGGTCGGCTCTCCGAGCCGACGCCGGAAGCCATGTCAGCTCTCCAGCCGACGCCGAAAGCCATGTCGGGTCGAAGACCCGACCTACCACGACATGGCCCGTAGCGGAATTCAAGATGCACCCGAAAGCATCACATTTTCACATGCGTTCGCGGCTCCGCCGTGTCAGAATCTACACCAGACAGCCATGCCATCGCTAATCGGGGAAAGCTGATCATGCACCGACCAGGCAAGCCGCATCAGGGCCTCCGCGGCGGGGCGTTCCTGACCATCATCGCCCTGCTGGCGCTCAGCGGAATTCTCTTCCTCTGGTTCGTTTACGGCCATGAGCAGCAGCGCCGCGCCAGCGACCGCGTCATCGTGATGAGCGACCCGACGGCCATGCTGCGCTCGTTCTTCATCGAGCTGGGCCGCGACACCTCGGGCCGCCACGACCCCGAGCAGTTGCTCGCCTTCATGAGCACCGACGATCGCGACTGGTTCGAGAACCACCACCCTGCGCTGGCCGCCGCCAGCGGGCGCAGCGACCCGCCGCGCCGCGCCGCGCTCGCCTGGCTGCTCGATTACGGGCCCCATCAGCAACGGCCGGTCATCTCGCAGCTGCGCCAGGATGGCGCCCATGGCGTGGTCTACATCCACCCCCCCGGCAACGCCGCGGGCATGAGTGAGGTCTTCATCGTCAACGAACTGGACGGCTGGCGCATCCGCCGCTTCCTTGGCGCGCGCGACCGCGCCGACACGATGCAAGCCGTCATCGCCGCGCGTCAGGCCGCCGGCGGCGAGCTGACCGACGAGGAACGCCTGTTCCTGGAAAACCCCGCGGCCCACGCCAAGGAAATCCGTGCCCGGCTGCTGGCCGAATCCGGCGCGCCGCCGCGCCCCTGACGGCCGTCAGAGGTCGCTCTCCAGATTGAACGGTTTCCACTGGGCCGCTTCCGCCGGCAGCCGTTCCCGGTGGCGCTCCAACAGATCCAGTTCTTCCTCGACCAGCCGCAACCCGTCGCGCACCAGGTGAGGCACCCCCTCGAGGATCGCATACCAGCGACCGCACGCCGGGCAGACGAGCGCGCCTTCCTCGATGCCGTCCGCATCCCCTGCGGCGAACACATGCAGCGCCAGCGGATGAGCCTGGTCGAGCGAGCAAGCCAGGTCGTGAATCAGTTCAGGCCTCATTTCGGGTTGCTCGCGCGCATGTAGGCGGCCATCGGGTGGCGATAGACCAGGTTGATTGCCGTCTCGATCGCATAGGCGGCCCCGCGCAGGATCGGCCCCAGCAGCCACTTCTGGCGGCCGAAGGCATACTCGACGTGGGCCGCGACCAGATCCCCATAGAGGTAGCGCGTCCGCCAGCGCCGGCAGGCGAAGGCCCGCCGATACGCCGGCAGCAGGTCGTGCCCGCCCTCGCCCTCCAGCGGCGATTCATAGTTCAGCTCCACCGGGATCGGGCCCATTGCGTGGCGCCGGAAGATGAGCGGGCGGAAGAGCATGTTGGTGCGCATGAACAGCTTGTCCAGCCAGGCGGCGTGGTTGAGATGATCGATCGAGACCAGTTCCGCCCCCGGCTTCATCACGCGCTTGATCTCCGCCAGCGCCTGCTCGATCTCGCCCAGATGATGCAGCGACTCCTTGGCGCTGACAATATCCATCGACCGCGCGCGCAGCGGCAGGCGCGAGCCTTCGGCGCGGATGTGGTCGATCCGCAGCTCGGGCTCCTCGCGCCGGCGCTCGAAATAATACCGCCGCGCGATCGCCAGCAGCCCGGCCCCCACGTCGACCGCCAGCATGCGCAGCCCCTGGCGCGAGCCCTCCAGCGCCCACTGGCCGCCGCCCGTGCCGACATCCAGCCCGACCCCGCCACGCAGGGCCTGGTAGGGCTCCAGCAGGAATTCGGAGGCCGAGTCCGGGTAGAACCCCAGCCGGTTGTGGCGATCGCGGTGGTCCACCTGCCGGATGCCGTGCACCAGAAACGTGGTATGGGTCCCCTTGACCTGAGCGTCGATGATCGAGCGGTTGCCGGCGTCCAGGTGGAGCTGGACGAAGCGGCTCCAGTAGCGCCCCTCCTCGATCAGCAGCTCGTCTCCGATCGGGTCCTCGCCCAGCCCCCGCGCGCGCAGGATGACGTCGTGCAGCTCGGCCGGCGCCGCCCCCTCGTAGGAAACCTCCAGCGCATGGCGCACCCCGCCGTCCGCCGCCGGCAGGTCCAGCTCCACCAGCGAATGGCGCAGGCCGCGGCCGCCGGCGACGAAGACCGGCGTGACCAGATGGCGGCCATCCAGCAGCAAACGCCAACGGCCCTCCGCCGCCCCCAGCCGCGCGCGCAGCCCCAGCACCAGCCGGCGCAGCCGGGTTTGAAACTCATAGCGGACGGTCGCCGGCTCGCCGGGCCGGCCTGCCAGTTGGATCTCCATCCCGAGCACCGTGTGCGGGCCGTAGACGGACGTGAACTGGTTGCCCCGAAAATACATCAAATGAATCTAGATGATCCCACCGCCGGCTGCCAGACCAAATCTCGCCTGGGCGGGTGGCATGGGCGGCCTTTGATTCTTCATTTTTGTCGCAAAGGCCGCAGTGAGCCGCTCTCAGTACGCAAAGTCGTGGCGGAGGCGATGCTGGGAGGGTGACATGCGTGCATGGTCATGAAAGAACATGATGCAATTCCTCCCTTTGCGACCTTTGGCCATTCCTCTGCGTCTTGGCGACCAAATATGAAGCAGGCGGCAAAATGTCGAACCGGCACCATTGCCCTCCCCGCGCCGCCATGCTAAGCTATCGATTGCGTATGTTGCGAGCCATGGTCTCCCAGCACCTTGACCGCATGGCACGCGGGCCCGCGACGGCCGCGTGGCTCTCGGCTTTGGCTGCCACCGATGACAATCTAGTTGTTACCGGGACGCGTGGCGGGGCCACCCCTGCCGCCATCGCGCTGCTCGCCCGCCAGCACCCGCGCCCCTTGCTGGTCGTGACCAGCTCGCTGGAGCGCGCCGAGCTGCTGACCGACGGCCTGACCTTCTTCGGCGCCCAGCCGCTCATCTTCCCGGCCTATGAAACGCTCCCCTTTGAGACCCACGAGCCGGTGCTCCACATCCTGGCCGCCCAGTGGCGCGTCCTCAGCGAGCTGGTGGCCCCCACCGGCGCCCAACCGCCGCTGATCGTCGCCCCGATCGATGCCCTGCTCTACCGTCCGCTCGCGCGCCCTGCCCTCGAGCGCCACCTGCTCGACATCGGCTGGGGCGAACGGCTCAACCTGGAGGAGCTGGCCCGCCGCTTGGTCGAGATGGGCTACCGCCGCGAGGCGCTCGTTGAATCCCCCGGCGAGTTTGCCATCCGCGGCTCGATTGCCGACATCTATCCTCCCGACGCGGACCGGCCCTGGCGCCTGGACCTCTTCGGCGACGAGCTGGACCAGATCCGCCAGTTCGACCCGGTGACCCAGCGCTCGCTGCCGCGCAACGACGAGCACGAGCGCATCCGCCTGCTGGCGGCGCACCTGCACGCCCCCCGGCTGGCCGCGCTGGCCGAGGGCCGGCCACTCGGCTCCTTCTTTGATCTGCTGCCCGCCGACACCCTGCTCGTGCGCGACCACCCCAGCCGCATCGAGCAGCGCATGATCCGCTTCGGCCAGATTGCCGAACGCCACGCCGAGGATGTGCGCGCGAGCGGCCGAGCCAGCGGCGAGGAAGGCCCCAACTTCTTTGCCGCCCATGAAATTGAGCCCGACCAGTGGCTGCTGGGGCGGGCCGAGGCCGAGGCCGCCCTGCTCGCCCGGCGCCACGTCGACATTGATGACCTCCCGCCCGAAGACGAGGCCGCGCCGGCGTTCTTCGACTTGGGGGCGCAATCCTTCCAGTCGCTGCCGGCCCAGTTCGCGGCCTTTGTGGACCTCTTCCGCGAGCGGCTGCGCAAGGGCCACCGGGTGATGATCGTCTGCGACAACAACGGCCAGGTCATGCGGCTGGACGAACTGCTGCGCGAGCAGGAGATCCCGGCCATCGCGCTCGGCGAGGCCGATCGCCACAGCGCGCTGCCCGCCGACGCGGACGATCCCTGTCCGCAAGTGCTGCTGGCCGTCGGCGAGCTTCACGAGGGTTTCCATGCCCCCGCCGCCGGCGTGCTGGTGGTCACCGATCGCGAGATTTTCGGCCGCTACAAGCGCCGCCACATCTACCGGCGCGCCTTCCGCGGCAAGGCGATGGCCAGCCCCACCGAAATCAAGCGCGGCGACTTCGTCGTCCACGTTGAGCACGGCATCGGCCAGTTCGAGGGCATCCGCCGCCAGCAGGTCGACGGCCGCCTCACCGAACTGCTCGAGTTGACCTACCAGGATGGCGACAAGCTGCTGGTGCCGATCCACAAGCTGCACATGGTGCAGAAATACGCCGGCGCCGACGCCAAGCCCCCGACCATCGACCGCCTCGGCGGCAAGCGCTGGCACAGCCGCTGCAAGAAATCGATGGAGGCGGTGCGCAAGATGGCCGGCGAGCTGCTGGGGCTTTACGCCCGCCGCGCCGCCGCAGAGGGCTATGCCTACACCCCTGACTCGGTCTGGATGCGCGAGTTCGAGGCCTCTTTCATCTATCAGGAGACGCCCGACCAGCTGGCCGCCATCGAGCAGGTCAAGAAGGACATGGAGAACCTGCGGCCGATGGATCGGCTGGTCTGCGGCGACGTCGGCTATGGCAAGACCGAGGTCGCCATCCGCGCCGCCTTCAAGGCCCTGGCCGAGAAGCGCCAGGTCGCGATCCTGGCCCCCACCACCCTGCTTGTCCAGCAGCACTACAACAATTTCGTCGAGCGCTTCGCCGACTACCCGTTCCGCATCGCCCAGCTCTCGCGCTTCGTCGCCCCCGCCGAGCAAAAGGCCGCCCTGGAGCGGCTCGCCGCCGGGGAGCTCGACATGGTCGTCGGCACACACCGCCTCCTCTCGCGCGACGTCAAGTTTAAGGACCTGGGCCTGTTGGTGGTCGACGAGGAGCAGCGCTTCGGCGTCGCGCAGAAGGAAAAAATCAAGAATCTGCGCGCCAATGTCGACGTGCTGACGCTGACCGCCACGCCGATCCCGCGCACGCTCTACATGGCGATGTCGGGCCTGCGCGACCTGAGCACGATCACCACCCCACCCGCCGACCGCCACCCGATCCGCACCCGCACGATCCATTGGGACCGTGAGTTGATCGAGGAGGCGATCCTTCGCGAGCTCAACCGCGGCGGCCAAATCTACTTCATCCACAACCGCATCGAGACGATTCAGGAGGTTGCCGACCGCGTCCGCGAGATCGTGCCGCAGGCCCGCATGGTCGTCGCCCACGGCCAGATGGATGAGGGCCAGCTCGAGCGCATCATGATCGACTTCATCGCCGGGCGCCACGACATCCTCATCTCGACCACGATCGTCGAGAACGGCATCGACATCCCCAACGTCAACACGATCATCATCAACCGCGCCGACACGATGGGCCTTGCTCAACTCTACCAGCTGCGCGGCCGCGTCGGGCGCGACGTGCGCCAGGCCTATGCCTACCTGATCCTGCCCCCCGGCGAGGCAATCACCCCCCAGGCCGTGCGCCGGCTCGAGGCGCTCGAGAAGTTCACCGAGCTGGGGGTCGGCTTCCAACTGGCGATGCGCGACATGGAAATCCGCGGCACCGGCAACCTGCTCGGCGGCGAACAGCATGGCGCCATCTCCGATATCGGCTTCGAAATGTATTGCCGGCTGCTCGAGGAGGCCGTCGCCGACCTGCGCGGGGAGGCGCCCGAGGAGCCGCTCTGGCCGGTCGAGGTCAAGTGGCCGGCCGACCAATTCCTGCCCGAGGACTACATCCCGATCGAGAGCCAGCGCATCCGCTTCTATAAGGACATCGCCGGGGCGCGCCGGCGCGAGCAGCTTGAACTGCTGCTCGAGGAGCTGGTCGACCGCTACGGCCCGCTCCCCCCGCCCGCCATCGGGCTGGTCAACACCACCCGCGTGCGCCTCGCCGCCGCCGCCTGGCGCGTGGACGTGGTGCGGCTGGCTCCCGGCGGCCTGGTCCGCGTCACCGCGCCGGTCTTCGCCATCGAACTATCAGCCGCGCTCGCCGCCCGCGCCGGTGCCGCCAAGGGCTGGTTTACCCGCATGCGGCGCAACGGCGACCAGCTCCTCCTTGAGGCCCGCGACGATATCGAGGAAGAGGGCGAGGAGCGCCTGCTCGCCGCGCTGGCCGACTGGTTCGAAGCGATTCCGGAACCCGGCTCCGGGTCCAACGGCGTCGCCGCCGGCGCCTGAACGCCTGATTCATTGGACCCCCCGAACGCATTGCGCTATGAATGACCACTGGTCTTTCGGCCGCAATCCGCCCCGAGGAGCTCCCCTTGCCCGCCAGCACCTGCCGACCCTCGCCCACCCCGGCCCGGCCGCGCCATCGCCGACGGCCGTGGACGATGCGGCTGGCGGTCATAGGCCTGGGCCTGCTGCTGGCACTCGTGCTGGGCGAGCTGACGATCCGGCTCACGCTCGCCGTCAGCCTGCGTTCGATGATCCGCGACACCCCGGCCGATCCGCCCGCCGATCCCGAAGCACTCCTCCAACTGGGCCAGATCCTCTACCGCGTGGAGGACCCACAAATCCTCTACCGGCTCATCCCCAACACCCGCGGCGTCTTCGGCCGCCCGCTCAGCATCAACAGCCATGGCTGGCGCGGCCGGGAAACCACAATCGAGAAGCCGCCCGGCACCTTTCGGCTGCTGGGCGTGGGCGACTCGACGATGTTCGGCTGGCAGATCGATCAGCATGACAGCGTGCTGGATTTGCTTGAGCGCGACCTGCAGGCGATGGTCGGCGACGCCACGCGCGTCGAGGCAATCAACCTGTCGGTGCCGACCTACAATTCAGCCCAGGAGGCGGCAGTCTTCCTCACGGACGGCCTCGCCCTCAAGCCCGATGCGGTCCTGATGCAGTTCGACATCAACGACCTGGACCTGTTCATCTATGCCATCGAGCCCGAATTCCTCCTGGGCCGGCAGCTTCATCTCGGCCTGCTGCCCGAGCTGGTCAGCCGTGGCTTCCAGTATCGCGAACAGATTGTCGAGCGCTTCAATGGCGAGGCGCTGCGCCGGCGCCGGCCCGACATGTTCGGCTGGGATCAGGTCCGCCGCGCCTACCGCGAGGTCGCCGAGGCCTGCCGCCGCGAGGGCATCCCGCTTTGGGTGTTGATGCCGCCGATTTGTGTCAACCATGACCATGCCCTGACGTTCGATGACGCCCATCTGCCGACGGTCCGCCGGGTCTTCAATCGCCTGGGCATCGAGACGATCGAGATCCTCCCGCTCATGCAGCGCCACGCCGTGACCCATGACCTGAAATACTGGGACCTGACCATCAGCCGCGAGGATTATCATCCGAACGCGCTTGGCCACGCGTTGATGGCCCAGGCCGCGCTGCCGACGCTGGCGCGCGACCTGGCCAGCCGCCGGCTCGGCCCCGACCACCCCTACGCCGACAACCCGCCCGCCGGCAATACGATCCTGCGCCGCATCACCGGCCGCGGACTGCATCAACCGGAGGACTGGGGCGGGACCATCGTCAACTGGACCCGCGACTGGGCCCGGATGCAGTTCGAGCCGCTCGGCCGCCGCCTGGTGCTGCGCTACCATGTGGCGCATCCCGAGCTGATCGAAAAGCCCCTGGAGCTGACCTTCACCGTGCGCGAGGCAATGGCGGAACCTCCCGCCGATACCGGCTCCTTCAGCCAGACCCTGAGCGGCCGGCGCTGGCAGTTCACCCATCAGGACGGCGGCTACTTCAGCCAGGAGCTGGACCTGGATGGGCTTTCGGGCCGGCTCGAGCTGACGGTTGAGCTCAACCGCGCCTTTTGGCCCGGCGACGGCCGCATGCTCGGCATCGGCCTCTATCCACTCGATTTCAAGGAATGAAGTGGCAGGTCGGGTCTTTGACCCGACATGGCCTCCAGTGTCGGCTCGAAGAGCCGACCTAACCTACCTGACACGAGACACGGCCCCTGCCGAATCGCTATGGCACTGGCCCCGGGCAATCGGTTATAACTGGAACCGGTTGTACCTCCGGAGGGCCCCATGTCCGATATTCCCCCAATTGATACCGAACCCAAGTATCCAGCGTTCCGCGATCCTGAAAAATACATGCGCCTGCGCGAGAGCCGCTCCCTGCTGGGTCGCCTCAAGACCAGTTCCGAACGGCGCGCGCTGGACCGCGTGCTGGCCCCCGCCAGCGGCGTGCGCACCATCTGCGACGTCCCTGCCGGACCGGGTCGGCTCTTCCCCTACTGGCGCTCGCGCGACTGGCGCGTGCTGGGCTACGACATCTCCGAACAGATGGTCGCCGCGGCGACCCAGACCCACCAGCGCGAGGGGCTGGAGGGCGAGGTTGGCCATGCCGACGCCTTCAACCTGAAGCCGAGCCTGTCCGAGCAGCCCGACCTGGTCGCCTCGGTGCGCTTCATTTATTATTTCGATGCCGAGCGGCGCGTGGAGCTGCTGCAGTCGCTGGCGGCTGCCACCCGCCGTTATGTCTTGGTGCAATACAAGACCACCGAGACGCTGCGCGGCCAGATCACGCTGGTGCGCCGCTCCGAGGAGAACGCGGGTGATAAACGCCATCTGCGACAGGATGCCTGCAGTCAGCGGCAGATTCTCGAGGAACTGCGCGCGGCCGGGCTGGTCCCGCTCCGGCTGGAGCCGGTCGGCGAATTCTCCGATCGCATTTTCGTGCTTGCCGAGAAGCCCCAGGCTGATCCCGCCCTGCGCGACCACACCGGCGCCGATACCCTGAAGCCGCGCCGGCCGCGCCGATTGCGGCTGACGGCGGCCGTGCTGCTGGCGCTGGCGCTGCTCTACTGCATCAACCTGAGCCGCACCTTCTGGACCCAGGATGAGGCCTATTGGGGGCTTGGCACGCGCGCGGTCCTGACCGGGGATTGGATCCTGCCGTCGATTGCCCCCGGCCAGACAGCCCTCCATCCTCCGCTTGCCTTCCTGCCGATGGCACTGGCCTCGATCCCCAGCAGCGGCACCAGCGAGGCGGCCATTCGACTGGTCGGCGTGCTTGCTGCGCTTGGCGCACTCGGTGCGACCTACCATGCTGCCCGCCGCCGACTCGGCCGCTGGTCGGCGCTGGTGGGCATGATTGTGCTCGGCACCAGCCACGAATTCTGGGATCAGGCCGCCACCGCCGGCAGTCACATGATCGTGCTCTGGGCCATGGTGGTGGCCTGGGGCAGCCTGTTCGGCATGCTCTGGGAATCAGGGCGGCGGCGGCGCTGGTGGTTTGCCTGGGGCGGACTGGCGGCGGCCGTGCTGGCGGGGGGAGCCGGTTGGCTGGCGCTTTCCATAGCCGTCGTGATGAGCTATGCCATCTGGGAATTTGGCATCGCCGGTGCCTGGGGACGCCTGCGCCGGACGCGCCCCCTCGCCGGACTGGTCTTGGCCGCCGGCCCTTGGCTGGGCTGGCTCGGGCTGGTGGCTTGGACCCACGGCACCGCAATGGCCTGGCAGGTCGGCCTCGGTCACCCGCTCGAGCTGCTGCTGGCCGACGACAAGATATATTTTTATCTGCTCGAGCTGCCGCTGGCACTGATGCCTTGGACGCTGCTGCTGCCGCTGGTGGCCTGGCATCACTGGCGCCGCCCGCGGGGTCGCGCCGCCTCCTCCGCCTTGTCTGCCTTCTATCGCTTCTGCGCCGCCGCCGTCCTCATGACGCTGGGCCTCTTGAGCCTGGTTGGAGAAAATGAGGAGCGCTGGCTGCTGGCACTGTTGCCGTGGGCGGCCGTGCTGATCGGGGATGCGCTCTGGCGGCGCCTCTGCCTGCTGGCGCCCGACGAAATCGTTGAGCCCTCCGATGATGAGCGCGCCTTTGCCGGTCGCCTGTTGGGCGGCCGCCGGGGCCGCAAGCTGCTCGGCGCGATGGCTACGCTGCTGCTGGCGCTGGTCATCTATTCAGCCATCGGCGCCTGGCTGATCGACGAACGCCGTTCACCCGTGCCATTCATCCAACTGATCCATCGCGAACTGGACCCCAGGGAGGAACTGATTCTGGTCGATGCGGACGACCTGCGTTTCCTGTATTATCTGGCTGCGCCCTACAGCCTGAGCACCAAGACCCGGACCGACCTGGATGCCCTCCATGAACGTATGGCAGGTCCCGAGCCGGTTTCGCTGCTGGTGCGCGCGCAGGACCTGCGCCGGTTGGCGACCATGGGCGACACGCCGCTCTTCATTTCCGAATCCGCTGATTTCCGAAATCGTGAATACCTGCTGCTGACCAATCGGCCCGAGGCCGGCGCGCGCCCGCTGCTGGTCGCCCCCATGGCCGAGCCGGCGGGTCTGGTCTGGCACTCGGGCCGCCAAAGCCTGTTCATGGTCGGGGAACGGGGCAACCTGGCCGAGATAGACCCGGCCGGGCGTCTGTTGCGCCAGACGCGGCTGGGTGGCGATCTTGAGGGGATTACCATCAGCGCCGACGGCGAGCGACTGATCATTTCGGATGGGACCACCAACCAACTGGTCGAGGTCAGCGTGGCGACGCTGGAACCGCTACGTCGCCATCGGCTGGAACTGGGCCTGGTGCCTGGCCCCCATCCGCGCCAGATCGATATCGAGGGTCTCTGCCTGCTGCCCGACGGGGCCGCCGGCCGGCTCTTTGGCGTCAATGAATCCCAGCCTCCGCTCCTGATGGAACTGGAACTTGACCCGCAGGCAACCGGGGACGTCGCCCAGGCCCGCGCGCTCGGCATGCGGCTGCTGGCGATGCCCGACCTGACCGAGATGGCCCTGGCAGCCGATCGGCGCACGCTTCTGGCCTTCAGCGACCAGGAGGGCCTGCTGTTCGAGATCAATCCCGAGGGGGGAATCGGCCGACGCTGGCTGCTGCCCGGCAGTCATCGCGAGGCGCTGGCAATGCGCCCCGACGGCACGCTCTACGTCTGCGACAACAATGGGCTGCTGACCCTTTATTCGGCCGAGGAACTGGCCGGCATGGAGATCAGCCGGCGCTGACCGGCGTCCCATAGCGGGCGCGGTGGTCGCGGATGCGCGCCAGCATCGCGTCATCGATCACCACGCGCCCGCCGACGGTGCGGTTGTGCAGGTGCTCGGCGATCTCATCGATCGTGACGATCGCCAGCGTCTCAAGGCTAAATTCCTCACGCAGCTCGGCCAGCGCCCCGCGCCCGCCCGGACCACGCTCCTGACGGTCCACCAGCACCGCCAGCCCCGCCAGCCGCACATGGGCCGCCGCCGCGAGCAAGGCCGCCGACTCACGCACCGATGTGCCGGCCGTCGTCACGTCCTCGATGATCAGAATGCGGTCGCCCTCGCGCGGCGCCCGCCCCACCAGTCCCCCGCCTTCGCCGTGGTCCTTGGCCTCCTTGCGATTGAAGGCGAACGGCACGTCCACCCCCCGCCGCGCCAGTGCCACCGCCGTCGCCACCGCCAGCGGAATCCCCTTGTAGGCCGGGCCATAAAGCAGATCAAAGCGCCCCTCCAGCCGCGCCTGAATCGCCGCGGCGTAGAACTCCCCCAACCGACCGATCCGCTCACCGCTGTCAAAGCTGCCTGTGTTGATGAAGTAGGGGCTGGGCCGGCCGCTCTTGGTTACGAACTCTCCAAACCGCAGCGCCCCCGCCGCAACCATGAACTCGATGCATTCGCGCTTGTAATCTTCCACAGCTGGCTCCCTTTAGTGACCGCGGTACACGCCGGCCGGTTTTTTGGTTGGCAAGGCCTGAGTAACGTCCTATAAAAGATTCGGGTCGAACGACAAATATGCGCATCAAAAATTCCGCAACCGCGAGGGGATGGCAATGAGCCGTAAGCTGCTGGTCATCACTACCGCCGGCACATTGCAGGTCCGGTTCGATCACCAGATCACCATCGGCCGCGATTCCTTCAACTCGCTGAGCTTGCACGACCCCGAGGTCTCCCGCTCCCATGCGATCATCTTCGAGCATGAGGACGCCTGCATCATCCGCGACCTACACAGCCGCAACGGCGTTTACGTGCGGGGGGAACGCGTCCCCGAAGCCACGCTGTGCCCGGGCGACGAAATGATCCTGGGCTCGACCATCATTTTCTTCGAACCTCCCGAAGAATTCAATCTCCACGGCGCCCTCTCGCGCCGCGGAACCTTCCTGCTCAGCCGCCGGCGCCAGGATTCCGCCCAGCCCGAGAATGACCGCGCCGCCTGCATCCAGACGGCCGCCGAGATGAATCGCGCGCTGCAGTCGCTCTTCAGCGACCCCGAACGAACCACCTACTTCACGCTCGACACCGCGCTGATGCTGCTCGGCGGCATCAAGCAGATGAACGAGGCCGCCGACGCACGCGCCCTCTTCGATGCCACCCTGCACGCCGCCCTCACGATGCTGGGTGGCCACCGCGGCGTGATCATGGAAACCGACGCCGCCAAGAAGCAACTCAAGGTCCGCGCCCTGTCCTCCACCGGCGACAGCACATCGATGATTGTCGCCAAGGCTGTCCTGCAGCACGTGCTGATCGAGGAGAAGGCCATTTGCTGCCCCGACATCAGGCGTGATCGGCGCTTTGAGCGCCTCGCCGAGCGCAGCGGTCGGCCGCTGCATTCCTTTGTCGCTTCGCCCATTCACGCCAGCGAGGAAATGTTCGGCTTCATTTATCTGGATTCGGAGGATGAGGCGGTCTCCTATCAATTCCCCGATCTGCGCGCCCTGTACTTTATCGCCCTGCACCTGGGGGCACTGCTGCGGGTCCGGCCAGGTCATTTCGCCCATCACCCGCGCCCCGAGGACCATGCCGATCGCATTTCGATCATCCCGCTGACCCACCCCATGAAAAAATAATTTCGACGAATTTGAAACGTCATCCGCTCGCGTGCGGCCTATAATCAGATGTATAGGGCTATCATACGAATGGGGAGCCCCCTGCCCCCCGGGAGTGACGGCGATGCCGAATCAAACCGATTCACTGTCCCACCGCGAGGCGATTTGCCACCAGCTCGGGCTCAAGAGCATCTTTGAGGCCCACGAGCTGGTCATCCAAGGGGTCACGCACGGAGCCCAGCGCCTGCTCAGCCGGGGCCTGAACGCTCACCACCTGCAAATGTTGGGCTATACCAGCCACGCCATGGAGCGGTTGGGCTATGGACGGCCGACACTGGCTGAACTGGGCTATCGGGAGGCGGTGCGGCATGAATCGCCGCAACCCTCCGCGCCGCAGCATGCCCACGGCGACGACTGGACCGAGCTGGAGATTCTGCTGGCCCGCGGCCTGGACGCCCGTCAGCTGGCCGCCCACGGCTACCATGCCCAGCAGCTCAAGCGCCACGGCCGGACGGCCATGGAGTTGGTGGCGTTGGGCTATAACCTGGCCGAGTTGGCGTCGGTCTGCACCGCGGCCGAATTGCGCCGCGCCGACTTTAAACCGCGTGAGCTGCGCTCCTGGTTCGGCGGCACCGAACTCAAGAACGCCGGCTTCACCGCCAGCGAGATGCGTACCTCCGGCTTTTCCGTGCGCGAGCTGATGACGCTCGGCTACAACGAGAACCATATCCGCACTGCCGGCTACAGCAACGCCGAGCTGGCGCGCGAGGGACTCAACAAAACCACGCGCTCGCATTAACGCGCGCGCCGACCACCCGCCGTCGCCGGTTTCGCTCGCTGCAAAAACGACTGGAAACCGATCGGGAACGGTTGCGCCCGCCGACCGACCAGCCAAAAATAAGATTACATTAGAAATCAAGAATGGCACTTATTCCCAATATAAACACATCTAAAACCTTTAAATATTAAGATGTATAAGTCGCATTTAACATTATTATTTGACATCCCGTGGTGCCGCCCATAAAGTTGAATCTCCGGTGAGGCGGTCGCCATATGGGAATCTTTCACTGGATGGAAACAGCAAGCCCCTGATGGGGCACTCAGGGACCTTGATACATGAAGATACTCCTGCTCAAGCCGATTCTGGATCAAGTCTACGTGCTCCAGCCCTACCTCGGGCTGGGCTACCTGGCCACGATCATCGAACAGAACGGCCATCAGGTGCAGTATCTGGATGCCTGCAAGGAGAACCTGACCTGGGATAGCTTTGAGCTGCTGGCGCGCCGTGAGCAGTGGGACCTGGTCGGCATCCAGTGCCTCTCGCCCGACGTCCCCCCCGCCTATCGCCACACCGCGATTCTGAAGAAGGTCAATCCCGAGACTCTGGTCATGGTCGGCGGCGCCCATATCAGCGGCGATCCGGTCGGCTCGATGCACTATATCTCCAATGTCGATTTTGCCATCGCCGGCGAGGCCGAGGTCGGCATCGACCAGATGACCCGCCTGCGCCGCGAGGACCTGGACGACCCCGACAAGCTCAAGACGATCTCGGGCCTGCTCTGGCGCCACGACGGCCAGATCATTCAGAACCCCAGCGCCCCCGTCCCCGAGCTGGACGACATCAAGATGCCGGCCTGGCACCTGATGCCGCCCGCGAGCTACCCGGTCTCGCCGCACGGCAATTTCGTCAAGAAGACCCCGACCGCGCCGATCCTCACCTCGCGCGGCTGCCCCTACTCCTGCGTCTTCTGCGCCGGCCACACCATCACCGGCAAGCGCATCCGCACGCGATCCATCTCAAACATCCGCGAGGAACTGCTGCTGCTCTACCACGAGTATGGCGTCCGCGAGTTCCACATCGAGGATGAAGTCTTCACAATGAAGAAGGAGCACGTGACCGGATTTTGCGAGATGGTGCAGGAGCTGGACCTGGACATGGCCTTCGCCCTGCCCAACGGCGTGCGGCTGGACTCGCTCACCCCCGAGCTCGTCCAGATGATGGAGAAGACCGGCTTTTATTCAATGGGCCTGGGCATCGAGTCCGGCAGCGACCGCATCCTCAAGGTGATGCGCAAGCACCTCAGTTGCGAGCAGACCCGCGAGCAGATCAAGATGATCAAGCAGAACTCGAAGATTCACCTGACGGGCTTCTTCCTCATGGGCCATCCCGAGGAGACCGTCGAGGACATCGAGTCCACCGCCCGTTTTGCCCGCTCGCTGCCGATTGATAAGGCCAATTTCCTGTTCCTCTTCCCGCTGCCCGGCACCCCGATCTGGGAGGAATACCGGAAGACGCTCGACGGCCCCATCGACTGGGAGCAATTCCTCGCCTACCAGATGACCGAGGGGCTCAGCCCGATTCCCCCCGAACAGCTCCACCGTCTGCAGCGGCGGGCGATCCTGGCCTTCTATCTGCGCCCGCGTATCGTCCTGCAACTGCTGCGTCAGATCAAAAGTTTCAACCAGTTCAAGATCCTCTGGAAGCGCTTCCTGATGATCTTCATCAAAAGTGGCCGCAAAAAGCCGCGCCCGGCGCTGGTCGGACCCTCTGCCGACATCGAGGCCTTCCCGGAGAGCCCCGTCCCGCAGCGCTTTATTATCTAACCCCGCCACCTGCGAATTCCTCTCCCGGCGTGCTTGTGGCAGCGGGCGGGTTTGTGTTTGAGTATCCTCATGTCGCCGAACCAGCCCCAGCCCCCGGCCCCCGTTGCGCCCTTGGCGCGGCCGGTGCCGCAGCGCATGGCTCTGGCGCTGATCCTGCTGGCGGCGCTGATCTCGGCGGGGGCGATGGGTCTGGCGCTGTGGCGACACGAACATCGCCTTGGATTCAATGACTCCGACGTATGGGCACTGGTCCCCAATGCCTCCGTTCACTCCTGGGGCTTTAACCTCTCGCCCCTGCTGGTCGAGCGCGACGACCTGACGGTTCTACCTTTCGGGCCGCGCAAGGATGACATCTCGGCCCTCAGTCATCCCGACACGATTGACCATCGGCTGGGCGAACACCTGCCGCAGGATGGCGAGCATATCGTCGGCGTCGTCATCGGCGGTCAGGCGCGGGCCTACCCCCTCGGCCTGCTGCTCATGCACGAGGTCATCAACGACACGCTGGGCGGCGAGGCCCTTTGCGTGACCGCGCAAAGATGGGCCGGAACCATCGCAGCTTATTCGCGAGATGTTGGCGGCGAAACCCTTGAGTTCGGCGTCAGCGGCCTGCTTTACAAGATGGACCTGCTGGTGTTCGACCGCCGCCGGGACCCGCGCGAGCAGAGCCTCTGGAGTCCCCTGCTGTTGCAGCCGATCTCGGGGCCGGCCGCCGAGCGCGGCCTGCGGCTCCAGCCGATCGACTGCGCGGTCGAGCCTTGGGGCGTCTGGCGCCAGCTCCACCCCGAAACCACCCTGATGACCCGGCAGACCCAATTCCCGATGGAGTATCAACCCGCGCTCTTTTTTTCTCCCACATCGGCCCGCCCCGATAGCGCCGCGGCCAAGAACACGTCCACCCGCCGGCCGGATCTCGATGCCGCCGATCCGCTGGTCGTCGTCATCGGCCCGCGCTCGATGCGCGGCTACCCTTATCGTGACGTGCCGGCCGAAGGCGCACTCGTGGATCAGCTCGATGGCCGGCGCTTCGCGCTCAGGCGCTCGACTACCAAAAATTCCGGCATCACGCTCGAGTCGCTGGTTCCGGCCGCCGCCGGCACCTCCCCCCTGACCCGCGCCTATGTTCGCTGGTCACACTGGGAAGCAATCAACGGGCCTCTGGATTGATGTTCGGCCGGCGCCCGGCCAGGGGGCGGTCATTTACGGCACCGTCAAGATGATCTTGCCGTGGATCGTGCCACTGCCGCCGAGCGTGCTTTCTTCTTGCAGCTGGTGGGCGCGGGCGGCCTCGGCAAGCGACAGCTCGAGGCCGATGTTGGCGCGCAGGCGGCCCTCGGCCATCCACTTGTTGATGTCGTCGGCGGCGCGCCGCATCTGCTCGACGCTGGCGTTGAACATGGCAAAACCCAGCAGCCGGCAGTCGCGCGTGTAGAACGGCCCGATCGGCAATGACGGTCGCGCCTCGCGCCCCGCCATGATCAGCATCCGCCCGCGCGGGGCCAGCAGCGGCACGCTCATCTCCAGCGGCGGCTCGCGCAGCGTCTCGAACCACACCTGGACCCCCTCCGGCGCCAGCTCGCGCACCCGCCCGGCGACATCCTCCTCACGGTAGAGGATCACCTCATCCGCCCCCAGCTTGCGGCAGATTTCCGCCTTGGCCGGGCTGCCGGCGGTCGTGATGACGCGCGCGCCCACGATCTTGGCCATCTGCACCACCGCCGAGCCCACCCCGCCGGCGCCGCCGTTGACCATCAGCGTCTCGCCGCGCCCCAAGCCTGCCTCGCGAAACAACCCCAGATGCGCCGTCACGCCCACCAGCGCCATCGCCGCCGCCGCCCGCGCCTCGACGTTGTCTGGGATCGGATGAAGCCATGGCTCCTCCACCGCCACCAGTTCGGCAAAGGTTCCCTGACAGCCGAAGAACCCTTGGTTGGTGCACCAGACGCGATCTCCGGGACCGAAGCGCCGAGCCTCGGGCCCCACCGCCACGACCTTGCCCGCCAGGTCGCTTCCGATGATGTAAGGAATCGGCAGCGGAGCCGGGATGATGCCGGAGCGCAGGTAAGTATCGATCGGATTGACCGCCACCGCCTCCGCCCGCACCAGCACTTGGCTGCCCTCGGGGCGCGGCTCGGCCAGCTCGCCATATTGAATCACCTCGGGAGGTCCCGTCCGTTCGATATAAGCCGCCTTCATTGCCGCGCCTCCTGACGATTTTGCGTTATCACGCGGCCAAGCCGGCCGCGACTTCCAATGATAGCAGCAGCCCCCGAGCAGGTGAATGTTTTCAACCGGCGGGCAACTCAACCGAATTTTTGACTGCACAAACCGTGAGGGATGCGGCCGACTCGGCGGCAGGGACTACATCCCCAGCTGGGGCACCGTCGGCGGGGGACGCCGCGGGCGGTATTCTTCTTCCAGCGGGGGGGTCATGATGATCGTGGCGGCACTGGCGGCATTGACCAGGTCGCCAGGGTTCGGACTCTGTTGATGGATGCGGCCGGGCAGCACGCCGGGGCTCGGCTCGGTGCGCTCGTCGGCGCGAATGCCCTCGGCCGCGAGCAGCTCACGCGCCTGCTCCAGTGTCAAGCCGATCACGTTGGGCATCCGACCCACCGCCATCACGTCGCCGGCGCTGACCAGCAGGTTCACCGTCGAGCCCTCGGCCACGCCGGCCCCCGAGGGCGGATCGGTGGCCAGCACGATGCCGCCATCGGTCCCCGCCAGTACCAGGTGGGCGATATTGCCCTCGTCCAGTCCGGCATTGCGCAGACGCACACCCACCGCCCGCCGCGTCTCGCCCACCAGCGTGTCGGGCACGACCACCAGATCGATCCCGCCGCTGACGACCACCCGCACCGAGCTGCCCTGCTTGATCAACTGGTCGGGCTGGGGGAACTGGCTGATAATGCGTCCCTCGGGTATGGTCGGGTGGGGCTGCTGGCGGTCCAGCTTGATCGTCAGCCGGGCCGGGTTGGCCAGTTCGTGCGCCTCGATCAGCGTCTTGCCGTGCAGGTCCGGCATCAGAATTTCTTCTTCCCATTTCACGTAGCTGACCACCACCCAGTAGCTGACCAGCGCGATCAGGGCGGTGAAGAAGCCGGTGTAGAGCAGGAAACGGGTCATGTCGCTTAGCGCGCGCAGGACAAACCGAACCCCGCGCATGGGCCAACTCGGGTGCTGACGGGACCGATACGAACTGACCATGAGCAGCGACACGCTTTCCAGAAATGCGCCCGCGGACGACCCGCGGTCAGGACCATTATGGCCTTTTCAGCCGCCGAATTGAAATCCCGATTGTTTCGCCGTCAACCGCTCCAAATGCCCCAAAGCCAGCGCGCTGGTGTGAAAACGTTGACGCTCACGATTTTTTGCTTTATATTCTTATATGGCGTCCATCCGCCCGCGCCTTGCGGTCCCCGGAGATACGCCTCCACAATCGGCCGTTCAACCGGCCTTGCTGGCCGGCCACGGGTTCTTCAAGGAATACATCATCATGACATACGTGCAATTTTCAAGTTTTCAGATTGGCAAGATGCTCAACGTCTCGCGCCAGGCGGTCAACCAGTGGATCGACAAGGGCTATATCAAATCATATCGAACCCCCGGCGGTCACCGCCGCGTCAAGCGCGATGACCTGATCAACTTTTTGAAGACCCGCAACATCCCGATTCCTGAATCGCTGGAGGTCGGTGCCGTCGGCGAGCCAAGCCCGTCCGCGCCCCTTCACATCATGCTGCTCGACGCCGATCAGGATTTTCTGGCATCCCTCGAACAGGCGATCCGCGGGGAGCTCCCCAGCACGCAGATCAGTCGCTTTCAAGATGGTTATGACGCCCTGGTGGCCGTGGGCGCCCATTCCCCGGACCTGTTGGTCCTCGATCTGGATTTGCCGAACATCGACGGGCTGGAGGTCTGCCGCCGCCTCAAGGACAACCCCCTGACCAGCGCCCTGCCGATCATCGTCCTCTCGCGTGACCCCGGCAGCCTGGGCAACCGGCTCAGCGGATTCAAAGTCGATCAGGTCATGGATAAGTCGACACCCCTGCCAGAATTGGCCACTGGCATCGCCCGCTTGACCCGCGACGACGCCGTCGGCTGACGCGGCATTCAATAAACCATTCCTTCGGGCGGATCGGGAGAGGCTCCCGCTTCCGCCCATTTTTTCTCCACTCCAATGCAACCAGTTGCAACATGGCGCGGGGGCGGCGCAAACAAATGCACTTGCGATCCCGCAAAGGCCGCCAAATCGCTCATTTGATTAGCTTATTCCCATTTAAGTTGCATGAAAAATCGATGAGGATCAGCCCAAGCTCCATCCTGAGCCGGCACTCGGCGGCAACTCCTCGTTATCGCTTGGCTACTGTTTTTTTTGATGTTAGCTGATTTTTTCGGGACGCTTGAGCGGGCGCTCCACCACGTCGCCAGCTTTTAGAGGCCCCGCATGCCATCGGCGGTACGCTCCCCATGATATTTCCAGCCAGTGGTCAAAGTTTGTTGGCATCGGGCTTGCTTGGTATAATGGCAGCATATGAGAAGTAGTTGCTCAAGCAGCTTATATCTGAAGAGGGTCAACCCATAGCCATGGAGATGCAAGCAGAACCCGCCATACAAAAGGGGGAGCGGCTCAAGTCCCAACTGACCCGCCGCGAACCCTACTTCGTGACCAAGGATTTGTTTGACTGGTCGGCGGCCGCCGTCGGCCTGGTCCTGCTGGTGCCAATCATGCTCATCATCGCCGTGCTGGTCAAGCTGACCTCGCACGGCCCCGTTTTCTATCGTCAAATCCGGGTCGGAATCAACAATCAACCATTCATGATCTACAAGTTTCGTTCGATGTCCGTGGATGCCGAACGCAACGGCGCCCAATGGGCCCGGCGCAATGACCCGCGGGTGACCCCGCTGGGCCGCTTCCTGCGCCGCACCCACCTGGACGAGCTGCCCCAGCTCATCAACGTGCTCAAGGGCGAGATGAGTCTGGTTGGCCCGCGTCCCGAGCGCCCGATCTTCGTCAGCGAACTGAGCGCCAAGATCGAGAGCTATCCCCTGCGCCTGCGCGTCAAGCCCGGCATCACGGGGCTGGCCCAGGTCCACCACAAATACGACGAGTCGATCGAGGACGTCAAAGTCAAGCTGGCCTATGACCTGCGCTACGTCGAGACCTGCAATTTCCTGACCGACATCAAGATTATTTGGAACACCTTCTGGTCGCTCCTGACCGGCCGCACCGTCGACGTCGGCCCCCAGGGCGCCCCGCGAGTCTGAACCTTTTTCCACCTCCGTTGCGCTGAACACCGAACCGGCCATGGTCCACGAAACCATGGCCGGTTCCCGTTTGACCCCCGCCGCCCCCGCGCAGCCCTTTTGCCGGCACCCCCGAATGATGTTAAAATGAAGATTGAGAGCGCTGTGCATATCAGCCGACCAGACGCCGGAGTAGAGGGGAGGATCAACCGATGAGATCAATCCTGATGCGAGGGACCTTGACGTGGCTCGTGCTGGCCATCGCATTCACCGCCCCCGGCTGCCGCTGGCTATTTCCGCAGGCGGCCTCCGAGGATCTTGGCATCGAGCCGCCACAGTATGTCGACGGCGTCCTGACCAGCCACGAGCAAATTGGCCTGCAGGATGCCATTGATGCCACCCAGGCCGCCCTTGAGCGCCTCCAGATCACGATTGAGGAAATCGATCGCCAGGCGGGGTTGGTGCAAGGCCGCACGGTGGACGAGAAGGAGGTGCGCGTCGAGCTGCGCCAGCGACGCCGCGGCACCCAGTTGAGTATTGCCGTCCTGCCCGAGGGTATCGAGGCGCGCGAACGGATGATCCTGGACCAGATTCGGCGCCAGCTTTCTTGACAAAAGCCGGCCGATCGCAAACGATCTAACGTGGCGCCGCCGCCGATCCGCAAGACCATGCCCGAAGGCAAGCCGATGAAGAACAAGATCCTCCAGATCCTGCGACAGGAAGCCCGCGCCAGCAACGACGAGATCGCGCGCCGGCTCGAACTCCCCCGCGAGCAGGTCGACCAGCAGATCGAGCGCCTCGAGGGCAGCCGCACCGTGCTGGGCTACCGCGCCATCATCAATCCCGAGAAGCTCGACGAGGAGCCGACCATCGGCATCATCGAGGTCAAAATTACCCCCCAGCGCAACGTGGGCTATGACGAGATCGCCGCGCAAATCTACAAGTTCCCCGAAGTGCGCACTTGCTACCTGCTATCGGGAGCCTACGACCTGCTGCTGTTCATCGAGGGTGCGAGCCTCAAGGAGGTCGCCACCTTCGTCTCGCGCAAGCTGGCGACGATCGACTCGGTCGTCAGCACCACGACCCACTTCGTGCTCAAGAAATACAAGGAAGAGGGCTTCGCGGTCGGCGAGGACGAACGCACCGACCGCCTGCCGGTCGCACCGTGATACCACAACCTGCCTAGGGTGTGGCGGGTGGCCCACCGAGGTCGGCAAACTTCCCGCGCTTTTTCCCCACGCTGTCGTAGACATCCGTGCTGGCGAGAACCTCGTTGGGCGCGAAGGCGCCGAGCTGCTCGAAATCCGGGTCGAAGGCGACTGACTCGCGCTTGAGCTTCTGGTAGGTTTTGTCGTGCATGCCGTTGTTGTAGGCGGACAGGTTGCTGACCTCGGCTTGGGCTGGGAGCCAGGTGCCGTCGAACTGCGCCAGCTCGACGTGCGCCAGCCGATATGATTTCCTGGCGCCCACGCCCGTCGGCACGACCTCTTCGATGGCCGCATCCACAATGTTGCAGCCCTTTTCCATGTTGAACACGATCACATAGCTCTTCGGCCCGGAGGAGATGCTGACTTTGGCCAGCGTCGGATTTGCCGGATCAACTTCAACCGTTGCCCTGTGGTTGCCGAGGAGATCGACGACGTATTCCTGCTCATCGCCGATATAGCCGCGCAGAATGGCGTCGGGATAGAACTTGAAGCCACCCCGGCGGATCTCAGCCTTGTCGGGCATGGTGTAGATAATGATGCTCTGGGGCCCGTTTTGCTCGAGCGCATAGGTGTAGGTATAGAAATCCTTTCCGTTCCACATCCATGATGTCATCGCTTTCGCCGTCTCGGGGCGAAAGACTCGGCGGGCGCGACAATCCCCCCATTGCTCGCTGATGATATGAAAGTTTTCGCCGCTCTTGAAGTATTGCTGGCTGCTGAAGCTCGTGAAGCGGCCGTCGCCCCCGTATTGCCCTAAATTTAAATCCATGACTTGTTCCGTCACCAGCACGACGTGGGACTTCTCCAGCCTGCGCTGATTTGCCTCATAACCGCTGATGATCTGCTCGACGGTGGGTGGTTGGGCCGACGCCACAATGGCGGTGGAGATGAAAACGAGCGGAGCCAGGATGAAGCGGAACATGACACCGATCCTTTCCCATGGGGCAATAAAAATTATGGTGCGCCTCAGATCATCCACCCGTCCAGGGTTTTCGTTCAGAAAATAATTTATTGATTCGGTCTTGACATCCGGCGACATGTGTCGCAGGATAGCGACATTCAATCACCGTGGAGCTTGCACATGTCGCCGAAACTGCCGGAACTTACCCCCGCCGAATGGGCCATCATGGGCGTGCTGTGGGCGCGC
The DNA here is from genome assembly GCA_041687335.1 of Sumerlaeia bacterium. Lineage (GTDB taxonomy): Bacteria > Sumerlaeota > Sumerlaeia > MVZB01 > MVZB01 > JAJFUE01. The sequence continues at coordinate 39,604 of JAWLCE010000015.1, read as the reverse complement.
GGCGAGGCCGTCGTGCGCGAGGTCTGGGAGGAGCTTGCCCCGCGCCACGGCTGGGCCCAGACCACCGTGCGCACGATGATGGAGCGCCTCGCCCAGAAGGGCTGGCTGCGCCAGAAGAAGATCGGGCCGGTCTTCCTTTATCGCCCCGCCGTCGCGCGCGCCTCGGCCGTGCGCCGCTCGGTGCGCGAGCTGGCCGACCGCGTCGCCGGCGGCGACCTGATCGATCTGGTGGCCTACGCCCTCGGCACGGGCGAGGTCGGCGCCGCCGAGTTGGAGCGCCTCGAACAACTCATTCGCGAACGCAAGGAGCAGGACCGATGAACCCGATGCTGACCGAATCGCTGGCCGCTCCGCTGGGGGCCGAACTGGTCCGGATGTCCTGGCAGGGCGCGCTGCTGGCGCTGTTCGTGCTGGCGGTCACCGTCGCCTGGCGGCGCGGGCCGGCGGCCTTCAAGTATGCGCTCTGGCTGCTGGTGGTGGCCAAGCTGCTCGTGCCGATGCCGTTCAGCCTGCCGACGGGCGCGGTCAATTACCTGCCGCCGGCGGCGCTTGAGCCCGAGCCGCTGCGGGTGGTCGAGCGAACCGACCCGCGCGTGGCGACGGAGACGGTCGCGGCGGTCGCGGCACCTGCACCGGCTTTCGAGCTGAGCCTCGGCACGGTGCTGGTGGCGGCGTGGGCGCTGGTCGCGCTGGCGATCATCGGGGTGGGATTGGCGCGATATCGCCGCACGCGACGGCTGCTCCTGCGTTCGGCCTATGCGCCGCCAGCGGCGGCCGCCGCGCTGTTTGATGACCTGCGCCGCCGGCTCGGGCTGCGCCGGCCGGTCGGGTTTTATGCTTCCGAGTCGATCGCCGGGCCGCTGGTGATGGGGCCGCTGCGGCCGCTGGTCGTCGTGCCGGGGCGGCTGTTCGAGGAGCTGACCCCGTGCGAGCTGGAGATGCTGCTGGCGCACGAGTTGGCCCATGTGCGCCGGCTCGACCACATCGCGGTGTTCATTGAATTGCTGGCACTGGCGGCGCATTTCTTTAATCCGCTCGCCTGGCTGGCGCTGCGCCGGCTGCGCGCCGAGCGCGAGCGCGCCTGCGACGAGCGCGTCGTGGCGCTGCTGGGCGCGCGCGAGGAGGATTACGGCCAGAGCCTGCTGCGCGTGGCGCGCCACATCCAGGCCTCGCTGCGCCCGGCCGGCGCGCTGGCCTTGGCCGAGGGCGACCTGAGCGCGCGGGTCCACTATCTGCTCAACCCCCGCCGCCGCCGCATGGCGCGCCTGAGCTTGCCCGCCCTCTTCGCGCTGGCGCTGATCGGCTGCGTGGTGCTGCCGGGGCGCGTGCGTGAGAAGGAGGCCACGGCCGATGCGGCCGATCTGAACCAGACATATGAGCTCGCACCGGGCGAGGCGGTTTCCGTCGGCGAGGCCACCTTCTCGCTCCTTGCGATTCTGCCGCATCAGGTCGCCCTGAACGCCGATGCCCCTGGAACCAAGGGCGCCACGGTCGTCCTGATGGCCGGTGAGACCATGCCGCTGCAAATGCCCTCGGGCAATGGCCCCGTCTATCGCCTGACCGCTGAAAAGATCATGCGCGACGAGAACCGCGCGCAGCTGCGGATTGAGATGGAGCAGCCGAAAGCCGCCAGTGAAAACGCCATGCTGCCAGAGAAATTCATTTTGCCGGGTCAACAGGGTCTGGCCTGGGAGTCGATCACCAGCGACAGTATACAGTTTTCAGAGGGGGGGATGGCTCATTGGGTTGGAAACGTGAGGATCAAACACGAATCATTTGAGGCGGAGGCCGAGGAAGCGACTTTTTATCCAGCCGATGGGCAACTGGTGTTACAAGGCAGCCCGGCCGTGCTCCGCAAGATGCATCCGGCCCGGTCGGACCAGCCTGCCAGCTCCACCGCGGCGATGACTGAGTCGCGCGGCGAGATCATTTCTATTCAACAACTGGAGGATGGAAAGATTCATGTGAGAATGGAAGGCGTCAGGCCCCAGACCCGGCACTTTCCCGCACTCACAACCGCGACCTTCAGCCTGCGTCCATTGGAGGATGTTGACGACAGATATTTGAGCGCCTTCACCAACCGCCTGCGCGAGGCGATCGAGCTGTTTCTCAACCAACCTGAAGCCGGCGCCGCCGCTGCGGGCGATACCCGCCAGATTTCGTATGATGAAGAGACCGTGACCCTCACCATCACTGACACGCCCGAAAAGCTGGAGCAGGTGCGCGAATACCTGGAATCACTTCCCGAGTTGCAGGATAAGAAGCAGGATGTGAGTACCCTCAGTAAAGGGGCCTTAAAACTGAAGGAACAGATCCAGCAGCGCCGGTTCGATCAGCTTAAGGCGGAATTCCTGTTTGAGGTTGAGTGGTTGCAGCTCAGTCCCGCCGCGTTTGCGCGGCTGCTGCAGGGGGACGAGCTCGAGGCGGGCCGGCTCGAGGCGGTGCTTGCCGACCCGCAAACGCGCGTCCTCGCCCGGCCGCGCCTGGTGGCCCTCGATGGCGAGAGCAGCACCTTCAAAATCGGCGACGACGAGGCCGGATATTCCCTCAGCCTCAAGCCGCAACTGCTTGCCGATGGCCAGATCCTTCTCGAGTTCGCAGCAGTCAATAACGCCCGTGACCGGAAAAAAGTCGTAACTGACCTGAGGATCAAGCCAGGCCAGTGGATGATCGGGGCGAGTTATGATGATGGATCAACGATGGAACTGGTCCTCATCCGAGCGCAGCGCCAGGGGGAAGCTCCGGCCCCCGCGACGGCTCCACCAAGCTCCGCCACCATAAATGATAGCAGTGACGTGCCAAAGGTGGAACTGCCGCCGGGCGTCAACCTGATCGTTCACGACCGCAAGCAAGTGACCCCCGAAGGCGTCATTCACTGGCAGGGCAACGTGGAGGTCGACCACGAACAATTCAAGGCGCTCGCCGATGAAGCCACTTATGACCCCTCCACCCGCCAGATGGTGCTGCATGGAGAGCCGGCGATATTCACGCAGCTGCTGCCGCACAAGTCCATCATTCGCGGCAGTAACATCACCCTGACCTTCGAGGAAGATGGGAAGATCAAGCTGGAGGCGGTCAAGGGGGAAGTGAGTTTTCCAGCCCAGCCGCCGACCAAGGATGAACGTTAAAAATCAACGAGGCGCGGGGGTGAAAACCCTCGCGCCTCGTGTGTTTGCTTCAGTAGTGCGTGTGGCTCAGGCCTGTGGGCGGTTGAGCGTGGCGGGGATTTCCTCGAGCGTGTAGGTCTCGATCACGTCGCCCTGCTTGACGTCCTGGAAGCGCTCGAGCATGATGCCGCACTCGTAGCCGGCGGCCACCTTGGCGGCGTCGTCCTTGTGGCGGCGCAGCGAGTCGACCTTGCCGTCGTAGACGACCTTGCCATCGCGCACGAGGCGGGCCTTGGCGTTGCGCAGCACCTCGCCCGAGACGACCCGGCAGCCGGCGACCATGCCCACGCGCGAGACGCGGAAGACTTCGCGCACCTCGGCCCGGCCCTGGACCAGCTCGTTGTATTGCTTCTCGAGCAGACCGACCATCGCCCGCTCGATGTCCTCGAGCAACTCGTAGATGATGCGGTAGGTGCGAATGTCGATCTTGTCGCGCACGGCCAGGTCGGTCGCGCCCGGCTCGGGGCGCACGTTGAAGCCGATGATGATCGCCGAGCTGGCCAGCGCCAGGTTGACGTCGCTCTCGGTGATCGAGCCGGTGCCGCTGTGCAGGACGCGCAGCCGGATCGCCGGCGTGGAGAGCTTGTCGAGCGACTGGTTGATCGCCTCAACCGAGCCCTGCACGTCGGCCTTGAGGATCAGGTTGAGCTCCTTGATCTTGCCCTCGCTGATCATGTCGTGCAGGCCCTCGAGCGTGACCACCGAGCGGGCGCCGCCGCCCAGCTCGACCAGCCGGCGCCGGTCCTGGCGCTTCTCGGCGATCGAACGCGCCTTGCGCTCGTCCTCCATGACCAGCATCAGCTCGCCCACCTCGGGCGGGCCAGTCAGGCCGATCAGCTCGATCGGCTGGGCCAGCGAACTCTGCTCGATCGGGCGGCCGTGGTCGTCCAGCATCGCCCGCACGCGGCCATACTGCTGGCCGACGACGAAGTATTGACCCACGCGCAGCGTGCCGCGCTGGACCAGCACCGTCGCCACCGCGCCGCGCAGCGCGTCCACGTGCGACTCGATCACCACCGCCTCGGCTGGACGGTTGGGGTTGGCCTTGAGTTCCAGCATTTCGGCCTGCAGCAGGATCATCTCCAGCAGGGCGTCCATGTTGGTGCCCTGCTTGGCCGAGATTTCAATGAACTCGACGTCGCCGCCCAGGCTCGAGGGCACGACGCCATGCTGCATCAGCTCGGTCTGGACGCGCTCGGGGCGCGCCTGCGGCAGGTCGATCTTGTTGACGGCGACGATGATCGGGACGCCGGCGGCGCGGGCGTGGTTGACCGACTCGACCGTCTGGGGCATGACGCCGTCGTCGGCGCCGACCACCAGCACGACAATGTCGGTGCACTGGACGCCGCGCGCCCGCATCGAGGTGAAAGCCTGGTGGCCGGGAGTGTCCAGGAAGACGATCTCGCCGCGCGAGGTGCGCACCTGATAGGCACCGATGTGCTGGGTGATGCCGCCGAACTCGCCTTCCACGACCTGGCTGCGCCGGTAGTAATCCAGCACTGTGGTCTTGCCATGGTCGACGTGACCCATGATCGTGACCACCGGCGGGCGCGAAACCAGATCCTCGGGCTTGTCCTCCATGCGGAAGGCCTCGATATCGGTCTCGTCATGTTCGAAGCGCACCTGCAGGTCGATGTCGCGCTCGATGGCAATCTCCTCGGCCAGCTCCATCTCCATCATCTGGTTGATCGTGATCGGCTTGCCCTTGAGGAAGGAGGCCTTGATGATTTCGGCGGCTGGCAGCCCGAGCTTCTCGGCGAACTGGCCAACGGTGACCGGACCGGTCAGCACCACCGGCCCGCGCACGCGCGGCTGGGCCTCGGCGCCGCGGCGCATACGTTCGGCGGCGGAGGGACGCCCGCGCTTGATCGCCTTGAGCGGACGCCGGAACTCATCGGCCCCGCCGTAGACCTTGCTCGGACGGACCTTCTTGCGTGCCTTTTCGGCCTCGCTCTGGGCGGCCGTTTTGTCACCGGGGCGTCCTGGGCGGGCCTTGTCGGCTGCCGGGCGGCGCTTGCCGGGAGACTTGAGCTTCATGACGCCGATTTCAGGCACCGTCAGCAGCTCGCCCATCGGCGGGGCGGCTTCACGCCCCTTGTCCCTGTCGCCGCCGCGGCTGCGCGTGCCGGCGGGGGCTTCCTCGCCGGGACGGCGCGCGGGCGCAGGCTTCGGCTCGGGTTTGCGGGGCGGCCGCTGGGGTCGCAGGAAGGGTGAATCGGCGCTGAACTTGGGCGTCGGCGGCGCCGTCGGCTGGCCGGCACGACCTTCGGGCCGGCGCGTCTCCGGGGTGGCACTGAAGCCGGTCGTCCCCGATGAACTCTTCAGCTCGCTGGCCAGTCCCGAGGGCCGCGGCTTGGGCGCCTGCGGGGCCACCGGACGCACCTGCTGGCGCGGCGGTTGCTGTTGCGGCGGGCTGGCCGGGGCCGGCTGACGGGCGGGCGCGGGCGCAGCTTCACTCGCGGGAGCTGCGGGCGCCGGCGGGGCGGCGGCTTCGGCGGGCGCGGGCGGCGCCGGGACGGGCTGGGGCGGCCGGGCGACCTGGGGCGGCGGCGTTGGCGCGACCGGTCGAACGGCGCCCGGGGGCACGATTGGCGCCGGACGTGGAACGCCCGCGCCTCCCTGAACGGCCGGACGCGGCGGCACCGAGGGCCGCGGCGGCGTCAGCGGCCGCGCCTGCGGGGCGGTGGTGGCTGTCGGTCGCGGCGGCAGGGGGGCCACCGGGCGAACCGGTCGGGGGGGCTGTGTTTTTTCTTCGGGTGACTTGGCGGGGGGTGACTTCAGCACGGGCGACAGACCAGACTCCTTGCCTTGAGCAGGCTTTTCAGTGCGGTCCTTGCCGAACCGCTGACGATAGATATCGTACATTTTGGCCGCATACTCCTCATCCACCGACGAGGAGTGACTTTTGATCGTGTCATGGATCGGCGCAAATTCCGGCAGGGTTTTGAACTCGTCCGCCAGGTCCTTGCTTTTGACATCGACCGAAAAAGTTTGGCCAATGGCCTTGGCCAATTCATAAATCCGCATTCAATCCGCTCCTGCCCAGACTACGCTCGTCAAGGGCGCTAAATTTAATAGTAAACCGGAAGTGGGCAGTTGTCGTCAAGCTCCCCGCTTCACCGTTCCCCCGCCTCATCTTCCTCACTGGCGGGTGGCGCCTCGGCCAGGCCGTCCTCGCCCCCACCCTCCTCACCTGATTCCTGCTCCAGGTCCTCATCTGCTTCCTGCTCCAAGTCCTCGCCTGCTTCCAGCTCCATCTCCTCGTCGACCTCTTCGCCCTCGCCACCCTCCTCGGACTCGTCACCCACCCGCTTGCGCTCGTCTTCCATTTCTCGCAGCGCATCGGTGTATTCCTGGGCCCCGTGGATCAGCATCTGCACCATCGGCAGGTTGTCGCCGGTGAAGGGCGCCAGCTTGGCCGGGTCGGCCTTGCCGATCTTGTCGACGCTGTTGAAGCCCGAACGCAGGATCGCCTCGCGATACAGATCCGAGAGCCCTTCGATCTGGCTGAGGAAGTCCTCCAGGTAACGGCGCTGGATTTCCTCGTAAGCCAACTCTTCCTCGTTCTCGCTCTTGATGTCGAGCCGGTAGCCCGCCAGCCGCGCCGCCAGCTTGGTGTTCTGCCCCTTGCGACCGATCGCGATCGCGAGGTTGCCCTGCGCCACCGTGACCTCGGCGCGCCGATGCGCCTCATCAAGCTGAATATCGACAATCTTGGCCGGGTTGAGGGCGTTGCGAATGAAGGTGGTCGGGTCGTTGGACCACGGCACGATGTCGATCTTCTCGTTTTCCAGCTCGCGCACCACCATTTGCACCCGCGAGCCCTTCATCCCGACGCACGCGCCCACCGGGTCCACGTCGCTATTGACCGATCGCACCGCAATCTTGGTGCGCACCCCCGCCTCGCGCGCCACGCCCACGATCTGCACGGTGCCGTCGGCGATCTCGGGCACTTCCTGCTTGAACAGCTCCACCACCAACTGGGGGGACTTGCGCGTCAGGATGATCAGCGGCCCCTTGGATGTGTTGTCCACCCGCTCGATCAGCACCTTGAGCCGGTCGTTGAACTTATAGTGGGTCAGCGCCGGCTGCTCGCTGGGGGGCAGCACACCCTCGGCCCGGCCGATGTTCAGGATCACGTCGCGGCGCTCGAAGCGCTGCACCAGACCGGTGACCAGCAGGCCTTCCTTGTCCTTGTATTCGTTGTAAACCTTGGTGCGCTCGGCGTCGCGCAGGCGCTGCATGACCATCTGGCGCGCGCTCTGGGCGGCGATCCGCCCGAAGTCGCTGGGGTCAATCGGCACGCGCACCTCGTCGCCAATCTGCGGCTTGCGATCCTTAATCAACTTGCGCGCCTCTTTGATCCCAATCGTCTCCCGGTCCCCCCGCGGGGCCTCCTCGGTGACGGTCTTGGTCACGATCACGCTCAGCACGCCGGTGTCCATGTCAAGATTGGCCACCGCGTCGCGGTATTGCGACAACTGCTTGCGCGAGGCCGCCAGAATCGCGTGCTCGATTGCTTCCTTGAGCACTTCGGGCGGCAGATCCTTCTCCTTGCTGATCAGCCGGATGAAGGCCTTGAGGCTATTGGGATCCATCATGGCAGTGAGCATCTCTTTTCAGCGAACGGTATCCCGCGCCGGCACGGGCACGGATCAAGCTGGTTAGCGCATCGGTCGTCTAACAAAAAAAGTGGGCCACGCTCTGCCCACCTTCCACAACCCGACCGAAGGTACCAACTCGTTATTCAAACAGACAATCAGCTCCCGATGCAAGGGCAATCTGCATGGGCAGCGATTCAACCGCAGGCCACCAGCCTTCGGCCTTCCCCGGAGGGCAGACCTGAATAATATGTTACCATGCCTGTTGTCGCCTTCAAACCAACAAAATCGCCCAATCCGGAGTTTTCTGCCTCCGTTCCTGTTGATGGGTCACCGCTCCGCACTAATCAGCCGATGCGGGGGCGCGCGCGCCCAAAAGGCCACGCAACTCGAAAACCACCAACGTCCACAGTATCCATGTGACGGAAATGGTAACCACTAGATCGACATGCGAAAAGAGGCCATCGTTCAACCTGCGATTGAGCCAAATGGAGAGTCCTTGCCAGTCGTAGCGGATCCCGAGCAGCACCAGCACCAGCGGGAGCAGCACCGCTCCCAGCATCAGGATCGTGCCCAGGCCGCCGGACCCGCCGCCCGCTGGCTCGGCCGCGGCGGCCAAGCCATCGGGACCTCCGGCCCCCTCGTCGGCATAGGAATCGATGATGCGCAGCAGCTCGGCACGCGCCGCCAGCACCGGCCGCACGGGATGGCCCAGCCGATCCTCCAGCAGATTGAGCAGCAACTGGTCCGAGGGGTCCTCCATCGCCACGATGAGCGATTGATCGCCCAACTCGCCGATGATGACCATATGGTGCTTGTGGGCGAATGGCTGTGGAATGCGCCGGAGCAGTGCCGGTTGAATGACGGCATCGCGCAGGCTGATCAGCTCGAAGCCATAGAACTTCTGCAGCAGGAAGTTCTTTTCATGCTCCTCGATGGCTCCGGTGTCGACCAGCACCCGCGCCAGCGAGAGCCCCGACTTTTCCTGAAGCTCGCGCGCCCGCGACAGGGCGGGGCCATCCAGGAGATATTCGCGCCTGAGCAGTTCACCGAATTCAGGAAGGGCCAGCTCAGTCTCCATCACCTGCCTCCTTTCGCCAGTTGCCACTTACTATTTCCGGCGATGAACACCCTCGCAAACGGCGCCCATCAAGCTACGGTTCTATTGTGCTTCTGAGTCTGATCATGGCGATTGGCCGAGACAAGTCAAGGGCAAACGCAAGGTTAGGCATACCTATAACACGAGGCTTTTTGCCGCCGCGGCGCGCGGGGGTTGAGCCCGGCGGCGCGGGCGTGCTAGCGTGAGGGCATTTGCCGGGATCGGTTCGGATGGCCGAAGCCATTAAAGTCCTGCTGGTCAATCGCGCGCTGCCGGCGCATGTGGCGGGCGGGCTGGAGCGCCACGTCGAGGACCTGGCGCTGGGTCTGGTGGCAGCCGGGCTGCGGGTGCACCTGTTGGCCGCCCCGCTGGCCGAGGAGGACGCCGCCCACTACCGCGCCGCCGGCATCGAGCTGCATGGCGCCGCTGCGGCCCGCCCCGGGCGCTACTCGGCGCTCTACCTGGCGATGATCGGCGGCCAGATCGACCGGCTGCTGGCGCGAGAGCCTTTCGACGTGGTCCACGCCCAGGAGTTTGCCGCCGGCCTGTGGAGGCCGCGGGGCGCGCCGCTGGTCCTGACGGTCCACGGCACCATCACCAGCGAGACCCCCCTGCATCGCGACGTCTGGGGGGAGCTGGGGACGTGGGCCCGGCTGCGGGCAATCGGCCGCTTCGGCCGGCGCACCCTCTACGCCCCCGCTTGGCAGCTCCAGCTGGCGCGGGCGCGCAGGGTGCTGGTGGATTCCGATTTTACGCACGAGGAACTGAACCGCCTCAACCCGGCGCTGGCGCCAAAAATCCGCAAGGTGCCGCTGGCGGTGCGCGAGACCCTTGAGCCGCCGCCGCGCCGGCCCGCCCGCCACCGGCTCGGCTGGCAGGGGCTGCGCCTGCTGACGCTGGGCCGGCTTGAATGGCAGAAGGGCCACGAGGCGGCGCTGGCGGCCTTGGCGCGGCTGCGCCACCTGGATTGGACCTATACGATCGCCGGCGAGGGCAGCCATCGGCCGGCGATCGAACGCACCATCGCAAGGCTGGGCCTGGGCGAGCGGGTCGAGCTGGCCGGCCGCGTCAGCCAGACCGAAAAGAACGACATGCTGGCCGGGGCGGACCTGGTGCTGTGGCCCGAGCGTACCCACCCGGCCTTCGGGCTGGTCGGGCTGGAGGCGCTCCTGGCCGGTACGCCGCTGCTGGCGACCCGCCGCGGCGCGATCCCTGAGCTGATCGGCGAGCGTGGCGGGTGGCTGGTCGAGTCCCCCGACCCGGCGCTGCTGGCGGGGGCGCTGGAGCCGCTGCTGGCCGACCCCGATCGCCTGGCCGCCGCCCGCGAGGGCCTGCGCGATTTCGCACTGGAGCGATTTGCCTTCGATAAAATGATCGCGGCGACGATTGCGGCCTACCGGGAGGCGATCGGCGGGGGTTAGAATGAAGGCGAGCTGATGGGAAGCCCGCCGATCCCGCCCGCCCCGCGAAGCCATGCGTCACGTGAAGGATTTAAATGTCCCGCCAAACGGTCCTGCCGCCTGAGATCCTGCTCGCCCTGCGCGAGACGGTGCGCCGTGAGGCGCGCGCGCTGGGATTCGCGCGGGCGGGATTCACTACGGCCAACCCGCTGGCGGCGGCGGTCGAGCGGCGTTGGGCCCGCTGGCGCGCACGCCGGGTCGAGGGCCGCATGCAGTGGCTGGCGCGCGAGCGCCCCCGCCGCACTCACCCGCGCGACCTGCTGCCCAAAGCCCGCAGCGCCATCGTCGTGGCCGCCGGCTACTGGCAGGGCGATCACCCCGCGCCGCCCGACGGCGCCGCCGGCAAGGTCGCCCGCTATGCCTGGGGGCGCGATTACCACCAAGTCATGCAGGAGGCGCTGCGTGAGCTGGCCGCCCAGATCGACAAGCACGCCCGCCTCGCCGGCCTGGACGGGACAATCACCAACATCCCCTGCATCGACAGCAAGCCGCTCGACGAACGGGCGCTGGCCGAGCGCGCCGGTTTGGGCTTTATCGGCAAGAACACGCTGCTGATCGACCCGCGCGCGGGTTCCTATTTTCTGCTCGGCGTGCTGCTCACTTCGCTCGAGCTGCCCCCCGACGAGCCGGCCCGCGATCCCGCCGCCACCTGCGGATCATGCCGCCGCTGCATCGAGGCCTGCCCCACCGGCGCCCTCGAGGATGCTTGGAAGCTCGACCCCCGCCGCTGCATCTCCTACCTGACCATCGAGACGCGCGACCCTTTCCCCGAGGAGCTGAAGGACCGCCTCGGCGGCTGGGCCTTTGGCTGCGACATCTGTCAGCAGGCCTGCCCTATCAACGAGCACCCACTCGGGCCGCTGCTGGCGGGGCTGGAGGCCGGCGCCGGCGCCGGGGCGTGGATCAGCCAGGCGCTGCTCGACCATGCCCGCAGCGGCAAGGGCTTCGAGCGCCGGTGGGGCGGCACGCCCCTGGCGCGGCCGGGGCGCAAGGGCCTGCAACGCACGCTGGATGCGCTCGCCGCCGAGCGATCCGAATGATGGGGCAAACAAATCTTGCATGCCGCCCGCTGGATGGCCGATGATCCGCAGGGGCCGCCCGGCGGGCGGCGCGTGAGCGACCAGCACCCCGGCCGAGGCCATTGCCTGATGCAACTTTACCAGCGACTCCTCTTCCCACTCCTGCTGCGGTTCGACCCCGAGCGGATGCACGAGGCGGCGCTGCTGGCCATGGCGCCGGCGCAGGCGACCGCACCCGGACGCGCCGTGCTGCGCGCGCTGGCGGGGCGGCGGCCCGAGTTGCCGGTTCGCGCCTTTGGTCTGGATTTCCCCAACCCGCTCGGACTTGCGGCGGGTTTCGATAAGGACGCCTGCGCCGCGCGCGGGCTGGCCGAGCTGGGCTTCGGCCATATCGAGGTCGGCACGCTCACGCCGCGCCCGCAGCCGGGCAACCCGCGCCCGCGCATCTTTCGCCTCCCGCGCGACCGGGCGATCATCAACCGCATGGGCTTCCCCAACCTGGGGGTCGAGGCCGTGCGGCCGCGCCTGCGGACGCTCCACGCGCGCCCGCGCCGCTGGGTGCTGGGCGTGAGCATCGGCAAGCAGAAGGAAACCCCGCTGGCCGAGGCCGCCGCCGATTACGAGCTGCTGATGGAAAGACTTCACGACTGCTGCGATTACCTGGCCGTCAACATCAGCTCGCCCAACACCCCCGGCCTGCGCGAGCTGCAAGGGGGGGCCTACCTCGAGCAACTGCTCGGGCGGCTGGCGAGCCGCCGCGACGAGCTGGCCGCCCGCCACGGAACCCGTCGGCCGCTGCTGGTCAAGATCGCGCCCGACGTGGACGAGGCCGAGCTGGAGACGATGCTGGCGGCCATCGTCGGGGCAAATATTGATGGCGTCATCGCCACCAACACGACCCTCGCCCGCGGCGGCCTGGTTGAGACCGCGCGCGCGGCCGAGATCGGCGGCCTGAGCGGGGCTCCCCTCGCCCGCCGCAGCCGCGAACTGGTCGCCACGATCGTCCGCCTGACCGGCGGCCGGCTGCCGATCATCGGCGTGGGCGGGGTGGCCAACGCCGATGGCGCGCGAGCCATGCTTGATGCGGGCGCGGTGCTGGTGCAGGTTTACACGGGTCTGGTCTATGAGGGCCCGGCGATGGCGGGGCGCATCCTGCGCGGGCTGGCCGGCACATCTTGACTCCGCCAAGGACCCTGGAGTGGTAGGTCGGGTCTTTGACCCGACATGGCCTCCAGTGTCGGCTCGAAGAGGCGACCGACCTCCCCCTGCACGATCGCAAGATGCGCCCCCCGCCCCCGGTGCCGCTGAATTTCTCATTTTAAATTTTTTCCCGCTCTGGCAGGATATGGCCTTCCCATAGGCTGCGGGGGGCGCGGCGACCGATCGCCATCCCCGCCAAGGCCCCACTCCCATGCAGAAGGATCTCACTCCGATGGCGCGCAAGTTTAATTTCGTCGCCGGCCCCGCCGCGCTGCCGCTGCCCGTGCTCGAGCGGGCCCAGGCCGAACTGGTCGATTATCAGGGCCAGGGGATGTCGATCATGGAGATGTCGCACCGCTCCAAGACCTTTGACGCCGTGCACATGGCGGCCGTCGCCAACGTGCGCCGGCTGATGAACATCGACGAGAACTATGAGATCCTGTTCCTGCAGGGGGGCGCCAGCCATCAATTCGCGATGATCCCGCTCAACCTGCGCCAGGCGGGCGAGTCGGCCGACTTCATCCACACCGGCGCCTGGTCGGCCAAGGCGATCAACGAGGCCAAGCTGACCGGCAAGATCAACATCGTCTGGGACGGCAAGGACGGAAACTACTGCCGCGTGCCGGCGCCCGACGAATATCAGCTCGACCCCAAGGCGGCTTATGTCCACATCTGCACCAACGAGACGATCGGCGGGGTGATGTTCAACGAGATTCCCTCGACCGTGGCGCCGCTGGTGGCCGACATGTCGAGCGAGATCATGTCGCGCGTGCTGGACGTCAACCGCTTCGGCATGATCTACGCCGGCGCGCAAAAAAACCTGGGGCCGTCGGGTCTGGCGTTGGTCATCATCCGCAAGGACCTGCTCGAGCGCGTGCCCGAGGCGGCGCCCTACTTCTTCCGCTACAAGACCCACGCGGACGAGAACAGCCTCTACAACACTCCCAACACCTGGGGCATCTACATGCTCAAGCTGACCACCGACTGGCTGCTGGGGCTGGGCGGGGTGTCGGCGATCGAGACGATCAACCGGCGCAAGGCGGCCCGGCTCTACGAGGCGCTCGACGCCAGCGCTTTCTGGCAGCCGCACGCCCGCAAGGAGGACCGTTCTCTGATGAATGTTTCCTGGCGGCTGCCGAGCGAGGCGCTCGAGGAGAAATTCATCAAGGAAGCCACGGCGGCGGGCCTGATGGGCCTCAAGGGCCATCGCTCCGTCGGCGGCATTCGCGCCAGCATCTACAACGCCTGCCCCGAGGAGGCCGTCGAGGCGCTGGTGGCTTTCATGGCCGATTTCGAGCGCGCGAACGGATAACATCGGGCGCTTTGGCCGGGTTTGCCGGGGCTCAAATCAAAAACGGCTGGCGGGGCGAGATGCCCGGCCAGCCGTTTGGTTTTCACCTGATTTGCGGGCGCCTTAACCCCGGCGCGCGCGCGGCTTCCAGCCGCCACGGCCGCCGCCGGCAGCGCGTGGGGGCGTGAACTTGCCCCGCCCGCCGCGGAACGCAGGGCGGTCCTGGGACCCCCGCGGCGCCGGCAGGGCCACCGAGCCCTCCCAGTCAATCCGGTTGAGCTCCGAGCCGAGCGCCTTTTCAATGTCGCGCAGCGTGCCGGCATCGATCGGGCTGACGAAGGTGATCGCATCGCCGTCGGCATGGGCGCGGGCGGTGCGGCCGATCCGGTGGACGTAATCGTCGGAGGTGGCCGGAATGTCGAAGTTGATGACGTGGCTGATGCCGTTGACGTCGATGCCGCGGGCGGCAACGTCGGTGGCGATCAGGTACTGGCAACGCCCGCGCGCGAAGGCGTCGATGGCCCGCTGGCGCTGCCCCTGCGAACGGTCGCTGTGGATCGCGTCGGCGGTCATGCCGATGCGCGAGAGGGCCGTCGCGACGCGGTCGGCGCGACGTTTGGTCCGCACGAAGACGATCGCCGATCGGACGGCGGCGTCACCGAGCAGCTTGGTCAGCAGGTCCATCTTCGAGTCGTGATCCACGGTATAGATGCACTGGCGCACGCTCTGGGCGGGCGTGGCGCTGCGCGCGATCTCGATCCGCAGCGGATCATTGAGCATGTCGTGGGTCAGGCGGGCGATCTCGCCGGGGAAGGTGGCCGAGAACATCAGCGTCTGACGCTGCGCCGGCAGGGATTCCATGATCCGCCGGATGTCGGGGAGGAACCCCATGTCGAGCATGCGGTCGGCTTCGTCGAGCACCAGCGTGGTCAGGGTTTCAAAATTGGTGTTGCGCCGGGCGATGTGGTCGAGCAGCCGGCCCGGGGTGGCGATGATGACGCCGCCGCCGTTGCGCAGCGCGCGCGACTGGCGATCCATATTGACGCCGCCATAGACGCAGGTGGCGTTCAGGCGCAGGGCGCGGGCCATCGGCTCGAGCACGTCGTAAATCTGCTGCGCCAGCTCGCGCGTCGGGCTGAGCACCAGCGCCGTCGCACGCGACGAACGCAGCGCCGCCAGCCGCGCCAGCAGCGGCAGCCCATAGGCCAGCGTCTTGCCGGTGCCGGTCTGGGCGATGGCGACCAGGTCGCGCCCTTCGAGCGCGGGCGGGATCGCTTCCGCCTGGATCGGCATCGGCTCGGTGATGGACTGGCCGGTCAGCAGGCCGAGGCACTCGGCCGGCACGCCCAGCGCCGCAAAGGCGGGGTTGGCCGCGCGCAGGGCGTCAAGGTCGAGCCGGGGCTGACTGACATGATGGTTCCGACCATGTTTGCGATCGGATGTGCGCTCGTGACGGCGGGGGCCGCCGGTGGCGCTCGCCCCGCGCGAGTGCGCGGTGCGTGGTTTTCCTACGGGTTCATGAAGAGACAACAGGGCAACTCTTTCGTGATTCGCAGCGTTGCCTGCTACATTTAATAATGAGTGAGGCGACGTCAGCTTTGTTTCGTTGGCTGGGGATAAACGCGAGGGAGTTCCGCAGCGGGCGAAGCATGGTTCCGGCTGTGTAGGACATGCGCCTACGATACATACGGACTCCATAGGCTACACGAGGGCCGCCCGCTTGACCAGACATATTTATGAACAACCGGTGAAACTCCCGCAGGGGCGGCCGGCGCACCTCAAACTGTCGCACCCGGCTCCTCCAAAGAAAAAACCGCAAACGCTGAATTTTCAGTCGTTTGCGGTTGATTTCAGATGGTGCCGGGAGCCGGAGTCGAACCAGCGACACAAGGATTTTCAGTCCTCTGCTCTACCAACTGAGCTATCCCGGCTCAGTCAAACCACATCTTTTTAGCTTGTCCGCGCCGGAAGGTCAAGGGTGTTGCGGCCAGTTTTTTTTAAGGATCGTTTTCAAGCAACCCCTCCTCGCCGGCGTCGAGCCGGCGGGCGGGGCCGGCCGTGGGCACCAGCCGCACCCAGCCCTCCTGCACACGCACCAGCGTCGAACTGGTCGAGGCGGCGACGACATCGAAAATCGAGGCCGCGCCCTCAACCTGACCTTGCGGCACCTCGATCACGATTCGATTGGCGGTCTGGCTCAGATTGTATTTGACGCGCCCCAGCGTCTGGCTGACCACCCCCGGCTCGCGCAGTTCGATGCGAACCGGCCCGCGCAGGTCAAGCAGCTTGCCGCCAAAGCTGAGCGAGGCCTCGGCCGAGGAGTCGTCGGCCTCAAGGGTCGCCGGCAGCGACATCGGCTCGCCCGCACGCAGCTGCTGGCTGCTGCGGTCAGGCTCCACCCGCACGACCGCGCCGCTGACGTGACCGATGTTGAAACCTGCAGGTGGTTCGGGTCCGCCCAGCAACCCAGGCCAAGCCAGCAGCAGCACGGCCGACATCGCAGCCAGCGAGACCGCGCCCAAGCCATAGGGGTGTAACTCAAAACGCTGGCGCAGTTGGAATTTGAGCCATTCCCAGCCAAGCGGAAGCATCGCCAAGGAATAAAACCGGCGCGCCGGCTGGGGACGGGGCTCGCTCCTCAGCCGAGCCATCACCTGCTGCTCGACGCGGTGGGCGGCCTGGCGGCCATCGGCGCCGGCCTCGCGGGCCAGCTCGGTCAACGGCCGCCACGATTCAATGAAAACCACCTCGGGCACGAGCCGGTCCTCGTCATCGGCTGCCGGAGGCGTCCGGCCATCGAGCAGGGCCTCGAGCGCATCGATCCGCGCTTGTTGATCGTGGCGCTTCATGGACGTCACTCCTTTGCACCGCCGGGGGCACTGTAACCATAGCGGGCCAAGGCCTTGCGCAGGCGACGCAGCCCGCGATAAAGCCGCAGCCGCACCAAAGCGGGCTTCAAACCGAGCAGGCCCGCGATTTCCTCGCTGGACCGCTCGTCGATCAACCGCATCGTCAGCACGGCCCGGTGGCTCTCGTCGAGCCGCCCCAGTTCGTGCAGCACGACGCGGCGCAGTTGTTCACGCGAGGCATCCTCGCGCGGCCCGGGACGCGGGTCGGGGGCCAGTTCGGTCAGGTCCACCCCGTCGGGTTCCTGCGTGCTGGAGGAAAAAAGTCGTGGCCGGCACTGCTGGCGGCGCAAGTGATCGATCAGTCGGCCGCGGGCGATCCGCATCAGCCAGTAGCCGAAAAGTGAGGGGTTTCGCAGGCTGCCCAGGCTGCGGTAGGCGCCCAGAAAGACCTCCTGCGCCAAGTCCTCGGCCTCGGCGCCCGCCCGCAACCGCCCATAGAAAAAGCCCAGCACGCGGCTGTTGTAGCGCGTCACCAGCTCGCCAAACGCCTGCTGGTCGCCCGCCAACGTGCGCTCGACGAGCTGCGCGTCATCCGGATCGGTCCGTGCCGGCGCGACTGCTTCAGCCGGCAGCTCCTCGACCTCGATCTGTGCCTGACCCAGCACCGCGATCCCGCCTCCGCTCCCACTGATCTTCCCAAGATACAAGACGCGCGCGAGAGGTCAACTGTTTCCGTCTCATCATCGATCGAGCGGCATGCAGGTGTCATTCAAATAGCAGCCAGTCACGATCTGCCGCCGTTCGGGTGCCGGCCATCAGTTGATCACTGAACAACAGACGCCACTGTTGCCCCCGGTCGGTCGAGTAGATGCTCGTCCGGCGGGTGCCCAGGTGATCATTGCGGTAAAACCAGAAGGTCGACCAGTAGTCATAGGATAAATGAAGATGGCCGAGGCGGTCGATCGTCAGCCGGTGATAGAAGATGCTGTATTCGGAGAGCGGCGAGATCCATAACCGGCGCGGGGCCTCCCAGGACTGGCCGGCCCGCTTGATCTGGTGCGACAGCACGCCGCGATAGGCGGAAGTGTTCAGTTCCTCGTAGATGAAATGCCGGTTGACCAGGTGCAGCGTGTCTTCGCGGTCGCAGACCAGGCCGATGTAGGTCTGCCGCTGCCGCGCCCCCGCAATCACCGGCGCGGCCGTCGTCCAGCCTCCGTGCGCGGTGTTGGGCTGCAACGAGCGGGCATACTGGAAGGTATAATTGTGCGTGCCGATCAGCGCATGCAGCGTGCCCTGGCTGTCGATGGTTATCGAGTGGCGGTTGTGGCCGTCGTTGGCCGGCGGCCCATAACCCAGCAGCACCGGCTGGCCGAGCGGCTGGCGGGTCGTGCGGTCATAGCTGACCACATAGGCCGGCACGCCGGGCACCGTCGTCGTCGTGGCATCGCCCCAGATGACGTGGACGCGGTTGCCGCGCGAGAGGATCGCGGAGGCGATCCCCGAATGGGCGCCCACCCCCAGCGTCGCCGTCGACAGTATGATCGGCGTGCCAATGGTCAGGCTTCCATTGGCGTTGCGCGTGACCGGGATCAGCTCGAGGTTGGTCCCGCGGTGACGCAGCACCCAGGGCGCACCCGTGGGCACGTTATGGCCCGAGAACTGTTCGATATCAAAGTTGCCCGACAACCCCAGGTCGTAGGCGGTGAACGTGCGCCCGCCATCGCGGGAATGCAGCAGCGCTCCCCGGCCGTGGGCGACCGGCAAATAAAGCTCGTTGCGGTCGTCGAAGGCGATCTTGGTCCGGCGCCGGTCGGGCACAAAGCTGGCCGCCGTGAATGTGCCGCTCGCCACCGTCACCGTATTACTGAAATCGCTCAACTCCCAGACCCCCCCGCGCAGCACCATCACGCCCTTGTCGGTCACCACATACGGTCGATTGTCGAGGTCGTGATACATCTCCCAATCGGTCGGGTAGTCGACCTGATAACCGTATTTCTCGGCCTCGTGCTCGAACGGCTGAATGACCATCGGCATCGTCAGCGGCGCGCGGGCGGGGTCCGGGTCGGCGGCCACCTCCAGCGTCGAGTAGGTCGAATATGCCGTCTGGCCGGCCGGCGTGACTCGAAGGTGGCGCGAGCCGCGGCCCTGGGCCGGGACGGTATATTGCACCGTCACCTCGGCCGACTGGCCCTTGGTCAACGTGAGCTGACTGGTCGACAACTGCGCCTGTAATGATCCGGTTCCCGCCTCGAGGGCCAGGTTGAACACCCGGGTGGCCGGACCGTTGTTGTGGACCTTGAACTTGACCGCTCCCGTCTTGCCCGCCTGGCCATAAATCAACTTGCGGTAGGGGGTCACCAACCAGCGGTTGGGCAGCAGGTCAAACCAGGCCGAAACGCTGGGTGTCCAGACGGCCAGGTCCTTGTAGATATCCTGCGTGCGCCAGCGCGTCACCCCGTCGATCTCGATCGTGCCGCTGGCTTTGGATAAGTAAAGCCGCCAAGGGGTGGCGGTGCGGGCAACCTGTGCGGAGATCTGCGCCTGCGCCTGATTGTTCGTCACCGTCAGGTTCTGAATCAGGCCCCCATTGGCATCATAAAGCGTCACCAGCGTGCCAGCCGCGAGGTTGCTGGCGTTGATCTGAAAAGCATCGGCCGGCGGCATAAAGGCAATGTTGCCCGGCAGGGCCGGGCTGTGCAGCATGATCGGTTCCTGATGCGCCTCGTCGCGATGGCCGCGCGAGGATTCAATCAAGTATTTGGGGCAGTTGGTGGTGAAGCCCCACGCTATCGAGGTGCCGTAGCGGTCGTTGGCGGCCGTGACCTGCAGGACATAGACGCCCTTGCGCTCGACCTGGGTCGTGAGCTGAATCGTGCTCTTCTGGCCAGCCGATCCGGCCGCGATGCGCTGGTCGGTGATCGGCCGCCGGTCCGGCCCCACCAGCACCACGCGCAGGTCGGTCGGGGTGCCGATGTTTTGTTTTGTGACGTTGATGATCAGCGGACCGGGCTCAGCCAGGAAAAAGGCGCCTCCATTGGCCCCCATCAGCATCGGATCGGCAGCCGCCGCCGACAGCACGCCAAGCAGCGCCACCAGGGCTGCCAGACATGCCCGGTTGAGTCCACGCCACTGAATCATGAATGACAAATCCCCCTCAACGCATCACGCACCACCATTGGCACATGATGAAATCATACCCAGATTCTTACCCCGATGGATAGAAGAAGGGAGAGGCCATGGAAACCTCTCCCTCTGGGTGTTGCTGCGCTGGAGATGTATCGCTCAGGCCAGGCCGGCGACCGCCTCGAAGCGGCGGCTGACATCGGCCCAGTCCACAACCTCGAGGAAGGCATTGATGTAGTCGGCGCGCCCGGGGCCGTATTTCTTATAGTAGGCGTGCTCCCAGACGTCGATGACCAGCAGCGGGATGTTGGCCCACTGGGTCGCGTTCTGGTGGTTGCGCGCCTGCAGGACAACCAGTTTTTGCGCCGGGATCGACCAGGTCAGAAGCCCCCAGCCATTGCCCTCGACGCTTTGGGAGGCGCGGCGGAATTGGGCCAGCATCGCGTCGTGCGAGCCGAAATCCTGCTCGATGCGCCGGGCCAGCGCCTGGGAGGGCTCACCGCGCCGCCCCTCGGGCCCCATGCAGACCCAGAAGATCGCGTGCAGGAAGTGGCCGGCGCCGTGGAAGGCCGCTTTTTGCTCCCAATGTTCGACTTGATCCCACTCATCGTTCTGGCGCATTTTGGCCAGTTGCTCCTCGGCCTGAATGAGACCATCGACGTAACTCTTATGGTGTCGTGAGTGGTGCAACTGCATCGTCTCCGCATCGATGTGCGGCTCGAGCGCATCATAGGGATAGCGCAAATCAGGCAGCACATAGCGCCCATTCTGAACGGCGCCGGGATACAGGATTTCGGCCAGACCGGCCGCGCCCGCCGCGGGTGAAGGCGACTGCGCGCGGGCCATGCCCGCCATCAACATGCCGGCGGCGCCGGCGGCAAGAAATTTCCGACGCGACGGATCGATATGCTCGTGGTTCATCTCGGCATCTCCTCGGGTCAAATGTTTGAAATCGCGGCAGCCATCATCTTACCATGGCCGCCCGTTGTTGGCGATTCCCTGCACCATTTGACGCACAAATGAGGTTTTCATGAATAAAGTTTCGGTTGGCAGTGCCTTCCTCCCCCGTTGGCCCCGCCGAGCCCAAGTTTGGCCTTTGCGCTGACCACGCGAATGCGGAAATCGTCGCCACTCGAATGGAGGGCGCGGACGATGACATTTGTGGCGACCTTGCCTGTCGCCCAGTTGAGCCACCCCGCACGCGACGATTTCCGGCTCGCCAGTTGACATCCCTTTGCGGGGCGGGGATAATTCGGGCAGCTTGAGGGAGTCGCACCCGCCGATCATGGCCCATTCGCCCGCCTTGCCCACATTGTCCGAGCTGCCCGACGCCGGCGGCTATTACGGCCGCTTTGGCGGGCGTTACGTGCCCGAGACGCTCATCGCCGCCCTCGACCAGCTCGAGACCGAATGGAACCTCGTCCGGCGCGACCCCGCCTTCGCAGCCGAGCTGGAGGAGCTGCTGACCCACTACGTCGGCCGCCCGACCCCGCTCTATGAGGCGCGCCGGCTGGCCGAAGCCCTCGGCGGGCGCACGCGCGTCTTCCTCAAGCGCGAGGACCTCTGCCACACCGGCGCCCACAAGATCAACAACACCATGGGTCAGGCGCTCCTCGCGCGCCGCCTCGGCAAGCGCCGCATCATCGCCGAGACCGGCGCCGGCCAGCATGGCGTGGCCTCGGCCACCGCCGCCGCCCTGCTGGGGCTGGAGTGCGAAGTCTTCATGGGCGCCGAGGACGTGCGCCGCCAGGAACTTAATGTCTTCCGCATGCGGCTGCTCGGGGCGACGGTGCGGGTGGTGAAGTCCGGCTCGGGCACGCTCAAGGATGCCACCAACGAGTCGTTGCGCCACTGGATGGGCACCGTCGAGGACACCCACTTCATCATCGGCTCGTGCATCGGCCCCCACCCCTACCCGCTGATCGTGCGCGAGCTGCAGTCGGTGATCGGCCGCGAGGCCCGCGGCCAGTGCCTGGAGCGCCTCGGCCGCCTGCCCGACGCGCTGCTGGCCTGCGTCGGCGGCGGCTCCAATTCGCTGGGACTGTTCGCACCATTCTACGACGATCGCGCCGTGAAGTTCTTCGGCGTCGAGGCCGAGGGCGAGGGCTACCTCAGCGGCCATCACGCCTGCTCGATCCGCGAGGGCCGCGTCGGCGTCTTCCATGGCGCCAAGCTCTTCGTGCTCCAGGACGAGGATGGCCAGATCACCCCGGCCCACAGCATCTCCGCCGGGCTGGACTACCCTGGCGTCGGCCCCGAGCATTGCTTCTATGCCGAGTCCGGGCGCGCCGACTACCTGACCGTGACCGACGAGGCCGCGCTGGCCGCCACCCGCCAGCTCTGCCGCCTCGAGGGCATTCTGCCGGCGCTTGAGTCGGCCCATGCGCTGGCCGCGCTGCCGCGCGTGATCGAACGCCTGCCCGAGGGCGCGGCGGTGTTGGTCGGGCTGTCGGGCCGCGGCGATAAGGACGTGGGCACATTGCGCGAATTCATGCTCGAGGCGGCGCCATGAACCGGATCGAACAAGCCTTCAACCGTCGGCGCGAGGCGGGCGGCGCGGCGATGATCTTTTACCTGACCGCGGGCTATCCGACGCTTGACGCCACCGAGCGTGCAATCGACGCCTTGGCCGCCGCCGGCGCCGACGTGATCGAGCTGGGCATCCCCTTTTCCGATCCGGTGGCCGACGGGCCGACGATCCAGGCCGCATCCACAGCCGCCCTCGCCGGCGGGCTGCGCGTGCGCTCGATCTTCGAGCTGGCCGCCCGCGTGCGCCGGCGCCACCCCAACCTGGCGCTGGTGCTCTTTGGCGCCTATAATCCGGTTCTGGCCATGGGCGAGGAGTCCTTCATCGAATTAGCCGCCGGCGCCGGCGTCGATGGCCTGCTTCTGCCCGACTTGCCGCCCGAGGCCGCCACCGAGCTCAGAGCCGCCGCCGGGCGCGCCGGCCTGTCGATCATCTTTCTGGTGGCGCCGACGACCACCCCCGAGCGCGCCCGCCTGATCGCCGAAGCCTCGACCGGCTTCATCTATTACGTCTCGGTGCGCGGCGTGACCGGCGCTCGCAGCGAGCTGCCGGCCGACCTCGAACCGACCGTGCTTCGGCTTAAGCAGCTGACCGACAAGCCGGTGGCAGTCGGTTTCGGCGTCTCAACGCCCGTGCAGGCGCGCGCCATCGCCGGCTTCGCCGACGGCATTATCGTCGGCAGCGAGCTGGTGCGGCTGATCGGCGAACACGCCGCCGCCCCCGATTTCGAAGAGCGGGTCCAGCGCTGGGCCCGAGCCTTGGTGACCGCCGTCAGTCCGGCCCCCGCCGCCGACGGACCGGTTTGAGGAGGGGAACCCATGATGCTTCCAGTTGCCCGACTTCGGCCGCTGCGTGCGGCGGCCCTGCTGCTGGCGCTGGCGGCGCCATGGTCCCTGCCGGCGGCGCAGGAGCAGGACCCTCCCGCCGAATCGCCCACCCCGGTGCAGTTGCAGCCGATCCGTCGCGGCGCCAACGACCCGGCCCCCGTGCGGCTCAACCCGGTCATCCGCAACAGCCAGGCTCCCGCGGCGGCGCCGACGCCCGCCCCGGCTGCGACTCCCCGTCCACGCCCGCGCCCCCGTCCGCGCGCGGTCAAGCCGGCCCCCCAACCCGCGCCGCTGCCCGCCACGGCCATCCCGCGCGCGGCCGATGCGCCGACCACACCGCCCGCCCTCGAACTGGCCACCCCCATCCCCGCGACCGCCCCCGGCGCGCCCGCCGCTCAATTGCGCGAGCTGATGACCCTGCCCGACACGCCCGAGGCGCTCGCCACCCTTTCCGACTTCGCCCAGACCCATCCCGAACCGGCGCTGGCGGTTCCGGCGCTGCTGCGGGCGGCCGGCATCAGCATCGCGCTCGATGACTGGGCCGGAGCGCTGGCTCTTTATGAGGACGCCGCCGTGCAGGCGACCGAATCAGCCCAGCAGGCGCTGGCCGAAGAGGGCATCATCCGCGCAATGACCCGCCTCGGCCGCTACGAGACCGCCGAACGCGGCTGGGACCAGTTGCGCGAGCGACATCCCGACCATCTGCTCGCGGCCGAGGCCCAGGTCGACATCGGCCTGATGCTGGCCCTGCGCGGCCGTGACGCCGAGGCTCGGGATGTCTGGAAAATCGCCGCCACGATGATCCCCACGCTTGACCCGGCACAGGCCGCCCGCCTGTCCAACCGGCTGGAGCTGACCCACGCGCTGGCGGATGAACTGGCCGGCAAGCCCCGCCAGGCCAGCCAGATTTATCAGCGCCTGCTGGCGCGCGCGGCCGATACCGAGGAGGCCCAACTGGCGCGCGCTCGCCTGGCCGACCTGGAGCGCCATCTCCTCGCGGCACCCTGATTCCACGCATCCCACTCCCGAACAAGAAGCTGTCGATGCCCTACCAGATCAACCCGAGCGTCATGCAGGAAAACCATCGTCGCGCGCATGCTCCCGAGATGCACTACGTCGCCCGCCTGCGCGAGCGCGGCCTGCTGGTCGAGATCGATAACGTCGTGGTCGATGCCGAGCAGCTCGTGCTGCGAAGCTTTGCCTGCGACTCCAGTTGGTGCCTGCGCTGCACCGGCGAGGGCGGCGCCCGCCGCTACAAGGGTTCCTGCTGCACCGACTTGCAGGTCGACGTGACCGAGAACGAGGTGGAGCGGCTGCGCGAGCTGGGCCGGCTCGCTGACCAGCGCCTGTCGCTGACCGCCTCCGACCCGATGTCGCTGGTGCTGCGCCGGATTCGCGAGGACAAATTCACAGAGGTCGTCGACCGGGGCGACCTGACGCTGCGCCACCTGAGCAGCGGCCGCTGCGCCCTGTCGTGGATCGATGGCGGCCACCTGCACTGCGCAATCAACACCCTCTGCGCGCGGCTTGGGGCGGACCTGACCTACTTCAAGCCCGAGCCCTGTTTCCTCTTCCCGCTCCACTACGTCGAGTTTGAGCCCGGCCGGCTGTTCTTTACGCTCATCAGCGCCGAGACGCGCGAATACATCGGCGCGGACGTGCATACCAGCCGCATGCGCTGCCTGCGGCGCCCGCACCCCGACGCCCCGCCGGCCTACCAGTTCCTGCGTGGCGAGCTGACGCTCTGCCTGGGCGAGGAATTCTACGAGCGCTTCGCCGCCGCCGCCGAGCCGATCCTGGCCGCCGCGCTCGCCCGCCAATCCCTCGAGGCCGCCCCATGAGACTCCGTCAGGAAGCCACCTATGCCGGACTGGCCCACCTGTGCAATGCCATTCCGGTCTGGGGTCTCCTCTTCTGCGGCTGGATCATGTTCGCCATGCGCGAGGAGAGCCGTCACATCATGCTCCACACCCGCCAGGCCATGGTCTTCCACGCATTGATGCTGACGATGACGCTGGCCTACCTGGTGCTCGAAATGCTGGTGCGGGTGCTCTCGGTGCTGATGCCCCTGGTCGGCCGCGGGCTGCACGCCTTCAATACTGCCCTGTTCCTGGTCATGCTGGCGGCCTACATCTCAATCTGCCTGTGGGGCGCCTATCGCTGCTTTTCGGGGCGCGACTTCCGCTACCCGCTGATCGGCCGGCGCGCATGAGCCCCCCCGCTCCAGACCTGGCGCTCGGGATTGAGGCCGCCACCCCCGACGGCGGGATCGCGCTGGCCGAAATTGGCGGCGGCCTGCTGGCCAACCTCTGGCGCGCGCACCGCTCGCCCATATCCGCCTCGCTGCTGGCCGACCTGGACCACCTGCTGGGCCACGGCGGCCTCAGCCGCGAGCAGGTGCGGGCGGTCGGCCTTTCTCTGGGCCCCGGCTCCTTCACCGGCCTGCGCGTGGGGCTGGCGCTGGCCAAGACGCTGGCGCGCGGCTGGGGGGCGGCGCTCTACGGGTTTTCGACGCTTGAGCTGACCGCGCGCCGCTGGCCGGTGCCCGGCGAGGCCGTGGCGGTCCTGCTCGATGCCCGCCGCGGCGAGCTCTATGGCGGCCTCTATCGCGCCGCCGATGCCGGAGCCCCGCCGCCGCTGCGCCCCGACGCCGTGGAGCCGCTCGAGTCCCTGATCGAGACCTTGGCCGCCCTTGGTGAACCAGTGGTTTTCATGGGAGACGGCGCTTGGCGTCACCGCGAGGCGATCAACCACCGGCTGGGCGCCCGGGCACGTTGGGCGCCGCCCCACTTGGGCGCGCCTGATGCCGCCGGCGCGGCGCTGGCTGCCGCCGAGGCCTTCGCCTCCGGCGCGCCCCCCCTCGACCCGCTCGCGGCCGCCCCGCTTTACCTGCGTCCCAGCGACGCCGAACGCCGACACGCCGATGGCGTGCAATTTCCCTGGAGTTAATGCATGACCATCAGGCGAGAACTCTCGGTTGGTATCTTCGTGGTGCTTGGGCTGGTCCTGTTTATGTTCCTCACCGTGACGCTGCGTAATTGGGACTTCCTCGCCCGCCGGGTCACCTATCACGTGCGCTTCGAGAGCATCGAGCGGCTGGCCCCAGGCGCCACCGTGCTGGCCCGCGGTGCGCCCGTCGGTACCGTCACCCGCATCGAGTTCGTCGGCGGCGAACATGGCGTGCGAGTCACCGTCCGCATTAATCCCAACGTCGACCTGCGCGAGGATGCAATCGTCCGCGTCGTCGCCGCGCCCATCATCGGCGAGACCACCGTCAATATCATTGAGCCCGGCAGCGTCGGCCCGCCGCTCGCGCCCTACTCCGAGATCATCGGCCAGGCTCCCGCACAGCTCGACCAGATCGCGGTCGATCTCTCCCAGCGCGTCGGCCAGGTCCTCTCCGAGCTGCTCCCGACTCTGCGCGTGATCAACGAGATGGTCGGTGACACCGAGCACCAGGAACAGGTGCGGACGACCCTGCGCAACATTGCCGCGGGCACCGAGTCGATGCAGCAGGTGCTGACGCGCTTCGATTCCGAGTTCTCCCCGCTGCTGGCCGAGCTCTACGAAACCCAGGCGACACTCAACCGCTTCCTCGAGGTTGCCACCACCACCACGCTGGCGCTGCAGGAGCAGGCCGGCCAGGTCAGCACCAACGCCAATCAGACCTTCGCCCAGTGGACCAGCGCCGCGGACTCAATTCGCGCCGGCGTCGAGGCCTCCTCGGTCGACCTGAACAGGCTGATCGATCGGCTGGACCAGGCCATCGCCCGCAACGAGGACCCGCTCGCCCAGACGCTGGCCCGGCTCTCGGCCATCCTCGAGCGCATCGAGGCGGGCGAGGGCACGCTGGGCGCGCTTGTCACCGACCGGCGGCCGTTTGACGAGCTGCGCCAACTGCTGGCAACCCTCTCGTCCTCACTGACCGGGCGGCGCGAGCCGATCTATCCGCTTGGGCCCGCACCCACGCCGCAGCCCACGCCCAATCCGCGCGGCGGCCAAATCATGCCGACCACGCCGGACACGCGCCCGTGAGGCGTGCGGCGCTGATCTTCCTGCTGGCGCTGGTGGCCTACGCCCTCACCGCCGCCGGACACCTGTTCTCACCCGATGAGGAGGTGATGTTTCGCACGGCGCGCGCGCTGGCCGGCGGGCACGGCTTTGCCATTGAGCCGCTAATGGTTGGCGAAGACGGCTTTGCCTCGCGCCCCGCCCAGCCGCCTCGCCCCGATGGCCGCGAATTCGCCCAGTACGGCATCGCCCAGCCGATCCTGGCCGTGCCGCTGGTCTGGCTGGGTCAGTGGTTGGCTCGCGTGGGCGACGATGCACTCTGGCAGCGGCTGCACGGCCTCGAGCCGTATCACCCAGGCCAGATGGGCGTGGCGTTGACGGCGGCCGAGCTGGCACCGCGCTGGGCCTGCTCCTGGTTCAACATCATCATTTCGGCGCTGCTGGCGGCGCTGGTTTACCTGCTCGCCCGCGAGGCGGTCGGCGACCGCGGCGCGGCGACGGCCGCCACTCTGCTCTACGCGCTCGGCTCGATGGCCTGGCCCCACAGCCGCCCATTCTACTCCGAGGCGTTGGCCACGCTGCTGGCGGTGCTGGCCTTCTGGGCGCTGCTGCGCGCCATGCGCGGCCGCGCCCTCGCCTGGTGTGTTCTGGCCGGCCTGGCGGCCGGAGCGGCGGCCCTCGCCCGCAATGATTCGGTCTTCATCTATCCGGCGCTGGCGGTGCTGCTGCTTTGGCCGCTGCGTGCCGCCGAGCGCAACCGCGGCCGCGGCCCTTGGCCCGCTTGGCTGGCCTTCGCCCTGCCGGTGGCCTTCTGTGGCGCCTGGCAACTCGGGCTCAACTGGGCGCGCTTCGGCCATCCGCTTGCCAGTGCCTACGCCGACCAGACCGAGGGCATCCAGTTTACCACCCCCCTGCTGGCCGGACTCTATGGGCTCCTGCTGAGCCCCGGCAAGGGGATGTTCTTCTTCTCGCCGGCGCTTGTGCTGGGCTTGCTCGGCTGGGGGGCGCTGGCGCGGCGACATCCCGGGCGACAGGCACTGGTCTGGGCACTGGCGGCGGCAATCCTTGTGCCGTTGGTCGTCCACGCGAAATGGCAGAACTGGCCAGGCGGCTGGACCTGGGGTCCGCGACACATCTTCGGCATCCACGCCTTTCTGGCGGTGCCGGCGGCGGCCTGGGTCCTTGAAAACGGGCGTCACCGCGCCGGTCGCATCGCGATCCTCGTGCTGCTGGTCGTCGGCATCGGCGTCCAATTGCTCGGCTCGCTCGTCAACTTCAACGAGTTTCACCTGCGCTTTTTCCGCAGCCCCGGCGACCCCACTGCCTTCTTCGTCGTCTACGATGACCACGACCGCGCCTTCTGGGAGCAGCACTACCAGCTGCTCTACCGCGAGGAGCCGGCTGAGCCCTGGCGCCAGATCATGCTGTTCCCGCCGGCGCCCATCCACGACTCGCTCTATCATCCCCAGCGCGGGGTCTGGGCCGGCTACCCGCGCCTGATCCGCGAGGGGCGGCTGGATAACTTCTGGCTGCGTCTGGCCGGCGGCCAACCATGAGCGTGCGCATCATCGCCGGCCGCTGGCGCGGTCGGGTGCTGGGCGTGCCGGCCGGCGACCAGACCCGCCCCACGCTGGGGCGCGCGCGCGAGTCGCTCTTCGGCATCCTCACCCCGTGGCTCGAGGGCGCGCGCGTGCTCGACGCCTATGCCGGCTCCGGTGCGCTGGGGCTCGAGGCCCTCAGCCGCGGCGCCGCCTTCGCCGTCTTTCTGGAGCAGGCCGCCCCGGCGCTGACCGCGCTGCGTCGCAACCTGGGGGCGCTCGACGCTGAGGAGCAGACGCTGGTGGTTGCGCGTGATGCCCGCCGTGCGCTCGCCACGCCCGATCCGCCCGGTGGCGCCCCCTTTGACCTCGTGTTGATCGATCCCCCCTATGGCCGCGGCCTGGCCGCTGAGGCGCTCGAGCTGCTCGGCACGCACGCCGACCGCTGGCTGAGCGACCACGTCATCCTCGCCGCCCAAGTCGGCCGCCGCGATCCGCTGCCCCCCGAGGCCGGCCCGCTCACCCGCTTCCGCGAATCGCTTTACGGCGAGACACGGGTGGATTTTTACCGCCGCTGAAATTCAGCCCCCAATGGTAGGTCGGATCTTCGACCCGACATGTGTTGCGTGATGCTTGAGCGTGGTCCTTGATCTGGCCGGGGCGAAATAGCCCCGTAGGGGCCAATTAGCTCCGTCAGGAGCGACATGTTTGTAGAAACGTGCATTTTTCCCCCAAAGCTCCTATTGGAGCGACATGTGCAGCTTTCCCTCGGCTGCAAACCAATTTTTACATTCAAATTGTATTTTTCGATTGAAGGTCCCATGGCGGCACAGGCCGCTCCTGACGGAGCTTGAGGAAAAAAGAACGGCCTTGCTACAAACATGTCGCTCCTGACGGAGCTAAAATGGCTCCTCCGTCTGACCATGCATCACCACCGCTCCGCTAAACGCATACTACGACCCGACATGGCTCCACTGTCGGCTCGAAGAGCCGACCTACTCCCCCTCCCCCATCTTTTGGTTGCCCGCGGGTTGCCCGCCGCCATACCTTGAATCATGCAAGCCCGCCGCCCCCATCTCCTCCGCCCGTTGACCCCGCGCCGCCTGCTGGCCCTCTCGCTGGCGTTGCTGGTGGTGTTGGCCGGCTTTTCACTGCACGCACGCCTGGGCGTAGATCGCAAGCTGGCACTGGCACTGGCCGAAATCCCCAACAACCCGCGCCAGGCCTGGCTGCAATTCCGGCCGGCGCTTGAGTACAGCAATCTGCTGACGCTGGGGCGGGTGGCACGGGCGCGGGCGCAGTTTCTTGATTCCCTGCTCCGGATCACGCTCGGCCAGCTCAACCCCCAGTTCAGCCCGATCCCGCCGAGCGCCTATTATCTGATCCAGCAGGCGATCAACACGCTGGTCCAATATGAGGAGCAGACCGGCGAGGATACCAGCGCCCAGCGTGCCGTGCTGATTGACGCGGCGCGTGCCTCGGCCGGCCGCATCTTTCGCGACCAGTCGCTGGAGACTTGGCAGCACCTGCTGGGGCTGTTCGATTACCTCCACGCCAATCACCTGATCCCGCCGGGAACCTTCGAGGATTATGAGCAGTGGAGCCAGGAAATTCGCCGCATGCCCACCCGCGAGCTGGCAATCCGCGAGGGGCTCAACATCGCCATCCATCATCACACCAGCGCGCTGGGCCGGCTGGGCATGACGCACTACCTGGCCGCTGACGGGCCGCCAGCCGTTGCGGTCCACCCCGGCCTCACTGACGAGCAGGTGACCCAGGCCGACCAGCTCTTCTCCGCCGGCTATAGCGCGATGCGCCAGCTGCTGAGCCATTACGACGATGGCCTGGGCGATGCCAGTCCCATGCTCGAGATGCAGGCCAGGCTCCTCTATAACCTGGCTGCGCTGCGCCTGAGCCTGCTGCTCGAGCGCGGCGAGGTCGGACGCCGCCTGGGCAGCGGCTTCATCGCCCAGGGTTATATCAACTCCAGCCTGCGCCGGATCCCTCCGGCCGAGGACATGTATCTAGGCTTCCTCGAGCAGACACGCGAGCTTTTTGCCGGCGGACCGGACCTCCACGGCGTCCGCCAGTTGCTCCAGGACCTGATCCGGCGACATGGCGAGACCGGCCAACGCCGCGCCTGGCTGATGCTGACCGAGTGGAACATCGCCCTCTGCGACCGAATGCTCACCGCCGCCGAGGCCGACCGGCCGTTCCTCCACCCGCCGTCCCCTCCCGTCGCCGATCCCGCCGCCCCGCCCGAGCTCATCCAAATGCTCGGGGCGCTGCGCCTCGACCCGCGCCCGCTCATCCTCATCCAGACGCCACGGATGACCAGCGGTCCGATGGGCGAGACCACCACCGACCGATTTGCGCTCCGCTGACCGGGCGCGCCTCAAGCAATCTGCTGAAAATAATCGCGGGTATAACGGGTGAAGGCCGCCGGCACGCGCTGAATGCCGCTGCGGTCGTAAAGGCGCAGGACCAAGTCCTTCTCGGTCAGCACGCGCGGGGCCTGCTCGGGAGTCAGCTTGGCGGGGCGCACCACGAAGTTGGAGGCCAGCTTGCAGCCCGGATAGAGCCGCTCCACGCCGAGCTGGTAGGACTGGGGTGGCTCGACATGCTCGATCAGCGGAAAGGCGAACCGGCTGGGTACGCCCTGGGCCAGCACGGCGCCGAACTCGCGCTTCAAATCATCCAGCCGCATCTGGGCCAGCCGCGGCAGGTCTCCCCTCGCCCGCTCCAGCCAGCACTGGGTCAGCCGGCGCACCTCACGGTCGAACTGCGCCCCATGCTTGTCGGGCCGCATGTCGCCATCGAAGGCCTGGCTGATATGGTAGAGCTCATGGACCAGCGTCGGCAGCGGGTTGCGCAGCAGCAGGCGCGGCAGCCGCAAGAGGATCAGGTAAGTCATGTCGCGCCCGTTCAACCGCACCCGCGGGCTGCGATACTGAAACCACTCACTGACCGCGACGATCGTGCGCGTTCCCGGCCGCGCCCAGATCGAAAAGGTCGGCGGCTGGTTGCGGATCAGCCCATAACAGGTCGCCAGGTTGCCCCAGTGCTGGCCGTTGCAGCGGGCGGCGGCCGCCACCCCGATCCGCTCGGGATCCAAATGCCGAAAATCACGCACGCGGCGGGCCACGTCGTGGACAATCTCGCGGACGAGGTCGGTGTAGAGCAGCATCTCAGTACCCGATCGTGAAATCCGGCGCGGGCCGGACCGGCACATTCCAATCGATCTCCATCTGATCCACCCGCCCCAGGCCTGGCCCGCGCCGCAACTGGTCCGCCAATTGCTCCAGCTCCGCCCGGGGGCCGGTCGCATAGACCTCCACGCGCCCATCCGGCAGGTTGCGAACCTGCCCCCCCAGCCCCAACCGCCGGCCAGCTCGCACCGTAAAGTATCTAAAGCCAACACCCTGAACCCGACCCGAGACTCGGGCCAAAAACGCCTCGTCGCGGGCTCGGTCCGGCCCCTGTCCTGGCGCGGGGGCTGCGGTCATGGCATCGATTCGCTCCTTGCGGGCGAGTGGGAGCCGATTGAGCTTGTCGTGACTTATAGGCCAATCGGGGCGGCGACATCAATACCCATTTTACAGTTGGCGACCACAAAATCACATCCCCGGCACCCCGGCTGGCCCCGCGCCGGCGCCGGGCAGGAAAAAAAGCAGCCCGCCCGCGCGGCCATGGCGGGCGGCGCGGGCGGGCTTTCAGTGGTTTTTCGATTCCGAATGGCGGGACCGGTCAGGGCTCGATCGGCGGCAGCGGCTCACCCGCCGGCAGCGGCTCACCCGCCGGGGCCGGTTGCGCCGGCTGATCCAAGGGCGCCGTCAGCGGAGCATCCTGCACGATGCTGTCATCATAGCCACGCAGGTAGAGCGCCAGCGATATCATGACGGCCAGCGAAATATAGCCGACTGCGGCAAAGGTTGTCATCTTGTTGAGCATGCGCTCGGCGCCGGTGGTGCCGAAGGCGTCCGAAATGCCCTGGCTGGCCGAACCCAGGCTCGACAAACCCCCGCCCTTGCCCGATTGGATCAGGATGAAGAAAATCAGGACCGAGCAGGAGATGACGTAAAACACGACCAGCAGAAAAATCAGGATGCCCATGTGCCCTTACCCTTTGTGGGTGTCTATGCCGGCCATGACAGACCACTCGCCGGGCCGGCGCCGACGAGTCCAAACACGGGATTTTACTCGTTGTCGTCCAGGATTGCAATGCCCGGGAGCACGCGACCCTCAAGGAATTCAAGCGACGCCCCCCCGCCGGTGCTGACGTGGGTCATGCGGTCGTCCACGCCGAACAACTCGGCGGCGGCGGCCGTCTCGCCCCCGCCCAGGATCGAAATCGCGTCACTGGCGGCCAGCGCCTCGGCCACGGCGCGCGTGCCGCCGGCAAAATCCTCGATCTCGAACACGCCCACCGGCCCGTTCCAGATCACCGTGCCCGCCTGGGTGATCTCTTGGGCGATCGCCTCGCGCGTGCGCGGCCCGATGTCCAGGCCCATCATGTCGGCCGGGATCTCACGCGCATCCACCACCTGCGAACGCGCCCCGGCTTCCAGCTTGTCGGCCACGACGACGTCCTCGGCCAGAATCAGCCGGATGCCGCGTTCCTTGGCCTTGTCCAGAATCTGGCGGGCCGTCTCGTAACTTTCCTCATCAAACAAGCTGGCGCCGATCTCATAGCCCTGAGCCTTCAGGAAGGTAAAGGCCATCCCCCCGCCGATCATCAGCGAGTCGACCTTTTCCATCAGGCTGGTGATGACGCCGATCTTGCTGCCCACCTTGGCCCCGCCCAGGATCGCCAGCATCGGCCGGCGCGGGTTGTCGAGCGCCCCGCCCAAGTATTCCAGCTCACGCGCGATCAGCTTGCCGGCCACCGCCGGCTTGAGCAGCCGCGCCACGCCCTCGGTGGAGGCGTGCGCCCGGTGCACCGTGCCGAAGGCGTCGCTCACATAAACGTCGGCCAGCGCCGCCAGCTGACGCGAGAAGTCCGGGTCGTTCTTCTCCTCGGCCGCGTGAAACCGCAGGTTCTCCAGCATCATGATCTCGCCGGGGGCCAGCTTGTTCGCCATCGCCTCGACCTCGGGGCCGACGCAATCGGGCGCCATCGCCATGGGCCGCCCCAGCAGCTCGGCCAGCCGCTCGGCCACCGGCTTCAGGCTCAGCCCCGGCTTGACCTGGCCCTTGGGCCGCCCCAGGTGCGAGCAGACCACCACCGAGGCGCCGCGCCCCAGCAGGTGCTCGATGGTCGGCAGCGCCGCGCGGATGCGCCGGTCGTTGGTGATCTGGCCGTCTTCGATCGGCACGTTAAAGTCGGCGCGCAAAAACACCCGCTTGCCCGCCGGGTCAATCTGGTCGATCGTCTTCTTGCGGTAGTTCATCGGACGGCTCCTTGGCTGCTGGGACTGTCGGCCGCGAGCGTCTCCGCGCACCTGCGGACCGCTGGCGAAATATTCCTACATTTGCTTATTGGACAGCCGACGGTCAAATCTTTTTTGAAAAATGGGGAATGGGACGCGGATTCACGCGGATGGGAGCCGCGGATCAACGCGGATCAGAGGCCGTTCGATCACAGGTAGGTCGGGTCTCCGACCCGACATTCTCTCCCCTCACCAGCCGTTCGTAGTTCCGCCTTCAGGCGGGACAAAACCGCCTCACCTCCGCCGGCCACCACGAGCGCATCCTATAATCCGCTACCACAGAGGTAGGTCGGGTCTCCGACCCGACATTCTCTCCCCTCACCAGCCGCTCGTAGTTCCGCCTTCAGGCGGGACAAAACCGCCTCACATCCGCCGGCCACCACGAGCGCATCCCATAATCCGCTACCACAGAGGTAGGTCGGGTCTCCGACCCGACATTCTCTCCCCTCACCGCCCCTCCCGGTAGGTCGGGTCTCCGACCCGAGATCCTCTCTATCCCTTCGCCTCCCCTTGGCTCCAGAGGAGCGAATAGCTCCGCTAGGAGCGACCTGTTTGTAGCAATCGCCCCCCTCCCAGTATCAGGTTTCCTCTGGAAGCGGCCGGCATGGCACCGGCATTCCACCCTGAAAGGGTGGGCACAGTTCAAAAGCCCAGGGTAAGCGAAGCGCAACCCTAGGTCTACCGGCCAAATCCCCCTGAGCCCTGCAAGGGCGACACAGTGGCAACCATAGGGGGGATCGTGTTCAGCGATGTTACCAGCGCCACTTGCCTCGCTAAACACATACTCGACCCGACATTCTCTCTATCCCTTCGCTCCCCCTGGCTCCGTAGGAGCAAAAAACTCCGCTAGGAGCGACCTGTGCAATCGCCCCCCTCCCCATATCAGGTCTCCGCTGGGAGCGGCCGGCATGGCACCCGCATTCCACCCTGAAAGGGTGGGCACAGTTCAAAAGCCCAGGGTAAGCGAAGCGCAACCTTGGGTCTTCCGGCCAAATCCCCCCGAGCCCTGCAAGGGCGACACAGTGGCAACCATAGGGGGACCGTGTTCAGCGAGGTTGCCAGCGCCACTTGCCTCGCTAAACACATACTCGACCCGACATTCTCTCGATCCTTTCGCTTCCCCTGGCTCCAGAGGAGCAAATAGCTCCGCTAGGAGCGACCTGTTTGTAGCAATCGCCCCCCTGCGTCAGAGCTCCGCTAGGAGCGGCCTGTGACGACAGAAGCCCCGCCCACTCGGCATGGCGCCGGCATTCCACCCTGAAAGGGTGGGCACAGTTCAAAAGCCCAGGGTCAGCGAAGCGCAACCCTGGGTCTACCGGCCAAATCCCCCCGAGCCCTGAAAGGGCGACACAGTGGCAACGACAGGGGGGACCATGTTCAGCGAGGTTGCCAGCGCCACTTGCCTCGCTAAACACATACTCGACCCGACATCCTCTCTATCCCTTCGCTCCCCTTAACTCCAGAGGAGCAAAAGGCTCCGCCAGGAGCGACCTGTTTGTAGCAATCGCCCCCCTCCCCATATCAGGTTTCCGTTGGGAGCGGCCGGCATGGCACCCGCATTCCACCCTGAAAGGGTGGGCACAGTTCAAAAGCCCAGGGTGGAGCGAAGCGCAACCCTGGGTCTGCCGGCCAAATCCCCTCGAGCCCTGAAAGGGCGACCCAGTGGCAACGACAGGGGGGACCATGTTCAGCGAGGTTACCAGCGCCACTTGCCTCGCTAAACACATACTCGACCCGACATCCTCTCTATCCCTTCGCCTCCCCCTGGCTCCGTAGGAGCAAATAGCTCCGCTAGTAGCGACCTGTTTGTAGCAATCGCCCCCCCTGCGTCAGAGCTCCGCTAGGAGCGGCCTGTGACGACAGAAGCCCCGCCCACTCGGCATGGCACCCGCATTCCACCCTGAAAGGGTGGGCACAGTTCGAAAGCCCAGGGTGGAGCGAAGCGCAACCCTGGGTCTGCCGGCCAAATCCCCTCGAGCCCTGAAAGGGCGCGACCCAGTGGCAACGACAGGGGGGACCATGTTCAGCGAGGTTGCCAGCGCCACTTGCCTCGCTAAACACATACCCGACCCGACATTCTCTCGATCCTTTCGCCTCCCCTTGGCTCCGTAGGAGCAAATAGCTCCGTTAGGAGCGACCTGTTTGTAGCAATCGCCCCCCCTGCGTCAGAGCTCCGCTAGGAGCGGCCTGTGAGGTCGGCCCAACCGCCGCACCACTCCCGCCTTGACTTTTTCTGAACACCCGCTTACTCATTTACTTGAAGGATGGTAAAATGGCCATGCCCCTCAACACCACCGGCAGAGCCCAGCCCGCCCAAACGTTCATAGTCCCGCCTGGCCAACCGTTCGTAGTCCCGCCTTCAGACAATAGCCGTCCCGCAGGGACGCCTTGCCTTCAGCCCAGCACTTCAGTGCTGGGAACGCTGGGACAACATGGCACCTCCAATCAAAGTCCCGCCAGGGACGACTGGCCCCCTCTCCTGCAACTGATGGTTGCCGGCCAGCCTCAACATTCAACCCCACCCGCGCCGGCTTGCCCGAGGACCGCGACGGCACCAAATTCCTCACCCCGCAAGGCAAGGCCGCCGGCGGCGAATTCTGCAAAAGCCCCTATTTTCTATGGCCGGAGGGGATTGAGGTGGATGGACATCTGTCTCCAAAATTTCATATTTTCGGTCTCGATCAATAAACCCGACAATCGCGCAATCAGGAAGATCAGGCGAAAGACTTTATGTTACACGTCCCAGAGATTCCGCACCATCAGCAATTTATACTCAGTAAAAGGAGCTTTGCGTGGATATTCTGGAGTTACTTAAGAGGATTCACTTTGGAGAATCTGTAGCGGAACTGGAAGCAGATAGTTTACGCAATTATTTTATTGAGACCCACCACTGGCATCAAATGCGCAATGGAGAGGTTGATATTGTTTATGGACCAAAAGGGTCTGGAAAAAGCGCAATATATTCTCTCATCAATGATCACGAAGCTGAGTTTTTTCAAAACGATGTAGTGCTGAAGTTTGCCGAGAATCCAAGAGGAACGACAGCATTTAGTGATTTGCAGACTGATCCGCCCGCAACCGAGCGTTCGTTTGTTTATTTGTGGAAACTTTACCTTCTCAGCCTCATCGGAGAACATCTCCAATCTCTTGGTGTGCAGACGCAGAATGGCAGGGAAGTGATAGCTGCACTGAAAAGCTCCGGCTTTGTTTTGGAAACCAGCCCGCTCAAGGTCTTCCTTAGCAGAGCATCTAATTATATACGTAAATATTTTAGCCCTCACACCCTTGAACCAAATATGACGTTTAACGAGGCAACTGGTGGTTTAACAGGTGCTGGCCTAAAAATCTCTTTTGCGGAGCCCTCGCCTGATCATGCTGCAAGAGGCGTGCAGTCGGTAGATTCCCTTTTGCACAAGGCAAATGAGGAATTAAGAAGCAGTGGATTTAAAATTTGGTTTTTGCTTGATCGTTTAGATGTGGCTTTTGTTGAATCCCCAGAGCTTGAGGTAAATGCTCTTCGGGCTTTGTTCAAAACTTATCTAGATCTAGCTGGCTTCAACAATATCCAGCTGCGCATCTTCCTTCGCACTGACATTTGGCAAGTAATTACTCGGTCCGGCTTCCGAGAAGCAACACACGTTCAGCGAGCCACTACAATTTCCTGGGACCGTTCTGGATTACTAAACTTGATGATGATTCGCTTTGCAAATAATGATGTTGTCCGCGACAAGTATGATATAGATCTTGATAGAATAAGGAATTCACAACAATACCAAGAGGATGTTTTTTATCGCATTTTCCCGGACCAAGTTGATACTGGTCGAAATCCCAGGACTCTTGACTGGTTGATAAGTCGCGTTCAGGACAGCCACGGCTACTCTGCTCCGCGAGATCTTATCAATGTGATCAATGCGGCCTTACGTCGGCAAATATATTTTTTGGAGGTTGGAGCTGAGAGTCCTGAGGGTAAATGTTTGTTTACCCGGAGGGCATTAAAAGAGGCGCTTTCGGAGGCTTCCAGAGAGAAGGTTGAAAAGTACCTTTTTGCGGAACACCCAAATCTACGCGACAAATTAGAAATGCTGAAGGGGAGAAAAACTGCACAAACAGTTGGGACACTTGCTGAACTTTGGGGGCTGCCAAACGAGGAAGCACGTCTCATTGCCGAGCAAGTGAGGATGGCGGGTGTCTGGCGACAGGATGGGGCGTCAGGCAAGTACTGGACCATGTTCATTTTTAGAGATGGACTACAGATGGTTCAGGGGCAGGCTGAGTAGGTGGACTAAGCTAAAATCCCGGAAATAGAAGGACGTTTAATTTATTTTTTTTCGTCATATAGGGCACAATAGGAGCCGAATCAAATGACGCGCAAGGAATCAACAGTGTTTGGGGATATCCTCGACCTGCTGGCGGAATTTCCGTGGTGGGTGAGCGTGGTTTTTTCGGGGGTGTTGTTCGTGATCCTGCGCTGGGTCATTCCCGCGATTGATTTTGAGAACATCGCTATGAAAACGCTGGCGCCTGTGGTGAAGCAGTTCTCATGGATGGCGTTCTTTTTCATGGTGGCCGGTCTTGTATCATTTATGCGGGCCAAGCGGCAACGGGATCGTCTCGACCGCCAGACCGGCCTCGCCTCGATCCGCGCGCTGCCGTGGCGCGAATTCGAGCGGCTCCTCGCCGAGGCCTACCGCCGCCAAGGCTACCGCGTCATCGAGAACAAGGGCACCGGACCCGATGGCGGCATTGATCTGGACCTGCGCAAGGACGGCGCCCGTTACCTCGTCCAAGCCAAGCAGTGGAAAACCTATAAGGTCGGCGTCAAGGTCGTGCGCGAGATGTTTGGCGTCATGAACGCCGAGGGGGCCGATGGCGTCTTCATCGTCAGCTCAAGTTGGTTCACCCAGGAGGCCCGCAACTGGGCCGCCGGCAAGCCAATCGATCTCATCGACGGCCCCCGCCTGCTCGCGATGGTCCGCACGGTGCAGGCGAACGCCGCGCCCCAGCCCGCCACGCCGCCCGCCGCCGCCAACCAATCACCCGCCGAACCCGAAAACTGCCCGCGCTGCGGAGAGCTGCTCGTCCGGCGCACCAGCCGCCACGGCGCCCAGGTCGGCCGCCAGTTCTGGGGCTGCGCCGCCTTCCCCGCCTGCCGCTACACCCGCTCCATCGA
This sequence comes from Sumerlaeia bacterium, assembly GCA_041687335.1. Lineage (GTDB taxonomy): Bacteria > Sumerlaeota > Sumerlaeia > MVZB01 > MVZB01 > JAJFUE01. Next base: position 293 of record JAWLCE010000015.1, on the reverse strand, counting down.
ACCTTCCCACTCCCCCTGCCCCAAAACAACATTAAATCCCCTCTGATCCGCGTCCCATTCCTCTCCCCCGCTGAATCTGCGTAAATCCGCCCAATCCGTAAATCCGCGTCCCATTCTTCTCTCCCTCTGATCCGCGTCCATCCGCGCTCCCATCCGTGCAAATCCGCGTCCCATTCCTCTCCCCCTCTGAATCTGCGCAAATCCGCCCAATCCGTAAATCCGCGTCCCATTCTTCTCTCCATTCCGATTACATGCCCCCAAGGCCCAATAAGCTCCCCCAAGGGACTTCCACT
>JAWLCE010000014.1:0-106826 GCA_041687335.1 Sumerlaeia bacterium | reverse complement strand
CTCAGCGAGCGCACCTGGCGGATGAGGTCGAGGCCCTCGGTGGGGTGACGCATCGAGAGGTCGGTCACCACGACGTCCTGCTCGGATTCACCCAGCCGCGCCAGCGCCTCGTCCAGGTCGCCGGCCTCGGTGACCTCATAGCCCTGCAACTCAAGGTTGCGGCGGAAGGCTGCGCGGTAACCGATATTGTCATCGACGATCAGCACGCGCGTCAGGTCCTGGCTGGCCGGGGGCGTGGTCATGGGCGGCCGGCCTCGGGCGGGGGCGGCTGGACGTGGACCACGGTGGGCAGCAGCATATCCATCGCCTCCTCCTGGCAATTGAGAAACTTGGGGCAGAAGACGCACTCGTTCCAGACCTTGTGCGGCAACGTGGCCTTGCTGACCGGGCGAAAGCCGCAGCGGGCGAAAAAGCGGGGGCTGTCGGTGAGGGCGAACAGGCGGCGCACGCCCAGCCGCGCCGCTTCGTCGACCAGGCCGGCCACCAGCCGCGCGCCGATGCCGCGGCCGCGCCAGTCGGCGGCGACGACGAGGGACTTGATCTCGGCCAGGGTGCGGGTGAAGAGGCTGAGCGCGCCGCAGCCGATGATGCGGCCTTCGCACTCGAGCACAAAAAAATTGCGGATCTTCTGGATGACGTTCTCCCGGCTGCGCGGGAGCACCGAGGTGGTGCAAGCGGCCTCGGCAATCAGTTGATAGACCGCGTCGGCGTCGTCCAGCACCGCCGGACGCACCGTAATGGCGGCCGGGACGGGGGTGGGGTGTTGGTGCGCGCTGTCGCTCATCGGCTGCTTGCCTGCCGTCAAAACCATGTTCGAGCCGGCAACCGACTCGGTGTCAAGATCATATGCAATCACGCGGTTGAAAGCCAGATTTCTTTGCTGGCGCGGGTGGGATGGGGCGTCAAGGTCGTTGGCAAGAATAGCCATATCGCGTTCCGGGGGTCCATGTGCTAAGCTCGACTGGCTGGTCGCGCGAGCCGGTGCGGCCGCAAGTTCTGCTACAGGGTCGATGATGCATTTTCCCGACGAGACGATACCCGCCGAGCTGAAGCCGGGGGCGCGGGCAACGAAAAACCCGACGGTGCTCTACCTGATCCGCCACGGCGAGCCCCATGCGCGCCACCTGAACTGCTATTATGGCGACCTTGACGTGGAGCTGAGCGAGCGCGGTCATGAGCAGTCGCGCCGGCTGGCCGAGCGGCTGGCCCATCTGCCGCTGGATGCCATCTACTCGAGCAACCTGGAGCGGGCCGCCCTGCTGGCCGAGCTGCTGGCCGCATCGCGGGACCTGCCGGTGCGGAGGCTGGCCAGCTTTCGCGAGCAACACCTGGGGTGCATGCAGGGGATTGAGCGCGAGGTGCTCCAGCGCGACCACGCGGAGCTATACAGCAATTATCTGGCAGACCGGGTGTTTTACAAGGTGCCGGAGGCCGAGACCTTTGAGGACCTCCACAAGCGGGTGGTGCCCGAGGTGCTCGAGCTGGTGGCGGCCTTTGCCGGGCGGCGGGTGGCGCTGGTGTGTCATGCCGGGCCGATCCGGGTCGTCATGGCGCACGTGCTTGGGATGAGTCTGGAGAACATCTTTCGCATCAAGGTCGACCACTGCGGCGTCTTTGCGCTGGAGTTTCCACCCGACGGCGAGCCGCGGGTCATGCTGATGAACGGATAAGCGGGCATGCTTCCTGAGGAACGTCGCCGACAGTTGCGCCGCTGGGTGGCGCTGCGCCTGATGGGCCGTGAGGAAAGGCGCAAGCTGGTGGCGCCGGCGCCGCTTTCGATAGAGGCGCGCGTGGGGCTGTATCTGGTCCTGCCGGCGGCGGCGATGCTCGCGATCCTGAATGTGACGGGCCCGATCGAGGCGCTGCTCGCATCGATGATCACGATGGTGCTGTTCTGGATCGGTTTTGGTCGGGCCAATCCGCGGCTGGTGGGGCTGGAGCTGATCGCGGTCATTCTGGCAAGTTATTACATTGTCGATCCCCCCCAGGCGGTGTTGTGGGTGGTGGCATCGGCGTTGGCGGGCGGAGTGGGGGCGTGGCTCCAGCGCCGTGATAGCGGTGAAGATGCCTACTTGCTGCTGGTGCCGGCCACGGGGCTGGCGGGGTTTTTGTTTCTGTTGTGGCTGGGGGCGGGGGCGCGGCTGGCGCCGGTGCTGGGCTGGATAGGGACTCTGCTGGGCGGGTTCAAGCTTGAGCTTGGGCAGGAAATTGATGCGCTGGCGGTGACGGATCCGACGCAGGCCGGGCAGTTGCGCGAGATGATCGAGCTACTTGGTGCCAATTTTTTCCCCGCAATCGCGGCCCTGTTGATCATCATCTGGGTGCTGGGAATCTGGCTGGCGGGACGGCTGGCGCGGCGCGCGATGGGGTCGGCGATGCCGCCGCCGCGACCGTTGATGCTGTTTCGGATGCGCGAGGCCTGCATTTTCCTCTTGATCATCGGGCTGATCTTGGAGATCTTATATGGCTTGGCCCCGTGGGGGGGATTGCGCTGGCTGGCCATCCCTCTGCTGTCGGTCTTCGGGTTGGCTTGCCTGATCGAGGCAATTGCCGTCGTGCTCTGGTACGGCGGGGTGCATCGGCTGGCGGGGCGCCCGCTGATCGCGGCGTTGTGGGTAGCGGCTGGCCTGATCGTAGTGTTGCAGTTCCCACCGCTGGGGGTCTTGTTTGGCCTGGGCGATGTCTGGTTTGACTTCCGTCGTCTGGGCCGGTCCCGACAGAAAATTGACACGAGCGCCTGAGCGGCCGAAATTGAAGGAGCCAAATCGTCATGCAGGTCATTCTGTTTCAGAACGTTGAAAAGCTGGGAATGCAGGGGGACGTCGTCTCGGTTGCAGCCGGCTACTATCGCAACTTCCTTGGCCCGCGCGGGATCGCCGTGGAGGCCAGCGAAGGCAACATGCGCCAGCTGGAGATGAAGCGGGGCAAGCTGAAGGCCGAGGCCGAGAAGCAGATTCAGGAAGCCGAAGGCTTCGCCCGCCGCATCGCCGAGACGCGGATTGAGTTCACCGCCAAGGCCACCCGTGAGGGTCGGCTTTTCGGTGCGATTCACGACCGCGAACTGGTCGACGCGCTCAAGGCGCAGGATATCGTCATCGAGCGGCGCCAGATTCTGCTGCCCGAGCCGCTCAAGAGTGTCGGCACGCATTCGGTCCGCGTTCGCCTGCTCGGCCACGTCGAGACCACGCTGACGGTCCAGATCCATGCCGAGGAAATCCCGGTGGACGAGGATGAGTTGCGGGCGCGTCGCCGGCAGGCCCCGGCCGAGGCTGAGGCGGAAACCGAAGCCGCCGCCGAGGAAGCCCCCGCGGAAGAATAAGCCAGATTGTCATCCGGAATCGCTGACCGCCTGAAGCAGCTCCGTCAGGAGAACCGCCTCAGGCGGTCTTGTTTGGCAGGCGGATGCATTTTATCTCCGCCGCGGAAGGGTAGGCCGGCTCATTGAGCCGACACTTGAGGCCATGTCGGGTCGGAGACCCGACCTACCACCACAGCTCGTGCCGGGAATGTTGGCTTTTTGAGCCGACACTTGAGGCCGTGTCGGGTCGAAGACCCGACCTACCAGTCAGCTTGGGCTTGAAAAGATGGTCGCAAAACGCAAAACTCTTGGACGCGCGGCCCAGCGCGCGGCAAGGCAAGAGGGAAGATGCGGATTCTGATTGTCAGCTCAGAGATGGCGCCGCTGGCCAAGACCGGTGGGCTTGCCGACGTGGCCGGGGCACTGCCGCTCGCGCTTGCGGGGCTAGGCCATGATGTGGCCGTGGCCATGCCCTTCTATGGCACGATCGAGCGGGCCGACCGGTGTTTTGATCAGGTCCTGCCTGAAATTCATGTCGACCTGCCCGCCGGGCGGCGCACGATGGCGGGCTGGCAGACGCAACTGGCATCGCCCCTACCCGAGCGGCCCGTCCGGGTGTGGCTGCTCGAGGATGCTGGGTTGTTTGACAGGCCGCATCTATATGGTCACGGCGGCGGCGATTATCCCGACAATCCGCTGCGGTTCGGGTACTTCTGCCTCGGCGTGCTCTGGATGCTGCGCGGGCTGGACTGGCGCCCCGATGCGATCATCGTCAACGACTGGCAGACGGCGCTGATTCCGATCAACATGCGCTACCACCCGATCGTGTCGGCCGATCCCTGGCTGAGCCGCATCCCGGTCCTGATGGCGATCCATAACATGAGCTATCAGGGGATGTTTGACGGCTACCTGATCGATCACCTCGGGTTGCCGGCATCGGCGTTTCATCTGGACGGGCTTGAGTTTCATGGCCACCTGAACCTGCTCAAGGGCGGGATCATGACCAGCGATGGTTTGACGACGGTCAGCCCGACCTATGCGCGCGAGATTCAATTGCCCGAGTTCGGCTTTGGCCTGGACGGGGTCATCCGGGCACGCGCGGATTGCCTGACGGGTATCCTGAACGGCATCGACGTGGATGCCTGGGATCCGGCGACCGATCCGGCGTTGCCGGCGCATTTCGATGCGGCGGACCTGACCGGCAAGGCGATTTGCAAGCAGCGCCTGCAGCAGAAGTTCAAGCTGCCGGCCGAGCCGCGCTGCCCGCTGGTCGGGTTGATCGGTCGACTGGTCGACCAGAAGGGCTGTGACCTGCTGGTGGAGGCGCTGCCGGGCCTGCTGCGCGGCCAGATGCAGTTCGTGCTGCTGGGGACGGGTCAGCCTGGCTATGAGGATTTCTTCCGCCAACTGGCGCGCCGCTTCCCGAACAAGGTGGGCGTGCGGATCGGCTTTGACGAAAAACTCGCCCGCCAGATCGAGGCCGGGGCCGATATGTTCCTGATGCCCTCGCGCTTCGAGCCGTGCGGCCTGAATCAGCTCTACAGCCTGCGCTATGGGACGATTCCGATCGTGCGCCGCACCGGCGGGCTGGCGGATTCGATCGTCAATGCGACGGCGCGCACGATCGAGGCCGGCAAGGCGACGGGCTTCATGTTCACCCGCTACGACATGCGCTACCTTTGCGCGGCGGTCCGGCGGGCGTTGAGGCTCTACCGAAGCGACCCGGCCGCCTGGGACTCGCTGGTCCGGAATGCGATGGCGCAGGATTTCAGTTGGCGCCGGTCGGCAAAGCAATACGAGCGGCTGCTCAAGAAGATCGTCAAGATGAAGGAATCGCTGCCATGAATCACCACGTGCTCATCATCGGGTCCATCGCGCTGGATGACATCAAGACGCCCTGGCACGAGGAGCGCGGACTGCTGGGGGGGTCGGCCGTCTATGGTTCGATCGCCGCGTCTATGTTTGCGCCAGTCGATATTGTAGGGGTCGTAGGCGAGGATTTTCCCGCCGAGCACCTCGAAATGCTGCGCGCCCATGGCGTCGATACCAGCGGCGTTGAGCGCCGGGCGGGGCAGACCTTCCGCTGGGGAGGGGAGTATCGCCAGAACATGAACGACCGCGACACGCACTTCACCGAGCTTGGGGTGTTCGCGGAGTTCGACCCGCGCATCCCCGAGCCGTGGCGTGACAGCGGCTTCGTTTTCCTGGCCAACATTGATCCGGAACTGCAACTGCGCGTGCTCGAGCAGGTGCGGCAGCCGCGGCTGGTGCTGCTGGACACGATGAACCTGTGGATCAACCTCAAGCGCGACGCCCTGATCGAGGTGATCAAGCGCGTGGATGCGATCCTGATCAATGAGGATGAGGCGCTGATGCTGTTCCAGACGCACTCGCTGCCCGAGGCGGCGGACCGGCTGCTGGAGCTGGGTGTCTCGCGGGCGATCATCAAGAAGGGCTCGCACGGGGCGCAGATGTTCTCGGCCGACAGCACCTTCGCCGTGCCGGCGCTGCCGCTGCGCAAGGTGAACGATCCCACCGGGGCGGGCGACACCTTCGCCGGCGGCGTGATCGGTTATCTGGCCGCCGGGGGCACGCTCGATGAGTCGTCCTTCCGCCAGGCGATCATGGTCGGATCGGCGTGCGCCTCGTTCGTGGTGGAGGATTTTTCGACGCGCCGGCTGGCCGCACTCACGCCGGGCCAGATTCAGGAGCGTTGCGACCGGCTGCATGACGCGATCTGCTGCGAGCGGGTGGTCATGCCGGAGCGGGTTCCGGTGCCGGGGAAACGATGACCGGTCCTGCCACGCACGCGCCGTTGACGATCGCGCTGACCAACAGCGACCACCGCTGGACGGGTGAGATCGCGCATGTGGCGATGCTCTACGAGCAGCTCGAACGGCTGGGCCACCGGCCATTGCTGGCCTGCCGCAAGAGCGGACTGCTAGAGATGTATGGCCGCGACCGTGAATGGCGGATGCTGCCGCTGGCTTATGCCAAGCGTCTGGCGCTGGGGTCGGACCGGCGAGACCTGGCGGAGCTGATGGACTGGCTGCGGCGCGAGCGCGCGGATCTGGTTCACAGCCATCGCAGCAAGGATCACTGGTTGGGGGTCTGGGCGGCGCGGAAATTGGGCCTGCCGCTGGCCCGTACGCGCCACGTCGTGATGCCGGTGCATCACCACCTGCCCAACCGTTGGCTATTCCTGAACGCCACCGACCTCGTGCTCTCGGTCAGCGACGCGGTCGAGGCAGGCTTTGGTTCCTGGCGCGGGCGACTTCCGCGCGGGCGCGTCATCCGCTCGGCAATTGATGCGATGAAATTTAACCCGGAGCGGGCCAGCGAGCAGTTGCGCCGCGAGATGCTGCAAAAGGCGGGCATGCCGGTCGCGGGGGGGGTGGAGCCGCTCTGGTACGGGCTGGTGGCCCGCTTTCAGAACGTCAAGGGGCAGGATTATTTTCTGGAGGCGGCGGCGCGCGTGGCGCGTGAGCGGCCCGAGGCGCGCTTTTTGATGGCCGGCCGCGGCCATGGCGGCAAACTGGCCCGCTACCGGGCGCGCATCAAGGAGCTGGGGCTGGAGGGGCGCGTCCTGATCGAGGGCATGCTCGATGACCTGCCGGCGGCGATGGCCTCGCTCGACATCGGTGTCATCTCCTCAATTGGTTCGGAAGGTTCAAGCCGCGTGGGGTTGGAGTTGATGGCGTCGGGTCGGCCTTTGGTGGGGACGACTGTGGGAGGGATTCCCGAGTTGGCCGGACCCAGCGGCGGCGCGATCCTGGTCCCGCCGAAAGATGCCGCGGCGCTGGCCGAAGCGATGCTGGAATGGGCACGCCGTGGCGCCGCAGCGCGCGCGGCGGCGGGCCAGGCAGCGCGCAAGCATGTGAGAACCCATCACGACCCCGCCCGCTGGGCACAGACCATCGTCGAGGCCTATCGGGAGATCCTGCCCCCCCGGTCATAAGCACGAGATGTGATTCACTGGTGCAGTCGCCGGTCGTCGGTGGTTTGTTGATGTTCTGATCAACATTAGACATAAATCATAAATTTCGGCAAAAAGATAAAAATTTGGCTTGACCGGTCCGGGCAGGTTTGAAATTATTGCATCCTCTCGACAGCTGAGCCTGGTTGCTTGATGAGTTTTCGTTTGCAGCCGCGGGGTTGTTTCACCCGCCAGAATGAAGCCCTTTGGGGGCGGCGTGTGGCAATCACGTGCGGTTTGTGATGTCGTGCAGATGCAGGAAGTTCTGGCCGTGGGCGTCAATCGTGGTGGCGGCGGCCGAAGGGAATGAAGGAGGTCGAATTCCAATGCCTCTCGGTAAGGTCAAGTTCTTTCACGACAAAAAGGGCTGGGGATTCCTCGAACGTGAGAATGGCAAGGATGTCTTTGTTTATTATTCTGACATCCAGGGCGAGGGCTATCGAACGTTGATCAAGGGTGAGACCGTTCAGTTCGAGGTCGTCGAAGGCCCCAAGGGTGACAAGGCGATCAATGTCTCACGAGTGCCGGTGCCCAGCCTGACGGGCTGATCCCAGCCGGCACCCGCGCTGGCAAAAACGAAATGCATCGCGTCCTGCCGGGGGAAACTCCGAGCATTCGCCTGAACGCTTGCTTGGCGAGCGGACCGCAGCGGTCCGTGGGGCGCCGTATATCGTCAACAATCCAATTGAAGCGGCTAAATGCGGGCTTCGCCCTGCATCAAGAAAAGCAATCGGGGTGAACTGAGGTGGTTCTGCCCTCAGGGGCGGGAAAATGGGCTGGCGTGTCGGCGAGTTCAATCGCGGGCAGGCCGGCTTTTTTGTTTTTAACCCATTATCGTTTTTGAATCGTTGAATCTATGGCAGATCGGATCAATTGGGGTGGTGCGGCGGGTCAATTTTGATTGACACCCCTCGCCCCTATGGCATGTTATGGGTAAAGTCCGCCGGACCGGACCTGGCGGTGGACCATCACGATGGGACGGGCTTCATGAAAGTCATTGAAACCGAGAAATTGAGCAAAGTCTATGTCCGCGACGTGATCGACACCGAATATGGCCGGTTGCGCATTCGATTCCGCAACCGGCGCACGGTGGCGCTGAAGGATTTGGATCTTTCGGTGGAGCAGGGCGAGATCTTCGGGCTGCTTGGACCGAACGGCGCGGGCAAGACCACGACGATCAAGATCCTGATGGGAATTCATTACGCCACGTCGGGCAGCGCACGCATCATGGGCCGGCCGCTGGGCGACCGCCAGGTCAAGAGCCGGATCGGCTTTTTACCGGAGAATCCCTATTTCTACGACTATCTTAAAGGCTGGGAGTTCCTGGATTTTTACGGGCAGCTCTACGGCATCCCGCGCGCGCGGCGGCGGGCGAAGATCGAGGAGCTGCTGGCCCAGGTGGGGTTGTCGCACGCGGCAAACATTCCTCTGCGCGGCTACAGCAAGGGGATGAACCAGCGCATCGGGTTGGCCCAGGCCTTGATGAACGATCCGGATGTGGTTTTTCTGGACGAGCCGCAGTCGGGGCTCGACCCGCTGGGGCGCAAGGAGGTGCGCGACATCATCCTGTCGCTGCGCCGCCAGGGCAAGACGGTGTTTTTCAGCTCGCACATCCTATCGGACGCCGAAATGATCTGCGACCGGGTGGGGATCGTGCACAAGGGGATGCTGCGGTCGGTGGGGCGGTTGGGCGAGCTGCTCTCGGGGACGGTCGCGGAGTGGGAGATCGTGGTGCGCGGGGTGGGGGCGGAGCTGCTCGAGAGCTGGCGGCCGCACCTGGCGAGCCTGATCCAGAGCGACGGTGATTATTGGGCGATCTCGCGTGACCAGGCGCTGACCGATCGCATCATCCAGCAGACGGTGGCCGGTGCGGGCCGGGTGGTGGCGCTGACACCGCGTCGTCAATCGCTGGAGGATTACTTCATTCACGAAGTGCAGGGGAAGGCCCAATGAGAGAAATTTACGCGATTGCGACCAACACATTTAAGGAAGCGATCCGCAACCGGATCCTCTATTTTATCCTGATCTTCGCGTTGGCGCTGATCCTGCTGTCGGGCGTGCTGAGCGAGCTGACCATCGCCGGGCGCACCAAGATCATGCTGGATTTCGGCTTCACGGCGATCAACTTTTTCGGCGTGGCGATCGCCGTCTTCGTCGGCGTTTCGCTGGTCTATAACGAGCTGGAAAAGAAGTCGATCTACACGATCGTCAGCAAGCCGATCGGGCGCTGGCAGTTTTTGCTGGGCAAGTATTTCGGCTTGCTGCTGACGGTGGTGGTCAACATCGCCGTCATGAGCCTGTTCTTCCTCTGGCTGGTGCATTACTACGGGGTGATGGACGAGAAGGTCGATGCCGGGTTCCTGACGGTGCTGACGACCTCGGCGGGGCGCGCGGTGGCCAGCTTTTTCTGGTGGCCGGCCTACGGCTACGCGGCCAACATCATGCCGGTGGTGGCGTTGATGCTGGTGGAGCTGTCGATCGTGACGGGATTCGCGGTGCTGTTCTCCTCGTTCTCGACGCCGACGCTGAGCATGATGTTCACGGTGATGGTGTTTATCGCCGGCCGGCTCAACGAGGACATCGTGCGCTTCTCGGTGCAGCTCCACGACAAGGCGCTGGTGGCGGCCCAGACGATGGGCACGACCTTGGAGGAGCAGTTGTCGCTGAGCTATTACCTGGCGCGGGTGGCGGCCTATGTGACGCCCAATTTGGGGGTGTTCACCCGCTCGGTCAACCAGGCGGTCTATGAGAACCAGATTCAAATCTGGCCGTGGTCGATCCTGTATGGGTTGCTCTACACGACCGCCATTCTGGCGTTGGCGATCATGATCTTCCAGCGGCGGAACTTCAAATGAACGCGCGCAAGTGGACCATCCTCATTGCGGCGGTGGTGTTCCTGGCGGCGGCCGTGCCGGTCTGGCGGCTGCAGGACGAGCAAATCTATCAGTTCCAACAGCGCCACGAGCTTTATCGTGACACGCTGTATCTGCCCTCGAGCGAATACGTCAAGGCGGTCTCGCTCGGCTACGATCATTTTGTGGCCGACTACCTTTGGCTGCGCATGATCCAGAGCTTTGCTGCGGGCTGGAGTCGCCCGGAGAATGCGGACCAGATGATGAATTACCTGAAGGTGATCACGGATCTGGATCCCAATTTCGAGGAGGTTTACTCCTTCGCAATCATGGCGGTTGGCGAGAAGGGCGACCGCTATGACCTGGTCAAGGAAGTGGTCGAGACCGGCTACATGAACAACCCCAGCCAGCATCGCACGCCCTACGAGGGCGCCTATCACGCCTATTGGCAGCGAGACGATGCACGGCAGGCCAAGTTCTACATCCGGCTGGCCCTGCACGATCACCAGGTGCCCGACTTCGTCAAGCGCTGGATCCCATATTTTGATGCCCAGGATGGTCGCTATCGCGCAGCCTATGAGTTTGCGCTGCGCAATTACCTGACGATGCTCGCGCAACGGCCCGAGCGTGCCGAAGAGGACGTCAACCTGCTGAACACGCGCAACAACCTCATGCGCGTGGTCGACGAGTGGATCCGTTCGGTGATCGAGCCGCAGGCGCAGGCTTGGCATGAGCGCACAGGCGAATGGCCGACGGTGGAGCAACTGGATGAGGCGGGTGCCTTCGCGGGCAATGAACTGCCCGACTACGCGATGATCAATGCCGTGATCCATGCGATTATGGATGGGACGGTCAACTCGGTGGCGCCGGATGAACTGGAGGCCCTGACTCGGAATTCAATCCGGACTTGGGACCGTTTGCCCCCCTCGCCATATGCCTACGTGCCGCCTTACCATCAAGGTTACCTGATCTGGCCCGACTCGCCGCTGGAAAGCGGGATTGTCATCTCGCGCGCCGAGGCCGTCAATCAGATCTGGCATATGCTCAACTTCATCCACGAGGGCGTCCGCACCTATCGGGAGCAGAACCCATCGATGCCGGAGCGGCTGGAGGATTTCATGCCCCAGTTTGCCGAGATGAAGGATCCCTTCGGCGGGAGCTTCACTTGGGACCCGGTGCAGGGGCGCGCCGCAACGACGACATTCCCCGACCTCAAGCCCGAGGACATTCCGCATCTCTACTGAGCCGGCCGGCAATCAAGGAGCAGGCATGAGCACCGCTGACGAAACCAAATCCTGGCGCGGCTTTGCCGTGGCGGGACTCGGCAAGATGGGGATCATGCATGCGGCGATGTTAGGTGTGGTGCCCGGGGGGCGGGTGGCGGCGCTGGTGGATGCGAAGGAAAAGACGGCCCAGCAGGTGCGCTCGATGGGCGTTGAGGCACCGATCTTCACCGACCTGAGCGTCTGCCTGGATGAAGTTCAGCCCGAGGGGGTCTTTATCGCGTCGCCGCAGTTCGCGCACCGCCAGCTCTTCGAGCTTTGCCTGGAGCGAGGCGTGCCGGTTTTTTGTGAAAAACCGCTGGCGCACACATTGGCCGATGCCGAGGCAATGGCGGCGGCGGCGGCGGGGCGGCCCGATCTGCCGGTGGCGGTGGGCTTCATGCTTGCTCACAACCCGCTTTTCGAAAAGGCGGCCGGGATGCTGGCCGGCGGCGACCTCGGCCGGGTCTGCTCGTTCAAGGCCAGCACGAGACTGTCGCAGGTGTTCGCGCCGATGAAGGGCTGGACCTTCTCGCGTGAGCAGGCCGGTGGTGGGGTGCTGATCAATTCGGGCTGCCATCTGCTGATGGCCCTGCAGATGATGTTTGGCCCGCCGGCGCGCGTTTATGTCAAGGCCACGGGTGTGCACAACGAAGTCGAGGACTCGTTGGGGGCGATCTTGGAGTATGCCAATGGCGTCTGGGGGCTGGTCGAGGTCACCTGGAGCGTGCCGGGCCACGAGCTGCAGACCCATGACATCGAGGTGACCGGCAGCGCCGGCACGTTACAGGTGGGCAACGAGATCCTGCGGCTGTGGCTGAATCAGCGCAGCCGGCAGCATCCGGCTGGATGGTCGCAGTGGCTGCGCTCGCGCACCGAGCCGCTGGCGGATTTCTCGCTCAGCCCGGAATATTGCGGAGATGAATTCTACCTGGAGGACAAGGATTTCGTGGAGGCGGTGCGCAAGGGACGGCAGCCGCGAGTGGGCGTCGCGGAGGCGCTCATGATTCAGCGCCTGCTTGAGGCGATGTATCGCTCGATGAGCGAGGGACGGCCGGTTGAGCTGGCCGAGGGGAGCGAGCGATGACGTTGTCGGCCCGATTGGGCGGACCCGCGGGGGATATTCTGGGCTTGCAGTTGCCGCTGGGCGGCGGCGCGGCCGTGGCCGATCAGCTCGAGCCGCTGCGTCGGCTCCAGACGCGCTTTCAATCGGCCGATGCGCTGCGCGAGACGCTGGAGCGGCGGCGGGCGGATGGTTACCAGGCGCTGCTGGCGCTGGGCGAGGCGCGCCTGTTCGAGGCCATGGGGCGCAAGGCACGGCCTGAGCTGCCGATGCTGCTCCCGCTGGTGCCCTCGCTGCGCGGCTTCATGCGTGAGGCTGTTGAGCACGGCATGGTGGGGGCGGGGATGCGCCGGGTGTGGCGCAGCGGGGTGCTTTCGCTGGTGGGGCTGGGCGTGCGCGGACTGGGCCAACTGGGGCCGCTGCGGCGCAGTGACTTTCCAACTTTCCTGCGCATGTTCATCGACCTGGAACTGGCCGCGTTCGCGCGCTACGATCCGCCGGTGGTCTTCCTGCATCCGCAGATGACCGACCTGGCAATCGCGCTGAACAACCCGCGCATCATTGAGGCCTTTCATCAGGCGGTGGCCGACCGCACCGGGGCGCAGGCGGGATTGGCAACCGAAAATTTCGGCGCCGCCACCTCGGCCCTGGCCAGCTGGGGTATCGAGACGGCGGCGATGATCGCGCCTTGGGAGGCGGCCGGCTCACACATGCGCCCGTCGGTGGATGCTTGCGTTCGCGCGGCGCGGGCTTGTCCGTTTCCGATCTGGGCGGACCGGCTCGGACGTATGGAACCGCCCGACGAGGAAGATCGCGAGCTGATGAAAAAAGCCGGCGTGGTCGGCGCGACGCGCGATGACTATGCCATTTGGGCTGATGCCTGAAGCCTAACGTTTGACCCCGACATGAAGCCAGACGATGCCGCTCAGCAGTGGCCGGGCGGTGACGGAATGCAGGCCGCGGGATTCCATTGCGCGCGCCAATTCCTGCTCATTCCAGAAGTTGCGGATCGAGCGGGCGAGGTAGAGGTAGGCGTCGGAGCCGGAGAGCCAGCGCCCGACGCGCGGCATGACTTGGAATGAATAGAAATCGTAGAGCGCGCGCAGCGGGCGGCGGCGCGGAGTGCCGAACTCAAGGATGACGACACGGCCGCCGGGGCGCGCCACGCGCGTCAGCTCGGAAAGGGCGCGTGGGCGGTCGATGACATTACGCAGGCCAAAGGCGATGGTGACGGCATCAAAGACTGCATCGGCAAATGGCAGCGCGAGCGCATCGGCCTCGATCCAGTCGAATCCGCGACGGCCGAACTTGCCTGCGGCGCGGTCGAGCATTGGCCGGGTGAAATCGGCGCCCACGATGGCGCAATCAGCTTGGCGGGCGAGTTCGGCCGCGAGGTCGCCGGTACCGGTGGCCACATCGAGCAGGCGGCGCGGGGATTCGAGCCCCGCCAGTGCCGCGCGCGCCGCCAGGCGCCGCCAGCGCCGGTCGAGCGTCCCCGACAACAGGCGGTTAAGCCGGTCGTAAGCGGGAGTGATCGCACCGAACATGGCCTGCACCTGGGCCGGATCGGGCTGGCCGGGGCGGGGAATGACGGGGTCGCGAGCCACGGGAGGCGCCATAACAGGGCTCTTTTTGCGCGTCTGGGGATGGTCGACGCGCTTGGCAGTTGAAAAAAGCGCGTGGCTGGTCCAATTTAACATCCATGAGACGCGAACCGCAATCACCACCACCCGCCACGCCGGACCTGCCCTCGACCACGCGTGCCGTCGCCTGGACGGCAATGTTGTTCGCTGGGCTGTCGCTGGCGATCTCGCTATTCCTGCTGTTCACGGCCTGGGAGGATGGCAAGCTGCTGCGCAATGCCCAGGAGCTGTGGGTCAACGTCAAGCCGAGTATCGATGAGCTGGCCTCGCGGCGGACGGCGGCGCCGGACATCCAGTGGGAGCGGATTGGGGATCGACTGGATGGTGTGCGGGCGCGCGTGAGCGCGGGCGACGGCCGCGCGCGCGATTATCTCGACAACCTGATGGCTGACCTGGAGTTGCTCCGGGAATATAGCGGCGAACACTCGCGGGAATGGGTCGGCCAGACACTGGAGCAGTTGGCGCGAGCGCGAGAAACAATCGGCGACAATGCCCCCGAGACGCTGCGCCGGCTCGGGGAGGCCGGCGAGCAACTGCGCGCCCACATTGGAGGCGGGGCAGCACCGGCCGCCGGGGGCACGCCATGAAGTCGCCGGTGGGGTCACGCCGGATCGGCGTGCTTTCCGACACCCATGGCCGACTGGCCGCGCGCGTGTTCGAGCTGTTCGAGGGGGTCGAGCTGATTCTGCACGCTGGCGACATCGGCCGCGATGAGCTGCTGTGCGAGCTGGAGGCGCTGGCGCCGGTGATGGCGGTATCGGGCAACGTGGACGGGGTGCCCGACCCACGATTGCGGCCGCTCGAGCGCCGGATTGAAACCCCCGCCGGGCGCGTCGGATTGACCCATGGCCATCTTGCTTGCGCACCGACTTCGCAACCGGCCGAAATGGTTGCGCACTTTCGACCCTTTGATCCCGCGATCATCATTTTTGGCCACAGCCACATTCCCCACCTGAGCCAGATGGATGGGGTCTGGCTGTTCAACCCCGGCGCGGCCGGTTCGGCGCGGTTCGGGCGCGCGCCGACGGTGGGATTGATCAGCGTGACAGCGGGCGGAGAGTTGACCTTCGAACATCTGCCCCTTGATTAGCCCTGCCTGCTTGATATTCAATACGGAATCCTGTGTTGGACTCAAGTCAGCTTTCAAGAAAGGTGCTGAGATGGCCATCAACAGGTTTGGTTCGAGCAGATGCCTGCGTCGGATGTTCAGGAACGCGGGCACACTCTTGATTCATTTCTGTCTGGGTGCGATACTGGCGGGCGTCGCGATCGGCCAGCCCGAGCCCACCCCCATCCGGACGCTCTTGACGATCGAGCCGACGGAAGAAAACCCGCGCAATTCCGAGGGCGACATCATTGAGCTCAAGGACGGGCGCCTGCTCTTGATCTACACCCGCTTCACCGGCGGCCGCAGCGATCACGCGGCGGCCGATCTGGCGATGCGCATCTCCAGCGACGGCGGCCAGAGCTGGGGCGAGGACAGGATCCTGGTCCGGCCCACCGAGGGGCTCAACGTCATGTCGGTCTCGCTGCTGCGGCTGGCGACGGACGAGATCGCCCTGTTTTATCTGGCCAAGACATCGCGCATGGATTGCCGACCGATGATGAGCCTGTCCACCGACGAGGGTGAGACCTGGAGCGAACCAAAGCTCTGCATCACCGACGAGGTGGGCTATTACGTGCTCAACAACGACCGGGCCGTCCAATTGAAAAACGGCCGGCTGGTCCTGCCTGTCGCCGCGGACTCGGTCATCATGTGCTACCTTTCGGACGACAAGGGCGCAACGTGGCGGCGCAGCAGGGAAACGTTCAAGGGCTATGGGCCCGACGGCGAGCAGATCATCATGCAGGAGCCGGGCGTCGTTGAGCTGACCGACGGGCGCCTGATGATGTTCATCCGCACCAATGCCGGCAGCCAGTATGTCAGCCACTCGGCCGATGGCGGCGAGACGTGGACCAAGGCCGAGCCCTCGGCGCTGGCCTCGCCGTTGAGCCCGGCCTCGATCGAGCGGATTCCCCAGACAGGCGAGCTGTTGTGCGTCTGGAACGACCATTCGGGCTCCCATCCCTTTCCCGCCCGCCGGCGCACGCCGCTGTGCTGGGCCATCAGCAAGGATGAAGGCCAGACCTGGAGCCCCTCGCGGATCATCGAGCGCGACCCTGACGGCTGGTATTGCTACACGTCGATCACCTTCGTCGATGACCGGGTCCTGCTGAGCTACTGCGCCGGCGACAGGATCGTCGGTGGCCTGAATCGGCTCAAGATGAGCAGCCTCCCCATCGATGGGCTGTAGCGGGGACGTCGGCGTTGGTCTGGTCCGCCGCAAGCATCTGGCGCTGGATTAGCCCCGCGTTTTCATGTTCAATGCTGGCATGCGCGGCCTGATGGGCGCCGGCGAGCGATCTTGGTGGAGTGTGTGTCATGATTCGGTTGCGTGTTCTGATGCTGATGCTGGCGATTCCTGTGCTGGCGGCGGCCGTGGCGGCCCAGCCCGCCCTGCCGCTTGACCTGACGGCCGAGGTGATCGGTGGGCAGGCGCCGGTCGAACCGCGCATCCCGCTCGATGCGCCCGAGGTGACGACCTATCCGCTGACGGGCGTGGAGCGCGAACTGCTCAATGAGATTCCGGGCCAGCCGCCGCGCCAGGTCGATCCGCCGCCGCAGGCGCTGGCCTGGTGGCGGCTGCCGTTTTATGCGGTCCTCGGGCTGCCGCGCGACATGGTCGACGCGGTGGCCGGCGGGTTGAGCTTCGTGCCCGTGTTGAACATGGTCGTGATGGCGGGGTATGAGGTCGTGCCGGTGCAGTGGGTGATGCGCCATCATCGCGACTGGCATCGCTGGCCGGGCCGCCGCAATGACAATGGACACGGGATCATCGACAGCGAGGGGTGGGGTTTTTTCCCCTCGGCTCGTCATTGGCGGATGACCTACCCCAGCCAGCGGGCGGCGCGGCGCAACCAGAAGCACAACGAGGAGCTTGTGGCGCGCCTGCGCGAGGCCAACCGCGGCATCGATGAGCATAACCGGGAGCTGGCGGCCCGTCGACTGGAGGCACGGAGTGCGGCGGTCGCCGCGATTCGAGACGCCCGGCCCGACGATCCGCTGGGTTCGGTGGCAGGGCGGGAGGCCAGCCGGCGGATGATTCCGTATTACCTCAGCCAGCGGTTGGATGAAGGGGCGTTTGCGCTGCTGGTGTCTTCGCTGGCGCTTTATCTGGAGGCGCCGCGCTGGGTGGATGAGCTGCTGTGGTCAGAGCTGGAGGGGGCGCAGCCGGCGATGCTGGAGACGGCGCGACAATTGCTCGAGGACGTGGCGGAAATCTATCCGATCAACCCGCGCATCAGCCGGACATTGATCCTGGCGACGGTGCTGGGGGGCGATTCGGAGCAGGCGCTGACGCTGGCGCGCAAGCATCCTGATGAAACCGATGGCCGTCCGGCGCGCCACCGGCTGGTCTTCGAAACTGCGCTGGCTGCCGGTGATCCGGCGAGCGCACGCGAGGCGTTGGCCCAGCTCACCGAATATGGCCAGTTCGCCAACGAGCAACCATTGATGGCGGCGCGGCTGGCGCTGGCCGAGGACCGGATCACCGACGCCCGTGAGGAGCTGGCGAGACTGGCGCAGGGCGAACCGGGAAACCCCTACCTGAATTATTACCTGGGCGTGGCCGACCTGACGCTGGCCGCGAGGGGCGAAGAGTTCCCGGCCTCACTGCGGCGGGCGATCGAGCGGCTGGAGCGGGCTGTGCTGCTGGCGCCCGGGCCGGCCCTCAAGCGCCGTGCCGAGCCGGCACTGGAGTGGGCACGGACTGCGGATGCCGAACTGGCCCGGCAGCCTGAGCTGGGCACCGACGCGGCGCGGT
Source organism: Sumerlaeia bacterium (assembly GCA_041687335.1). Taxonomy (GTDB): domain Bacteria; phylum Sumerlaeota; class Sumerlaeia; order MVZB01; family MVZB01; genus JAJFUE01. The sequence goes on along the minus strand of JAWLCE010000014.1, from coordinate 88,869 downwards.
GAAGCACTCGCCGGCGAATCCGCGGCCGTGCGAGCCGCCGCTACGCAAGGCGATCCATCTGGGCATGATCGTTTTGCCGGTGCTTTATGCAGGCTGGCTGGATCGAACGCAGGCGACGGTGCTGGCGGCGATCATGGTTCTGGGCAGTGCCCTGGTGGAATGGGTGCGGCGCGGTCGCGGACGGCCAACCCGGTTGTTCGAAGCGTGCTTCGGATCGGCGATCCGGCCCGAGGAGCGGCGCGGTTTTCTGGGTTCGATGCATTACAGTCTGGGCGTGCTGGCGACGGTGCTGATCTTTGATCGGTCGGCGGCGGTGGCGGGATTGTTGTTTCTGGCGGTCGGTGATGCGGCGGCCTCCATGGTGGGCCGGCCATTCGGGCGGGTGCGCATCGGCAGAAAATCGCTCGAGGGGCTGCTCGCATTCTGGCTGTCCGCCAGCGCCGCCGCATGGCTGCTGTGGTTGTGGCGGCCGGAGTATCCGTTGGGCGCGATGCTGGTTGCGGCGCCTCTGGCGGCGGCCGTGGAACTGCTGTCGCCCGGGCGGCTGGACAATTGGAGCATCCCGCTGGCCGCGGGGGCGATCGTGGCGCTGCTGGCCTGAGTTCAGGCCGGGCAGGATTGGTGGGTGTTATTTTTCGCCGGCTGCGTGGGCTTTCAAGTCGGCGAGCAGTCGGCGCAATCCGGCGCAGGTGGCAAAGGAATCGCTATTCCGCCAGAGGGCGGGGAAGCGGCCGCATTGCCGTGGTTTATGGCTGTTGACGGCACACCCGTAGAGCCCATCCGAGCCGCGCTCCAGAAAGATGCACCATTGTTCAGGCGACGCGCCAGGATGGGGTGAAGCCACCATCCGATCCTTCAGAACCCAATTGCCAAGGCCATTGTCGTGGGTGTACTGCCGCAGGAATTGGTCCTGGGTCAAGCCAAGGGCGGCGCCTAATGCGGCGACCTCATCCTCATCGACATGGACGAGACCATCGCCCTTGCAGCAGTGACCACAGCGCTCGCAGTGGAAGTCTTTTTCGATGGCGTCCTGAAGTTGTAAAGCATGGATGCGTAGAGCCATCTTGATCCAGTCCGACCTCCTGTCAATAACTGCTCATCGAGATAGGGGCCGGTTCATCGACGGAGGCCTGTTCTCCCGAATCGAGCAACTGCCTGTATTCGCCCAGCACGATGCCCTCGATGTGCTGGCGCAGGGTTGGCTGAATTGGATGGGCGACATCATGAAAGGTGCCGTCGCGACGGCGGCGGCTGGGCATGGCAACGAACAACCCGGAATTGCCATGAATGATCTTGATGTCGCGCACGGCGAATTCATCGTTCAGGATGACCGACGCGAAACCCTTGAGATGTTCATCCGGAAGTTGGTTGAGAAAAACCTTGCAGCCGGTGACCCTGATGGAGGTAGCCATTGAGTTGCTCCTTTGCCCCTGTTGTCTCTGACGAACGAGTGGGGTGAGAACCCTGCATCGATGCCTCACAACGCCCGCACCCCCCTATGGTCGGGTCGGGCCACCACCGCCACCGGATACCACTGTCTCAGGTGACGGGCGGCGCGACAGGCATCGGCAAATCGGAGAGCCAATCCGAACATTGCCGATCCGCTGCCGCACATCTGAGGCGCCAGCAATCCTTCTCCCCACATCCGCTCGTAGATTTTCTTATACTCCACGTTTGTTTGTCCGACAAGACTGAAAAATACGTTTTCTAAATTTCTTTTTAAAATTATCAGGTTGCCCGATTCCAAGGCGCGGGCCACACGCCGGGCCGCGCCGTCGGGGCGCCAGTGGATGGGGCGCACATGACTGTAGGCCACGGCGGTGGGGCTGGTGAAGCCGGGCCAGACGATGACCAGCCAGAGGGGGGGCAACTGCTGGGTCAGCGAGCGCATGCGCTCGCCGCGACCGGCAGCCAGAGCCGCGCCGCCGCGCAGGAAAAAGGGGCAATCGCTGCCGAGGGCGGCGGCGTAGGGTTCGAGTTTGCGGCGGCCGAGACCGAGACCGAACAGCCGGTCCAGCCCCAGCAGCATGGCGGCGGCATCTGAGCTGCCGCCACCGAGGCCCGCCCCCGCCGGTACTTGCTTGTGCAGGTGCGCCTCGACCCCACCGACGCGGTCGGGGCAAGCATCGCGCAGGCGTGCCCAAGCGCGCGCAACCAGGTTTTGTGGGCCTGTGGGGATGGCTGGGTCATTGCAGATGATCCGGCAGCATGGCTCATCGAGCGGGCGCAGCTCGAGCGTGTCGCCCCAGTCGAGTGCCTGAAAGACGGTATCGATGTCGTGGAAGCCATCGGGGCGGCGGCCGGCAATGGTCAGAATCCAGTTGATCTTGGCGGGCGCGAAGACGCGCAGCCGCGGGCGTGCGGCGAGGGGAGCGGACGGGGGCATCAGGCGGTGATCTCCTCGGGCGGGGGCTCGCCGGCGATCAGGGCCTGGGCATGTTCGATGAGGGTGCGGGTGCGGCGCTCCAGGCCCAGCCGCTCGCGGACCAGGGCGCGGCCGGCTTCGGTCAGTTCTGCGCGCAGGGCGGCATCGTTGGCCAGCCGTTCGAGCGCGGTGGCGAGCGCCGCCGAATCTTCGACCGGCACGACGATCGCGGCGGCGCCCTCCCCGGAGCCGACCAGGTCGGGCACGGCGCCGACGGCGGTGGAGATCACCGGCACGCCCAGCAGCATCGCCTCGAGCATGACGGTCGGCAGGCCCTCGCTGCGCGATGGGATGACCAGCAGGTCGAGCGCCTCATAGATCGAGGCGAGGTCGTCGCGGAAGCCGGCCAGCACGACGCGGTCGGCCAGGTCCAGCTCAGCAATCAGGCGGCGGCAATCCTCGAGCAGCGGCCCATCGCCGACCATGACCGCGCAGAGATCGGGGCGGCGGGGGGCGGCACGGGCCATGGCGCGCAGAAAGTGGTCGGGGGCCTTTTCAGGCGAGAAGCGGCCGATGACGCCGGCCAGCACCTTGCGCGGGTCGGCGGCGCCCCATTCCTCGCGCAGGGAGGCGCCCGAGCGGGTGCGGCGCAGGGCCTCCTCGTCGATGGCATTGGGCACAAATCGCAGCCGGGCGCGGTCGATGCCGCGGCGGGCAAGCTCGCGGCCGAATGCGGGCGAGACGACAATCACCTCGTCGGCGCCGCGCAGCCAGCGCATGTCGAGCCAGTGGTAGAGCCGCACGAGTCGGTTCTCCCAGGTGAAGCCGTGGAAGATGGCCTGCCAGCGGGCACCGCGCCGGCGCGCCAAGGCTCCGAACATGCTGCCCTTGTAGCCGTGGCTTTGATAGATATCGGGACGGAAATCATCGAGCAGGCGCTTGAACTGGCCGCGGATGGCGGGGTCAAAGCGGAAGCGCTCGCGCAGAAGGCTCACGGGGACGCCGGCGGCGGCGACGGCGCGGCTGAAGGCGCTGTCGGCGGCGGTGCCCCGGATCAGGCCGAGCATGAGCACTTCATGACCCAGCTGGCGGGCTTGGACGGCGAAATCCAGCGCAAGCCGCGCCGGACCGCTCAGGTGGTCGGTGTCGAGAAAGATCAGCCAACGCATGCGTTCCGCCCGCGGCTTCCGATGGATTCCCGCAGCTGGGGGCGGCGGGTCACAGGCGGACAGTGTACGAGTCGGCCACCGGTATTGGCAAGTAGGTCTTCGCATCGGCCGAGGAGGTTGAGCAGACCGGTGTGTCCAAACACTGAAAATGGGCACGGGCAGGGGCGGTTTTGGCCTTGGCGGCGGGGGCGGGCGGGGGCTAAGCTGGAGCCTGTGAACGAGGATCGCCCAGCCCCGCCCGCCCCGCCGTCCGCCCCTGCCGCAACGCCCGCCGACGCGCCCGATCCGGCCGCCCGCCGGCTTGACCTGCTGCGCCAGATGCAGCGGGCGGGCCTGATGTTGGGCTCGCAGTTGCCGCCGCCGCGTAAGCCGCAGCGGGACCCGGAGGAATCGTCCCTCGCCCCGGCAGTGCCGGGCACGGCTGGATACTTTGGGCGACTGTTTCCGGAGGCCGAGGCGCTCGAGCATGTAAGCGGCGGGCGCTGCTGGCGGCTATTGACCGCCGTGACGATTGACGGGCGCGCCACGCGGCAGGGCTACCGCTGTCCAGCGCCGACGGCGGCGGCGCCCGATGCCGATGCGCTGGCCGCGCTGACGGGCGACGAGCGCTGGCTCGAGTTGACCCCCGACCAGATCCTTTACCTGGATACTGAGACAACCGGCCTTTCGCATGGAACAGGGACGTATGTTTTTCTTGCGGGCTTGGGCCGTTTCACCGCCAGCGGTTTCATCGTCGAGCAGTTTTTCATGGAAGACTTCGGCGACGAGCCGGCTTTGCTGGCGGCGCTCGAGGAGCGGCTCAGCGTGGCGCGGGCGCTGGTGACCTATAACGGCCGGGGGTTCGACCTGCCGTTGCTGACGGCGCGCTGGCGAATGCAGCGGCGCCGGCCCCCGCTGCCCGAGCTGCACCTGGACCTGCTGGCGCCGGCGCGGCGGCTGTGGCGCGGGCGGCTGCCTGACTGCTCGCTCGGCACGGTCGAGCGCGAGATGCTGGCGGTGCGCCGGCTGAGCGACGTGCCGGGCATGCTGATTCCGGGCATTTACTTTAACTGCATGCGTGGCGCGGACCCAAGGCAACTGGTGCCGGTGGTCGATCACCACGTGCAGGATATTGTATCGCTGGGGGCGCTTGCTTCGCTGATGGGCCTGGCGCTGGCGCAGCCGGATGATCCGCGATTCGCGCACCCCTCCGACCAGTGTGGCCTGTGGCGCATCCTGTGGGCCCGAGGGCGACGCGAGGAGGGATTGGCACGTCTGCGGGCGGGCCTGAACGCCGCCGACGGCGACGATGGGGCCAGCCATCGCCTGGCAATGCTGCTGGCGATGACCTGCAAGCGGATGGGGCGGGTGGAGGAGGCACTGGCGTTGTGGCGCGCGCGGGCGGGGTTTGCGCGGCCCGACCGGCTTGAGGCGCTGGTCGAGCTGGCCAAGCACGCCGAGCATGCGCGACGCGACCTGGCGGAGGCCCGCCGCTGGACGTTGCGCGCGCTCGACATTCTCGATGGCGACTGGCCGGGGCCGAGGCCGGTGGGCGACGCCGCGCGGCTGGCGCGCGATCGCAGGGCGCTTGACCACCGGTTGGCACGCCTTGAGCGCAAGTTGGGATTGACGCCGATCCAACCGGCCTGACAAAAAACCTGTCACACATTCATGGTTTGGCGCGGTTTGCCGATAAAGGGGGATACGGCGGCGGGTGCAGTTTGGCGGCACGCGCGGCGGCCCAAGGCCACAGGAGGCACCGACATGACGACGATGAGCATGGAAGCAATCCTTGAGCGCATTCGTGAGCTGAAGCAGGAAAATCAGGAGAAGGATGAGGTGATCCGCGACCAGCAGGTCCAGATCAACGAGCTGGAACGGCGCGAGGGCGAGCTGGCCCAGCGTTGCGAGCAGCTCCAGGAGCAGATTGTCAAGCTTGAGTCGGCGGCCGACAGCCAACTCGACCAGTTGGTCGAGCAGCTCAGCGCGGCGCTGAATTAATATCGACTGAGCGAAAACCATGGTTTTCCACCTGCAGCAAACGCAGCAGGCCGCAGGTGCTATACAAATAAAAACGGCGGTCGCAAGGACCGCCGTTTTCTGTCATTGGCCGGGCTGGCTCAGTGGCCCATCGGCGCCAAGCTGGTCACCTGACGGTCGAGCACGCCGGCGCGCATGGTTTCCATGATGTGGGTGATGCCCCGGCCATCGCCGACGAGGCCAAAGGTGTGCCGGGTCGATCCGACATTGGCACGCAGCAGGCCATCCTTCCATTCGGCGCTGAAGGTTGCGGGGGTCGGGCCAACACCAAAGACCGTTACATCATACCCGCGATAGCGTGGGGTGAAGGCGTAATAGATCGCCGGGCGCTGAGGGGAGACCGGCATGAAGACGCCGGTAAATTCCATCGGGGCCAACGTCGGGCGGTAGCCCTCGCGGATCGGGCGGCGGAAAGTGAAGACGTGATAGTTGGTGGCGTCGACGCGCTGCACCTCGTGCAGGAGGAAACCCTCCTGCGTCAGTCGGTCCAGCTCGCGGTTGAACTCGCCGGGGGGCAGGATGCGCTCGGTGAGCAGCTCCAGCGGCAGGGGCGAGGTCATCGTCGCCGGCAGCGGGGCGCCGGCCTCAAGCACCCGATAACGGAATTCATAGGCGCGCGGGGCGACGCGGACGCAACCGGCCACCATCAGCATGGCGAGCAGCAGCGGGCAAAGGCGGAAACACATCTGGCGCATGGGATCGTTACCTCGGGATCAGGTTGGCCGTGCCGGCGGGACGGCTCGCGCGGAGGCGCGCGGACAAGCGCGACATTCTTCCTTCACAGTAACGGGGATCGCCGGAAAGTCAAAAAAAATGTTGCGCTCAACTCAGTTTACGCATGAGGGATTCCCCTAGCGATAGAGTTCCAATTCGCCGGGGCGGCTCTGGATCGGCAGGAGTTGGGGCCAGAAGTCGACGCCGCCGGAGCCGACGCCGCCCTCGATTTCAAAGGGAATGGGCAGGCGATGGAGGCGTTCCAGCTTGGCGCGGGTCTCCTCCTCGAGGTCGCCGCTCAAGCCAAGCCAGTCGCGCAATCGGAGGGGAAGTGCCGCCTCGTCGATGCGGGCCGTGCACGGCCGGGCGGCGCCACCTTCCAGCAGGGTCCAGTGGAGAATGAGGCGCTGATCGGCATCGTCGGCGCGGGGGCGTTCCATGTGGAGCCCATCGCTGGTGACCTCAGCATTGTCGGCGCGGCCGTCGAACCAGTCCATGGGCATGGACAGACCGGAGGGCAACGGCTCGCCGCTCCAGTCGCTGAGGGTGGCCCAGTCGAGCCGCCACTGGCGCGGGGGCTCGGGGCGCGAGCGCGCGGGCTTGAAGGTCACGTCGGGGTCGAGCTCGCGCGCGCGCGCCAGCAGCGCCTCGGCCTGGGCGGGATTTTCGCGAGCGAGGCGGGCGTAGCGGCGCGCCTCCTCGCGATCGAGCTGTGCGCGGGCGCGGGGGGTCAGTTCGCCAGCCCGTTCGAGCACGTCGCGGGCCTGGTCGTAGCGGGCGTCTCGACGATAGGCGTCGGCCAGAGCGTCCGCCAGCCGGCGGGCCTCGGTTGATTGGAGTTGGTCAGTCTCGGCCAACCAGGCTGCCTGGGCCTCGACGATCTGCTCGGCGGGGACGACCGGCCCGATGACCGACATGACCCCGCGGCCGATGACTTCGAAGACGTAAAAGAACCCTACGTTCTCGAGCGCGCCGAGGGCATGGGTGGACCATGTGGCGGCCTTGTAGGCCTGGCGGCGCGGGGTTTCGGGGCCGAGGAAGATATAGCGCAGGGTCTGGCCGCGGCGGCGCGCACGCGCGCGCTCGAGCCCCAGGTCGGGATGATGCGCGGCCGAGCCGAGCCAGCCCTCGAGCCAGCGGCGTGTGTCGGCGGGCAAGTCATCATGAGTTTCCAGCGCAAGCTCGAATCGGCGTGCCGTCTCGACCAGGCCCCTCTCGGTGGGCGAGGCGAGCAGGTCAGCCGCGAGCCGCTGTTCGGCATTGGATTCGGCGGGGTGGGGCGTGCCGGCCAGCAGCGCGCGCAGCCACGTCGCCTCGGCAAGGCGCAGCGGACGGTCGGGGTAACCAAGCTGAGTCGAGGCGAGCGCGCGGCGGCGGAGCGCGGCGGCGGCGGTGGCGGCCTGATGCTGAAGCTGCAAGGCGGGGCGCCAGTCAGGGCGCCACACGAGAGCCTGGCCGGCATAGAAGAGCGCGGCCTCGGGATCGCCATGATCCAGCGCCCAGCGCGCGTGCTCAAGGTCGGCGCCGGCCAGCGCACGCTCGACGCGGGTGCGCAGCCGCGCCACCTGCTCCTCGTCCAGGCCGGCGGGCGCCGTGCGGGCCAATTTGTAGGCGCGGCGTTCGAGCTGGTCGGCTTCGCCGGGCTGGAAGAGATCGTTGGCGGCATCGACCCCCAGCTGCGCGACCGCCTGCAGGTTTCCTTGCAGGGCGCGGCCGGTTGTGACCAGCAGGCGGTTGAACCAGTTGGTGTAATAGCCGTAGCGGCGGATGAAGCGGGCCTGGCGGCTCTGGAAATCGGCGTCCTCGCTGATGGCACGCAGAATGAGGCTTTGCAGGTAGGGGGAATCGGCGTGGGCGTGCAGTTCACGCAGCGCGCGTTCGCGGGCGGCGGGATCTGGGATTTCGTTGGCCGCCATGTAATCCCGCCAAGGGGCGAGGCGGGGGGAGGGCGATGTCGCGGGCACGGTCCCGTCGGCCAGCCATTCGCGCAGCATCTCTGCGGCCGGGGCGTCGTCGCCGGCCAAGGCCGAGGTCCAGCAGCAGAGACAACCGAGAAGCAGCAACCACCCACGCATGACCGAACATCCGGAAATAAGATAACCCCCGCCGGGCGCGCGACGCGGCGAGGGGGTCATTGTCGGCTTCCGCGCCGGCAGGCACAAGCGAAGAACCACTCGGCCTGGCGGGGGCGGGGTCCTTTCGCTTGCAAATCAGTCCTGTGCATTGATAATCGATGGGGGCCATCGGCCGGGATCTTTGAGGAGCGTGGAGTTCATGAGCGAGCAGGATTTGGGACGGATCCAGATCAACGATGATGTCATCGCGACGATCGGCACGCTGGCGGCAGTCGAGGTGGATGGGATTGCCGGGATCGCCGGTGCTTCCACGCTGGCCGATGTCTGGGGTGGCAAGGGCAACAAGAAAGGGATCTCGGTTGCCACCGATGAGAAGAAAAACGAGGCCTCCATCGAGCTGGAGGTGAATGTCGAATATGGGGTTGATGTATATCGTGCGGCTCGCCAGCTCCAGCATGCGGTGAAAAATGCCGTTGAGACGATGACGGGGCTGCGGGTGCGCGCGGTGAATGTTCGCATCAGCGGGATCATCGCCAAAGAGAAGCCCCGGCCGCCGCGCGTGCACCCGATCGAGGCGGCTCAGGAAGCTTAATGCATTCGATACCGACAATTCACTGTTGAGGGTCACTCATGAAATCGTTGCGCACTTTGACGCTGCTGGCGTTGGTTCTGATCCTGCTGGCGATCGGGCTGAATCATGCATTGAGCGGGCTGTGGGGGCTGGGCGCGGACCCGGTCTTTAGCCGCCTTTTGGGCTGGCTGCCGGAGGGGCTGCACCCGCAGGCCAGTGTTGAGGCGCGGCGCGGCTGGGGCATCCTGATCCTGGGGCTGATGCTGGCCTGGCTGGTGTTGTCGCTGGTGTTGTGGCTGCGCCGGCCGCGTGCGCTTCGGGTGCGTTCCACCGGGGGGACGATCATGCAGATTCACCCGGGGGCGCTGATCAAGTTCGTGCGGCTGCAGGTGGAGTCGCACCCGGCGGTGGTGGACAGCCGAGTGCGCGTGCGGCAGGCGGGGGGCAATAGCGTCTCGATTCGGGCGCTGGTCCATGTGCAGCCGATCGAGAGCCTGCCGGTGATCAATGAGCAGATTCGCTCGATGATCCGAGACGGACTGACCCACGTCATGGGAATCGAGAAGATCGATGACATCCAGTTGACGCTCGACATTGACGAGAAGAATTTGGGTGTGCGGCCGGGAGCGATGACCGAGCCGGAGGCCGAGCCGGTGCCACCACCGCGCGCGCGGGTCGGTGAGGGCGCGGCCGAGGGGGCTGCCGCCGATGAGATCCCCCAGATCGAACTGAACGAGCCACAACCCGCCGAGCCGGGCGATGCCGATCGGGAGTCCCGCTAAATGCGCCAGAAGATCTACCCAGCCGATGAATTGAATGAGCTGCTGCGTGGGGCGCGCGCGGAGGGGCGGCTGGCACGGCTGGTTTTCACCAACGGCTGTTTTGACCTGCTCCACGTCGGGCACATGCGTTACCTGTGGGAGGCGCGTCAGTTGGGCGACGCGCTGGTGGTGGCGATCAACGATGACGATTCGGTGCGGCGGCTGAAAGGCGAGGGGCGGCCGGTCTTGCGGCTGGCGGAGCGGCTCGAGGTTTTGGCTGGGCTGAGGTGCGTGGACTTCGTAACGTGGTTCAGCGAGGACACGCCGATTCCGCTGCTGGAGCGGTTGCGGCCCGAGGTGCTGGTCAAGGGCGGAACCTATGGCGTCGAGGGCGTGGTCGGGCGCGAAGTGGCGCTGGGCTGGGGCGCGGACGTGCGGGTGCTGAGCGTAGCCCAGGGGCGGTCGACGACCCACCTGATCGAAAAGATTCGGGCCAGCCGCGGGTGAGCCGCGACGCGGCAGTGAATAAAATCGGGGCCTTTCGTCAATGAACGAAAGGCCCCGTTGATATGATGGCCGGAGGGTGATTACTTGCGGCCGCGGCGCAGGTTATAGAAGTTTTCGCGGCCGGCGTAGATCGCCGTGTCGCCCAGTTCGGCCTCGATGCGCAGCAGCTGGTTGTACTTGGCGATTCTGTCGGAGCGCGAAAGCGAGCCGGTCTTGATCTGGCCGGCGTTGGTTGCGACGACGATATCAGCGATGGTCGAATCCTCGGTCTCGCCCGAGCGGTGGCTGACGACGGCGGTGAAGCCGGCGCGCTTGGCCATCTCGATGGCGTCGAGCGTCTCGGTCAGCGTGCCGATCTGGTTGACCTTGATCAGGATCGCATTGGCGCTGCCCTCGGCGATGCCGCGCGAGAGGAATTTGGTGTTGGTGACGAACAGGTCGTCGCCGACCAGCTGGACGCGGTCGCCCAGCTCGCGGGTCAGCTTGGCGAAGCCTTCCCAGTCGTTCTCGTCCAGGCCGTCCTCGATCGAGAGGATCGGATACTTGGAGACCAGACCCTTGTAGTACTCGATCATCTCGTCGGCGGTCTTCTCGACACCCTCGCCCGACATGACATAGAGCTTCTTCTGCTTGTCGTAGAAGCTGCTGGCGGCGGCGTCGAGCGCGATCGTGACATCGGCCCCGGCCTTGTAGCCGGCCTTATCGATCGCCTCGAGAATGACCTCGATCGCCTCGGCGTTGCTGGAGAGGTTGGGGGCGAAGCCGCCCTCGTCGCCAACGGCGGTGTTGAGACCCTTGCCGCTGAGGACCTTTTTGAGAGAGTGGAAGATTTCAGCGCCCGTGCGCAGTGCCTCGTGGAAGCTGGCAGCGCCGATGGGCTGGATCATGAATTCCTGCAGGTCGACGTTGTTGTCGGCGTGCGAGCCGCCGTTGATGATGTTCATCATCGGCACGGGCAGGTTCTTGGCATTGACGCCGCCGAGGTACTGATAGAGCGGCAGGCCGACCGACTCGGCCGCCGCGCGCGCGACGGCAAGCGAAACGCCAAGGATCGCGTTGGCGCCGAGCTTGCTTTTGGTCTCGGTGCCGTCCAGCTCGATCATCTGGCGGTCGATGGAGAGCTGCTCGGTGGCGTCCATGCCGACGATTTCGGGGGCGATCAGCTCGTTGACATTGGCGACCGCCTTAAGGACGCCCTTGCCCAGGTAGCGATCCTTGTCGCCGTCGCGCAGCTCCAGCGCCTCATGTTCGCCGGTGGAGGCGCCCGAGGGGACGCAGGCGCGGCCGATGGCGCCGCTTTCGGTCAAAACTTCGACTTCAACCGTCGGGTTGCCGCGCGAGTCAAGAATCTCGCGCCCTTCGATCTGGATAATGGTGCTCATCTGCTGGCTCCTCTTTGAGGTGGCGAAATGGGACTAGGGCCTGTCCGGCGCCGCTCGCCTCTCTTGAGGTGTGGGCGTTGCACCGGAACCTGCAAGTCAAGCGATCACTTTGTCCTTGCGAGGTTCAAAAGGCAAGCGGAAAGCGATAGGAGATTCCGCCGCTGAGTGTTCGGAAGCGCCTTTCCATTTATATTACACGCAAATTCTTGAATTAGAGAATCGAGGAGGAGCCGGGGCAGATTTTGACAAATGGGAATTGGAGGACAAAATAGGGTGCAATCGCGTGAAATCGGCATGGTTTGAAGTGGGTGGCTCAGGGGATCCCAAAGACTGCGTCGTCAATGGTTGCCGGGGCCAACAGGTTTTCGATTTGAATCTGGTGGCGGCCTTGGATGCCCTGGCGCTCCCACTGGACAGGGAAGTTGAACCCCCTGACCTGTTGCCATTGCGTGATCAGCCAGAGTTCGGGGGTGCCCGCGGGCTCCTGGGCGGGGAGGGTCCAGCCGAGCAGGCGGGTGCCGTCGGGCTCGAACCACAGCCGGATCGGCTGGGGGGCAGGGCGGCCGGGGATGGGCGGCGGTGTCCAATCGAGTCCGATGGCCCGTTGACCGGCGATGGATTGCTCGGCCGCGACCGTTAATTGGGAGCCTGACTCACGCAGGCGCGTCGGTACGGTCAGCCAGAGTGAGTCGGCCATCTGCAGCGCCAGTGCTTCTGTCAGGGCGCCGGGCTGATCGGAAGCCTGCGGCGGTTGACCTTCAAAAATTATTCCGCGGGCGGCGCGGATATTGAGCAGAGCGACCCAAAGGCGGCCCTGGCGCAGGTCGGTCAGGCGGTAGCGCCCCTCGGAGCGATCCCACCAGTGCCCACGGCGCTCCAGTTCGCGGCCATCATGTGATTCGACAAAATGATAACGCAGGAAAGCGATGCGCCCCAGTTCGCGGGGGCCGCCAAGGTTGCCAAGGAGTTGCCCGGCGAGTCGGTCCGCTTCTGGATCCGCCGCGCCCGAGGGTGCCGAGCCCAAACGCGCGCAGCCAAACAGGACGAGCAGGGTCCACAGCAGGACGACCGTCATTGCGATCTGGAATTGACGAAAAGACCTCAATTTGACAACCTGTTGCTCGTACCTCGTTCTGCAGGGGCCAGCTGCTGCCATACGCCTGAGCCCACTCCACATCCCGATGAAGGTATTTGATCACGAACATGAGCACCGCGACAACCACCGCCATGATTTTCCCCGGTCAGGGGTCCCAGTCCGTCGGCATGGGCCGGGCGCTGGCCGAGCAATTTCCCACCGCGCGCGAATTATTCGAACGCGCGGACGCCGAACTGGGCCGTTCGCTAAGCCGCCTCTGCTGGGAGGGTCCCGAGGAGGAGCTCAAGTTGACGGTGAATACCCAGCCGGCGCTTTACGTCACGTCGGCCGCCGCACTGGCGGTGCTGCGCTCCGAGGGGATCGCCCCTTCGATCGTTGCCGGCCACTCGCTCGGTGAATACTCGGCGCTTTATGCCGCCGGGGTTTTTGACTTCGAGACCGGCCTGCGCCTGGTGCAGGCCCGCGGCAAGGCGATGTTCGAGGCGGGTCAGGCTCGTCCAGGGACGATGGCCGCGCTGCTTAACCTCGAGGGCGACGTGGTGGCCGACATCTGCCAGCGCGCCTCGCAGAAGGGCGTGGTCGTGCCGGCCAATTGGAACTCCCCGGGGCAGATCGTGGTCTCGGGCGACCCCGATGGGGTGGCCGAGGCTGTCAAGCTGGCGCAGGAGGCTGGTTCGCGCCGTTCGGTGATGCTGCCGGTCTCGGGGGCTTTCCACTCGCCGCTGGTCGAGCCGGCCGTGCGGGTGATGGAGGAAGAGTTGGCCAAGGCCGAGCTGCGCGCGCCGCAGTGTCAATTTGTGGCCAACGTCAGCGCGGCGCTGGTTGAGGACGTCGAGGAGATCCGCCGCGGGCTGGCCCAGCAGATCGTCAGTTGCGTGCGCTGGAGCGAGTCGGTGCAAACGATGGCCGGCGCGGGGGCGAGGACATTCGTTGAGGTTGGTTCGGGCAAGGTGCTGACGGGCCTGCTCAAGCGGATTGACAAGGATCTGGCGGGGGTCAGCTTCGGAACGCCGGAGGATCTGGCGGGAGTGAAGTCGGCGCTGGGGATGTGAGGGCGCGACAGGGGGCGCATGGGTGTTCATCTGTCGCCCCTTCGGGGCTCGGATTAATTGGGGGCTTGACCGGGGGTTCCCTGCGGTCACCCCCGGCTATTTGCGGTCGCCCCTTCGGGGCTGGGCTAGCGTTGCACCCGTGGGGGTGGGCCAGCGGTGCGTGAGCAGAGGGGGTGGGGTCGTGCGAGGATAACGCATACGAGATGCGCCTAACGACAGGTGGGGTTGGCTCTCAGCTCCCACTGTGCCGCCCTTACAGGGCTTGAGGAATGTTGCACCACAACCCAGGGTTTCGCTTCGCTCCACCCTGGGCTTTTGGACTGGGTGCACCCTTTCAGGGTGCATGAATATAGAGAACTGAGAGCACCCTTGGGGGAGCATGAACAAAGAGATTTGGGTGCACCCTTGCAGGGTGCATGAACAAAGAGACTTGGACCCTTTGGGTGCATGAAAAAGAGACCTGGGCGCATCCGTTCAGGGTGCATGACAATGAGAAGCAGAGAAAATATACATGGAACATCCGGTTCGCACACGCATCGCGCCTTCGCCGACGGGCGATCCGCATATCGGCACCGCCTATGTGGCGCTGTTCAATCTGGCGTTCGCAAAGCGTCATGGCGGGCAGTTTATCCTGCGCATCGAGGATACCGATCAGGCGCGCTCGACGAGGGAGAGCGAGCAGGCGATTTTTCAGGCGCTGCACTGGCTGGGGCTGAACTATGACGAGGGTCCCGATGTGGGTGGAGCGATGGGGCCCTACCGCCAGAGCGAGCGGACGCAGATTTATCGCGAGCACTGCGAGCGACTGATTGAAGCGGGGCATGCGTATCGGGATTTTTCGACGCCCGCACAGCTTGCGCAGTTGCGCGCCGAGCAGACCGAGAGCGGCGAGAACCTTGGCTACCGCGGACAATATCGCGTGGATGAGGTCGAGGCAAATCGTCGCGCCGCGGCGGGCGAGGCCAATGTCGTTCGGTTGGTCGTGCCGGAGGCGGGCGACTGCGTGATCCATGACCGCCTGCGGGGAGAAATACGCTTTCCCTGGACGCAGATCGACCATCAGGTGCTGCTCAAGAGCGACGGATTTCCCACCTATCACCTGGCGAATGTTGTCGATGATCATTTGATGGGCATCACGCATGTCATCCGCGGGGAAGAGTGGATCAGCAGCGCGCCCAAGCACCGCTTGCTCTATGACTGCTTCGGCTGGGACATGCCCGAGTTGACGCACCTGCCGCTGCTGCGCAATCCCGACAAGAGCAAGCTCAGCAAGCGTAAGAACCCGACGAGCATCAATTATTATCGGCAGGCGGGCTACCTGCCCGAGGCGGTGCTCAATTATCTGGGGCTGGTGGCTTACTCGATGCCCGACGAGCGCGAGCTGTTTACGCTGGGCGAGATGACCGAGTCATTCGAGCTATCGCGGATCAGCCTGGGCGGGCCGGTTTTCGACATGGCGAAGCTGGCGTGGCTCAACGGGCGCTGGATGCGCGAGCGGCTCGATGGGGCGGCGTTGATGGAGCGGCTCAAGGATTGGATGCTCAATGACGAGACATGGGGGCGCATCCTGCCACTGGCGCAGCCGCGCGCGGAGAAGCTGAGCGACGTGGTGCCGATGTGCGCCTACCTGTTCGGCGACATGCCGGGCTATGAGGCGGGGCTGCTGGTGCCGAAGGGGTTGGACGCGGCGCGTGTGGCGAGCCTGCTGCGAATCGTGCTGTGGGAGATGGAGAAGATGCGTGCCTGGAGCGGTGATGCGGTCAAGGCCCTGCTGGAGTCGGTTGCGCAGAAGGAAGAGATCAAATTGCGCGATCTGTTGGCGCCGCTTTTCGTGGCGCTCAGTGGGGCACCCGTCGCGCTGCCGCTGTTCGAGAGCATGGAGATTATCGGCAGCGACATGACACGCCGCCGCATCCATCATGCCTTGGGCCGGCTGGGCGAGATTGGCGGGGAACTCAAGGGCAAGACGCTCAAGAAGCTGGAAGAGGATTACCAGCAGCGTTATGGCGGCTGAAGGTTAAAAATTACCCCGCCGGGGCACTGCCGCCCCGGCGGGGTTTGTCATGTCCGATCGATTTTCCTATCGAGGATAAACCTGATATCCGTCCTTGGCGGTGCGTTCGCGGAAGGCGGCGATCAATTCGCGCGTGACAGCGCCGGGCTTGCCGTCACCGATCCGGCGTTTATCGACCTCGACCACGGGGATGGCTTCGGCGGCGGTTCCGGTCAGGAAGACCTCGTCGGCGGTGAAGACGTCGAAGCGGGTAAAGGGTTCCTCAACGACGGTATAGCCGCGCTCGCGGGCAATCTCGATGATCACGTTGCGCGTGATTCCCTCCAAGGCGCCCAGCCAGACCGGCGGGGTCATGATACGCCCACGGCGCAAGAGGAAGATGTTGTCGCCGGTGCACTCGACCACAAAGCCGTTGTGGTCGAGCATCAGCGCCTCGATGCAGCCGGCATTCTGACCTTCGATCTTGGCCAGGATGTTGTTGAGATAGTTGCACGACTTGACGCGGGCATTGAGCGATTCGATGCGG
This sequence comes from Sumerlaeia bacterium, assembly GCA_041687335.1. Taxonomy (GTDB): domain Bacteria; phylum Sumerlaeota; class Sumerlaeia; order MVZB01; family MVZB01; genus JAJFUE01. Next base: position 72,618 of record JAWLCE010000014.1, on the reverse strand, counting down.
TTGCGCAGGGTGGGCACCGTCGCCAGCGCGAGGCCTTCCTCGTAAAACTTCTTCGGGTAAAGGGTGATGGTATCGGCGATGATGATGATCGTGGGGGTTTTGCAGAGCCAGGGCGCCAGGCCCAGCGAACCGACCCCACGAGTCACCACCAGGCGAATATAGCCATCGCGGATATGATTGCGCCTGACGGTCTCGGCCGTGGCCTCAATCATCTCGTCGATCGTCATCGGGATCTGGAGCATGATGTACTTGGCTGATTCGTAGAGCCGTTCCAGGTGCTCGCGCAGGCGGAAGATGCAGCCGTCGTAGACGCGGATGCCCTCAAAGATGCCATCACCGTAGAGCAGCGTGTGGTCGAAGACGCTGACCTTGGCCTCGGCGCGATTGAAGAACTGGCCGTCGATGTAGATCTGCAGGTCGTGGCTGGTCGGCGCCTCGGCCTGAGTGTCGGAAGTTTTTTGGTTGTCTGACATCATCCCCTGCCCATCGCTCAAAGTTCCTCATATCAAAGCGACGAATCCCGCACTTGTCAATTGAGAAGGCAAGCACCGTGACTGGGCAAGCCCAGAGCGCCTCCGGCCTGCGGGTCTGGAGCAACGGCTTGAATGTGGGTCAGCGTATGAATTTGCTGAGGCGCTCGTATTCGGCGCGGCTGATGGCGCCTTTTTCAAAAAGCAGATCGAGGTCGCGCTTGCCTGCCGATTTGTCGGGAATTTCGTCGACCTCCTCGGCAGGAGCGGGGAGATCGGGCGGCGGCGGGACGCGCAGGCGGCCGGGGCGTGGATGTTTGGCTGGTTCCGAGGAAGGGCCGGCGGCGGGCTGCGTCGGCGGGATTGCCTCGTCTCGCGGTTGCGCCTCAGTCAATTGCTGGGGGGCGAGCAGCTTGCGCGCGGCCTCGGGGTTGATTTCAACTTCGGCCAGAATCTGCCGATCGAGGTCGATCTGCTGGCGCTTCTGGCCGGCCTCAAGCTCGCGCTGGGCCGCCTTGCGCCGCACCTGCTTAAACTCATCTTCACTGATCAGTCCCTCGCGGCGCATGCGCTCGATATCCTGCATCGAGATGCCGGCGACGCCCTGCCGGTTCTGCACCTGTCGCGCTGCAAATGGGGCATAGATTTTGATGAAAATGATGATGAAGAAAGCAGCGACGGTGGCCAGCAGCAGCAGGGGCAGCATCTCCATCACATCGGGGGGGAGTCCGAGGAAATCGTTCATGATCGGTTGCTCCCTTCGCGGCGGTTCAGGGGGTGGAGGGATGAATGCCGAGCCGCCCCGCGATGGCTGCACCAGGATCGGGCTCGCGCATCAGGTGCTCTCCCACAAGGATACCATCGATCCCGGCCTGTTCAAGCGCCACGATATCGGCATGTTCGCGGATGCCGCTTTCCGAGATCAAGGTGAGTTCGGGAGGGACATGCGGAGCGATTTGGAGGGTGGTCTCCAGCCGCGTGATTAGCTTCTCGGTGCGCAGGTCCCGGTTGTTGATGCCAAGGATGTCGGGCCGCAGTGCCAGTGCCTCCTCGAGTTCATCCAGGCTGTGGATTTCGACGAGCACGTCAAGTCCGACCAGCTTGGCCGTGCGCCGGATTGCTTGTTGGGTGGCAAAGTCATTCATGCCGGCAATGATCAGGATTGCATCGGCACCGGCCGCGCGCGCCTCCCAGACCTGATAGGTATCGACCATGAAGTCTTTGCGCAGGATCGGCAGCGCGACGCGCGCCCGGATCAGTCGCAGATATGAGAGCGAACCCTGAAAAAAACGCTCGTCAGTCAGGCAGGAGATGGCCGTTGCGCCGCCGTGCTGATAACTGGCCGCCAGGGCTGACGGATCGAAATCGGCTCGAATCACGCCGGCGCTGGGCGAGGCTTTTTTGATCTCGGCGATCACGCGCGGGGTGCGGCCGGGAGTGCGCGGCTGGCCGAAGGGGCGCCCCCCCCGAATTGCCCGCGCGAAGCCGTTTGCCGGCCTCAGCCGACGGCAGACCTCCTCGAGTGATTCCTGCGTCACACGCATGCGCTCGGCCGCGACCTCACCGAGTTTATGTTCCTTAATGCGGTCCAGGATGCTCGTCATGCCCCCGCCTCACTCATTCCCGCATGGCCTTGGCCATGGATGAAAACTGCGGGCAGTATAGGACAGTATCGGCCATAGACGCAACCGGCGGCGTTGGTGAGGCTTTTAGATCATGTCGGCGGCGGCAGGAATTGTATCATCGATGGCTGAGCGCAGGTCGCGGAGCTCCAGTTCGACGCTGGTGCGCCCATTCCATGTGTTGATGATGGGCACGCCGGCCAGGTCCAGTCGTTGACCGGGGGTGAGCGAAGCAGCTAATTGCGACATATTCCAGCCCAGGCAGACCAGTTGACGACCATCGGGCGCGGCGACGGTGAGCTTGAGGTGGCGCTCCTTGAGGATGCGGGGAACATCGGTCAACTGCCAGCCCTCCAGCCCGATGACTGGCTTGGGATTGTCGATGCCGAAGGGGGCCAGCGCCTCGAGCGCCTCGACGGCGGCTTGGGTCAGCTCGTCGGCTTGGGCGATCGTATCGACGCGGATCGTTGGCTGTGGCATCTGATCGCCGAAGATCGTGCGGGCATGCTGATTGATCGCGGTGCGGAACTGATCGATTTTAGCTGGCTCCAGCGACAGGCCCGCCGCCATCGGATGTCCGCCAAACTGCTCCAGGCAGTCCGCGCATGCCGTCAGCGCCTCGTGAAGGTCAAAGCCCGCGATCGAGCGGCCCGATCCCTTCGCCGTCACACCGTCGATGCTGATCACCAGCACCGGTCGGTGACGGATCGCCTGAATGCGTGAGGCGACGATCCCGAGCACGCCGTGGTGCCAGCCGTCCTGGGCGACCACGAGTACCTGGTCGTCCGTGTATTCGCCGATCAGCTCGAGCGCCTCGGCCACGGTTCGCGCCTCGATGGCGCGCCGGTTCTCATTGAACTGATCGAGCTTGCCGGCCAGGTCGCGCAGGCGGCGGCGGTCCCCGCTCAGCAGCAGTTCAACGGCAAACATCGCATGCTCGGTTCGCCCCGCCGCATTCAGCCGCGGTCCCAGCACAAATCCAATGGTGCCGGTATCGATCTTCTCCCGGGGATGGTGAGCGACCTCGAGCAGTTGCACGATTCCCGGGCGCGGCTGTTTGCGCAGCCGTTCCAGCCCCGCATGCACCAGGCAGCGGTTCTCGCCCACCAGCGGAACGATATCGGCAACGGTCCCCAGTGCCGCCAGGTCCAGCAAGGACCTGAGGAACTCGCGCGCCCGGGCCTCGTCCTTGTGGAATCGCTTGAGCAGCGCATGCGCGAGCTTGAAGGCAATGCCCGAGCCCGATAGCGCCTTGCAGGGATATGTGCAGCCGGGCTGCTTGGGGTTGATTACGCTGAAGGCCTCGGGCAGGGCCGGCCCGGGTTCGTGATGGTCGGTGATGATCAGGTCCACGCCAAGTCGGCGCGCCAGGTCGGCCTCGGCCACTGCACTGACCCCGCAGTCGACCGTAACCAACAGCGTCGCGCCCTCGGCCGCCAGTTGCTCGATGGCCTGGCCGTTGAGGCCGTAACCTTCGCTGATGCGGTGGGGGATGTAATAATCAACGGGGCAGCCGAGCTCAGTTAAAGTCAGAACAAGAATAGCTGTCGCCGTGATACCGTCGACATCGTAGTCGCCCCAGATCCAGACTTTCTCACCGCCGGCGATGGCGCGGCCGATGCGTACGACGGCGGCCTCCATTCCGAGCAGAGCAAAGGGGTCGTGGATCTGGGCCAGCGAGGGCTTGAGGAAAGGGCGCGCGAGCTCCGGATCGGTCAAGCCGCGCGCGGCCAGCACACGCGCGGCCAGCGGCGCCAGCCCCAGCTCATGGATCAGAGCCTGCGCGGCGATGGGTTCGGCCGGGCGCAACGCCCATTTCTTACCTGTCAACTGCTTCGGATGCGGGGCGGTCTGGGGGGTGCTGGAAATGCTCACGTGGCGGCTGCTTTCGGGACGATCATAGGAGCCCCAATATCAGCCAGCGATTCATCATCGGCAAGAAGAAACTGATTGCAGGTCGGCTCTCGGCTCTTCGAGGCGACATGGTGTCGAGTGTCGGCTCGATGAGCCGACCTACCCCGCCTGGCACAAGTCGGCATATACCAAATCGCCTTAGATGCCCTCGCCGGGGGAGAGGAAGACCATCGCCTGGCGGGGGGCGACGAAGACCTGCTGGCCGCGCTGGAGGCCGAGGGGCCGGAAGCGTTCATGAGCCATCTCAACCGTGAGCGGCTCGCCGGCGGGGCCGGTCAGCTCGATGCGGACTTGCGCGCCGGCGGACTGGATGCGCTCAATGGAGGCGGGGAGGGAAGACTCGCCGTTGGGACGTGTCAGCAGCTCCAGCTCGTGAGGGCGGACGAAGAGCGGCTCGGCGCCGTCCCCGCTGGCGATGACGGGGCGGCCGGATTCGACACGGCCATGGAAGAGGTTGACGCTGCCCAGAAAGTTCATGACGAAGGCGCTGGCGGGGCTGTGGAAGACCTCATCGGGTGTGCCGACCTGTTCGATGCGGCCGCGGTTCATGACGACGATACGGTCGGCCACCTCGAGCGCCTCCTCCTGGTCATGAGTCACAAACAGGCTGGTCATGTGGAGCTCGTCGTGGAGGCGGCGCAGCCAGCGGCGTAAGTCCTGGCGCACACGGGCATCGAGCGCGCCGAAAGGCTCGTCGAGCAGGAGGACCTGGGGCTCGATGGCGAGTGCGCGGGCGAGTGCGACGCGCTGGCGCTGCCCCCCGGAGAGCTGGCTGGGATAGCGGTTCTCAATGCCCTCGAGCTGGATCAGGCCGAGCAGCTCGCGGACCTTGCGCTCGAGCTGGGCGCGGGCGGGGCGCAATCGGCGTGGGCGCACGCGCAGGCCGAAGGCAATGTTCTCGAAGACGGTCATGTGGCGGAAGAGAGCGTAGTGCTGGAAGACAAAGCCAACGCCACGCTCACCGACGTTGCGGTGCGCCACATCCCGGCCATGAAACTGAATGCGGCCGGTGCCCGGATCGGGCTGCTCGAGGCCGGCAACGATCCGCAGCAGCGTGGTCTTGCCTGAACCGGAGGGGCCGAGCAGGGCGACCAGCTCGCCATCGGGCACGGTCAGGTTGACATCATCAAGGGCCTTAAAGGCGCCGAAGGACTTGCTGATGTCGTGGATCCGGATGCTCATGGGTGACCTCCAGGTTCGGCGAGCGCGGCGGCGATGCGGCGGCGGATCCGCCACTCCACCGCGCTCTTGGCGGCCAGTGTTGCCAGCGCGAGCAGCGCCAGCAGCGAGGCCACGGCAAAGGCGGCAACGAAATTGTATTCGTTATAAAGGATCTCGACATGGAGCGGCATCGTGTTGGTGAGGCCGCGGATGTGGCCCGAGACAACCGAGACCGCCCCGAACTCGCCCATGGCGCGGGCGTTGCACAGGATGATGCCATAGAGCAGGGCCCAGCGCACGTTGGGCAGGGTGACCAGGCGGAAGGTCTGCCAGCCGCTGGCGCCCAGCACCAGCGCGGCCTGCTCCTCCTCGCTGCCCTGCTCCTGCATGAGCGGGATCAGCTCGCGCGCGATGAAGGGGAATGTGACGAAGATCGTGGCCAGCACAATGCCGGGGACGGCGAAGATGACCTGCAGGCCATGTTCGGCGAGCCAGGGACCGAGCAGACCCTGCATGCCGAACAGCAGCACCCAGACCAGGCCCGAAACCACCGGCGAGACGGCGAAGGGCAGGTCGATCAGCGTCAACAGGATGTTGCGGCCGACGAAACGGAAACGGGCGACCGCCCAGGCGGCGGCCAGTCCGAAAACCAAATTGACGGGCACGGCGATGGCGGCGGCGAGCAACGTCAAGCGAATCGCAGAGAGCGCGGCAGGATCAGCCAGACTTTGGAAATAAGCTCCCAGGCCCTTGCGAAGGGCCTCGTAAAAGATTGCCACCAGCGGCAGGAGGAGAAACAGGGTGACGAAGGCCAGCGCGATCGCAATGAGCAGCACGCGCAGCCAGAGCGGTTCGCTGAGGGAATCGCGACCGGCGGGGGGCGGCGGCGCGGCGGCTGGGAGAGATTTGCTGGAGTGGGTGGGGGTGGCAACGGCCATCATTATGCCCCCAGCCGATAGCGCCGGCTGCTCCACCACTGAACCATGTTGACGATCAGCAGCAGGACGAAGGAGACCGCGAGCATGGCGGTCGCGATCGCGGTGGCGCCGGCGGTGTCATACTGTTCGAGCTTGGCGACGATCAGCAGCGAGGTAATCTCGGTCTTCATCGGCATGTTTCCGGCGATGAAGACAACCGAGCCATATTCGCCGAGGGCCCGGGCGAATGAGAGCGTCGTGCCTGTGAGTAGGGCGGGGGCGACGGCCGGCAGGATGATGCGGCGCAGGGTGGTCAGGCGGCCCGCACCCAAGGTGGCGGCGGCTTCCTCATTCTCGCGTTCCAAATCCTGGAGCGCCGGCTGCACCGTGCGCACGACGAACGGCAGGCCAATAAACGTGAGGGCGATGGTGACGCCCAGCGGCGAGAAGGCGGCCTGGATGCCCAGCGGCTCGAGCCATTGGCCGATCCAACCGTTGCGGGCGAAGATCGAGGTCAGTGCGATGCCCGAGACGGCGGTGGGCAAGGCGAAGGGGAGGTCGATGAGGGCATCGATCACCCGGCGACCGGGAAAGCGGTAGCGCACCAGCACCCAGGCCAGCAGGAAGCCAAATACGGCATTGACAATGGCGGCGGCAAAGGATGCGCCGAAGGTCAGGCGATAGGAGGCCATGACTCGCGGCTCGGTGACGATCGCCCAGAACTGGTCCCAGCTGAGGGTGGCGGTTTTGGCCAGCAGCGCCCCAACCGGAATCAGCACGATCAGGCTTAGATAAAAGATCGTGTAACCGAGCGCGAGGCCGAAGCCAGGCAGGGGGCTGGGGTGCTTGAAGGCGAGCCTCATCGGTTAGTTCGCCCCCGGCTGGTAAATTTGATCGAAGAGGCCGCCATCGTCGAAATGAATGCGCTGGGCCTGGCGCCAGTCCCCGGCGACCTCCTCCAGCGTGAACAGCTCGATGGCGGCAAACCTGTCGGCATGGGCGGCGGCGACTTCATGATTGCGCGGACGGAAATGATGTCGCGCGGCCAGCTCCTGAGCCTCGGGAGAATAAAGATAGTTGAGGTAGGCCTCGGCCAAGGCGCGTGTGCCACGGCGATCGACGACGCGGTCGACCAACGCCACGGGGGGTTCGGCGAGGATGCTGGAGCTGGGGATGACCATTTCAAGCTGGCGCGGGCCGAATTCGGCGATGGCGAGGTGCGCCTCGTTTTCCCAGGTCAGCAGTACGTCGCCGAGGCCGCGCTGCACGAAGGTCATCGTGGCGCCACGGGCTCCTGAATCGAGCACCGGCACGCGCTGGAACATGGCTGTGACATATTCGCGAGCACGGCTTTCGTCGCCACCGGCGCGGCGCAGCGCCTGCCCCCAGGCGGCGAGGTAATTCCAGCGCGCGCCCCCCGAAGTCTTGGGGTTGGGCGTGATGACAGAGACGTCGGCCCGGATGAGGTCGTCCCAGTCATGGATCGCCTTGGGGTTGCCCGGGCGCACAAGAAAGATAATGGTCGAAGTGAAGGGGGTGCTGTTGTGGGGCAGGCGGGTTTGCCAATCGGATGGCAACAGCGAGGCGCGCTCGGCGATGGCATCGATGTCATAGGCCAGCGCGAGCGTGACGACGTCGGCGGCGAGGCCGTCGATGACGCTGCGGGCCTGCTTCCCGGATCCGCCGTGGGCCTGGTTGATCGCGATTGTCTGGCCGGTCTGTTCCAGCCAGTGCTGGGTGAAGGCCTTGTTGAAATCGACAAAGAATTCGCGGGTCGGATCATAGGAGGCATTGAGAAGTTGCGGGCGGTCAGGGTCCTGGCCGCAGGCCGTCAGGTATGGCGCGGCTGCAATAAGCAGGAGGATCGTCAGTCTTAAGAGGATGGTCTTACGCAGCGTCATCTGGCTTGCCTCGGCCTTATCTTTCGCGAGCGGTGAGGGCGTGATCAGCGAAGACATCGCACGGCGTGGCGCGCGAAACAGGCGAGGCGGGTGGTTGAATGCTGCTGCATCGACGGGTCCCATACGAACGGTAGATTCCTTTATAGCGGCCCGGCGGCCTTTGGTCAAGCATAAAATCACCAACTCGACCGGCATGGTCGGGAATGTGGTAAGCTCTTCCGATCCTTGGTCGCAGTGGGTTGTGAATCCTTAGAGAAGACGGTTGGAAATGTGATGTGGAGGAGAGTGGTGGGGGCGACCGACCAGTGATCGGCCCCCCCCCCGGAGGCGGATTAGAACAGGTCGGGCATCTGGGTCAAATCGACCGGTTCGGGGGCGAGGGGAGTGGGGCGCTTCTTGATGAAGGCGCCGGTCTCCATTTCGGTATAGCCGAGGCCGGGGCCGACGATCGGGTAGACCGAGGCCTCGGGGTCGATCATGACCTCGAGGAAGGCGGGGCCGTCGAAGGCGAGCAGGGCCTCGATGGCGGGGCGCACCTCCTCGGGCCGCTCGATGCGGCGGACGAACTCATAGCCGTCGGCCTCGGCGGCCTTGATGAAATCCTTCTTATGAAGGGACTTATCCGAGCCGGAGAAGCGCTGACCAAAATACATGCGCTGCCACTGGCGGACCATGCCATCGCCCAGGTTGTTGAGCAGGATGATCTTGACCGGCAGGCCGTAGGTGGTGGCGGTCTCCATTTCGCCCAGGTTCATGCGGATCGAGCCGTCGCCGTCGATGAGGACGACGAGCTTGTCGGGACAGGCGAACTGGGCGCCGATGGCGGCGGGCAGGCCGAAGCCCATCGTGCCCATCGAGCCCGAGGTGAGCCAGTGGCGCGGGTGGCGATGGCGATAATATTGGGCCGCCCACATCTGGTGCTGCCCGACGCCGGTGGCGACGATCGCCTCGCCATCAGTCACATCGCCGAGGGTTTCGACGACGTGATGGGGCTGGATCAGGCGGCTGTCGGTATCATAGGCGAGTTTGTATTCCTCGCGCAGGGCGGCAAGGTGAGCCTGCCAGGGGCCATAATCCTTCTCGAAGTTCTTGCCGAGGCGCACAAGCTCGCTGAGGGTCTCGCCGGCCTCGCCAACATGGCGCCAATGGGCCTGCTTGATCTTGCCGATCTCGCTGGCGTCGATGTCGATATGGGCAATAAAGCGGGCGTTGGGGGCGAAGGCCGAAATTTTACCGGCGACCCGATCGTCGAAACGGGCGCCGACGGCGATGAGGAAGTCGCAATCCTCAACGGCGTAATTGGCGTAGGCCGTGCCGTGCATGCCGAGCATGTGCAGGTTGCCGGGCTGGGTGGTGTCGACCGAGCCGATGCCCAGGAGGGTGGTCACGACGGGCAGGCCGAAGTGCTCGGTGAAGCGGCGCAGTTGCTCGGCGGCATTGCCGACGATGACGCCGCCGCCGGCGTAGACCAGCGGGCGCTCGCTCATGGCGAGCATCTTAAAGAAGCCGGCCGCGGAGTCGGGCGTGAGCTGGGACTGTGCGAGACGCGAGAGGTAGTGGCGATAGCCGCGCAGGGGGAGCAATCCCTCGCCGCGGAAGGCGCCGATCCAGTTCTGCACGTCCTTGGGCACGTCAATGACCACGGGGCCGGGGCGGCCGGTGCGGGCGATGAAGAAGGCCGAGCGAATGGTGGCCTCGAGTTCCTCGGGTTCGGTGACCAGGAAGACGTGCTTGGCGCAGCCGGCCATGATCGAGGAGACGGGGGCTTCCTGAAAGGCGTCGGTGCCGATGGCGGCGCGGGGGACCTGACCGCAGATGACGACCATCGGCACGGAATCGGCGAGCGAATCGCGCACGGCGGTGACGGTATTGGTGGCGCCGGGGCCCGAGGTCACGATGGCGACGCCGACGCGGCCGCTGGCGCGGGAATAGCCGGCGGCCATGAAGCTGGCGCCCTGCTCGTTGGCGGGGACGATCAACTTGATGCGGCGCTCGGGGTGGTCGGACTGGCTGTCGTTATAGCGGAAGACGGCGTCATAGGTGGGCAGGATCGAGCCGCCGCTGTAACCGAAGACGGTGTCGACGCCCTCGTCGGCCAGCACCTGCAGAATCATGTCGGCCCCGTTCATGGGCTGGCCGGCTCGCGGGTGGGGGCGCTCGGCAATCGCTTCTGAACTCATGGTGGTCTCGCTCCGGATGGATTGGGATTCAGGGGTGGTGGAGGTAGTCATTGGTAGGCTTCCTTAATTCTCGTTGTCGAGGTCGGGGGGGCGCAGGATTGCCGGGCCGCGCTGCAGGGCGATGCGGCCGGTGCGGGTCATCTCAAGAATGCCGAAGGGCTCGAACAGCTCGCGCAGCGCCTCGTTTTTGTCGAGGGTCCCGCTGACCTCGATGACCAGGCTATCGTGGTGCACATCGACGATGCGGGCGCGGAAGATGTCGCAGATTTGCATGATCTCGCTGCGGGTGCGCGGGTTGCTGGTGACCTTGATCAGCATCAGTTCGCGCTCGACATGCGCATGGTCGCTCATGTCCATGACGCGGATGACGTCGACCATTTTGCCCAGCTGCATGATGATCTGGTTGACGACGTTGTCGTCGCCGCGCAGCGCGATGGTAATGCGTGAGATGGTGGGGTTGTGCGTGGTGCCCACGGCCAGGGACTCGATGTTATAGCCGCGGGTGGAGAACATCCCGCTGATGCGGGCCAGCACGCCGGGGTGATTTTCAACCAGAACGGTGATCAGATGCTCGTGCAGGTCAATAGCTTCCTTCAAGATCATGGCTCCGCGGCTCGCTTGGGTGAAATGGCCGCCGGCGGGAAGTGGCCCGTCCGGCTGATTGGCTTATTGCAAAAACAAAATCCCCGCCGGCTCCAGTGCTCCGGCGGGGATTCTTGAAACTTTGGTTGACCCAAAACCCGCTACGGCGCACTGATAGATCCGACACCTACGCCTACCAGAAGCTGGAGGGTCCGTTCGCGCGGGAGGGTCGGGTTGGTGCAAGTCACGTGCTTGGGGTTCCTGGAAAGCCTCACGGTCCACGATGGACCATGCTTCAAAAGATAACCGGGGTTCTTATCGGGGTCAAGAAAAAAATCTTGAGCGGCAAAAAGGTTGTCGGTGACGAAATCGACCCTGACCGGATGGTCAGGGTCGATCTGACTCATACAACCTGAAAGCTTCAAGCGGGATTAATAGCGGCCGTAACCGCCACCCTGGCTGCCGCCGCGTGAGGCGCCTTCTTCGCGGGGACGGGCCTCATTGACCTTGATCGCGCGCCCGCCGATCTGCTTGCCGTCGAGTGCGGTGATCGCGGTGCGGCCGCTTTCCTCATCGGCGAACTCGACGAAGCCGAAGCCCTTGGCGCGGCCGGTCTCACGGTCGCGAATCAGGGCGACCGAAACGACCTCACCGTACTCGCCAAAGATCTCACGCAGCTCGTCCTCGCTGGTGTTGTAGTTCAGGTTGCCAACGTAAAGCCTCATGAAAAGCAATCCTCTGGTCTTGCGACCCATTCGAAATAGGCACGCGGGTGGATAGACCCTCAGTTGCGCGCCGGGTGGGGCTCTCGTGTTTCTCGGGGGTTTTGCGGGGGAATCTCACGACTAGGGGAGTTCGCGACGCAAGCGAGCGAAACGAGATTTTCACCTGCGCGGGATTATGGGGAAGAGAAATTGAATTGTAAACAAAAAATATCACATCTTTTTGATGGCTAAAATTTGGCGGCCCGGGAGGGGGGGCGATTGGGCGGATCGGCAGGCGAGGCTGGGATAATGGTTGAATATTTTGCGTCGGCTGATTAAGGTCTTGGGTTTGCGGGGGCCGGCCACGGTCCACAATTCAGGCGCGAAGGGATGACCAGAACAATGCCGCTGCTTGTGGTGCTGGGCGCTCAGTGGGGTGACGAGGGCAAGGGTAAGATCACTGATATTATTGCAGCTGAGGCTGATATTGTTGCCCGTTACCAGGGTGGCAACAATGCGGGGCATACCATAATTGTTGCCGACCATAAGACGGTGCTGCACCTGGTCCCGTCGGGCATTCTGAACCCGGCCTGCCAGTGCGTGATCGGCAATGGCGTGGTGGTGGACCCGCTGGTGTTGCGCGAGGAAGTGGAGATGCTGGAGGCGGCGGGGGTGGTCGTGCGGCCGCGCCTGCGGCTGTCGGAATCGGCCCATGTGATTGTTCCCTACCACAAGTTGCTGGACCTGGCGCAGGAGCGGATGCGCGGCAAGGGCAAGATCGGCACCACCGGCCGGGGGATCGGCGGGGCGTATGCGGACAAGGTCGCGCGCCAGGGGGTGCGGCTGGGCGACTACCGCAGCAAGGACCGGCTGGCGCGCAAGATCGCGGGGCTGGACGCCTACTATAAGCCGCTGTTCGAGCATGTTTTCAATGAACCGCTGCCCGGGCCCGAGCAGGTGCTCGAGGAGTTGTGGTCGGCGGAGCCGCTGATCGCGCCGCTGCTCGAGGACACGGTGATGCTGATCAACCGGGCGCTCGACGAAGGCAAGAGCGTGCTGGCCGAGGGTGCGCAGGGGATCATGCTGGACATCGACTTTGGCACCTATCCTTATGTGACCAGTTCCAATCCCTCCACGGGCGGGGTTTGCACGGGGCTGGGTGTGGGGCCGGCGCGCATCACCGAGGTGTTGGGCGTGGTCAAGGCCTATACGACGCGGGTGGGCGAGGGGCCCTTCCCGACTGAACTCAACGGCGGGCTGGGCGAACGCATCCGCGCCACAGGCGGCGAATTTGGCGCCACCACCGGTCGCCCGCGTCGCTGTGGCTGGTTCGATGCGCCGGTCGTGCGGCGGGCGATCCAGGTCAGCGGCACCACCAAGATCGCGCTGACCAAGCTGGACGTGCTCGACGGATTCGACAAGATCCAGGTCTGCACGCACTATGAGGACGACACGGGCAAGCGGATCGATTACATCCCGCTCGACCTTTCACAGCTTGAGCGTTGCCGGCCGGTTTATGAGGAAGTGCCTGGATGGGAGTGCTGCACGGCGGAGTGCAAGGTCTTTGAGGACATGCCGCCGGCGGCGCAGGATTATGTCCATCGGATCGAAAAGCTGTTGGGGGTGGATATTCCGATCGTGTCGGTGGGGGCCAACCGCAAGCTGACGATCCTGCGCCAGCCGACGTTCTTTTAGCTCGGTGTAGTTCGGCGAATCGGTTTGAATAAAACACAAAGCCTGGGGCGTAGCGCCCCAGGCTTTGTGTTATGACGTGACGCATCTACGTTGATTTTTTGTTATCTTGCGAATATTCTGCCACCCCTTCGGGGCTTGGGTGTCTGGGCATTGGAAGGGGGGTTCCCTGCGGTCACCCCCGGCTACTCGCTGTCGCCCCTTCGGGGCTGGGTAATTGGCGAAACGATCAGTCGATGACTCCGGCGGGGGAGGTGGTGGAATCGGGCATGAGTCCGACTCCTTTGGCCTGGTCGTCGTGCGGACCGAAGATTTCACTGGGCGTGAAAGGATCCATTTGCTCGAGCCGGTCGCGCTGACGCTCAAGCAGGAGCCGCTGGCCATCCTCGGGGTTGACCACTTCCGGGGTCAGGAAGAAAACCAGCTCGCGCTGGAAATTTGAGTCATCCTTCTTGCCCAGCAGCCAGTTGACCACGGGGATACGGTGCAGGACAGGGATGCCGCGGCGGATGAGGGACTGGTCCTCCACGATGATGCCGCCGACGACGATGGTTTCGCCGGAGCGGACGGCGGCCTCGGTCTCGAGCCGCTGGATGTCGCGGATCAACTGGCCGTTGAAGACTTCGCCCTCGCGGACTTTTGAGTTCTCGACGGCGGCCTTCAGCACGATATGGCCATCGGGATTGATGTGGGGGCGCAGGTAGACGATGATGCCGACCTCTCGATAGTCATAGCCGATGGTGATGCCGCCGCGGTCGGTGGTCTGGGAATCCTGGATGAAGGGGAAGGCCGAGACGACGCGGAAGTGGCCGATTTGATTGTTGTTGACGGTCAGCTTGGGCTCAAAGATGACGCGCGACTGGGTGTTTTTGACCAGCAGCTGGATTAGCAGGTTCATGTTGATGCTGCCACCCAAGATCGTGTTGCCGCTGCGAGTGGTGGTAGACCAGCCGGCTGTAGGATTTTCAACATCAAAAGGATTGCCCGAGCCATAGGCATCCACGTAACCGAGTTGGCCGAGGGCCAGTATGGCGCCATCAAGCTCGGCCTGATCGATAAGCGTGCGGTCGGGGGTCCAGCGGATGCCGCGGCGTTCGTCGCGGGTGCGGACGATCTCGATGATGCGGGTGGAGATGTGGACCTGCGGTTGGGGGCGGTCCATTTGCTCGAGCACCATTTTGATGGAGCCAAAGTAGATCGGTGGGGCCGCGATCATGATCTTGTTGGTGGCGATATCGGGCACGACCCGGACGCTGCCGATCATGGTGTTGATGGGGCGCTCGGTCTCCTGTTGGCGTTGGCGCTCACGCCCGGCGGATTGCCAGGGATAGACCACCTCGCGGCGGGAATCGGCAAAGTATTCCTTCATTTCGCTGGCGCTGGTGTTGCTACCCTCGCGCGGCTGGTTTTGGGAACCGCCGCCGCCGGAGCCGCCGCCCTCGCCCTGGCGCCCAACGGGGCCATCGCTGAAGAGGTTGTTGAGATGGTTGGCGATCTCGAGGGCGTCGGCGTATTTGAGGTCATAGATCATCAGTTGAGTGGATTCCTCGTCGAGGCGGTCCAGCCGGGCGATGACGCTGTCGATGATGTCGTAGTTGGCCTTGTTGGAACAGAGGGCCACGATGGTATTGGTGACATTGTCGACGACGAAACGAATCTTGCCGAACTGCGCCTGCAGCGAATCCACGTCATTGCGGGAGGAGGAGCCGTAGATCATTTCCCAGAAGCTTTGAGAGCGGCGGCCGCCCTCCTGATCGAAGATCGCCTTGAGCACCTTGAGGACCTCATTGGCGTCGGTGTTCTTGATCTGGTAGATGCGCGGCTCGTATTGGGTGGGATCGATCGGGACGTCAAGCTCCTTGATCATCTTCTCGATGAACTCGAAGTCGCGCGGGCGGGCCATCACCATCAACGAGTTGTTGCGCGGCGAGGAGACAAAGCTGGGCTTGACCTCGCGCGAGTTCTGTCCGTAGCCCCAGCCGCCGTAGAAGGGATTGCGGTTGCGGGAATTGCTTTCGGAGTCGTAGAGGCTGACCAGTTGTTCGGCAAGGTCCTTGGCCTCAAGGTTGTTGATGGCATAGGTGCGCGTCTCGCGTTTGCTGGCGTCCTCGATGTCGAGTTGGCGGGCGAGGTCCTGAATCAGGCGGAAGTTGGCCGAGGAGGACATGACGACCAGGCTGGCACCGTCATCAGAGGGCACGACTCGGACCTGGTCGCGCTCGGCGCGGTTGCGGCTCTGGTCGACGAACAACTGCTGGACGACCTGCGCCAGCGAATTGACCTCCATGAACTGGACCGGCAGCATGCGCGACTGGACATCGACCTCGCGGAGGATATCGAATCGGGTGACGAGCGCGCGGATTTCTTCCTGACGCCAGCTGGGGGCGGAGATGATCAGCCAGTTCATGCGCGGGTCGGGGACGATCGTGACCTCGCCGGCGGTGACGGCGACCGGCCGCGCGGAGGGGGATCGGCCGCCGCCGCCCTGCTGCATGTGGGGGGGCATGCCGCCCTGATGACTGCCCTGGCCGCCGCGACCGCCGGGGGAGGAGCCTTCGATCAGCACCTGGCCGATCAGCTCGGCCAGCTCCATCGCATCGGCATGGACGAGCTGGATGATCTCGGTGACGCGATCGGCCTGATTGACCATATCGAGGCTGCGGACAACCTGGTCGTAGCGCTTGAGGCGCTCGATCTGGTCGGTCAGGATCAGGGTGTTGGAGGCGTTGTCGACGGTCATGGCCTCCTTGCTGACCAGTTTTTCGAGGTGCTTCTGGAGGTTCTCAGCGCTGATGTTGCGCAGGCGATAGATGCGCTGGGCCAGCTGGGGGGAGTCGGGCAGCGACTGGATATCCTGATCGGCGGGGATCGACAGTAGCGGCATGTTCTTGACCTGTTCGGCGGTGACAATCTGCAGGTTGGGGCCCGTATCGATGACGAAAATGCCTTGCATCTGGAGCGCGCGATAGATCAGCTCGAGCGCCTGCCCTTTGGTGACGGGGGTGGGGCTCATGACAGTGATCTGAGCCTGGACATCCTTTTGCTTGATGATCGGCTTGCCTGTGGTGTCCATGAGAAATTTGACGAGCTGGTCGATCTGCATGTTGTTGAGATTGAGCGGGATCGTCGTATCGAGGTCATTGGCCTTGACCCCGCCGGCGGGGGGCGGGGTGCCGGGACTGAGTGTTCCGGCCTGGCCACGGATTGTCTCGGCGCGCACCGGAAGCGCGCCCAGCACAAGCATCAGCGACAGCAACATTCTTTTCACGGCCGACGGTCCTTTCGCATGGTGGTCAAATGGTCATCCGCTCAATCGGGTTCAGCTGAACATCTATTGAGATAAGCCCGGCAAGTCCTGCCAGAGCGTCAGGTCCCGCTTCTGGCCCTCGAATTCGATCACGACCTTGTTGGCGTGGATCTCGAGCAGCTTGACGCCGTTTTGTTCCTTGCCCAGCTCGACCCAGCTTCCGCTGATCATCGCTTGGGTGCCCAGGATCCCCTGCAGCGCGGGCTGCTGCTTGGGTTTCTGGCCGAAGACCGGCTTCTGCTCGAGCAACTGGGTCAGCTTTTCGTTGATGCCCCTGGCTTCGCCTTCCGGCCCGCCGCCCGGCCCGTCCGGGCGCGCCGGCCGCGGCGGGCGCGCGCCGGCGCTGGGCGTGGTGAGGGCCTCGGTGGCGCGCGGGGCGGTGGTGGCCCCGTCGCGGGCGAGGGGAGCGGTCGAGGCCCTGTCTTCCGCGAGGGTGGCCGTTGCGGGGCGATCCGCCATCAGCGGCGCCGTTGAGGGGCGATCGGCCACCCTGGTCGCGGTGGTCGGCGCGTTGGCCGTCGCGGTCTTGGAGGTCGCCCCGTCCGCCAGCTGGGTTGCAGTGGTCGCGCCATCGGCGGGGCGGGTGGCGGCGGTAGCGCGATCGGTACGCGCGACCATGCCGGCACGGTCTGGCGCGACGGTCGTCGTGGTCGCCGTCGTCACGGCGTCATCGGCGCTGGGGGGACGTGTTTCGGCCAGCGCACGGTCGACGCGGCGATCGAGCATAACGGCATAGACCACCGTCGCCGCCGTCGCCAGCGCCATCAGCGCCGCGAGCGCCAGCAGCGGCAGGCGAAGGTCGAAGTTGATTTTGAGTCGGTTCATCATGGCGTCAGTTGGCCTTCTCGAGATGCGGTTGTGCAGTTCCGCTCGCGATAGGCGCGATACTCCTGGTGGAGAAAGCGGAAGAAGAACCCGTAGCCCAGTCCGATCAGGAACAGTATTGAACCGTATGGATGAAGGAGATTATAGATGCGGCCATAAGGCTCATACCCGAGGTTATTCCAATACCACGAACCGGCGCCGAACAGAGCGATAAGAATCCCGATCCTGATGAAAATATAGCCGACAATTTGAACATTGATGCGGATACCCTTGGGCATTTTCCAAGCGATATACCAGATCGGCACGCGCTGGCGATACAGATGCAGGCTGCAAAAATCGTAAAAGGAGAGACCTGGCTCAGGGGGATAGTACCGCCTGCCGAACACGCAGCAGGCGAACAGCAGAATCATGATCAGCATGAGTATGGCTTGCAGGGTGATCATACCGCCCCAGCCCATGCCGCCATGGCGAACCAGCACGTTCCACTCATTGCTGAGGTCGGGGTTATGGGCATAGGTCGCGTAGTAGTCAGTGGCCTTGGCGCCTGGCAGCATCAACGAGAAAAAAATGAATTCAGCTATTTGGCGGCTCCGTTTACTCAATGCTCCACCCCCCATTTGGTCATCATTTCCTGCTGAAGCTGCTTTGCCCCCTCGGGATCCTCTTTCTCGAGCGCCTCGAATTCGGCCTGCAGTTCCTGGCCGATCCGCATCATCTCCTCGGGCGAGGGGCGCGTCTCGGGAAGCATGCGGCGCAGCCTTTCGAGTCGGCTGAGCGGCTCCTCGGCGGCCGCGGGGGCCTTGGAGGAGGCTGGCGTGGCGCCGGCGGCAGGGGCGGGCGCCGCAGCGGGCGGTGCCTCGGGCGGCGGCGCGCCGGGGCGGGAGGGTCTTCCGGGGGCGCCTCCCCGGCCGCCGCCGTCGCCAAGCGCCGCGACCGCGTCGGCGGAGACGAAGACCTGCGGGAAAACCCAGGCCTCGACCTGCATCGAGACGCTGACGGTTCCATCGCCCTGGCCGCCGCGACCGCCACGCCCGCCGGGCGCTGGCCGACCGGGCTGCGCGCCTTCCTGGGCCGCGGCGCCGGGGGGCTTGATCTCGAGGTCGCGGACGGCGAAGGGGATTTTGGATTGTTCGAGGGCATGGATGAAGTTGACCAGCGACGGAAAGGGGCCGGTGCCTTCGAGACGGAAGCGCAGCGCGCGGATCGGGTCGCCGGGGCGCTGGCCGCGCACCGCTCCCAGTCGGGTGCTTGAGATCTGGAGCTGGTGCCGGCCGGCCAGTTGCGCCAGTTCGCGCCGGATGAGCACTTCCTGGTCGGGGGTGGTCACGCGCGGGATATCCACCTTGAGCTGCGCGCTCATTTGCTCCACCGAGAGCTCGAGGCGGCGATATTCGTTGAGCCGATCGAAGGCCTCGGCGAGTGAACCGGTCTCGCCGGAATCGGAGCCGGCCGCGCGCCAGAGGATCGCCGACAGGGCGATCGCCGCGCCGGCGGCAATGGTGATCCACTCACGACGTTGAAGTTTCATCGGCGCCTCCTGAGCTGGGCAGCCAACTTGAATCCGGCACCCTGCTGGCCGGGGCGCTGGGCCGATTGCTCGGGCAGGCGGACGTCCTGCAGGAGCGGGGAAGCGGCGAGCTTCTGCATGAAGCCGACGGCCGCGGCGGGGTCCTTGGCGGTGGCCTCGATCTGGAGCTGGCCGTTCTCGGCAATGGCGATTCGTTGGAAGGCCACATCACTGGGGGCGGCCTCGAGCACGGTCTCGAAAAGCGGCAGCATCGAGGCACGGCCGGAGCGGATGCGGTCGAGGGCTTCGAGCTGCGAGCGATGGATCTGGGCGGCGGGGGCGAGCTCCTGGGCGCGTGCGGCGAGGAGCTCGCGGGCTTGCTCGCGTGTTGCGCCCGCCCACCAGAGGCCGGCTGCCAGCGCGAGCATCGCAGCCGCCGCCAGCGCCGCCGATTGGCGAATGCTGATGCGCGCGACGAGCTGCTCGATTGGGTTTGGACGACTGGGAGGGGCACCGGCCTCGGCGAGCAGGCTTTCGATCATCGGTGGGCCCTGCGCCAGCCCGAGAGCCCCGCCCAGCAGCACGCCATCATCGAACGGGGAAGCGGTCGGCACCGAGCCGTTGGCAAAGATCCCGAGCCAGTTTTCGAGGCTGGCGCCGGCGAGCTTCTTCAAGGCCGGATGGGCCCGCAGCGCGGCCAGGTGGGCCTCGGGGCCAAAGATGGCACGGCTGGCGGCGACGTCCCAACCCTGGTGGTGGGACGGGAGCGGGTGGTCGGGGCCATCGCCACGGGACTTGAGGACGCGGCCCTGGCCATCGGCATAGTAGCAGGTCGCCCCGCCATCGCCGGCGTTGATGACCAGCAGTGGACTGGTAACGGCGAGCCGCTCCTCGAGCTGGCTGATCGCGCAGAGGTCGCAGCCGACCCAGAGGCGATCCAAGTCATGCCGGGACTGCCAGGCGGCGATGTCGGCCAGGGCCTCACGGCGGACGACGAAGACGCGCGCGCGCAGCCGGTCACGCGGGGCGCCGGATTCCAGTCGTGCCGACCAGTGAATGGCGGTGGAGTCCAGGCCGAGCTCCTGACGGATGCGCAACGGGATGATCTGATCAAGCTGGCCACGGACCTGGCGCGGGAGCTCGATGCGGAAGCCAAAGACCAGCGGGCGGGAGTCGTAGAGATAGATCGGCACCTCGGCGGCGGCGTGTCCGGCCAGCCATAGGTCGAGGCATTCGGTGGGTTGGCCTTGCAGGAAGCCTTGGGCGAGCAGCCTGAGCCGGCCCCGTTCGCGGGCAAGACGAGCCCAGCCGAGGGAGCGGTTTGTCAGGTGCAGCAGATCGAACTGGCTCATGGGGAATCGACCTCTTGCGGCGGGGATGACATCAGTGTTCACTCCAATAGATGATGCGTGGAGTGCCTGCGCCGTCGACAGCCAGCACGGCTTCGATAACCGCCCGGGCGCCGCTGGCGGGCTCCCAGCCGATGGCGGTGACCTCAAAGCGGCGGCTGGCGGCGGTCAGCCAGGGCCAGGCGGAGCGGAATACCTGCTCGCTAGCGCCCATCGAGGCCAGTGCGCCGGCGCGTTCGATGCGCCCGCCGGTGCGCTGGCGGATGATCTCCAGCGCGAGGGTCTCGGTCATGCCCGGGACCAGCATCAGCACGTCATAGGAGGCAGTGTTGAGGTTGATGCGGCCGGGTTTGACTTCGCTGGTTGAGCCGCCCATCGGAGGGGTGCTGGTCGTGGCGTCGCCTGCCGGGGTCGCTGTTGGGGTCGGCTGGGGTTGCGGCGATTCGTTTCGATCCCGGCCACTCTGATCGCCTGCCCCGCCTGCCTGTGGCTGAGATTGCGTTTGTGTAAGGGCGCTCCCGTTGCCCACCTGCACACTGTCGATGATTTCGCCAACACGCGCGAGTGTGAAAATCTTGCGATTCGAATCGCTCGAACGATTGCTGGAATCGTTTTGTTGGGTTCTGGATCGGTCACCGCGCTGATTGCCGCGGTTGCCGCGAGACTGCTGCTCCTCGCGGGGAGGTTCCGTGACATCGATCAGGTCGAGGGGGGACTTGAAGCCCTTGTCGCGGGCATGGGCGGTTACGGCGCGGGCTTCATCCTCGCTCAGGCCGAGTTGCTGTCGCAGGTCGGATTCGCTGGCTGAAGCAAGGTCGAGCCGCTGGCGGCCGTCGGGGGCGAGGCCGTCGTCGGCGGACCAGGCCGTCAGCGAGGCGAGGATGAGGCGCGCCTCCAACTGGTCGAAGTCGGACGGTGGCGGCGGCTCGCTCATGAAGCTCTCGTAAGGGTCGGGGCGGGCGGCGCGGAAGAGTTCCGGCCAGCCCTGCACGCGCAGCAGCTCGGAGACGCTGCGCAGCGGGCCGTTGCGTGGCGGATAGGGGTCGTCGAGCGTCATGTAATCGTCGAATTCAGCGCCGGCCTCGCGGGGGAGGTCGTCGCTGTCGCGCCAGTCGAGCAGCGCGTGGGCGAGGGGATAGGTCATGCCGGGCATCGCCAGCAGCATCTGTTCGTCAATGAGGTTGATGTTGATGCGTGAGGCGGCATCGGTCAGGCCGTAGCGCGGGGGGGCGTCGGGTTCGAGGGCATCAGCGGAGATCGAGAAAAAGGCGACGCCGCCGACCTGCTGATCGCGAAACAAGGGCTCGCTGTCAAAGAGCGGATCATCGCCGGCAAGCTGGGTCAGGTCGGCCTCGGCGAGCAGGACGGCGGCTTTTTCGATGCCGGCGCGCGCGGCCCAGTAGGCTTCGGTGCGGCCACGGGTCATGATCATGGCGCTGAGCTGGCCGCGAACCGAGCTGCTGTAGGCCAAGCCAAGAACCCCCAGGATGATGAGCATCCAGAGCACGAGCAGCAGCACGGAGCCACGGGAGTGGCTAAGGTTCTGACGGCATCCCATCATGGAGTGCCCTCCGCGGCGCCCGGCTCGTCGTCGGCGGGATTTGTGTCGCTCCACGGGCTTGCGAACGCGCTGTCGGCGGGCTCGGCACGGGGCAAGGCGAGAAGGCGGCGCACGATGAAGGGCGGGACCTCGGTCGTGGGATTCGGCGCGGGGTTCTCGGTGCCGATGCTGAGTGTATATTCAACCGCCAGCGGCAGAGTTTGATCCTGCCACTCGTCGAGCCATTCCTGGCCGTCATGGTAGCGGACCTGGAACCCGATGACGCGACTGTCGAGCAGGACGCGGATGCCGCCGGCGTCGGGCTCATCATCGGGAGTGGTGTCAATGCGCAGGGTCAGGCCGCCATCCTCGCCCGCGGGGTCGAACGTGAATTCAACCTCGGCGGCGTCGGTGGGGGCGGATGAGCGCGGGAAGCGGCCGGGTGCGCCGGAAAACAGGATCAGCCGGTGACCGTGGGTTTCGCCATCATTGAGGTCGAGCCCGCTGAAGACGGGGCCGCCGGACCAATCCTCCGGCGGCAGTGCCGAGCGCAGATGGCGGTCGAGCAGCGAGGTGAGGGCCTGGGCCGAACGCAGGGTGCTTTGGGCGCGGCTGCCGGCCTGCCAGCTGTCGAGGGCGGTGGCAAAGACGACGGCGCAGGCGGAAAGGATCATCGAGCCGATGGTCAGGCCCAGCAGCAGTTCGATGAGAGTCAGCCCGCATTGGCGCTGAAGAGAGTGGCGCCGGCCGTACTTCAAGGGATGGCTTCCTCGTCGCGTTTTCTCATGAATGTGATCAGTCGGACCTCGCGCGCGCCCTGGCCGCTGATCACGACGGTGACCTCGAGCAGCCCCTCGGTATCGGTGCGGGCGACGGTGGATTCCCACTCGAAGTCGCTGTCGGCGCCCGTGAAGTGACCACTGGTGGTGCCCAGCTCGAGGGCGTTGGAGGCGCGAATTTCCTCGAGCGCATTCTCGGCCAGCAGCAGCGCCCGCGCCTGGTGCAGGATATCGGCCTGAATGGCGGACGAGCTGCCCATGCCCTGGACGAGCCCGATGATGGCGATTGAGAAGATGACCAGCGCGGCAAGCACCTCGGCGAGCGAGAAGCCGCGGCGACGGTCGGCTTCAAGCCTCATCTTCGGGCGCATCGACGACCTCCTCGAGGTTGATCCTGCCGCTCAGGCCGTTGATGCGGACCTTGCGGCGGGCGCCGCGCTCGCCGACCAACTCGATGCCGGCAAATTCGGTCGTGCCGTCGGGGAAGAAAAGGATTCTGACGCGGTTGGGGTCCTGATCGGCAAGATCCTCCTCATAGAAGCTTGCGTCGGAGACGCGGATGCCCTCGGGCAGCGAGCGGCCGAGCATGCCGGGCAGGGAAACCGGTTCCAGCTCGGGCGGAGTGCCGGCGGGGGTGGAGCTGCCGACCGGCACGATCGGTTCGCCGGCGGTGGGGCGCGGGCGCGACTCGGCGACGACCTGCAGTGAGCGGCCTTCGTCCTCGATCAGCAGGGCGTGGACGCGGCCGCTGGCGATGGCCGACCGGTAGCACCAGTCGGCGAGATCGGCCACGCGGCGGGCGCCGGCATCGAGCCGCGCCGTCGCCGCCGCACTGCCCATATCGGGAATGGCGACCCCGGCGACAATCGCCAGGACGACGATCACGACGAGGACCTCGATCAGGGTGAAGCCATCCGGGCACAGCATCGGGCGATGGCGGCGGGGAAAGGTCAAGGCGCTCCCGTCCCGTCGTTATATTCTTCCCAGCTCATGATGTCGGCGGCGAAGCCGGTGCCGCCGGGGAGTTTATCGGAGCCGTAGGAGACGATGCCGACTTCATCGAGACCATTGGGCGCCGGCGAATAGTAGACATAGTCGCCGCCCCAGGGGTCCTTTTGGATCGGCGTGCGCAGGTAGGGGCCCTGCCAGAGCTGGGAGTCCTCGCCGGTGGGGGGTGTGCGCAGGACAGCGAGGCCTTCGGACTCGCTGGGGTAGCGGCGCATGTCGAGCCGGAAGTTCTCGAGCGTCGTGAGGTAGGTGCTGATATGGCTGCGTGCCATCGCCACGCGCGCCTTGTCGTCGTGACGCTGGCCGAGCACGTTGGGCAGCACGGCTGCCGCCAGGATTGCCAGCACGACGACGACGACCATGATCTCGACGAGGGTGAACGCCCCCGTGCGGTTCCTTCTGAATGACATTCCCATTTCCTCCTCAGGCTGATATTTAAAGTCTCACCTCATCAACTGGTTCATCTGCATGATCGGCAGCAGGATGGCGAGGGCGATGATGCCGACCATGACCGCGAGAAAGACAATCAGGAGCGGGGAGAGGATATCGAGCAGCACCTTGATGCGGCCGCGGGTCTGGCGCTCGAAGGTGCGCGCGATGCGCTCGAACATGTCGCCGAGGCGGCCTGTGCGCTCGCCGACGGCCAGCAGGTGGATCACGGCGGGGGGGAACCAAGGGCTGGCGGCGAGCGAGCGGGCCAGCGACTGGCCGCGCGTGACCCGCTCGATGGTGTCGTCGATGGTGGCGGTCATGACCTGGTTGCCGAGCAGGCCGCGCACGACGCGCAGCGCCTCGAGCAGGGGGACGCCATTGGCGAGCAGGGCGGCGCTGGCGCGGGCGAAACGGGCGATGGAGGCATGGCGCGCCAGCGAGCCCACCAGCGGCAGGCGCAGCGAAAATCGGTCCCAGAAGGAGCGGCCGGCGGGCCGGCGCAGCCACCAGAACCCCAACCCGCCCAGGCTGGCGGCCCCCAGCAGCACCAGCCACCACCACTGACCCATGAAGCCGGAAAAGGCCATCAGGGCGCGGGTCAGCAGGGGCAGCCCGGTGCCGCTGTCGGTGAAGATGCCCGCGATGCGCGGCAGGACGGCCGTGGTGAGGATGATGACGGTCAGGATGCCGAGGGCGACGATGATGGCGGGGTAGGCGAGCGCGCCGCGGATTTCCCCGCGCACCTCCTCCTCGTGCTCCATCCAGTTGGCCATCTGGTCCATCACCCCACCGAGCATGCCGCCGGTCTCGCCGACGCGCGCCATGCTGACGAGCAGCGGAGAAAAAACTTTGGGGTAGCGGCCCAGCGCCGAGCTGAAGCTCTCGCCGCCCTGAACGCGGTGATGGATGTCGCCCAAGATCGCCCTCAGGTGGGCGTTAGTCTCCTGCTCGTGGATGACACCGAGGGCTTCGAGCAAGGGGATGTCGGCTTGGAGGAAGGTAGCGAGCTCGCGGACGAACAGCACGCGGGCGGTCATCGGAATGCGGCCGCGGCGGCCGGTGCGGCGCTGGCCGGGGGCATCGCTGGCAACCGGCGCGCGGCGGTTGGGGTCGAGCTCAATCTCGCTGGGGATGATGCCGCCGTCGGCGAGCAGGTCGAGGGCCGCCTTCTCGGCGGGAGCCTCGATGGTGCCCGCCACGGAGTGACCGGCGCCGTCGAAGCCGCTATAGCGATAGTGAACCATGGATCAAGCCCCCTCCAGCTGCTCGGCCTGGGTGACCTTGATGATCTCTTGGACCGTAGTCTGGCCGGCGCAGATTTTCTCCCAGCCATCCTGGAGCATCGTGGTCATCGTGGTGCGGGCGAGTTTCTTGACCTGGGAACTGTTTTCGGCGTGCAGGATCAGGTCGTGCAACTGTTCGCTCATGCGCAGCAGCTCGAAGATGCCGAGCCGGCCGGAGTAGCCGGTGCCGCGGCATGATTCGCAACCGCCGGCCTCGTAGATCGTCTCGGGCATGAGGTCGCTCTCGAACTGGGCGCGCAGGTCGGGATCGGGGCGCACGGGGCGGCGGCAGCCAGCGCAGAGCCTGCGGACAAGGCGCTGGCCAAGGACGCCCTGCAGCGAGCTGGCGATCAGGAAGGGCTCCACCCCCATGTCGAGCAAGCGGGTGACGGCGCCGGGGGCGTCATTGGTGTGCAGCGTCGAGAAGACCAGATGGCCTGTCAGTGCGGCGCGGATGGCAATGTCGGCGGTCTCGCGGTCGCGAACCTCGCCGACCATGATGATGTCGGGGTCCTGGCGCAGGATCGAGCGCAACCCCGAGGCGAAGGTCAGGCCGCGCTTGGGCCGAACGGGGATCTGGTTGATGCCCTGGATCTGATATTCGACCGGGTCCTCGATGGTGATGATCTTCTTGGCGGGCGAGTAGACTTGGAGCAGGGCGCTGTAGAGCGTGGTGGTCTTTCCACTGCCGGTGGGGCCGCAGACCAGAATGATGCCGAAGGAGCGGGTCAATAGTTGGCTGAAGCGGTCGCGGGTGGGCTCGCTCATGCCGAGGCGGGTCAGGTTGAGCAGGGCCTCGTCCTTGTTGAGCAGACGCAGCACAACGCTCTCGCCGAAGACGGTCGGGACGGTCGAGACGCGGATGTCGACGCGGGCGTTGGCGAGGTTGACACGGATCTGGCCGTCCTGGGGCAGGTAGCGCTCGGCGATGTCGAGGCCGGCCATGATCTTGATGCGCGAGACGATGGCAGATTGGAACTTTTTGGGCGGCGGCGGCATCTCCTGAAGCTGACCGTCAATACGATATTTAATTTTGAGCTCATTTTCGAATGGCTCGACGTGGATGTCGCTGGCGCGTTCGGCGATGGCATCGCTGATGATCACGTTGACCAGGTTGACCAAGGTCGGTTCCTCGGCCATCGTGCGCAGGTCGTGGATGTAAATCTCCTGGTCCTCGTGCATATCACCGGCGGCGCCGGAGAGGCCGGCAATCATGCCCTCCACGGTAACGCCGTAGAGCTCGTGCAACTGGTGAATCACCTCGGATTCGGGAGCGATTGCCAGCCGGACGCGGCGATTCAGGATGAACTCAAGCCGGGCCAGCTCAGCGGGCGCGACCGGCCCGGCGGCCACGCAGCGCACCCAGCCATTCTCACTAGCTTGGGGAAGCAGCTTGCAGGCTTGGGCGAAGGAGGCGGGCACCAGCGCCTTGACCGCGGGATCGGGCGGGGCCAGTTCCAAGTCCCATGGCTCGACGCCGAGCTGGTGGGCCAGGGCACGCGCGAGTTGGCGCTCGCCAATCAGCTTGCGCGCAACCAGTAAGGCTCCCAGGAGGGGGCGGGGTGGAGGGAGAGCCTGCTGGGCGGCCAGTGCCTGCTCAATCACCTCGGCCGAGGCCAGGCCCAGCTCGATCAGCACCTGGCCGAGAGGTTGGTGGTTCACAAGGCTCCTCCGCACATTCTGGACTGCCCGGTTGAAGTGACTCGCGATGGCTGCTTCGGGATTGGCAGTGCCTGCAGACTCAGCCAAAATCAAACTCGCCCCACGCCGCCCCGCAGCCCCTGTACCATAAAGACGTTGTCTGTCGAGAAAAGTTGCAGGGATTTCATGCCTCGGGACCGTTCATCTAAAGCACGATCCAAGGGGGAAAGCAAGGAGGATGCCTGACGAATCATGATTGTGGGCGATCCTGGTGGATATTGAGGTTTCACGGCTTTTGGACAGTCATGCGCCACGATGATAAACTGGGGGCCGAAAAAAATTGGGAGGAGGTTCTGAAGATGGAAAAGCGCAAGCTGGGCCAGAGTGAGGTCGAGGTCTCGGTGGTCACTTTCGGTGCGTGGGCGATTGGAGGCTTCATGTGGGGCGGGGCCGATGAACGCGATGCGATTGCTGCCATCCAGCGCGGCATCGAGTTGGGCATCGATACCATCGACACGGCGCCGGTCTATGGACTGGGGCTCAGCGAGGAAATCATCGGGCGTGCCGTCGCCGGACGCCGCGACCAGGTCACGATCCTGACCAAATTCGGGCTCAATTGGGATAGCGATGAGGGGGAGTTGTTTTTTGAGACGCCAGACCCGGCCGGGCGCATGGTCAGCATCCGACGACTGGCCACGCCACGGCGGGTCATCGAGGAGTGCGAGGCCTGCTTGCGCCGCTTGAGGACGGACTATATCGATCTGTTCCAGCTGCACTGGCCGGACCCGGTGACGCCGGTGGAGGAGACATTCGAGGCGGTGGGGCGGTTGTTGCGCGATGGCAAAATCCGTGCGGCCGGTGTCAGTAACTATTCTCCCGAGCTGATCGAACGGGCGCGGCAGGTTGTGCCGCTGGCTTCCAACCAGCCCCCCTACAGCATGGTCAATCGCGCCATTGAGGCGGACGTGCTGCCCTACTGCCGCAAGCACGGCATCGGGGTGATCGCCTACAGCCCGCTCCAGCGGGGGTTACTGACGGGCAAGATCGGACTCGACAAGGAGTTCCCGCCCAGCGACACGCGGCGCATTGATCGCTTTTTTAAGCCCGGCAACCGCAAGCGGGCGTTGGCGCTGCTCGATCAGCTGCGTCCCATCGCCTTGGCAAAGGAGGCGACGCTTGCCCAGCTCGTCATTGCCTGGACGGTGCGCCAGCCGGGGGTGACGGCGGCGCTGGTCGGCGCGCGCGATGCCCGACAGGTCGAGGAGAATGCCGGCGCCGCGCGCATTCGTTTGAGTGATGAAGAGCTGGCAAGGATGGATGATCTGGTGAGGGCGGTGGAGATGGAATAGTTTGGGTTGCGCCAAAAGAAAGGGGCGCGGACTGAGCATCCGCGCCCCTTTTGAATGTGGGACCCGCTGCCGGTTACTCGGGGCGGGTGGCGGCTTCGGGGTTGCTGGTGTCGCCGGTGGCGGCGGCCGGCTCGGGCAGCGCGTTGCGGCGCTGGTCCTCGAGGCGGTCCAGGTTGGCCGGCGCCAGCATCTGGCCCGGCTCGACAAGCATGCTGGTGGAGACCGAGTCGCCCATTTCGCTCTCGCGCGGGGTCTGGCGCAGGACCTCGGAGATGGTGGTGACGCCCATGCGGGCCTTGGTCCAGCCATCGCGACGCATTGAGATCATGCCCTTGCGCAAGGCGAGCTCCTGAATTTCATCGGTCGTGGCGCGCTCCAGGATCAGTTCCTTGATGTCATCGTCGGCCACAAGCAGCTCAAAGATACCCATCCGGCCATGATAGCCGCTGTGGTTGCATTCGGTGCAGCCTTCACCCTGGTTAAACTCAAGCTGTTGCTCGCGCACGTCGTCGAGGGTGACGCCGAACTCGAAGAGGTCCTCCTCGCTGGGGCGGACCGGGCGGCGACAGGAATCGCAGATCGTGCGGACCAGACGCTGGCCAATGACCGCCTCGAGGGAGGATGTGATCAGGAAGGGCTCGACGCCCATGTCGAGCAGACGAGTCACGGTGGCGGCCGCGGAGTTGGTGTGCAGCGTCGAGAGCACCAAGTGACCGGTCAGGGCGGCCTGGACGGCGATCTGTGCGGTCTCGACGTCGCGGATTTCACCGACGAGGACGCGGTCGGGGTCCTGGCGCAGGATGGCGCGCAAGCAGCGGGCAAAGGTCAGGCCGATGCTTTCATTGATGTTGACCTGCTGGATGCCGCCCAGCTCGTATTCGACGGGATCCTCGGTGGTGATCAGCTTCTCGCCGGGGTCGCGGACCTCGGCCAGGGCGGAGTAGAGGGTGGTGGTCTTGCCGCAGCCGGTGGGGCCGGTGACCAGGATGATGCCGTTGGGCAGGCGGATCAGCTTCTTGAAGTTGTCGAGCACCTCGGGGAGCATGCCGATGTTGCTGATGCCGACGTTCATCATGCTCTTGTCGAGCACGCGCATCACGATGGACTCGCCATGGACGGTGGGGACGGTGCTGACGCGCATGTCGATCTCGCGGTTCTCGACGATGAGCTTCATGCGGCCGTCCTGGGGCAGGCGCGACTCCGAGATGTTCATCTCGGACATGACCTTGATGCGGGAGACCATCGGCAGCAACTGGTTGCGCGGAGGGGCCGGGAGCTCGCGCAAGACGCCGTCGACGCGGTAGCGGACGCGGATGAAATTGGGGAAGGGCTCGATGTGGATGTCACTGGCGCGGTCGCTGATCGCCTTGAGCAGCAGCACGTTGACCAGGCGCTTGATCGGGGACTGCTCGGCGAGGCCGGCGATGTCGCTGAGGTCCTCCTCGCCGCGGGTGTCGAGGGGGTTGTCGTCGATCTCGTCGTTCGCCGTGGCGTTCTCGACGAGGTGCTCCAAGGTCTCCTCGCCCAGGCCATAGTACTGCTGGATACGGTCGTTGATGTCGCGGGCGTCGGCGATGACGACCTCGATCTCGCGGCCGAGGGTCAGGCGCAGGGTGTCGATGATGATCGGGTTGGAAGGGTCGGCGATGGCGAACAGGACGCGGCCATCTTCCATTTCCTCGAGCGGGACCGCCTGCAGCATCCTCGCCTGTTCGGCGCTGAGCAGCATGCGCAGCTTGTAGCCGCCGCGCGGATAGTCATTGAGGTCGACCACCCGCATGCCGGTCTGCTCGGAGAGCATCCGCAGCAGGTCGGTGGGGCCGTCGACGACCTCGCCGACGGTGGCGCCGGTCTCATCGAAGCGGGCCGCGCCCTCGCCTTCGTCGACAAGCTGGCGCAGCATCTCGGCCTGCGCGGGGCTGTAGTCGCGGCGGATCAGGTCGCGCATCCGTTCGGTGGTGCGGGCAGCTGCCTCGTCGGGCGGGGCCGCCGCGTCAGAGCCGAATCGGAATAGTTTCTTACCCATGATAGGCCTCAATCGTTTTCATTACGCCTGCCGGCTCAATACTCGTCGGAGGGCTCGTTGCTGGATGCGCCGCCCATGGCCGACATCTTCGCGGATTCGGTTTCCTCATTCGATGTCGATTCGCCCATCATCCGCTTGCGCATTTCCTCATAATTCTGGGCGCGTTCCAGGCAGACCTCGCCGCTGACCATGCCCTTGCGATAGAGCATGAAGACGTAGTCGTCCAGGGTGATCATGCCGAGCTTGGCGCTGGTCTGGATGACCGAGGTCAGGCGGTTGGTCTTCTTCTCGCGGATCAGGTTGGCCACGGCCGCGGTGTTGTGCATGATCTCGAAGGCGGCGACGCGCCCCTTGCCCGAGGCCTTGGGCATCAGCGTCTGCGAGATGATGCTGGTGAGGGCCACGGAAAGCACGGCACGAATTTGTTCCTGCTGGCCGCCGGGGAACTGGTCGATGATGCGGTCGACGGTGTTGGCGGCGCCGATGGTGTGCAGGGTGCCGAAGACGAGGTGGCCGGTCTCGGCCGCCGTGATGGCTGCCTCCATCGTTTCAAGGTCGCGCATCTCACCCACCAGAATGACGTCGGGGTCCTGGCGCAGCGCCCCGCGCAGGGCGTTGGCGAAGCTGGGAGTGTCGACGTGCAGCTCGCGGTGGGAGATGATGGCCTTCTTGTGTTTGTGGGTATATTCGATCGGGTCCTCGATCGTGATGATATGGACCGCGCGATTGGTGTTGATCCAGTCGATCATCGTGGCGAGCGAGGTGGTCTTGCCCGAGCCGGTGGGCCCGGTGACGATCACCATGCCGCGGTGGGCCTGCAGGATCGGATAGATCGTCTCCTTGGGCAGGCCGAGCTGATCGAAGGTGAAGATACGGGTCGGGATCAGGCGCATGACGATGCCGACGTTGGTCATGTTGCGGAAGATATTGGTGCGGAAGCGGGCCTGCTCGCTGAACGCGTAGGCGAAGTCGGCGCTGCCCTGCTCCTGCAGCATCTGCTGGTAGCGTGGCGGGGTGATTTCTTTCATCAGGCGTTCGGTGTCATCGCCGGTCAGCGGCGTGGGGTCGAGCGGTTCGAAATCCCCGTGCAGGCGGATGACGGGGGGCTTACCCACGCGCAGGTGCAGGTCGGCCGCGTCGCGATCGACCACGATCTTGAGCATTTCATTGATGTCCATGTATGGGTCCTTCCCCCCCTGGCCGGCGCGGGGCCGGCATTACATATCGTCAGCGGCCGTGATTCGAAGCACATCCTCGAAGGTGGTCTGGCCGAGCACGCATTTTTCAAAGCCGTCGCGACGCAGGGTGTGCATCCCTTTGGCGACGGCGACCTTCTTGAGGCGGTTGGCGGACTCGCTGCGGATGACGCGGCGGCGCAGGTCCGAGTCCATGACCATGATCTCGTGGATGGCCGTCCGGCCGCGGTAGCCGCTCTGGCCGCAGCGTTCACAGCCGCGCCCCTTGCTGAAATCGTGATCCTTGTAATCCTCGGGATCCACGCCCATCTCGGCGATTGCCTCGGGGTGGGGCCGGTAGGTGGTCTTGCAGCCGCCGCAGATCCGGCGCACCAGGCGCTGGGCGATCGCGGCCTGCAGCGAGCTGGCCACCAGGTAGGGCTTGATGCCCATGTCGATCAGACGGATGGTTGAGCTGGGGGCATCGTTGGTGTGCAGCGTGGAGAAGACGAGGTGGCCGGTCAGCGCGGCGCGGATGGCATTCTCGCCGGTCTCCAAGTCGCGGATCTCGCCGACCAGGATCACATCGGGGGACTGGCGCAGCACGGCGCGCAGGCCATAGGCGAAGTCGAGCTTGATCTCCGGGTTGATCTGGATCTGGTTGATGCCGGCGATCATATACTCGACCGGGTCCTCGAGGGTGACCAGCTTGTGCTCGGGGGTGTTGAGCACGCCGAGGGCGGCGTAAAGAGTGGTGGTCTTGCCGGAGCCGGTGGGGCCGGTCATCAGGATGACGCCGTTGGGCTGCTTGATCAGGCGGCGGAAGATCTGCACCGAGCGCGGCAGGAAACCGACGTCCTCAAGGCCGAGCAAAACCGTGCTCTGGTCGAGGATACGCATGACGATCGATTCGCCGAAGATGATCGGCAGCACCGAGACGCGCAAGTCGAGTTTCTTGTCATCCATGTTGAGGCGAATGCGGCCGTCCTGAGGGATGCGCTTTTCGGCCAGGTCCATGCCCGACATGACCTTGAGGCGCGAGATGATCGCGTTCTGCCACTTGCGCGGCGGGCTGGGGACCTCATGGAGTACGCCGTCAATACGGAAGCGGATCGTGACGCCGAAGCGATGGGGCTCGATGTGAATGTCGCTGGCGCGCTCGTGGACTGCCTGACGGAAGATCAGGTCCACGAAGCGCACGACGGCCGGCTGCTCGATCTCGCTTTTGGTTTCGGCATTGAGGTTGAGCTCGTCCCAGCGCGTGGATGCGTCAGGTGCCTCGCTTTCGGCGATATTGGCATAAAGCTGGGAGACGTCGTCGCTGTCGTAGAACTTCTTGATCAGCCGCTCGATGTCCTCCTGCAGCGCAACGCGGCCGCGGACGGACTTGCCGAGGATGCTGGTCAGGTCATCGAGCGCCTGGACGTTGTGAGGGTCGGAGAGCGCCAGGTGAATCTCAGTCGGTGTAAACTCCACCGGCAGGACGCCATAGCGCTTGGCGACGCGGGCGGGCACCTGGGCGATCAGCTCGGGGGTGAACTTGACCTGGGTCAGGATGACTTTATCCATGCCCATGTCGGCAGCGATCGCATCGAGCACCGAGTCCTTGCTCATCAGGCCGGTATCGACCGATTCCTCATGCATACGGGCGGCGCTCTCGTCGTTGGAAAGCTGGTCGATGGTGCGGCGCAACTCCTGACCGGCCTTGCGCGTCAGTTCCCGCGAGTTGCCATCGCTGGAGCGGGCGGCATCTTCGCCGGGTCGGGAGGCGGGGTTTTTTTTGATTGGGTCCGCCATCGGCAGGCCTCTCCTTGCAATTCAAGACTGGGCGGCAGGCGTTGGCCGCGGCGCCGTCGCGGTGCCGGTGCACGCCCTCCAGCTGGATTGGTAATTCGATTTTGCCCAAGACCCGCTGGCGGGCCCCGGCGGGCACACCTTGCGCGCGCGGGCGGCCTTGATACCGGTCTGAACCAACAGGGACTTTGGGGGCTTTCCTGATGGTGACCATGCCGGGCACAAAATACGGCCCACACCGAAAGCTTAAGGCAGCATCTTAAAGAGTGTCAATAGATATGCTCCCGGTATGGACGGCGGCGCGGGGCTTCGGGGCCGGCATTTCCGCATTCACTCCGGCGGCGGCTTCGGTTATCTTGGGGCGCTCGAGTTTTTGATGCCAAAGGGGAGGCGATGCAGACACGTTCCGAATTGCTGGCGATGCGCCGCTCAAGCGGTCAGGCGGGGCCTGTCCCGCCGATCCGGGGACGCGGCCGCGGCATGCAAGGGCTGGCGCTGGCCCTGCTGGGGCTGGCTTTTCTGTCTCGCTTCATCCCGACGTTGTGGCCCAATTACTGGTATGACGAAGTTTTCAGTGCGCTGCTGGCCCAGCTTTCACCGCAGCGGATCCTGAGCCTGACCCGTGCCGATGTCCATCCGCCGGTCTACTATTGGTGGCTTCATTTATTTGTTGTCAGCGGCCGCTGGCTGGGTGGACCGTTTGAATCTTTGGCCTGGCTGCGGCTGGCTTCGGTCATCCCGGGCTGGCTGGCGTGCCTGGCGGGCTGGCGGATCGGGCGGCGCTGGTGGGGGGAACTCGGTGGACTGGCCGTGCTGGCACTGCTGGCTGTCGCGCCGGCATTGACTTATTACTCCGTCGAGTTGCGCAACTATGCGCTGGTGCACCTGATGCTGCTGGTGGCGACTTTCGCCATGGTCGAGCTGTTGGGTGGGCGCGGTCGGCCGCTGCGTTGGGCCGTGGTTTATGTGATTGCCATGACCCTTGCCCTCTACAGTCATTCGCTGGTGGCGATCTATATGATGGCGCAGGGGGTTGTGGTCCTGCTGGCACTGGTGTGGGCACGCGGACGGCGCGCCCGCCTGTTGGGTTGGTCACTGTCGGCGGCAGCCTTGACGCTGGTTCTGCATCTGCCTTGGCTCGGCGTCATGCTCGGCGGGAAACAGGCGCCGGTTGGTGAAGGCTTCTTTTGGCTGCCTTGGGCCCGATGGCCTGACCTGGCCGTTTCATTGTTTTATCATCTGCCTTGGGGGCCTCTCAAGGCACCGAATCCGATGAGCGGGGCCGCCTGGCTCATCATGGGCGTGACGGTGGTGGCGGGATTGGGCGTGGTGATCTGGGCCTTGGCCTGCCGACGGGCTTGGGATGGCGCCGATGATCCGCTGGTATTGCCGGCATTGACACTGATGGTGGTCGTGCCGATCGCGGTGAAATTTTACCTGTCGAGCCGGGAGCTGGCGCCGGTCTTCATGTCGGGGCGCTATAACCTGATGGCGGCTCCGTTTTTTGTGCTGCTTGTGGCTGGGTTGGTCGTGCGGTTGAGACCAAAACGGGCCGGGATGGCCGTGCTGGGGCTGATCATGCTGCTGATGGCCACCGGTTCGGTGGCGGTGATGCGCGAGCGGATGTATCTGCGCGGTGACCTGCACTCGTTGACCATGCTGCCTGAGCCGCCCAATCGGAGT
Source organism: Sumerlaeia bacterium (assembly GCA_041687335.1). Lineage (GTDB taxonomy): Bacteria > Sumerlaeota > Sumerlaeia > MVZB01 > MVZB01 > JAJFUE01. Next base: position 37,777 of record JAWLCE010000014.1, on the reverse strand, counting down.
GAGACAATGGTCTTGCTCGACTCGGCGATGGTCCCTTGGCTGGGCCGCCTGGGTCCATATCGGATGGTGACGCTTGAGGAGGCGGCGCAGGCTTTCCATGATGGCGGCCCCACTTGGTTTTTGAGCCACCGGCTATCACAGCATGGGCTGGGTCGATCGGCTGCCGCCTTTGAAACGGTGTTGCTTGCGGGCATTCTGGATGCCTCCCCTTGCATTACACGGGTTCTCAGCACTGAGGATCCCGGGATGAAGTCCGACCTGAACCTCTGGCGCGTCGAGCCGGGCGCGCTGAAGGCGGTGGTGGAACAGCGGCGAGAGGTGCTGAAGCGCTTCTCGGAGCGCCAGATTCCGCGCGGTCAGGTGATCCTGGCCCATGATGAAACCTTCGACCGGTCATCGGGCTGGAGCGGTTTGGAGTTTCAGGGTCTCGATCAGTTGCCGTGGCGCTGGTCGCAGGGGCCGCGGCCACGGCTGGAGTGGACCGGCCCGCCCAGCTATGGTTTTTATCACCTCAAATTGCACGGCTGGCGCGCTCAGCCCTTGCCCACAGCTGAGGTCGAAATTGGTTACCGATTGCCCGGTGAGGAGGTCTTTCGCACCCTGCGCGTCGGGCCGGGGGCGCTGGAAATTGAGGGGGTGATCGAGGTCAAGGGGCCGGGGCAGCGGCTGCAACTGGACTTGCGTCTACCTGTCTGGCGACCGATTGATCATCTGCCAGGCAGCACCGACCGAAGGGAATTAGGAATCATGTTCCTCGAGATGGAACTGCACCCGACGGTGGCGGGAGATCCGGGTCGGTTTGCGGAAGGATCTGACTGATAGCCCCTTGCGCCTGAGGGGGGCTTGTTGTATGGTAAAGGCGAAGAATAGGAGAAAGCGGGTGGCATCATGCCGGCCGCTGCACAAGGAGCTTCATCATGGCCCGCCAGGAAACATATCAGGGACTGGCCCGCAAGTATCGGCCGCAGACCTTTGAGGATCTGGTGGGGCAGGAGGCGGTCGCGCGGGGGATTGAGGGCGCGCTGCGGCAGGGGCGGGTGGCCCATGGGCACCTGATGGCGGGGCCGCGTGGGACGGGCAAGACGACATCGGCGCGGCTGCTGGCGCGGGCGCTCAATTGCGTGGCGGGGCCGACGGCGCAGCCCTGCGGCACATGCCGCCATTGCGTCGACATCGCCGCAGGCAGTGACCTGGACGTGATCGAGATCGATGCGGCCAGCAACACCGGGGTGGATAATATCCGCGAATTGCGCGAGCGGGTGATCCAGGCCCCATTCGCCGCGCGTTACAAGCTCTATATCATCGACGAGGTGCATATGCTCTCGTCGGGGGCGTTCAATGCGCTGCTGAAGACGCTGGAGGAGCCTCCGCCGTCGGTGGTGTTCGTGCTGGCCACCACCGAGCTGGAGCGGGTGCCCGAGACGATCCGCTCGCGCTGCGTGATCCATGGCTTCCGGCGGCTCTCGAGCGAGGATATCATTCGGCGCCTGGGGCAGGTGTGCGAACGCGAGGGTGTCGAACTGGAGCCGGCGATGGCGCGTGAGGTGTTTGGCATGATCGCGCGATCGGCCGAGGGAGGAATGCGTGACGCACTGGTGGCGCTGGATTCGCTGTTGTCGATGACCGAGGGCAAGCCGGACGCCGAGAGTGCGGCGCGGCTGCTGGGGATGGCCGACCAAGGTTCCCTGCGGCAGGCGGTGGAGTGGATTCGGACGGGTGACGGGCCGCGGCTGCTCGGGCTGGTTGAGGAACTGGTGGAGCGTGGTCGCAACCTGGAGCGATTTGCCCGCAGCCTGTCGGCTTACCTGCGCGAGTTGATGCTGATTCAGGCGGGGGCAGGCGAGCGGCTGCTGCCGTCAACCGGCGAGGCGCTGGAGTCGGCGCGGCGTCAGGCTCGCGAACTGGCGCCGGCGACGCTGTTCAACATGCTCAACCAGCTGTTGGAGCTGGAGGAGCGGATGAAGCGATCGGCACAGGCGCGCTTCCTGCTGGAATTTACGCTGCTGCGACTGGCCACGGTGCAGCCGGTGGTGCCGATCGAGGAAATCATGGCGCGGATCGGCGCACTGCCGGAGGCAGCCTTCGGTCCGGCGGCCCCCGCAGCCGCGCCGGACCCCCCGCGTGAGCGACCGGCACAGCGGACGGCGCCCGCGCCGGCGGCGGCCTTCGTCATGCATGATTCGGCGGCGCCCGCGGCGGCAGAGAGTCCTGTTCCGCCGTTGGCCGCGGTTCGGGAGCCGGGCGGGACGGATGTGAAGGGCGAGTTGTTACCGCAGTTGCCGGAGTTTCTGGGGCGCTATCTGGCTGAGGCGCGCCAAGTCGTGCTGGAGGGGGACGCGCTGCGGGTGGATTTGACGGGAGCGATCCCGCTGGCCCGGCGCATCTTGAACGTGCCGGACAATGTGCGTTTGCTTGAGGGCACGCTGGCCAATCACTTCGGGAAGCCGGTGCGGCTGGTCTTGCTCGATGAGCCGGTGGGGGGGGCGATGCCGAAGGCTGTCGCGCCCGCAGCGCCCGCAGCGGCGGCGCGGGTGCTGAAGGATGGGCGGCCCGAGGGCCGGGTTCAGGACGAGGATGACGAGCCGGAGCCACCGCCGCCATCGATGTCATCACGCCCGGCCGCTCCGGCGGCGGCGCCCAAGGTGAAGCCGGCCACGGCCTCGGTGGATTCGCGGGGGGCGGTGGAGCGTGCGCGGGCCTTCCTGGGGTCGGATCCTGAAGTGGGCCGACGGGTCAAGCTGCTGCGCGAGATTTTCAGCGGCCGGTTGATTGACGAAGACGGCCAGGCGATCCAAGTTTAGGCAGGCGGCGGCTTAGGGTTCGGGGGCTGGAGTGGGTTCGGATTCGATGAAAAAGATCTTTTCGCCCGGCCGGATGAGCTGGAGGCGTTCGCGGGCAGCCTTTTCGGCGGCGAAATCTCCCCGCTGCAACTCATCGCGTTCGCGTTCAAGGTTGAGTCGCTCCTGTTCAAGCCGGTGGGTGGTGTCACGGTGGTTGCGCAATTCTTCATTGAGCCGCAGATATTCACGCAGTGGGGTCACGTTGATCAGCACCCAGAGCGCCAGGCAGCCCACCCCCAATGCCAGCCAGCGCATGAGCCGCAGCGGACGCAATCGATCGAGCAGGTCATACAGCAGGTCGAACATGGGCTCCTCGGGAGTGCGGAAGATCGCGGATGGCCGCTTTCCTATCCTTACTCCATTCAGGCGGGGCGGGCCAGCGAAAAGCCTACTCCCCAAGCGGGGGGTCGCGGTGGTCCGACCTGCTCCAGTAGCCAAGCCAATGGAAATCAGTGGCCGATACCTGATGTCGGTGACCCGCCGCGAAAAAAGCTTGACAGTATGGCGGCCCTGCCAGCATTGATGGAATCCGGTACGTCAACGACCTGGGCGACCGATAGATGCGGCCGGGTCGGGGGGCGGCGATGAAGCAAAAACGTGATGATCGAAATTAAATATTGGTTAAAAGCTGAAAATGGCAAAAGAAATCAACCCTGGAACTGAAATCGAAAAAATTGCGCCCAAGGCTCCCCAAAGCCCCAAGGCAGCCAAAAGCCCCGCCAAGGACCCGGCACGCAAGGCGGCGGCCGGCAAAGCGATGGCCCGCAAGAGCGCAACAGGCCCCAAGCGGGCGGTGGCACCGCGGACGGCGCGGGTCGGCTCGGTCGACGGCCGGAGCCTGATCATTGTGGAGTCGCCGGCAAAGGCGCGCACGATCGAGCGCTATCTGGGATCCGACTATATGGTGGCGGCATCGGTCGGGCATGTCATTGACCTGCCGGCAAGTAAGCTGGGCGTGGATGTCGAGCATGATTTCCAGCCCGAATATACGGTGATCAAGGGCAAAAAATCGATCCTGGACAACTTAAAGAAGCTGGCGCGCGGGGCAAAGGCCGTCTATTTGGCGCCTGACCCCGATCGCGAGGGCGAGGCGATCGCGCACCACATCGCCGAGTGGATTCGTGATGCGAACCCGACGATCTACCGGGCCACGTTCAACGAGATCACCAAGACGGCGGTCCGTGAGGCGATCGACCACCCGCGGGAGATCGACACCAACCTGTTCAACTCGCAGCAGGCCCGGCGCGTCCTGGACCGGCTTGTGGGTTACAAGTTGAGCCCGCTGCTGTGGCGCAAAGTGCGGCGCGGATTGTCGGCGGGGCGGGTGCAGTCGGTGGCGGTGCGGCTGATTGTGGAGCGTGAACGCCAGATCAAGGAATTCAACCCCGTTGAGTTCTGGACGATCGAGGCCGTGGCCGACAATGGAACGCCGCCGCCGTTCCGGATCCGGCTGGCCAAGATTGGGGACCAGAAGGCCGAGATTCCCAACCAGGAGGCCAATGATCGCATCTTGCGCGAGCTGGCAGGGCGCGAGTTCGTCATCGGCGATGTGATCAGCAAGGATGTGGCGCGCCGGCCGTTCGCGCCGTTCATCACGAGCACGCTGCAACAGGAAGCCTCACGGCGGTTGCGAGCGAGCGCCAAGCAGACGATGGCGCTGGCGCAGCGCCTTTATGAGGGCGTTGAGCTGGGCGAGCGCGGCAGCATCGGCCTGATCACCTACATGCGCACCGACTCTACGCGGCTTTCGGACTATGCCATCACCCAAGTGCGCGATTACATCGGCGCGAACTACCCGGCCGAATATCTGCCCGAGAAGCCGCGCATCTACGCCACCGGCAAGGGCGCGCAGGATGCGCACGAGGCCATCCGCCCGACCGACATCTCGATCACGCCGGAAATGGTGGCGCCCTACGTTGAAAAGCGTGAGCTGGATCTCTACACCCTGATCTGGCTGCGCACGCTGGCCTGCCAGATGACCGATGCCCGCATGGAACGCACCCGCGTCGAGATCCCGGTCGGCAACTACCTGTTCGTGGCCAATGGCCAGGTGCAGCGGTTCGACGGTTTCCTGCGGGTCTACCAGGAATCGCGCGACGAGCTGGGGCGCAGCGAGAGCGACACCGAGCGCAATGGCGAGGGGAGCAGCGGCAATGCCGCCGCCGAGGCGCCCGAGGAGGAGGGCGGCATGTTGCCGCCGCTGGAGAAGGGCCAGCGGCTGGCGGTTGCCGATCTGGCGGGCACGCAGCGCTTCACGCAGCCGCCCCCGCGCTTCACCGAGGCGGGGCTGATCAAGGAGCTGGAGAAGCTGGGGATCGGCCGGCCGTCGACCTACGCCTCGATCATTTCGGTGATCCAGGACAAAGAATACGCGACCAAGGAGGGCGGGACCTTCCGTCCGAGCGAATTGGGCTTCATCATCACCGACCTGCTGGTGGAGAGTTTCCCGCAGGTGATGAACGTCAAGTTCACGGCGGCGATGGAAAAGGAGCTGGACCTGGTCGAGGAAGGCGAGGTGAACTGGGTGGCGTTGCTTCACAAGTTCTACAAGCCTTTCGCGGAGAGCCTCGAGGAAGCGGCGCGCGCGATGCGTGACGTCAAGCGCGAGGTGCAGGAGACCGATATCGAGTGCGAGAAGTGTGGCCGCAAGATGGTGGTGCGCTGGGGCCGGCTGGGTCGCTTCCTGGCGTGTCCGGGGTATCCCGAATGCAAGAACACCAAGCCGATCGAACAGGACGAGCAGGGCAACGTGCGGGTGATGGAGACCGAGACCACCGACCGCATCTGCCCCAACTGCAGCAAGCCCATGACGGTCAAGACCGGACGGCTGGGGCGGTTCCTGGCCTGCACCGGTTACCCTGAGTGCAAGACGGCGCAGCCGTTTCCGATCGGTGTGCCATGTCCGGCCGATGGCTGCACGGGGGAGTTGGTCGAGCGCCGTTCCAAGCGCGGCAAGACCTTCTACGGCTGCAACCGCTATCCTGAGTGCACATTTACGGCCTTCGAGCGCCCCGTGCGCGAAGCGTGCGAGCAGTGCGGGGTGACTCGCTACTTCATCGGCGAGGGCGAGAAGAAGCGGGTGTTGTGCTGCGAGTTGGACCAGTGCAAGCACGACAAGGCGACGGTGCGCGGGAACCAGGAATAATGGACCGGTGATGCGATGGATGTCGTGCGGGGTGTACTCGACTACATCTGGGGCATGATCGCGCACGTCTTGTTTTGTACAGTCGTGTCGCTGTTGGTCCTGTGGATTGCGTTATGGCTCGATCGGCGCAGGGAAGATCGTTTTTGGCGAGCGCAGTATCGACGCGAATTCGGCGAGCCTGCTTCGACCCGAAAGAAGCGGGATGATTGGTTCGTGGGTGACTCAAGCGAGGATAATGGCGGGACGCCTGAGCAGACGCACGACGGTGGTCAAATGAGAAATGAGAAATAAGAAATGAAAAATGAGCAGAACCCCATCCGCTCCACCACTATCCTCGCCGTGCGCAAGGGCGGCCGGACGGCCATCGGCGGCGACGGCCAGGTCACCCTCCAGAACATGGTGATGAAGTCGGGGGCGCGCAAGGTGCGCCGGCTATATCAGGGCAAGGTCGTCGCCGGCTTCGCAGGGGCCTCGGCTGACGCGCTGGCGCTGTTCGAAAAGCTTGAGGCCAAGCTGGAGGCGCATGGGGGCAACCTGGCACGGGCTGCGGTCGAGTTGGCCAAGGATTGGCGCACGGACCGAATGCTGCGTCGGCTGGAGGCCATGATGATCGCCGCCGACCGCGACACGCTGCTGCTGCTGTCGGGCACCGGCGACGTGATCGAGCCGGATGGTGGCGTGCTGGCCATTGGCTCGGGTGGGGGTTTCGCACTGGCCGCGGCTCACGCGCTGAGCGACCGCGAAGATTTGGACGCGGAACAGATCGTGCGCCGTGCGCTCGAGATCACTGCCGACATCTGCATCTACACCAACCATGAGATCGTGATTGAGACGGTATAGCAAGCCGGGCGGGGTGGACTGGGGGCGCATCTTACGCTCGAGACCAAGACGATCTCGCTACGACAACGGCCGACCCCATGGGGGCCGGCCGGTCTATTTTCCCCGAAAAGTATAGTTGGCTTGCGGGGTCAGGGCTCGGGTGATTCGGCCGGTTGACCGGCTTCCTCGCCAGATTCCTCACCGGCATCCTGGGCCAACGGCTCGCCTTCCTGGGGGGCTTGTTCGGCCATTTCCTGAATGTCCTCGGCGGGGAGGATGATGGCGAGGGAATCCTCGTCGCTGCCCATGCCCTCGGGCTGGATGCGCATGAGCACGAAGCCTACTAGTTGCTGATTGACATCGAAGATCGGCAATCCCATGCCGGCGGTGGCCAACTCGGAACTGGGGACGTGGAAGGTGCGCGGACGGCGGATGGTGCTCTGGATTTCGCCCGTCATGACGCCGATCTGGCGATTGGCGATCCGGCCAAAGCGGGCGAGCACGACCACCTCGTCGAGCAGGAGGGGCTCGGCGCTGCGGGTGAGGTCGATGGCGGCGAATGGGTTTTCGACAGCCTCGCGCGGACGCAGCAGGGCCACATCCAGAACGGGGTCGCGCAGCACGACTGTGGCGGGGATTTCACGGCCGTCGGGCAGGATCAGGCGGATGTCCTTGACATGGGACTCGATGTTGACTTCCCCATCCATGCGGCTGCCAAACTGGCGCATCATTGCGCCGGCGGGATCGATTTCGGAGAGCGGAACAAGCGTCAGTCCATCGGCGCCGATGACGGTGCCGTTGATTTCAGACTCAACCTCGTCCTCGCGAGCCTGCCGCCCGCCGACTGCCATGCGCATCGAAACAATGACGTTGACGCGGATAACGGCGTTGGCGTGGGTCTCGGCAATGGCGCGGCCGGCATCGCGAATGGAGGTGGATTCGGCGGCTTGGGACGGCGCGGCAAGAAGCAACAAGAGCGTCAGTGCCAGCGTTGTGGGCTTCCAGTGCGGGTTCATCATCGGTATCGCCTTTCCTGTTATGATTCGGCGCCGGTCTCGGTGCCGGCCCAAATGGGATCGATCTCAACAAACAGGGTGTGGATGCCGCGCCGGACAGTCATGATGACGTGGGCGGGGCGATCGCGCTTGATCTGCTCGAGCCGGCTTTCGACCTGGTCCACGGTCTTGACGGGCTCGCCATCGATCGCCAGCAGCAGGTCGCCAACCTGAACTCGACCCAGTGCGGCCCAACCACCGGGTTGGACGGCGGCGATCAGCACGCCCTCGGGAGCATCCTCCCAGGGGTTGGTCTTGCGATCCAGATAGGCCACATTGCGAACGGTGAATTCAAAATCATGATCCTGGTACTGGCTCATCTCGCGCGGCTGTCGCGGGCGAGCCGTCAGGCGACCGGCAAGTTTGATTTCCTCGCCCTCCCGCAGAACGGTCAGCTCGACCTCGCTGTTGTTGCGATACTGGCGGATCATGGTCGGGAAGACCTCGATGTCGTGAGGCTCGCTCGCGGGGATCGGCTGGTCGTCGAGGGCGACAATGATGTCGCCGACGCGCAGGCCGAGCGATGCGTCGCTGTCGGGCTCAAACAGGCGCGTGACGCGAACGCCGGTGCGGCCATTCAGCTTGAGCTGGTTGGCCAGCTCCCGGGTGAGCACCTGAAGCGAGACAGGAACCCAGGGGCGGACCACATCGCGCCCGGGGTCGTTAAGCTCGAGCAGGCCGACTCGCGTCACCGTCATCAGGCGCTCCTGCTTGCGCTCATAGTCGACAAGCACCGGCACGGGGGCGGATTGGCCGTCGGTTACTTCCCGGGTGACGGTGGTCAACTCATCCATGTGTCGGATCGGGCAGCCTGCGACGGCCACAATGATGTCGCCCACTTGGATGTCTGGCTTGGCCTGGGCTGCGGGGCCGCCCGATCGTAGCGAGGTCACCAGCACGCCCTCGGTGTTCTCGCGGCCCAGCTCGAGTGCGGTCCAAAAGGAGAGGTTGCGCCCGGTCAGGCCCCATTGCTTGAACTCGCGCTCGCGGGTCAGGACGGGCTCGCGGCGTTCGGGGGTAATGGTGGTCGTGGTGGTGGCGCCGTCACGGTCCAAGCGCACTTGCACGGGGCGGCCAATGGGTAATTGAGCAATCAGAAGGTTGAGCGGGGGGAGTTCCTCGACAAAGTGAATGTCGACCTCGTGCTCATCGAGCGCAAGCAATCGGTCGCCGGCGCGCAGGCCGGCGGCGGCGGCGGGCGAGCCCTTGATCACGTCGCTCACGACGACGCCGCGAGCCGTCTCGCCCTCGCCCTTGAAAATGGGCTGGAAAAGCATCCCGACCCAGGCGCGCCGAACGCTGCCCTCGCCGATCAATTCGTCGGCAATGGCCCGGGCAAGGTTCCCCGGAATGGCGCCGCCCAGGCCCATGCGAATTTCATTGATGCCGATGACGGTGCCGGCAAGGTCGACCAGCGGCCCGCCGGAGTTGCCGGGGAAGATGGTGGCGTCGTGGGCAATCCAACGCACGATCGAGCCGACGTTTTCGCCGTCAAGCTCGAACTGGCCCCAGGTCGAGGGCATCGTCATTGATGTGTTGGCGATGATGCCGTTGGTGACGGACTGCGCCAGCGCCAGCGGACTCCCCATCGCGAGGACCGGCTGACCGACACGCAGGGCACTCGAATCGCCCCACCGGGCGAAGGGGAAGGCGCGCGGGGTGGGCGGTTCCAGCTGGATGACAGCGATGTCGCTCATGGCGTCGGTGCCCACCAAGCGCGCCGGTAATTCCTCGCGATTGGCCAGCGTCACCAGCAGGCGCACGGCTTTGCCAGCGACATGGTGATTGGTCACGATGTGCCCTTCGGGCGAGACAATGACACCGGAGCCGCTGGCCTCGCTTTTGAGAGATCGTCCGTCGCTGGTATAATCGTTGACGACGTGGATGCGAACCAGCGCCGGCCCCACCAGGGCAATGGCGCGGTCGACAGCGGTCTGGTCGATCTCCGCGCGGGAAGAAGGGCTCAGGACCAGCAGGCACAGAATCGTGACCAGCGGGGGGAGGCAGCGGTGGAGCTTGGACATATTTGGTTACCTCAAGGTGTTTGAAGGGGCGGCAGAGTGGGTTGATGCCCCCATCGGCCGCCCCTTCAGGGCTTGGGATTCAGTATAAGGCAGATCCTGAAAAATCAGGGTGCAGGAGAGACCATAATTGTCTCGCCCGTCTCAACGGAGCGGTGGATGGCGTCGAGGACCGCCGTTGAACGCCAGCCCTCCATGGCGGTCACCACCGGCTCGGTGTCGTTGCGAACCATGTCAATGAAATGGTTGACGCACATCGGAAAGGCGCCTTCCCAGCTGCCGAAGATTTCGAAGTTGAGCAGCGAACGAGGCCAGGCGATGCCGGCGGGGGTGCTCATCTCGACCTGTTCCATCTTGCGGTCCAGGTGGATGTGGCCATCCTCGCCGATGACTTCCATGAAGGAGTCGGGCTTGGCGGGGTGGGCGGCGGGATAGATCCAACTGGCCTCAAAGGTGGCGAAGGTGCCGCTCTGGAACTTGACCAGGCCCTGCATCGAGTCATAGGTATCCCAGCCGAAGCGGCTCTTGAGGACGTTCTTGTAACCGTAGCCCTTGACCTCGACCGGATCCTCGTTGAACCACCAGGTCATCAGGTCGATGTCGTGGCAGGAGAGGAACCACATTGGCGAGCTGTAGCGCGCCCAGGGAATCATCTCGGTGGGGACGGTGATGGGGTTGTTCTTGCGGGCGTAGCCCGTGACGCACTTGCCGATTTTTCCCTCGCGGATTTGCTTCCAGGCAAGGTGATAGACGGCCAGCCAGCGGTGGTTGAATCCAACCTGAAGCTTGACGCCGGTCTCGCGGACCTTGCGCACGATGCGGGCGGCCTCCTCCTCGCTCGTGGTGAGGGGTTTTTCGACCTGGACCGCCACGCCGGCCTCGAGGCAGGCGAGCACCGGTTCGGCATGGGCCCAGTCGGGGGTGGCGACGTAGACGGCGTCGGGCTTTTCCTGCTCGAGCATCTTCTGGTAGTCGTCATAGGTGCGTTCAAGATTAAATTCGGCCTTGCTGTCATCCCTGTTCTCGGGCTTGAGGTCGGCGATCGCCGTCAGACTGACGTGGGGGTTGCGCAGCAGCGCGCGCGCCACGCCCTTGCCCATGATGCCCATCCCGATAATGTTGACCTTGAGCTTTTCCACCGCTCTCTCCTTTCAACTTGCCAAAGCATGAAATCGACCCCGAATATCTTGCCCCGCCCGACGGTGAGTGACAATGAAAATGATGTTTCATGAGAATGAGGTCTCCATATACGGGCAAAAAGGACGGAGCCGGCGGGGGGGCCGGCTCCGTGGGGGGCTCCTGCGTCTGATCTACAAGCCCGTTGCGTGGTTATTAGGCGGCCAGCTCGTCCAGTGAGATGCCCAGTCCGGTCAAACGGCCGCGGTCGATGGCATAGTAGCGATCAGTGCCGGTGACGACGTAGGAGAGGGTATCATCCTCCCCGCCGAGGCCGAGGCGGGCGAGCAGCTCGCCTTCGCGGTCGCGCAGCTCAACCCAACGAAGTGGTTTCACCAGCTGGTGCTGGTCGATCAGCGCGCGGTCGGTGGGCAGGGCCGGCTCGAGCCGGCGTTGCCATTCAAGGCTGGTCAAGCTATAGAGCATGGCTGAAACGCGAACGGGGTCGAGCTGCCGCTCGCCGGCCAGCCAGGCGCCGCCGGGCTGGCGCACGAGGGTAACGACCGGGAGGTCCTCGCCGCCAATTGAAATATGCTCAATGACATTGATATCGAAGTCGAAGAGGTTGCGCGCAAGGAAGTCGTCGCGGCCGAGGAAGAAATTACCCGGCTGGGTCCAATCGATGCCTACCAGTTCGCCCGTTTCGACGCGGCGCGCATAGACAAAGTCCTCATTGCGGACACCGGTCACGAGGGTTTCGGTGGTCGCGCCGGCGCGGTCTGCAAGGCGCAGCGTCAGCTTGGGCGGAGCCAGTCCGATCAGGTCGTCGGCGGGCGTGGCATCCTCGGCGAGGAAACGATTGGCCTTGAGGGCGACCATCTGGCCCAGCGTGCGGGCGACTCGCGCCTGATCCACCGCAGTTTCAGATTCGCCGGGGAGTGTCCAGCGTTCGCTGGATGGATCACGCGCCAGCAGTAGCGGAGTTTCTCCGACTTGGATCATGATCGAACCGACATCAGCCGCCGTGAGCGAAAAGAGCATCTTGTTGCGCAGGTCGTCGGCCGTCGGCGTGATCGACTCGAACAGCGTCGCGTCGAGCACCATCGCATGGTCGTCGCCGGTGAAGCGTGCATAACGGCCGGTGGCGGGCGAGGTGAGCTCGTCGCCAATGAGCAATTCTAGGGAGCGGGTGGTATCGCCAAGATCGACGGTAAAGCGGCCTCGCCAGGCAGGCGTGTCCAAGCCAAGGGCTGCTTCATCGAGCGGCGTGTTGTCGAGCAACTGAGTTGCTTTGCCACCGTTGAGGTCCTGCAACAATTGCTCGATGCTTGTGGAGTCGGCGGGGACCGGCTCGGGCTGGAGCAGGTTCCATTCGCCGGCTGCATCCTTCGCGGCGGCCAGCCGTTCGCCCTCATGCTCGATCGCAAAGGCGGTAGTCTGGTTGAGGTCAGCCGGCACCAGGCGGCGATCGCGCAGGGTCTCGGCCGGGCGGTCGAGCTGACCATAGAGGACTGCGGGGAGTACAAACACCTGGTCGCGACCCTCAATACGGGCATAGTGGCTGCCGCCGTCGGGGGTCTGTGCGCCCAGCAAGATGATGGTTGGATCGGCGTCGCCGGCTTCGATCTGCAACTTGACGGCAGGATCGGCAAGGCCATAGGGCTCGAGTCCACCGGCGGCGACATCAAACGCATCTTTGCGTCGGGCCGAGGCGAGCTGATTGAGCATGGCGTCCACGCCGGCCAAATCCGCGCGAGCGCGCACCGGATCGGCCAGCAGCCAAGTGGAGCCGTTGCGCTCCAGGCGCAGCCGGTCCCCGGTTGCTCTTTCGATGTTGATTGCGGCGATGCCTGTGGTGTCGGCGGCAATCAGCCGACTGGCGGCCTCATCACGGGTGCGGGCTTCGGAAAGCCGGCGCTGATCCCACAAGTAGCCGGCCAGCATGACAGCAAAAAGCAGGGCGATCAGGATGGTGCGTTTGATGCTCATGGGATTCTCCGGTTACAGAATTGCGTGGACACGAGAGGTGCCGGTCGCGGCAGGGTGAATGAGGCGCCGCAGGCTCCCCCAGTCCCAAGGGGCGGTCCGGCTTCCAACGGCCTTCTTGATCATTTCCGCCTGCGCAGCATGGAATAGCTGATGCCGCCGAAGAAAAGCCCTCCGGGCAGCATGACGACGGCGAAGACGAAGAGGACGCGCAACTGCGCCGGATCGAGCAGGATCGGGGTGCCCGGCAGCTCGCGCGGAGGCACATCGATGGCTTCCTCGTGCTGGGCCAGCCAGTTGACCGAGTTGAGCATCAACATCCGGAAGAGCGGCACGCTGGCCATCGTGCGGTCCTCAAGCAGGAATTGGGTGCCGTAGACGGCCAACCGATAGCTGTCGGCTGGCTTGGATATATTGGGCATGTTGGGCATCTGCGGTGGGTCGCTCATCGAGACGGCCACGCCCATCGGCACGGCGGCGAGATCTTCCTGGTTGGGCCGGATCTGGCCTGTCAGTGCCTCCTCGAGGGGCACCGCGACCGAGGCATCGCTGGAGCGCAGCAGCTCGACGGGCCGGATGCGGGTGTCGGCCGGCGTGCCGGCGCGCACGGGGCGGACCATGTGGAGGCTCGTGCGCTCGGCGCCGGCAAGGTTCTTGGTGATCGCATGCTCGGCATCAATATAGCCGACGAGCGGCTGGATCGGCTGCAGAACTCGCAGTTGGGCCGCCATCAGGTCGATGACGATTTCGTTGCTCGTTTCGACGCCGTAGTCGGTGAGGAGGCCGCGCAGGCCTTCCATGTTCGGCAGGTTGACGTTGTTGATCGGCAGGCCGAGGGCCACGAGCAACCGGCCGCCGCGGTCGAGGTAGGCCCGCAAGGCATCAAGTTCCTCGGCGTAAAAGTCGGCGGTCGGGCCGGCGATGACGACGGCAGAGGCGTCGACGGGAACGGCGCCGGTGGCGACCAGGTCCAGCGGCAGCGTCTGCATGCCGCGCTCGTTGAGCATCTGGGCGAAGAGGTGCGCGCTGGTCTCGGCGGGTCGGCCGCGCTGCTGGCGCGGCTCGCTGATGCCCAGTTCGCCATGGCCCATCGTGAAGTAGATTTTGGTCTCGCCCTCGTGCGTGACCTCGACAATGGCATTGGTCAAAACATTTTCGAAATTGCCCTGCATCAGCTCGACCAGTGAGAAGCGCTTGTTTTTGCCGGGTTGATCCAGGTTGCCGGCCAACACGAACATTTCGCCCATGCTGATGTTGGGAGCATCGAGCTTATCGCCGATCCGCCGGGCCTCGATCGGATCCTTGACCGGATCGATATAGCTGAACTTGATGCGCTTGCTTTCAGCCAGGTAGAGGGATTCCAATTCGCGAAAGGGATCGCGCGTGTTGTAGAAGATGATGACTTCAATATCCTGGTTGCGGTCGTCGAGGCCGCGCAGGAATCGGGCGCTCTCGGCGCTCAGGCTGTAGAGCCGCTGTTCGGTGAGATCGATCTTCGGCTCATAAGCGCGGGCGAAGAGGTAGCCGACCACGCAGATACCCAGAACCAGCGCCGAATAGACGAAGACGTTGAGGTAATAGAGCAGGTTGGCCAGCTCGGCCTTCAGGAAGAGGGTCATGAACAGCACCAGGCCGAGTGCGATGCCGGCGGTGGTCCATGTCGTGAAATGGCCGGCGATGATTGCCGCCATGATGGAGAAGAGCAGGCTGGCCAGCCCGACCAGCGGCAGGACCATGAAGACGAGGCGCAGCAGTTTTTCGGTTCCGGTTTTATTCATCGGTCAAACCCTCCAGCGGCGGGCGTCCAGGGTCTTGCTGGCCACGAAGAGGAAGAGGAAGCTGGCCAGGAGGTAGAAGGCAAAGTCCTTGAGCGTGAGCACGCCCTTGATGAAATTTTCGGTATGTTGCGAGGCCGAGGCCTCGCGGAAGAGATCGGTCAGCCAGGGGAACTGCTCGGAGGCGCCGAGGTCGCCGATCATGTTCCACAGCAGCAGGCCGATCAGCGTGATCACGCCGGCGGCCATCTGGTTCTCCGTCATCGAGCTGGCCATGACTCCGAAGGCGGCGTAGGCGCTGAAGATCAGCAGAAGACCAATCCACAGGCTGGCCACGATCGGCCACTCCGGACCGACGTCGGGACGGCCGAGCCACCAGACGATCAGCGGATAGATGCCGCTCAGGACGATCATGAAGATGCCGACGCTGACCAGAGCGAGATATTTGCCCAGCAGCACCGCCCAGTCGCTGATCGGGCAGGTGACCAGCAGCTCGAAGGTGCCGCGGCTTTTTTCCTCGGCCACCAGTCGCATCGAGAGCAGCGGGACCGAGAACAGGATCAGCGAGAACATGATGTAAAAGATGTTGCGGACGAGGAATTCGGTGGCATTGGGAGCCTGCTGCTGCATGCCCCACATGCCTGGTTGCTGCGCGAGGCGCGACTGCTCGCTGAAGTCGATCATCATCGTCTGGAAGATCACGCCCAGCACGAGGAAGAGCAGCGCGATGACGATGTAGGTGCTCGGCATCTGGAAAAAAGTTTTCAACTCGCGCTTATAGATGGCCCAGGTTCCGCTCATCACAGCACCTCCCGCTGACCCGAAATCACTCGCAGGAACACATCCTCGAGCGTCAGTCCCGACCCTTGGATCTCAAGCAACTGATGGCCGCCGGCGATGACGGCGGCGGCCAGGGCGGGGCGGGGGTCCTGGCCGGTCTCGGTTTCGAGCCGCCAGCGCGAGGCGCCACCGCCGACGGGGCGCTCGAGCGCGACCTTGTGCACGCCGGGAACGCGGCCCAGCAGCGGGCCGACTTCCTCGGCGGGTCCCTGAACGGTCATCAGAATCAGATTGCCGCCGCCGATGTGCGAGACCAGGTGCTCGGGGGTGCCCTCGGCCTCGATCCGGCCGCGGTTGATGATGACCACCCGATTGCAGGTCATGGCGACCTCGGGCAGGATGTGGGTGGAGAGGATGACGGTGCGGCGGCCGGCCATGTTGCGGATCAGGTCGCGAATCTCGGCGATCTGTCTCGGGTCAAGGCCGACGGTCGGCTCGTCGAGCACCAGCACTTCCGGGTTGCCCAGCAGCGCCTGCGCCAGCCCGACGCGCTGGCGGAAGCCCTTGGAGAGGTTGCGGATCATCCGGCCGGCGACCTCGCCCAGCCCGCACTCGGCGATCGCCTCATCGACGAACGCCTTGCGCCGGGCGCGCGGGTGGCCCTTGACCTCGGACATGAAATTCAGGTAGGAGCGCACGTCCATGTCCTGGTAGAGCGGCGCGCTCTCGGGCAGGTAGCCGAGGATCCGCCGGACGTCGCGCGACTGGCGCCGCGTGTCGAAGCCGCCCACCCGGACCGAGCCACCCGTGGCGGGGGTGTAGCAGGTCATGATGCGCATCGTCGTCGTCTTGCCGGCGCCGTTGGGGCCGAGAAAGCCAAGGATTTCACCACGGCCGACGCTGAAGGAGATTTCCCGGACGGCCTCGGTGACGCCGTAGACCTTCGTCAGGCGTTGGACCTCAATCATCGGCTTGGGGCGTGGCTCGGCCGAGCCGGGGGGGCGCTCGGGGGCCGCGGCGAGGCTGCTTTGGCTGGGGGTCATGCTGGGGCTACCTCCACTGACATGCGCGCGCGGGCGCATCCGATTAGTAACATATCAGATTCAAATGTCAAGACTTAGCACCGACGGACGGCGAAAACCACCGCCCCGGCGCGGGCTGCTCCGCAGCGGAAGCGATGCAAGGAGCGTTCCCGACGTGGTGCGCGTGATGATATTTGGGTGAACCGGATGCGATTGGTTGAAGTTCACTGATTTAGCCCTCTGGCGTGCATACGTGCAAGTTCCATCAGGGGGAATGATGGCTGGTGGTGAGACAACCTGTCGCAGGGGGTCAGGTGGCGTCGGGGCGGGCCGGCGTGAAATTATGACGCAGCCGCTCAGCGGCGCACGAGCTTCTCACGGTCGATCGTCATGCGCCAGTAGCGCGTCATCAGGAAAAGCGCAACTGCGAGCGCGGCCAGTTCCCCGGGGCGCCCGAAGCTGAGGGTGCCGATCAGCGCCGCCGCACCGCAGCCGTAAAACAGGCGCCGGTTGATGGTCAGGACTTGGGCATGGCTGAGGCCCGTTTGCAGCAGGCGCTGGTAAAGATGCTCGCGGTGGGCCTTGAGCAGATTTTCGCCCCGGCGGGCGCGCCGGACCAGCGTCAGCGTGACATCGAACAGAAACGGCAACAGGATGATGAGCGCGGACAGGAAGCTGAGGCGCAGGCCGAGCCGGCCCGAAGCCCCCAGCAGCGGGAAGACCGCCAGCAGATAACCGATCGAGAGGCTTCCGCCATCGCCCATGAAGATACGCGCGGGGGGGGAGTTCCAGTGCAGGAAACCCCAGCAGGCCATCGCCAGGATCGGCAGCAGGTAAGCCTCGGCACGGACAAAATTCATCAGGCCGTGGATCAATCCGTCGCCGAAGACGACGGCAAACATAAAGAGGGCGGCGCCTTGGGCGAATCGTGCGGCGAGGCCGTCCATGCCATCCATGAAGTTAAAAGCGTTGGTGAAAAAGAGGATCCACAGCACCACCGCCGCCACCGAAAGAGCCTCTTGCAGGATCGACGGCAGCAGCGGCGACGCCGCCAGCGGCGGCCGGATGCCGGCGCCGAGCGGGACCGCCAGCGACGCCAGCAGCATCAACCCCAGCTTGAGCAGCGGCCGGAGGTCGTAAAGGTCGTCGAGCAGGCCGGTGACCAGCATGCCGGCCCAGCCCAGGGCGAGCCAGAGAATCAGCGCCGGATTGAAGCCGATCGCCCCGCCGACGTGCGGCAGTTGCCAGAGCGCCACCAGGAACAGGACGCTGGCGAGGGCGAATCCCAGCGCCAGGCCGAGCCCCCCCAGGCGCGGGGTCGGCTGCTCGTGCGAGGAGCGCTCGGTGACGTGGCTGAGCACGCCGCGGCGCAGGGCAAGCTCGCGGGCGCGGCCGGTCAGCCGGCGGGCCGCCACCCGGGCCAGCATCATTGCCGCAATGAACGTCGCGACCGTAAGCAGGTAGATGTGGGCCTGGGTCATCGACGGGCACCCTTCATGGGGTGTCCTGTTTATCGGTGAACCACCGGCCAATGTCAACCCCGGGCGTGGGCAATCGGGATCAGCAGTTTTTGCCCCCATTGTCCAGACTCGGCCGCTTTGCGACGAAAAACGCGAAGAATTATGGATGGTTAATTCTGCTCGATTGCTGGCTTGACAGGCGCCGCGGGGGTGGGATAGGATTCCGCCATGAACGGGTTGCGCCGACCCGCCGGCGCCACAGGGATGCTCGTTCATCACGTGGGGATATAGCTCAGCTGGGAGAGCGCTTGAATGGCATTCAAGAGGTCGCCGGTTCGATCCCGGCTATCTCCACCAAGTAAAAGCCGCCGCAACCTCAACAAAATAAATGAGGTTGCGGCGGTTCTCGTTTGGGTCCCCGGTGAAGCCGGTTGAGACTCTGAATGTGCCAATATCGCCCATTCTGTCACCCATTTGTCACCCAGCGGATCCAGGCGCGGCAGTTAACAAAAGAGGACAAAAGCTGTCTATCCAGACGTTTGCGCTGGACGAGCGCACCGTGACCAGCTTCAATGAATATGACGAGGCGCTAGGCGGGGTGCTCGATCACGACGACAACGGCAACCTGACCGATGACGGCACGCGACGCTACGTCTGGGACGGCTTCAATCGGTTGCGGCGGGTGACCAACTTGAGCGGCACGACCACCATCGCCACTTACCTCTACGACGCCGACGCCCGGCGCCTGCGCAAGGACCTGCCCGGCCTGGCCGGGGACCTCGATTATGTCTACGACGGCTGGCAGGTGATCGAGAATTATGGTCATGATGATTACATGTATAACCCCGAAGTCCCGCGCCGGCGCTTCATCTATGGTGCGTTCATCAACGAGCCGGTGGTGATGGAGGCCGAAGATATGGCCGACTTCATCCGCTTCTACTACCATGCCAACACCATCTACTCGATCTACGGGCTGAGTGACAGCTACGGCGAGTTGGTTGAGCGCTACGACTACGACCCCTACGGCGCGCACGTCCTGATCGTCGCTGGTGTCCGCACCCCCGGGGCCTTGGCCGAATACTACGCCAACCCCTTCACCTTCACCGCCCACATGCTCGACCCCGAGACCGGCAACCACTGGATGCGGATGCGCTACTATCATGCGCGCTTGGGGCGGTTTGTGGGCAGGGATCCTATAGGGTTTCAGGGCGGCTTATCTATTTATGCATATGCAGGAAGCAGTCCATGCATGGCCATTGATATTATGGGATTGTATGATGAGGATGTTCATATGGGATTAACACAGATGATCGCATTTGGCCTCGGGATTTCGCGTGTAGGCTCTGCTTTAATTGCGTCTTCAAATATGGAGACGGACACCATGTTTGATCCAACAATTATAAACAACAATAACTGGATGTGGCATTTTGACCGCTCATTAGATTCAGTAGATTCAAGATTATTTTTGATGAGTCGAGAGTTCAATCGTGCAGCTGAGGCATGTAATTATTTACGAAGAATGCATGATAATGCAGATGTGGCTGCTCAAGCGCTGGGTCGAGCCTTGCATCCGTTACAAGATTATTTTGCGCATGGAGATTTTAACAGACGCATGGAGGCGCCATCTTTGGGTCTGGGAGGCATGGAAAAAAGATACTATTGGCACAACTATACAGCACCATTAAGCTACAGTGGAAGCACTTCTGATGTGGATAATGCCGGCAAAGATGCCAGTGGGATTGCGGGTAGACCAACCATGGCAGTAATGACATTAGGAAAGGTTCTGAGCAATGGTGACCAGGTCTTTTGGACTCGCTTTCACGATGGCTCCATAAGAATATCCTTCGTTGAACAAAACACACAAGATTTGCTGCTGGAATTTATTGATTATGTTCGCGCAAGAAGCAAGCCCTGTGGCGAATGCCGACGAATGTTTCTTGGAGAATAAATATGGGATGGCTACTGAAAAACCCATTTCTTGCCGCAACTGCAGTTGGACTCACAATGGGGATGCTTCAGACTGTACTGTATGATATGGGTTTAGTCGGCGTCCTAAATGTCATAAATTGGCCTGCGTATAAATTTTCAGATTGCTGGATTGATATTGCTAAACTGCCACCGAGGGGGGAAGTAGCATGGCTGATTGTGCCTTTTGGGTTTGTTGTCGTTCAATGGAGCTCCGCATGTCTAATGGTGCTGTACATTGTTAAACTGTATTATGCTAGAGTCAAGTTGATGTAAGTGTTACCTATAGATATGGTGAATATACAATATTATCCGCTGCGGCGGGTGAACAACTTGAGTGGCACGGCCACCATCGTCAGTCGTAGCAGACAGTATGATGAATTGAATTAGTTGGAAAAGGGCTTTACCATGAAACAGATCTTCCGGACCCTGATGCATTTTCTGCTTCTGATGACGATTGTCGTGCCGGCAGGCGCGCAGGAGTCTCGAACGCAGCCGTTGCTGGGCATATTTTTCAGCGGCAAGCGCCATGCCCAGCTGGAGACATGCGGTTGTACGGAGACCTCGCAGGGGGGGCTATTCAATGAGCCAGCGCTCTATGAGCGACTCGGCGGCGTAATTCCAACCCTGCGGGTGGATGTCGGCCTGTGGCAAGATATGCAAGCTGCCCATTTGCCAATCAAAGCGGCCCAATCCCAGTATCTACTACGTGCTTTCGAGCTTCTCCAATATGATGCCATCAACGTAGCCATGGTTGACAGCCAGTTGTCTCCCGCCTGGTTTGAACGACTCGAACAGAACCATCCTGTCTGAAAGTTGTCGGCGAAATTGGCCAATCCCCAGGACGAATATTCGCCGTAATTCCCTTATCATAATGAAACCATCGAGGCGCTGGGGCGGGGTGCTTGAGCACGATCGCAACGGCAACCCGCAGGCGTCACTCGCCATTCTGGGCGAAGGCCGCCATCAGCCGCTCCATGCTGAACTCCAGGATCGCGAAGCCGCGCCCGCTCTTGCGGCCGTTGGGATCGGCGGTGAAGGAAAGGATGCCGCGCTCGCGCAGCAGCCGGCGGTCGGGCTTGCTGGCGTCGTTGGCGTTGAACTCGGGGCCGGTCAGCCGGAATGTGCGCCACTCTTTCCACTGGTCGGCCGCCCGGGCCACATGCGCCATGAATCCGTCTTCGCTGTTGAAATACATGATGATCGTGTCGTCGGGGGCGGCGATGATCATCGGCCGCCGCGCGCTCAGCGGCTTGGGCAGCGGACCGCCGCGGTGCCATTGCCCGCTCGGGTCGCGCCAGTAATGGTAATACTGCAGGCGGTTGCGCACCGCCACGGGTGGGTCGTGCTCGAGCTGCTCGGGCACAAACGGCTCGGCCATGTGATAGACCGCCACGTGGGGCTGGTTGCGCGAGTCGAGCGTCATCGAGCAGGCGTTCATCAGCCAGGAGTAGACGGGGATTTCAGATACGACGATGCCGGGGCTGTCGATCGTGATGCGCTCGCCCTTGCGAGTGTCCGCGATCAATTCGCCGGCGTTGTTGTGCCAGCTGCGGCAGCGGTCGTCGCTGGTGGCATAGTGCAGGTCGTGGTTGCTGGCCCAGCTTCGCCCCTGCTCCCGATAGACCCACGTGATGTGCAGACGCCCGCTACGGTCAAACAGGATGTCGTGCATGTAGGCGTTGCGCGAGGTGCTGTCGTTCCACGGCCCATAATGCCCCTCGAGCCCGAACAGCCGGTCGCTCAGCATCGACCACTTTCCCGTGGCCGGGTCATACTCGAAGATCGTCTTGCTGCCGGCCCCGCTCCCGCCCGATCGATACATGAAGTAGAGCCGCTCCTCGAAGTCGCTAAAGAAGCGCGGATAGGTGGCGCGCGGGGGGGCGTCGGGGATCAGCGGCTGGCGCGGCTCGAAGTCCTCCGGCCCGATGTGCTCGGGGGGATCACTGATCAGCCCGGCGCGGCTGCGGGTGTAGTTGAGCGGATTTGCGTGATGATCCCAAGACAGGTGCAGCCGACCGTCGGCCGGGCTGATCCCCAGCACCGTGTTGCGGTGGCCGTTGCGCTGCTGGTCCTCGGGCAGCCCGTCGGCCAGCCGGTAATCCTCCAGCCGCACCAACTGAACCTCGTCACTCTCCAGCCGCCGCCGCGCGACCGTCAGCACCCGGTCCTCGCCCCAGAAGATGGTGTATTGATAATCGCCATGGCTGACGATCTTGTCCTGGTCGAAGGAGGCCCAGTTGAAGTGCGGCCATGCCTGCTCCTGCACGATGACCACCCGGTCGGGCCCCAGGATCGGCAGGTCGCTTTCGGCGGCGCCGGCCAGCGCCGCCGCCCCTGCCAGAATCACAGCCGCCGCGAACATACTGAACTTGATCATCTGGACCGCGCCTCCGCCTGAATGTGAAAACCCGGCGTATTATGTTCCGCCGGCCCCCCATCCGCAAAGGTTTCCTCCACCCTTACGGTTGGGATTCGCGTGACAGATGCGCACCAAAACCTGATATTTGCAGATGGCGCGGCCGATGCCGGGCAGCCATCCCGACTGAGATCCCATCCTGCACCGAGGCTATCAAAATGCTGAAGCTCAACCCCGTCTGGCTCGTCCTGCCACTCTGCCTGTTCCTGGTTGGGCCGACGAGCATCGCCGTGGGCACGCTGACGGTTACTCAGCTCAAATGCGAATACCGAGCGGGTCATGTCGTGCTCGACAACCCCCGGCCGCGGCTGAGCTGGGTGCTGAATTCAGATCGGCGCGGCGACGTTCAGACTGCCTGGCAGGTGCTGGTGGCGGGCAACGCGGATGCATTGCGCGAGGACACCGGCGACCTGTGGGACAGCGGCAAGGTGGAATCGGCCGACCAGCTCCACGTGCTTTACCGCGGCAAGCCGCTCGCAAGCGGCCAGGCCTGTT
This sequence comes from Sumerlaeia bacterium, assembly GCA_041687335.1. Lineage (GTDB taxonomy): Bacteria > Sumerlaeota > Sumerlaeia > MVZB01 > MVZB01 > JAJFUE01. Next base: position 14,879 of record JAWLCE010000014.1, on the reverse strand, counting down.
ACTGGAAGGTGCGCGCCTGGGACGCGGACGGACGGCCCTCTTCCTGGAGCGAGCCGGCCAGTTGGGAGATGGGCCTGCTGGCGCCCGAGGACTGGGCCGGCGCGCGCTGGCTGAACGACGGCAAGCCGACCCCGACCCGTGAGGAGGACTTTTACCTCGAGGACCCCGCGCCGCTCTTCCGCCGCGAGTTCAGCATCGACAAGCCGGTGGCGCGCGCCCGGCTCTACGTCACCGGCATCGGGTATTACGAGGCGAGCCTCAACGGCGGGCGCGTCGGCGACCTGGCCCTCGATCCCGCCTGGACGCGCTATTCCGAACGGGTCTTCTACAGCACGCACGACGTCACGGCCGAGCTCCGGCCGGGCGACAATTGCCTGGGCGTGACGCTCGGCAACGGCTGGTATAATCCGCTGCCGATGAGGATGTGGGGCCGCCGCGTCCTGCGCGAACACATGCCGGTGGGCCGCCCCCGCTTCATCACGCGCCTGGCAATCGAGTTTACCGACGGCACGCGCCAGGACGTCCTCAGCGACAACGATTGGATGGTCGGCGAAGGCCCGATCCTCTTCAACAATATTTACCTTGGCGAAATTTACGACGCGCGGCGCGAACAGCCGGGCTGGGACACGGCCGGTTTCGATGACGCCGCCTGGGGCCGCCCCGCCGTGGCCACCGAACCGATCGGACCGCTGCGCGCCCAGCCGCTCCCCCCGATCCGCTGCACGGCGACGCTCGAGCCGGTCGGCCTCAGCGAGCCCCAGCCGGGGGTTTTCATTTTCGACATGGGCCAGAACTTCGCGGGATGGGTGCGTCTGAGCCTGGAGGCGCCGGCCGGCACCAGCGTGACGCTGCGCTTCGGTGAACTGCTCAATCCCGACGGCACGCTCAACCCGCTGACCAGCGTCTGCGGTCAGATCAAGGGCCGGCGCAAGAACAAGGAGGGTGTCGAGGCGAACATCGGCGGCCCCGGCTCGCCGTTGGTGGCCTGGCAGGCCGACACCTACATCGCCCGCGGCGGCGGCATCGAGCATTACACCCCCCGCTTCACCTTCCACGCCTTCCGCTATGTGGAAGTGACAGGACTGCCCGGCAAGCCACCCATCGATTCAATCGAGGGGCTGCGTCTCAACTCGGACATCGAGCGGGTCGGCTCGTTCGCCTGCTCCAATGAGCTGTTCAACCGCATCCAGACGATGTGCGACTGGACCTTCCTGAGCAACATCTTCGCCGTGCAGTCGGACTGCCCGCATCGCGAACGCTTTGGCTACGGGGGCGACATCGCCACCACCAGCGAGGCGTTCATGATGAATTACGACATGGCCGCCTTCTATGCCAAGGCGGTGCGCGACTGGCACGACAGCGTCCTGGAGGATGGCACGTTCACCGACACGGCCCCCAACATGGGCACCCAGTATTGCGGCGTGGCTTGGGCGATGGTGCACCCGCTGCTTCTGCGCCAGCTCTGGCAGTACTACGGCGACCGTCAACTGCTCGAGGAGCAATACGCGACCGCCCGCCGCTGGCTGGAGGGGGTCAACGCCCGCTATCCCGATTTCATCGTCACCGAGGGGCTGAGCGATCACGAGGGGCTGGCACCGATGCCCGCGCCCGAGATGGTCACGCCGCTCTACGCCGCCAGCGCGCGGCTGCTCGGTGAACTGGCGGCCATCTTGGGCCACGCCGCGGATGCCGAGCGTTACGCGCGGCTCGCCGAGGATATCCGCGCGGCCTACCTCGCCCGGTTTTTCGACCCGGCGACGGGCAAGGCCGGCCCCGCCACCCAGGCCAGCCAGTCCTTCATGCTCTATCTGAATCTGGCGCCTACGGAGTCGCGCCCGGCCGTGCTGGATGTACTGCTCGAGGATCTGCGCCGCCGCGATGGCCACCTTTCGACCGGCATCTTTGGCACGAAATACATGCTTGACGCGCTCTCGCGCGAGGGCCACGCCGGGGCCGCCGGCGCCATCGTCAACCAGCGGACCTTCCCCGGCTGGGGGCATATGCTCGACCTCGGGGCCACCACGCTCTGGGAGCACTGGAAATTCAGCGACAATACCTATTCACACAATCATCCGATGTTCGGTTCGGTCAGCGAATGGTTCTATCGCTGGCTGGGTGGCATCCAGCCCGATCCCGCGGCCGTCGGCTTCGACCGGATCATCATTCGGCCGCAAATGGTCAGCGGGCTGGAGTGGGTGCGGTGCGCCTATGATTCCGCGCGCGGCAGGATCGTCAGCAACTGGCAGCTCGCGGGCGGGCGGTTGCGGATGGAAGTGGAGATCCCTGTCGGAGCGACGGCGCTGGTCCATGTGCCGGCGGCCTCGCCCGCCCAGGTCCGCGAAGGTGGTCACCCCGCCGCGCAAGCGCCCGGCGTCGAGCTGGTCACTCAGGAAGCCGGCGCGGTGATCTATCGTGTCGGCGCGGGCCGTTACCTCTTTCACGTCGATCGAATTGAAATGCATCAGGCGATCGGGTTTTCGGGCCAGGCGTGGCGGGGGTAGCGGGCGCGCAGGTCGCGGCGGACCTGGGCATAGGTGTTGGCCCAGAAGCCGGCCAGATCGCTGGTGACCTGCACGGGGCGGCCGTTGGGGGCGAGCAGGTGGATCACCAGCGGGGCGCGACCGGCGGCCAGGCGTGGGGTCTGCGTCAGCCCGAACAGCGCCTGGATGCGCGCGGCGAGGATGGGCTGGGCGCCCATCGCATAAGTCAGGCGCGCGGGGCGGCCGTGGGGCAGGGTCAACGACTCGGGTGCGTGCTGATCCAGCGCGCGGCGCTGGCGGGGGTCGAGCCGATGGCGGATGGCCGTGGTCAGGGCCTCGGCGACGGGAGCAACGGCGTGGCGGCCGGCGCAGGCCTCCCGCAGGATCTGCTCGCGCTCGGCTGGATCAAGTTCGGGCAGGTTCAGTTCGGGCATCCAGCGGCGCAGGAAGTCCAGCCGCGCGAGCAGGCGCTCGGTGGCCGGCTCACGCCAGATGGCGTCGTCGCTGCGCAGGTGGTCAAAGAGGGCCCCCTGAATGGCGGCGGGGTCGGCCTGGGCGAGGTCGGCGAGGTCCTCGCGCACGATCAGGCCTGCAAACAATAGACGCCGCGATGCAACCACACGGCCGCGGGCGGGGTCGAAGCGGCAATCCACGCGCCGCTCGACCAGGTGGGGGAATGATTCGAGCAGCCAGTGGGGCTCGATGGCGCTGGCGATGGCGACACGGGCCTCGGCGGCGCCGCCGGGCTGTTCGCGCGGGTCGATACTGATGAAGAGGGGCGCGCGGCGAACGACGCTGGCGGGCTCCAGGATGATGCCGCGGCCGCCGACCATCAGGCCGCGGGCGGGGTCGCCGGGGCGGCGCAGGGTTACGCGATCGGGCCAGGCCAGGAGCGCCAGGCGCAATAGGGCGTCCCGGGCGGCGGGGCCGGCGGGGCGCGGGGCCGGGGTGTGCCCGCGCCGCTGGAGCTGGGCCAGCAACTCGCGTTGGGTGCGACGAACGGGCTCGGCGATCTGGGGCTCGAGCTCTCCATTTTCAAGCCGGTCGAGGAGATCGAGCAGGTCGGAGTCACCCTCCCAGCCGGCGGGGCGGCGCCGTTGGCGGGCCGGTGTGGCCAGGGCGGCCTGTTCGGAAAGCAGCGCGGCGAGTGCGGCGGCCTCGCGGGGCAGACCGGCGTCGGCCCCGGCCAGCAACAGGCGCCCGAGGCGGGGATGCAGCGGCAGGGCGGCCAATTGCCGGCCGAGGGGGGTCAGCCGGCCGCCGGCGTCGACGGCGCCAAGCATGAACAGGAGACGTTGGGCGAGGGCGAGCGCATCGGGGCGGGGCGGCTCGAGCCATTGGAATCGGGCGGGATTGGACACCCCATAGGCATAAAGTGCCAGCAGCGCGGGGGCGAGGTCAATGCGGGCGACCTCGGGAGTCTCGCGCTCGGCCAGCGCGGCATCTTCGGCTGCGGTCCAGAGGCGCAGGCAGCGGCCGGGCGCCGTGCGTCCGGCGCGCCCCGCCCGTTGGGTGGCCGAGGCGCGACTGATCCGGCGCAGATCGAGGCGGTCGATGCCGAGCCGTGGGTCGCTGACGGGGACGCGGGCGAGGCCGGTGTCGATGACGGTGCGAACGCCGTCGATGGTCAGCGAGGTCTCGGCGATATTGGTGGCCAGAATGAGTTTGCGGCGGGGGGAAGGCCGCAGGGCGCGGTCCTGGGCCTGGGCGGGCACCGACCCATGCAGCAGGTGCAGGTCGGCGGGGATATTGGCCAGCATTGCCTCCGCCCGGCGGATCTCGCCCATGCCCGGAAGGAACACCAACAGGTGGCCGGGATCGGCGGCGTCGAGCGGATCCATGCTTGGGCCGGCCTGCGCCAGCAGGCTGCGGGCGGCATCGGCGGCGGCTTGTTCAGGAGGGACGGTGAGCGGGCGCGGGAGCCACTCGATCGCCACGGGGTGAATGCGGCCGGGGCTTTCCAGGACGGGGGCGCCGCCTAAGTAATCGGCGACGGGACCGGCCTCCAAGGTGGCCGACATGACGAGCAGGCGCAGCTCGGGGCGCAGCGCCGCCCGGATCTCGCGCAGCATGGCAAGGGCGAGGTCGGTGTGGATCGAGCGCTCGTGAAATTCATCGAGGATTACGCAGCCGACGCCGTCGAGGGTTGGGTCCGATTCGAGCCGCCGGGCGAGGATGCCCTCGGTGAGGAAGGCAAGCCGGGTGGTGGTGCCGATCCGGTTGTCGAAGCGAACCTGATAGCCGACCTCCTGGCCGACGTTCCAGCCCTGTTCGGCGGCGACGCGGGCGGCGGCCGCGCGGGCGGCAACACGGCGCGGCTGAAGGACCAGCACGCGACCGGCGCGGGGGTCCAGCCAGGATGCGCCGAGGAGGGCCGGCGGCACGCGGGTGGTCTTCCCGGCCCCGGGCGGCGCGAGCAAAATGGCAGCTCCCGCCTCGGCCAGAGCGGCGAGGATGTCGGGGATCAGCGGGTCAATGGGGAGCGACGCCGGCATCGCCGTAATGTAGTCGCGGCAGGGTCGGAAAAACAAAATAAATCAATGGGGGACGCAAAATATGGGCATCCAGGGGGCGGTGGCGGCGGCCACGACAAGGGATGCGGGGGTCGGAAATCGGAGTGGTGGCCGGAGGGGGGCGGGGAGATAGCGGGAAACGCTTGTTGACAGGCAGGGCGCAGCGACCTATAACTGACTTCATGATTACGTTTACCCGTGTTAAGCGGAGTAAACGCAACAAATAACGGCTCCGCATGAACGGATCCCGAGGCAGGTTGGTGAGTCAAGCCATGAGACGAGCGAAAATGGCTGCGCAAATGCGCGCAGGTTTCACCCTGCTGGAGATCATCATCGTGACCTCGCTGATCGCCTTGTTTTCAGCGATCGCGATCATCTCCATCCAAGGCTTTTTCGATCAGACTCGCAAGAAGCTGATGTATCCGGAGGCGGAACAGCTCGGCAAGTCGCTGCAACTGGCCCACGATAACCTGGCGATCTATCCGCGCCTGCACCTGCTTAGTCAGGATCTGAGCACGGTGGTGATCCGTAACCCGTCGAACGAGCTGGTCATGCGGCCGCACTTCGACACCTATGGAACGCTGGGGGCGACGCGGCGCGCCGGGCAGGTCAACAACCAATGGAAAGGCCCTTATTCCTCCAAGACGCGCACGCGCTTGAGCCAGGGTCACCGCTCGTTCGTGATCATGCGCTTGCTCGACCAGCAGACGCTGTCCTTCCGGTCGCTGTTCCAGCAACAGACGGGTCAGGACATCAGCCTGGTGGATTGGCCGGCGGACACGTGGGGCAACCCGTGGGTGGTGTATCAGGTGGTGCGGACTTTCGAGAACGGGCTGGCGCGCTATCGGTTGGCCCAGCCGGGCGAGGATCCCAGCTTCCTCAATGCGGTCGTCAGCTATGGGGCCAACCGGGTGCCGGGCGGCACCATCGAGACCCAGCTCAAGCACCCGGCCTATTACGCGACGCTGACGAATGCGTCACTGGTGGGGCGGTATGAGGTGGGCGATGATCCCGATGGCGCCGAATACGTGCTGCGTTCATACGGCATCACCGGGGCGCTGTCGCTGAGCAACCTGACCAGCGAGGACCTGGAGCAGTCGTTCTATTTTCCTGGGACTGTGAATGACGCCGAGGGCGCGGTGGGGATGCTTCAGGACGGGACCGACGATGTTGTCTGGGAATTCTAATCAACTGCAGGAAGAGCGACCGATGCGTGCAATCTCGCCATATACCATCCTGACCGGACGCGCACTTGGGCGGCGGCGGAGCCGACTGGGCTTCACCGCGCTCGAAATGTCGGCCGTGGCCACGATCATTGCGATCCTGGCGCTGATCCTGATGCCGCTTCTGCGCAAGCGGATCGAGGAGTCGCGCATTACCGCCGCGATGGCGGATATGAAGCAGATCGAGCTGGCGCAGATGATGATCCACGCCGACACCGGTTATTATGTGAGGTTGTTCGACCTGTCGCATCCGTCGGCGGATCCGGGGGACAGTCAGGCGGTGGCCCAGATCAAGCTGCCTAAGGCAACCTGGAACCAGCCGATCAACCAAGCCTCGTTGAATGCGTTCCGCAACAATTGGAACGGGCCTTATGCAGTGCCGAACCGCCAGCGCCTGCTGCGTGAGGTGGTCGAGGGTCTGCCGCAGTTGTTCCGCGGGGATGCGGTGGCGGGGCTGAACCCCCAGGAGGGGCCGGTGCTGCTGCTTGAGGAGGATGGCTTCGACGAGCGTGGGCAGGGGGCGGTCAATCGGTCGCGCTACCCGATCGACCCGTGGGGAAATCCCTATATTTTCTTTGGACCGGGGCAGATCGGCGAATATGGGTATCCGACGCCGTTGACCAATGAGACCAACTTCAACACGGCGGTGATCTATTGCCTGGGCCCCAATGGAGGGCCGGGGCAAGTGACCAACTATACCTCGAACCATTTCTTCCGGGAAACGGGCGCCTTGGGAACCTTTGACGATCTATCGCGAGAATTTTGAGGCAGGAAAGCCGAGATGAATATGAAACACTGGACCCGGCGCGCGGTTGCGGGCTTTACCATCGTCGAGTTGGTGGTGGTCGTGATGATTATCGGCATGCTGGTGCTGATCATGACGCCCGTGCTGACGCGACGCAGCGAGGAAGCCCGGATCGCCGCGGCTCACAAGGACATGCAGCATCTGGCGGACTCGCTGGAGCGGGCCTTCATCCAGACCAACTATCTCTATCGGCTGGATGTGCTCAACGACGGCATCCGCGGGGACGGAATCGCAAACTCCTCGCCGCTGAGCAAGTTGCAGGGAATTACCGACGTGGGGCTGACCGGGGGTCTCTACGGGACGGTGCCGCACTCGATCTTCATTTCGCTGGAGAGCCAGTCGTTTCCGCCCAACCAGACGGAGATTTTCAGCCGCCTGATGCGCAGCGAGACGAACTTCGGCTGGCAGGGACCGTATCTGAACTGGCACCGCGACGCCAACCAGAATGACTGGCCGGACGATCCGTGGGGCAACGACTACTTGTTGTTCACGGTCAACGGCGTGATCTATCCGCCGGTCAACCAGCCCGTGGCCGAGCAGAACTCGGGGTGGCAGTTCCAGATTCTCGGCCCGTCCCACTTGGTGTCGGACGGCAGTGGGGGTTCGACTCCTCTGCAATACGACGCGGCCTATCTGTTTGACCGACCGACGCTGCTCTCGATGGGGCCCAACGGCCTGCCCGGCAACGGGACGGACGACCCCAACGACGGGTATGGCGAGGGCGACGACATCGTGTATTCGTTCGCGGCGGGACAATGACGGCAGCCGCCCCCGGGCGGCCGATGAAATCAGTGAACAGACCGCGCCGCGGCCGGCGCGCCCAGAGGATGGAGGATGATCCGATGAGTCCGAACAAGTATCGCCACACACGCGGCGTCACGATGACCGAGTTGCTGGTGGTGGTGGTGGTGGTCGCGCTGCTGGCAACGCTGGCGGTGCCGGTCTACACCAATCAGGCGGCCAAGGCGCGCGTGGCGACCACCCAGATGGAAATGAAGCAGTTGGCGGAATCGATGCAGCGGGTGGCGATGGATACGGGCTACTACATCCGCCTCTACGCGCTCAATGACGGCTTTACGGGGGATGCGGTGCCTAATGCCGCGGCGGCGAGCCGGCTGGGTGGCGTGGCCGACAATGGCATCACCAACCAGATCGACAACTCGCAGATCTACCACCGCTCGGATGAAATCTTCCTGAGCACGGAGATGGGGCTGCCGCCGGCCAACGGCATCGCGCTGTTCCAGCAGCTTGTGCGCAACGAGACCAACTTTGGCTGGGATGGGCCCTACATCAACTGGCATCGCGACGTGAACAACAATGACTGGCCCGACGACCCGTGGGGCAACGACTATATCTTCTTCTCGTTCTATGGGGCGACCTTCCCGCCGCCCGACCCGAGCAATCCCTTCGAGTATTTCACGCAGACCGGCCCGATCATGCTGAGCGAGGGGCCGGAGTATCAGGTCAGCACGGGAACAGGGGCCACGGGCGGTGCGGTGACGACCCGGCAGTTCCCCACGACGCGGATCTTCGACCGGCCGACGTTGCTCTCGCTGGGGCCGAACGGACTCCCGGGCAACGGGACCAACAACGGCGGGGACGGCTACGGCCAGGGCGACGACATCATTTATCAGTTCGGCGGCTGGCGCGGCATCGAGATCAATGATTGATTTCGCCCGCGCCGCGAGCGGCACGGAGCGCATGAGGCTTAAGGAAGTAGAAGATGGCAATCCAACGTAAAAAGCCTGAAGGCAAGCTGGCGGTGACCCTGCTGGAGCTGCTGATCGTGGTGCTGATCATCAGCCTGCTGGCGACGGTCGCCACGGGCGTGTATTCCAACCAAGCCGAGCGCGCACGGATTGCCGCCACCCATGCGTTGATCAGCAACCTCGAGATGGCGATCACGCGCTACGAGCTGGACACGGGGTCGTATCCACCCAGCGGCTCGGGGATAGCTGTGCCGCCGATCAACAGTCCCAGCCTCAGCGACCGGAACGACGGCAGCGGCTATCTGCACCTCGCGCTGGTGCACAGCCTGACGGGCAACAGCAATTTCCCCGAGACGCGCTGGCAGGGGCCGTATGTCAACCTGCAGAAGAACCAGTTGCGCGGCAGTCAGGAGCCCTCACTGATGCCGGGCCAGTATGACATCCTTGACCCTTGGGGGCGGCCGCTGATTTACGTTCGCCGCTCGGACTATGGGGTGCGCAACGGCAACTTCAACGGCGGGACGAACCTGTTCCCGGGCGCGGCGCCCGTCGGCGCCAATACGTCGTTGCCGGCGCCCAATCCGTTCGTGGCGCTCGGAGAAACCTATTACAACGCCGGCAGCTACCAGATCATTTCGTTGGGGCCGGACGGGATGTCGCTGGGCAGCCTGAACGGCTATTCGTTCACCGGCGCCGCCGCCGATGACGTGACCAATTTCGGTTACTGATGTGCCGGCGGGGGCCGGAGCTTTTTAGCTCCCGGGGATGCGGACATTGATGCTACCTAAACTTGCCGCGCTGGCGCTGGCCGGCGGACTGGGGACGCTGGCCCGGCATGGGCTGGCGAGTCTGGTGCAGCGGGTTCCGGGTCTATCATTTCCTCTGGGCACATTGACGGTGAACATGGTGGGCTGCTTCATGGCGGGACTGCTGTGGTCGCTGTTCGAGCACCGCTGGCGGGTGGCGCCCGAGACGCGCCTGCTGGTGCTGGTGGGCTTCATGGGGGCATTCACGACTTTCTCGACCTTCATTTTGGAAACGGGCGTCATGATGCGCTCGGACTGGCTGCGGGCGCTGGCCAATGTTACGCTGCAGAACGGGCTGGGTTTTGCCGCGCTGGTCGCCGGGGTGATGTTGGCACGCTGGGCGTGAGAGCTCAGTCCTTTACGTTTCGGTAAAGTCGGTCGATGGCGGTAAAGACGCGGGTGGGGCGGATCTTTTTCTGAATTGCCTCCATGATGCGCTGGTCGAACTCACGGGCCACGTTGATGCCTTGATCCTCAAGCCGTTGGGTGAGTGCGGCGACCTCGACCAACTTGGCGATATTGCGGCCAGGCTCGACCGGCAAGACGTATTCGGGGATGCGGCAATCGAAAAGCGTGGTGTAGCGGTCTGCCAGCCCAAGTCGCTCGTATTCCTTGTCCGGGTCCCAGGGTTCCATCGTCACCATCAGCTTGAGCGGGGCCTCCTCGCGCACGGCGCGGACGCCGAAGAGCAGCTCCACGTCGATGATGCCGATGCCGCGAATTTCCATGTGATAGCCGATGTTGGAGGGAGTCTCGGCAAGCAGCTCGTTCTTGCCGACCCGTCGCAGCAGGACAACGTCGTCGGCAATCAGGCGATGGCCACGCTCGACCAGCTCCAGCCCGCACTCACTCTTGCCGACGCCGCTTTTGCCACGGATCAGCACGCCCAGGCCGAAGACATCCATCATCACCCCGTGGACGGTCCAGCTGGGGGCCAGCCGGCGCTCCAGGTAATGCCCGAGGTCGGACTGGAAAGGGGAGGTGATCTGGGTGGTGCGCAGCAGCGGGATCGAGCGAGCCTCACAGACCTCCCGCAGCTCGGCGGCGGCATCCTGGGCCGAGGTGACGATCACGCAGGGGATCGTGAATCCAAGAGTGCGATCGACGGCCCGCCGGCGCAAGTCGGCATCAAGGCTCTTGAGGAAGGAAGACTCGGTCAGTCCGATCAGTTGGATGCGCTGGGCCGAGAAAACCTCGTAGTAGCCGGCCAGCGCCAAGCCTGGCCGGTTGAGCTCGGCCGTGGTGATGACGGAATCAAGTCCGGCGTGGCCAGCGACGATTTCAAGGTCCCACTCCCGCCCCTTGCGTTCCAGCATTTCCTGGACGGTCAGGGGGTGCTGCGGATCAAACGGTTGGGGGGCCATGGGGAGTCCTTTCGCGAACGTTACGTGCCAGCATACTCCGCGGTCGCCCGGTCGACAAGAAGGTCCTGAAAGCCGGCCCCATGTCGCCACTGCTGCGGCTTGTGTTTGGCGGGCGAATTGCATATGCTGATCCCGATGGTTCGAAGAGAACTTTCCACCTGAAAGGAAATGAAAAACAATGTTGCGGTTGATGACATGGATGATTGCGGTGCTGGCACTGACGCCGTCAGCCTGGGCCGCCGAGGCCGCCCCCTGCTGCCCCAGCACGCACAACACGCTCAGCGAACAGGAAGTGGCCGACGGCTGGGTGCTTCTGTTCGATGGCAAGACGCTTGATGGCTGGCGCGGTGTGGTGCGCGCGGAGGTTGCGCCCCACCACTGGGTGATCGAGGATGGTGTCCTGCGCAAAGTCGCGCGCGACGACGTGCCTAAGGATGCCGAAGGCAAGCCGCTTCCCGGCGGCGACCTGATGACCGTCGAGCAGTTTGATGACTTCGAGTTCTCGGTGGACTGGAAGATCAGCCCGGGTGGCAACAGTGGGGTCAAGTACAACGTCAAGCCGGCGTTGCAAAAGCGGTCGGGGGCGCTGGGTTTTGAGTTTCAGATCGTCGACCCCAACTACGTGCCGGCGCTCAACCCGCTGCAGTATACGGGGTCGCTGTATGACATGCTGCCCCCGAGCGACCCGAGCTTCGACCTCGAAGCCTGGAATAATGCGCGGATCGTGGTGCGTGATGGGCGCGGCGAGCATTACCTGAACGGCCGCAAGGTCGTGGAGTATGCGTTCGACTCGCCGGAACTCAACGCCGCCGTCGCGGCCAGCAAGTTCGCGCCGATCGAAGGCTGGAGCAGTCATGGCGTCGGGCACATCGTGCTGCAGGACCACCATGACCAGTGCGAGTTCCGCAACATCAAGGTTCGCCGGATCGAGAAGTAATCGCCGGCGGACCGGTTGTTCAGGTTGCATCATTCGGAGTCCGGCCCCGCCGTGGGCCGGACTCTGTTCGTTTTGGCGGTCGCGGGTTTTTTGTTGTATGTGCATCGCGATTTTGACAATTTGTGAGGCGCGCCGCGCGCTGGCGGCGGAGATGTTGCCAACATACCCCAAGGAGCTGATGATGGATAAGATGCTGAAGGACCAGGTGGCCGTGGTGACCGGCGGGGCGCGCGGGATCGGGCGCTCAATCTGTGAGAAACTGGCTGGCGCGGGCGCCACGGTCATTGTGGCGGACCTCAATCTGGAGGGTGCGCAACAGACTGCGGGCGAGCTGGCCGCGAGCTTTGGCGTGCCGGTGGAGGCCGCCGCAGTCGACGTTTCGAAGGCCGAGGACTGCCAGCGGCTGATCGACGAGACGGTGGCGCGCCACGGCCGGCTCGACATCCTGGTCAACAACGCCGGTATCACGCGCGACAAGCTGCTGGCGCGGATGACGCCCGAGGATTGGCAGCTGGTGATCAACATCAATTTGAATTCGGTCTATGCCTGCTCGAAGGCGGCAATCCGGCCGATGGGCAAGCAACGCTCCGGGCGCATCATCTCGATCGCCTCGGTCGTCGGGATCATGGGCAACGCGGGCCAGTGCAATTACTCGGCAAGCAAGGCGGGCATCATCGGCTTCAGCAAGAGCCTGGCGCGTGAGATGGGCAGCCGGGGCATCACGGTCAACGCGGTGGCGCCCGGCTTCATCGCCACGGCGATGACCGATGTGCTGACCGACGAGGTGAAGGAAAACCTGATGAAGGCGGTTCCGCTGGGGCGCCTGGGGACGGCCGATGAGGTCGCCGACGCGGTGTTGTTCCTGGCCTCGCCCGCCGCGCAATACATCACCGGCCATGTGCTCAACGTCGACGGCGGCATGGCGATGTAATCGCCGATCCGCTCAACGAACAAAGGCCGCCTGAGGCGGGGACCCCTTGCGGGGAACCAAGCTTCAGGCGGTTTGTTTTTTTGTGGGCGCTCAGGCTCGGGTGGCGGCGCGGGCGGCGGCCAGCTCGGCGTGATAGTCCTGCAGCGGCTTGACCTGGAGCGGGCACTGGCGCTGCACGGCGATCGCCTCGGCGGCCGCTCGTGCGGCGGAGACGGTGGTCAGCAGGGTCAGCTCGGCGTGGATCGCCAGGTTGCGGATCGCCTTCTCGTCCTCGCGGGCCTGAAAGCCGGTGTAGGTGTTGATGATCATGTCGATCTGGTTGTTGGCGACCAAGTCGCCGATGTTGGGGCGGCCGACGCTGATCTTCTGGATCTGTTCGCAGGCGATGCCGTGGGCGCGGAAGTGGGCGGCGGTGCCGTCGGTGGCGATCAGCCGGAAACCCAGCTCGACCAGCTGGCGGGCGACGGGGGTGATCAGCGGCTTGTCGGCGTCGCTGATGCTGATAAAGATCGAGCCGGCGGTCGGGAGGCTGTTGCCGGCGGCGGCCTGGCTTTTGGCGAAGGCCATCGCCGGGTCGGGGTCAATCCCCATCACCTCGCCGGTGGAGCGCATCTCGGGGCCCAGCTCGACGGTGCAGCCGGGGAACTTGTGGAAGGGGAGCACCGCCTCCTTGATGGCGGTAAAGTGGATCGTGGGCATTTCGGTGAAGCCCAGGTCGGCGAGCTTGCGGCCGACCATGACGCGGGCGGCGAGCTGGGCGATCGGCATGCCGACGGCCTTGCTGACGAAGGGGACGGTGCGCGAGGCGCGCGGGTTGACCTCGAGCACGTAGACCTCCTCATCCTTAACTGCATATTGGATGTTCATGAGTCCACGCACGCCAAGCGCCATCCCAAGCTTGGTGGTGTAGGCCTGGATTTTCTCCAGCACCTGGGCCGAGAGGTTGCGCGGCGGGATCATGCAGGCGGAGTCGCCCGAGTGAATGCCGGCTTCCTCGATGTGCTCCATGATGGCGGCGATGACGACCCGCTCCCCATCGGCAAGGGCATCGACGTCAACCTCAACGGCGTGGTCGAGGAATTTGTCGACGAGGATCGGGTGGCCTTCGGCGGCCTCGATCGCCATCCGGGTGAACTTGACCAGCTGGTCGTCGGCCCAGACCACCTGCATCGCGCGTCCGCCAAGCACATACGAGGGGCGCACCATGACCGGGTAGCCGATCCCGCGGGCCAGCGCCTGGACCTCCTCGATCGTCTTGCCGGTGCCATTCTTGGGCTGGGGGATGCCGAGCTGCTCGAGCAGCCGGCCGAAGCGGTCGCGGTCCTCGGCCAGGTCGATGGAGTCGGGCGAGGTGCCGACGATCGGCACCCCCTCGGCCTCGAGGGCGCGGGCCAGGTTGAGCGGGGTCTGGCCGCCGAGCTGGACGATGACCCCGTCGGGGCGCTCAAGGCGGCAGATGGCGAGCACGTCCTCGACCGTCAGCGGTTCAAAATAGAGCTTGTCGGCGGTGTCGTAGTCGGTCGAGACGGTCTCGGGGTTGGAGTTGACCATGATGGTCTCGAAGTTTTCATCCTTGAGGGCGAAGACGGCCTGGACGCAGCAGTAGTCGAACTCGATGCCCTGGCCGATGCGGTTGGGGCCGCCGCCGAGGATGACGATCTTCTTGCGCTCGGAGCGAGTGGATTCGCTGGTGCGCTCGTAGGTGGAATAGAAGTAGGGGGTATAGGCCTCGAACTCGCCGGCGCAGGTATCGACGGACTTGTAGACGGGCTCCAGGCCATTGGCGTGGCGCAGGCGGCGGATGTCGGCCTCCTCTAGCGGGGTGGCGTCGGGGCGGCGCTGGTTGATCAGCCATGCGATCTGGCGGTCGGAAAAACCATTCTGCTTGGCACGGCGAAAGAGGGCGAGGGCCTGGTCCGAAAGCGGCATGGGAGGCTCCGCGAGGGGGATCTGCGGCGCGTCTGCACCGGGTCAAATTCCGGCATTCTCGCACAGGCAAGGGGAGGGTATCAAGCGCCGCGGCGCGAGAATTTGCCGCCCCTCTGATCCTTCATGTTTTTGTCGCAAAGGCGCAGAGGAAACGGCCAAAGGTCGCAAAGGCAGGAATTGAA
>JAWLCE010000013.1:0-109351 GCA_041687335.1 Sumerlaeia bacterium | reverse complement strand
GCGGGGGCGGCGGCGGCGCGGTTTCGGCGGGGGCGCCGCCGCGGCCGTAAAGCTCGAGCGCGCGCAGCCAGCGGTCCTCGCCGGTGGCGAGGATGCGCAGGGCCAGCAGGGCGGCCGACTCGACCCCGCCCGGCTCAACGGCCGCCACGGGGGCCGTCGGCGCCGTCGCCAGCGCCAGCTGAATCAATTCACTCTCGCGCAGCGAGCCGACCGCCAGCGGCACGGCCACCACCGGCAGGCGCGTGGCGGCGGCGATGAGGCCCGGCAGTTGGGGCACGTGACCGGCGGCAACCAGGATGACGCGCAGCCCACGCAGCTCGGCCTGCTCGACCCAGCGCAGCAGGCGGGCCGGCTCGCGCCAAGGCTGGGCCTCGAACAGCTCGCAGCCGCAGCCGAGCCGCTCGAGCGTATCGCGTGCCGGGCGCATCGGCTCGGCCTCGGCAGCCCCCGCCACCACGATTCCCACCCGCGTCTGTTCGTCCATCGCGCCGGCTCCCATGAAAGATGTGATGAAGGCTAACCCTGCCGCATCGACTCGATGACGGCTGCAAGGATTTTCTCGAGCGGAATGAGCGGGCCCCAATCGATCGTGCGCGCCAGCTTGGCGGAGTCGGGGACGCGACGCTCCATATCCTCGAACTCCGGCCCGTAGGCTTCCTCGAACGGCACCAACTGGAGCTCGGACCGGCTGCCGGTCATCTCGATGATCCGGTGCGCCAGGTCGATGATCGATATCTCGCGGTCATTGCCGACGTTGAACACCTGTCCGTTGGCCGCATCGCTCTCCATCAGGCCGATCACTGCCCGCACGGTATCGTGGACGTGGATGAAGCAGCGGCGCTGGCGGCCGTCGCCGTAAACCGTCAGCGGCTCGCCGCGCAGCGCCTGGCCGACAAAGCGCGGGATGACCATGCCATACTGGCCGGTCTGGCGCGGCCCGACGGTGTTGAAGAAGCGGGCAGCGACGGTCGGCATCCGGCGCTCGCGCCAGTAGGCGAGCGCCAGGAACTCGTCGATAGCCTTGGAGCAGGCATAGGACCAGCGCGGGCAGGTGGTGGGGCCAAGCAGAATATCGTCATCCTCGGCGAACGGCACGCGCACGCCCTTGCCGTAGACCTCACTGGAGGAGGCGATCAGGACTTTCTTGAGCTTGCGGGCGGCCAGCTCGAGGACATTCTCGGTGCCGCGGATGTTGGTCTCGATCGACTGCACGGGGCGCTCGAAGATCAGGCGCACGCCGACGGCCGCGGCCAAATGAAAGACGCCGTCGATGCGATCGATCAGCTCGGCCAGCAGCGGCCGGTTCATGATGGAGTCGATGATGTAATGAAAGCGGTCGCTCTGGCGGGCGCGGTCGAGGTTGGCAATGGCGCCGGTGGAGAGGTCATCGATCACCCAGACCTCATCGCCGCGCGCCAGCAGCGCCTCGGCCAGGTGGGAGCCGATGAAGCCCGCCCCGCCGGTGATCAGATATTTTTTCATGATTCGCCCCCGAGTGCGGCCGATGCAGGGATAAGGGCGGGCGCTGGACCCGACTTACCTTACCCCGTAGCCATTTCATTTCGCAATGGCTGGAACACAAGGCCGCGCCGGAGTAACATGAGCCATGGCTATCTCGCCCCCACCACGCACACCTGCCTTTATTCATGTCGACCTGGACGGCCTCTGGACACTGGCGGGGGCCTACGGCTATCCCGAGGGCGACAGCTTCGCCGATGATCCGGTTTTCAAGACGGCCCTGCCGCGCCTGCTCGAGCTGTTACGCGGCCTGAACATCCCGGCCACGTTCTTCATCAACGGGCGCGACCTGGAATTGCCGGACAAAGCCGAGGCGGTTCGCGCGGCCATCGAGGCCGGGCACGAGCCCGCCTGCCACGGCTATGCGCACCGGATCGGCATGGAACAGCTGGCGGAGGGGGAAATTGAAGCCGAGCTTCGGCAAGCGGTCGAGGCGATCGAGCAGGCCACCGGCCGCCGGCCGCTGGGGCTACGTGCGCCCGGTTATGGGGCGGGAGAAAAAATCCTGCGCGCCGCCGCCCGCGTCGGCCTCAGATATGACGGCTCCAACCTGCCAACCCCGTGGGGTCCGCTGCTGCGTCTGGTCGCCAATCGCCTGCGCGCGCGCGTGGAGCGGGGGTCAGGCATCGTCGCTCCCCTACCCGGCCGGCACCAGCAATATGCCGGCGGCGGCCGTTCGCTCGTCCCCCAGTGGCATGACCCCGGCCAAAGGCTGCCCCCGATCCTGCGCCTGCCCGTCTCGGTCTCCCCTCGCCTGCGCCTGCCAATCCACGCCAGCATCGGCATCGCGATGGGCGCGCGGCGCATCAACCGCGCGCTGACGAGCCTGGCGCATCGCGGCCAGCCGATCACTTACCTGCTGCACGGCATGGATGCGCTAGGAGCCGAGGATCTGGCAGGGCGCCTGCCCCAGGCGCTGGCGCGCGAGCCGCTTTTCCGCTTCAGCAGCGACCAGCGCCTTGCCTTCCTGAGCCAGGTGCTCACGCATCTTCGCGAGGTTGCCAAAATCCAGCGCACCGACCATTGGTTTAAACATTCCAGCACACACTCGATGGAGGACCCGCCACCATGGGCGATCGAAATCACCAGCACCTGAAGAACCCCGGCCAGACCGAGCAGGCCTTCCGCGACCTGGCCGGGCGCTACCACGAGCAGAGCTTTGAGCGTTTCCCCGTAGCGGGCTCGATGGCCGGCCGCCACGAGTTCGACGGCATGCTTGGCCGTTGCAGCCCGTCCGTTTGGCAGCGCCAGGAACAACTAGTCGAGCGGACGCTGGCGGCGGTCGAGGACCTGCCGCTGCAGGATTTCAGCGCCGGCGGCATGCTCGACCGCCGCGCCCTGCTCGCCGAGCTGCGCCAGGAGCGCATGCAACTGGTCGAGTTGCGACGCTGGCGCAATGATCCGCAGATCCATTTGAATACGGCGGCCGAAGCGATCCATCACCTGCTGGTGCGCCATGGCGATGACCTGGGCGCGGTCGCCGAGCCGATATTCTCGCGGCTCAAGCAGATCCCGCGGTACTTGGACGAGGCAACCGAATGCCTCGAGCGCCCCGAGCCGCTCTGGCGCGAGCTGGCCGGCCGGATGGCGCCCTCGGTGGCGCGTTTTTTCCGTGCCATCGAGTCGCCGCTGGCTGCGGCACTCGCCGGGCACCAACGCCCCTTCGCCGTGCGCAAGGCCATCGCCCGGGCCGCCGAAGCCGCCGAGGACTATGGCCGCCGGCTGAAGAGCATCCGGGCCGCGGGCGCCGGCAGCTTCGCCATCGGCGAGGAGCGACTGACGCGCCTGATGCGCGAGCGGCTGGGGCTGGACTGGTCGCCGCGCGAGGCGGTTGCCTTCGCCCGCCACCGCATCGACTGGCTGCGCGAGGAAATGCGCAGGGAGGCGCGCCGATTCGATGCGCGCCGCCCGCCACGCGAGATTCTGGAACGCGCCGCGAATGAGTGGCGCCCGGAGCAGGAAAACTTGCTCGACAGTTATCGCGCACTGACGCTTCGCATCCGCGAGCGCTTCGAGGAGGCCGCGCTGATTGACTTTCCCCCCGGCGAGCGCCTGCTGGTGCGGCCCGTGCCCGACTTCATGCGCGAGCAATTCCCCACGGCCGCCTATTCCAGCCCCGGCGCCTTCGACACCGACCAGACCGGCATCTTCTGGGTCAACGATCTAGGCGAGGCGGTGAGCCCGAAGCAGCGCGCGGCCGAGCTGGCGCAGCATTTCGGCATCGAGTTGACGTGCGCCCACGAGGCCTACCCCGGCCACCACCTGCAGTTCACGACGCAGAATCGCCACCCCTCGCCGGTGCGACGCCTGACGCACCACGCCATCTATTATGAGGGCTGGACCCTGTGGTGCGAGCAGATGCTGGCCGACCTCGGCTGGCCCGAGAACCCCCACCTCAGGCTGCTGCAACTGAGCGACGAGCTGTGGCGCGCATGGCGGATCGTGATCGACGTCGGCCTGCAAAGTGGCGCTCTGGGCTATGATGCCGCCTGGAAGCTGCTGCGGCGCGAGCTGGGGTTCACCGAGGCGCGCGCCCGAGGCGAGATCAATTGGTATAGCGCCGCCCCCGCCGTTCCGATGAGCTACCTGATCGGCAAGCTGGAACTGCTGCGGCTCAAGCACCAGCGGGTGGACGCCGGCTCGATGAGCCTGCGCGAGTTCAACAATTGGGTGCTGAGTTTCGGTGCCATTCCTTGGCGCTGGATCGACGAAAGCGGGCTGTAAGCCACTCACCAGCCATTTGATTGCCCGGCTCAGGCATGAAAAATTTCCTCCCCCGGCAGGCTTGACAAGCACCCGCTGAATGAAGAAGATAAACAAGTCTGCGTCATGCTCCGGCGTAGCTCAATCGGCAGAGCAGCGGACTGTTAATCCGTTTGTTGTAGGTTCGAGTCCTACCGCCGGAGCCAACAAAATCAGCCCCCTTTCGAGGGGGCTTTTTCGTTAACACCCCGCCCGCCGGCGGGGGTTTTTTGTGAGCCCCGATGCTGCGCGTTGATTCTAAAGGATTTGCCGAAAGGGGCCGCTCTCGGATGCTCTCCGGGGCTCCCGACGCCCGCGGCCGGCGCCGCCCCAAAACCGGCCTCGGCGGGTCAAAAACCGACGTTTGCCCTCGCCGCCCTCTGCCAACCGCCTCGAAACTGGCGACCCTCTGGCTAACATGCCCGTACAGATTTAACAGATGACAACTCTCCGCTAGCCCCAAAGCCAACCCCACCGCCCCCGCGCGCCAACCCCAACCATCCCAACGCCCCACGCGACCCCCGCTGTTAATCCGCCGGTCGCATTTTCGGGCACCCATAGCCAACCTGACAAAATGTCGTTTTGGGGGGTAGAGAGTACGCTTGGGGGCCCAGGGAAAATCTATTCGAAATCCTGATAATTCAGGCCAAGATGCGGTGTGAGGCGAGATAGAGGGACTGGTCTTCTTCCTCATGGTCCCGCTCATCTTGTAAGACTGCGATGGCTACATCTCAGTGTGGGGAGCCCAACGTCGGCCGGTCAGAATGGCTCGGTGGCCCAGTTATTCGCTATTAGCGGTTGAATCCTTGGGATGTTATCGAGGATTATTTGCTGGTTGTAGCCGTACCGAGTTCGAATGAGGTGCTTGAAGAGGATGCGCCAGGCGTTCACTTTCCTTGTCGGGCGAACCTGGGAACGAGTAGGACCGGGTTGGGTCCACGCTTATAGAGATCTCCGAGGTTCGGCGCAAGGCGATTCAGCGGCAGATTTTCAAGTGCCGCAACGGCCGCTTCTTGGAGACCGCGACAGAGATTGACCTGGGGATGGTGGCGAATTGACGGAGCGTGAACTGCTCAAGCGAAAGGTATCGGAAAATGCCATGATGAAGATTCATAAGACACTGAGGGTGGGAGTGACGGGACTTTCTAATAGCGGGAAGACAGTATTCCTCACGTCGTTGCTATGGCAGCTGTCGGAATTTGCGGATGCAAGTTTCATCCTCGAGGGAAGAACAAACATTCAGGGGTGGCGCGAGTTGAGGGAGGAACGGGATCGTGAGGCCTTCCCATTCCATCAATATCGGGATGCCCTTTCTCGGCGTAAGGAATGGCCGGCCAAGACTTCAGATTGGTCGCGGTTCGTATGCGAGTACGACCGATCAGACATGCGGTTCTTCCGACAGCGCCTGAATCTGTTCGATTTTCCTGGTGAGCGGGTGGCAGACGCAGCGATCGCCGCATACTCAAACTACGACGACTGGTGCGCCCACATGCTGAGGCACTGGAACAGCGACAGTGGATATGCCGAGGCCATTGAGCCGTATCTGAAACTGATGCAGCGGCCAGATGTGGAGATTGACGAGCTGTTGCATGAATATCGGCGGGTGATGGCGCGTCTGATTCTGGGCTTCAAGCCGTTTATCTCACCCTCGACGTTTTTACTGGATCGGGACGGGGGTTCACCAAAGGGGAAGGATGTGGAGGAGTTGGCGAAAGAGCGGCAGTCTGGGCTGCCTGAATCGGAGTTTTGTCCGCTGTCATCGATGCAGATCCAGCGTTTCGATAAGATGGCCCTGGCGTATCGGAAGTACCGGCGCGAGGTGGTGCTGCCGGTGTATCGGAGATTGGCGCAGTGTCGGCGACTGGTGGTGCTGGTGGACGTTCCCGCATTGCTGATGGGTGGCGTGGACCGATATAATGATGAGCGTCAGATAACAATGGATCTGTTTGATACGTTGAGATCGGAGTCTTCGATCGGTGGATTGCTTAGGCAAATTGAGGATTGGCGGTGGCCGAAGCTGGACCGAGTTGCAATCGTGGCGGCAAAGGCGGATTTGGTGCTGCCGGGGGATATTGATCAAGGACGGCTCGATCGACTGCTGCGGGATATGGCGAGACGGGCCCAAGGCCTGCTGCCGTCTGCAAAGATCGAATGGTTCGTGTGTTCAGCGGTGCGATCGACAAAGGAAGGTAAGGCCTCCCAAACGCTGGTGGGACGACGGTTCAAAGAGAATCCAGAAAGAGAACTGATGGAATTCCATGTCCCACCGCTACCGGATGAGTGGCCGCAGCAGTGGGATCCAGGAGACTTCAACTATCAAGACGTGTGGCCCGAGGTGCCGCGAAACTTTCAGAAGCCACCATTGCATATCGGGTTAGACAAGATTTTTGATTTCCTGACCCGCTGAGTCATGCGCTGGTAGATGGACAAGAGCCAGCTATTACTGGTGATGGAGCGATCTTCATGAGCGACACAGGAACAGGCGATCCAATCCCGGAGTCTGGGCAATTGGGAAATCCATATTCCATGCCGACACGCGAACGTATGGCTCAGCAGGCGGTTATGCGGCCGGACCAGACACCTCTTCGCAAGGGGGACACCGGACTGGGACGGCCGGATTTGAAGCCGGGGGCGGCGCGTCTATTGACGAAAGAAGAGAAGCAGGAGTATCGCGATGCAGAGGATGCCGAACTGCGGGAAGCTTTTGCACGAAAACTGAAGGCATTGAATGACGCAGGGGGACTTCAGCTTCCGAAATCCATACGCCGCGCATTCTTTTGGCTGGTCCTGGCGGTGACGAGCGTGCTGGCACTGTTTGTTGTGGTGGAGACGAGCCGGTTCTTGACAGGGCTGGCGGAAATGCCGCGAGCCTACGCATGGACGGCGCTGGCAGGGGTGTTGGTTTTCGGAGGGATCTTGCTTTACATAATAGTGAAGATGCTGGCACTGGCGCTACGGCTGTCGCAGTCACCGGCAATCCCATTAACTGCCTTGAGCGTGCTAAACGAGCGCGAGCAGTGGAGGCGGCTGGCGCGCGCGCACCAGCAGGAGGGGCGTGAAACCCTTCGAGGATACTTGAATGGGTTCGATCCAGCATGCGCGGACGAACGACATACCTTGCTGGCGCTGGGGATGACCGAGCAGGAACACAACTCTCTTGTGCAAGCACGCGCTCGGCTGTTGGATGTGGACCCGCCGATGACCGCCCATGTCTGGCTGGCATCATACGCGGACCAGTTTCAAGGTGTGCAGGACGCGGCAGCGTTGCGGCGGATAAAGTGGTACGCAAAAAGGGTGGCGTTTGGAACGGCGACTTCGCCGATCCCGATCGTGGACCAGATGATCGTTCTGTATGCATGCATGAAGCTGGTCGGTGAACTGCTGCAGGTTTATCATGTGCGACCGGCTTGGGGTCAAACGATAACACTTCTAGCTCGGTCTGTGGTGCACACCTATCTTAGCGGCATAATAGAAGAAACGGCCGAAGGGGCGATGGACTCATTGGCGGATCAGTTCAATGAGGAGCTATCAGCCGCCGTGGGAAGTGGGCTGATGAGGACGGTCAGCGCAAAACTCGCCGAGGCGTCGCTCAACGGGTATATGATCTACCGGCTTGGGAAGACGACCATTCGGATGCTGCGGCCGGTGGATGTTGAACCGAAATGAGGGAAGTTCCCCAAAGGCAGCCAGAGGGCTCATGTCAATGCTTTGTATAGACGTCGTATTTTCTTCCGGACCCATACGCCCCTTTCACCCGGGTAGCGCCTTTACAAAATGGTCTTGTAGCCGGTGCGCCTACTCACTTTTTACACAACGGCAGGGTTGTGAATGCCTGCCCTGAGAAGCAAGCATCGGCCGCATCCGACATAACTAACCGTTCTAATCGAGCTTCAGGATCATACCGTGCGACAGGACGCCCACATCTCCCGCTGCCTGCGCCAGCTGGGTATCACCGTCAGCGGTTGGATATGGTGGTATTGAAGTCGGTCGCGGCCCTGTTTGGTCGACGGCAGGTCGAGCAGGGCTTCCTGGATGTCGGGGGCGAGGAGGCGCAGGTTCATGATCTGGGTCATGCGGGCGCGGGTGACGTGGCCTAGGCGGGCTAGCTCGGCCATGTCCTTGACTACGCCGCGCGCCAGCAGACCCTCGAAGTGGATCGCCAGCGCCATCAGGCGCGCCACGCGCGGGATGTTGCCCTGGTCGGGATCGCAGACCGGCTCGGGGGCGCGGCCGGGGGCAGCAGGCGGCGCTTGCCGCGCTTTTCAAGGCTGAAGTGGACGTGAAGGTGAAGTCTCCTCCTTTAGCCACAAAGCCAACCCCACCGCCCCCGTGCGTCAACCCCAACTATCCCAACCCGGTGCGGAGAGAATAAGAGAGAAGGGCGGGGCGGAGGGAGAGTTACGAAAGGTATAGAATTCTCTCGTGATGTTGTTTTTCCTTGAATCTGCTGCGGGGAGGTGTGAAGCTGGCGCACGACCAGGATGTCGCGTGTTTTTGGCCGGGGATGGTGTGTCACGTGGACCATCACGGCAATCAGCGGCGGGCGGTTTATCACAAGGATCGCGAGCGCGAACTTTACTTGGCCGACCTGGCAGCCTGGGCGCATGACTGCGGGCTGGCGACCTGGGGATACTGCCTGATGACCAACCACATCCACCTGCCGGCGGTCGGGCGTGTGCAGCAGCCCCATGCCCGGCGCGTCCACGCCGCGCGCGGGCTGACGGGTCATCTGTGGGCGTATCGCTACCATTCGGCCCCGCTCCACGGCGCTCACCCTGTGGACTGCGATCCGCTACGTCGAGTTGAACCCGGTATGGGCGGGGCTGGAGGTACGCCCGACCGACTGGCCGTGGTTGAGCGTCCGGGCACATGCGGCGGGGGGTGGGGCGACCGGATCGACGCTGCTACGGCAGAGGATGAAAACCGATTGGAGCTATTCGGGTGAAAAATATGTTCTACGTCTCAATTTCAATACGTATTTCATGAGGTCAATGGAGGTGTCCCAGTGAACCATACAGACCCCGACTTACTGGAGGACTTCAAGCGTCTTATTACTGAGGTTGGGCGCCGAGTTATCAGCGAGACCGTCGATCCAGCGATTACTGCTACTACGAAGTCACTCACTCAAACCGCAATAAACATGTCAAGGAATCTTGGACAACAAGGAAAAGAGGCTGCCGAAACACTTGCAACTGAGATCGACCGACTAAAAACGGATGCCGCCACTTTTAGAAAATCACTCCAAGAAATTCTCGAATGCAGCAATGCAGTGGAAATGGGTAAAGAACTTCATAATCACGTGCAGGCACTCAAGGACGTGATACCGCATTTGGAGACTTCAATTGCGGAAATTGCAAAGGGTGTAAACAGCTATAGTCAGGAAATTCATAATCTCCGCAAGGCGAACGAGTTGATCGCATCGAACAATGCACAACTCGAGAGTAAGTTCGCTCAGTTTGCGAGTCGAATTGGTGATTTGGAGGGTTCATATTGGAAACACTCGGAAAACAACACCAAAGGCCTCACACATGTAAAGCATTCGATAAGCCAGATTGAGAATATAATCGTTGCATGGAAGACCGATGTTACTTCGAACCTCTCCATTATTCATGCGCAAGTGGAGACCTGGAATGAGGAAAAGAAAGCCGACCGCGAGCGTGAGCGATCGGATTTCATGGAAGTCCACAAAAAGCTGACTGTCGGAATGACCATAATGGTGTTTATGTTCATTATTCTGGCAATAACAATACTGGTGAAGTGACGGCACTATGGCAACCGAGGTTTTAATCGCGGAAGAGTTGGCTATTAATATATTCCGGCGGTTGGAACGCAGCCGACCTGTGGGTGATCTTCGGTTGTTAAAATGCCGATGCCAGAGCTTTGCGGAAGCCATTGATCAAATGCTTCGAGGAATCCGGAGCGTAGCAGGACGGGAGCTGCGCCCCAAGTTCGATCAGCTTGAACGGTTAAAGAATGAAATACTTCAAAATGGACGAGATGCGGAAGGACCTTTTCGACTTTATGTAGTAGGGCCAGGAAAATCAGGCAAATCATCAACGATAAACGCCCTTGTAAGCGCAAATGTGGCCGAGGTTCAGGTCATTCCTTGTACTTGGCGCGTCGACGTCTATATGCCAAAAAGTGATACCTGCTCACTCCATGATTATCACGGCAATGTCAGGAATGGATCTGCGATCGAACTTGCTGCAATCATTGCTGAAGATGAAAGAAAGCGACGGGAAAGCGAACAACGTGTTCGAGAAGAATTCAAGCGTTTGCGAGATAATCTTGATCTCCCAGCCCGCGAAGAACTCAAGATGAAGCTTCAAAGGGACAATCTCTATCATTCACCATATATCGAGGCAAGATGGGGAGTAGTCGATCATTTGGCTTTTGACGGAATCTGGCTTGTTGATACCCCGGGGCTGAATCAGGAGGACCCGATGGGCGGAGAGGGAAGTCAGCGTCGCGATCAAGTCGATCAACGCGCACGCGACTACTACTCAAGAGCCGACGGTGTCCTTTGGATCATTGATGCTCAGGTGATCGCCGCAGCCGGTACAATGAAGGCGCTGGAAGATATTGAAACATCTTTTAAAAAGCTGGGCGGAACCTCAGAAAACGTAGTAGGCGTGCTGAACCGAATTGATTTGGTCCGTAAAGACAAGGGAGAGGATGCCGTACAACGTGTAATAGCGGACGCATCAAACCGATTTGATGGACTCTTTTCAACGATTATTGCGTTCTCGGCATATGACGCGAGGCCGGATGCGAATGGCCACGAACGTGAGCGGTCGGGCCTAATTCAACTCCGTGAAGCTATCGATCGGGTCTTTAGGCGCACGGCTGGGGAGCTAAGAATGAGATCCCGTTGCGAAGGCCAATCCTGTTATGAACGGGAAAGCATAGAGATTCTCGACAAATATCACAACCAATTGATGCAGGATCTGGACGATTATGATCGAAGAAAGCGTCAGATCATCTCTGCCTGCGAGGAGGCCAGTACGTCAATTATTCGCATGATTGATACTTGGGTATCTGACCATCTGCCAAGGATCGAGCAAAACATCAAAGTCCGGTTACTTGGTCTCTGGGACATTGAGTCAGAATCCGAACAAATGCGGCGACTTAATGACGACATACTCGAGATCACAAAGGTTGATCGAGCTTACCAAGAAGGCATATCCGAAATCCGAAGAATTCGAGAACGTCTTATCGAGAAATCTGAACAGACAGCATGCTTCTCTGAATACAAATACCTCGATTTTATACACACCACTTCAATTATGCCGTCCTTCTCTGGGCAAAGCCTGAGTCATCAGACCTTTCGTGTGCCGATGATTGAACCAGGGTTCTGGAGAGTTGTTAGTGGATTATGGGAACGAATTTCGGGAGGCAAGCGGGAGACCCTCACAAAGCAGGTAAGACAATCTTTCAGCGCAAACAAGGAAAGTGCGAAGAAATGGGGAAAGGCTTTGATTGAGGACGCTCAATCATCAATGTTGAATCATTTGGAACACACCTTTGCCGATGCACACATGCCCACTGATCGGGCAGCCGATATCGAACCGAATCTCATGAAACTCAGAACTCTCGCTAAACGGCCATGGGTAAATGTTGGAGCACCTGGACTGTTGATCGGACGCTTAAATACACTGACAGTGACCACTCAGGAGGTATTTGGATGATGAGCCTTGTAAATTGGATTTACGATGGCGTTCAACTGATCGGAAGGTCTCCCTTGGCCAAATTGAACGACAAGGCTATCGGACCAATGGTTCGCGAGGCCATTCGCCTGAAACAGTATCTCGCCAGCCCTGTCCGGATCGCGGTATTGGGCGAAGTCAAGGCTGGAAAATCGACTTTGGTAAACGCACTTATTGGCGAAACGGTATCCCCAACTGACGTTCTCGAGGCAACAGCCGTCGTCCAGTATTTACGCCATGGGCCAGGCGAAGGAATCATCGTCTATAGTGACGGGCGTCGCGAGAAGGCAACGCCGGCCGACCTTTTCAACCTTCTCGAAAAACATCGCGGCGATGTCCAGTTCGCCAGTTCAATCGAGCGGGTAGAGTTGGCGCTTCCACTCTCCGGATTGGAGGCTATCGAGATCCTCGATACCCCAGGGCTCGCATCGATGTCCGAGTCGCTGAGTAACAAGACGTTGGAGGAAATCGCCAGACTTGATGCCGTTGTGTGGGTCTTTAACGCTCATCATGCCGGCGCGCAAGATGTGCTTGAATCATTTGAGCGGGTGGCGAGGACGGGGCGGCCAGTAATTGCAGTCGTAAACCGGGTCGACGAGCTTGTCGGGGATGTCGATCTTGTTTTGCAGGAGTTCGAGGATCGACTCGACGCTTGGAATGTGGATGTCACCTTGCCCACGAACGCGAAGGGAGCAATGGAAGGAAGTGATGACGGCGTTAAAGAGCTTCGAAAGCGGCTTGAGGGATTCGCTTCAGCCCCGGATGATACGAAACTGAAAAGTGCCTGTGCTCAGATAGATGTGCTTTTACATTCGTCGGCAGAACTTCATCGGGCTCGGCGTGAGGCGGCCGAAATTTCCAAGGCGAAGCGAGAAACATTAAATACGCGCATTGTCCGTGCCGGCCAATTCGTCACGGATGAAGTCGAGAGCAAAGTTCGAAAATACGTATTTGAGGAACTGTTCAACACTGAACACCTGTGCCTTCTTGATCTAGCCGAATCTGCCAAATCCAAAGGCATTCTTTCTTCGGTTCACGTTAAGAAGAAGGAGGAGATCTCTCTACTTCAGGCGGAGGTGGCTTCTATGTTCGAGAGCATTGGTCCGCGTATGCAGAATGAGATCCAGCCCGCTTTAGTGAACCATATCAAGATATGGATGGAGGACGCATGGCGCCGAGAAGGTCGGGAATTGCAGAACCTTCTCCTGAATGCAGGGGCATCCGACGAGAACACCGCCGCACACGAGAGTGCTTTGTCAACGCACCTCGGAGATATGGCGAAAACATTGGGGGATTTAGGGTCAGACCCTGAGTGGGAACCCGTCCTGAGGGAAACGGCAGTATGGGGAGGGGCCGGTACAGCATTAGCCGCTTATTCCGCGTGGCTAGGAGCCAATGCTGCTTTCATCAGTATTGGCAGTGCTCTCTCAGCAATTGTGCCGCCCCTGCTCCTCGCAGGTGTTACCGTGGGGGTAGTCAAAAACATTTTCGACCGGCAAAAGGAGCATCGAAAACGAGTTGCAATTGTCAATGATGCCTTTCAGGAACTACGCAAGAGTGTGTGGGATTCCTTATGGGTACAGTTTCTGCGTCCTGTTGTCAGCAAATTGAACATGGAGCACGTAGAAAAACTTTTGTCGGCAGAACAACTGAAGGATGGTTCGGAAGGCGTGGTTAACCCAGATGCTCTCGTTGTTTGGGCAGATGAGGCTGAGAGCTTTCGTAGAGCAGTGCCTCTTTGTTCTGATTATTCAAGGATGTAGCGTGCATCTTAGGATGGGAATATTATGCTATAGGTGTAAGGCAATGCTGTATTAACCTGCACAAACAGGCTCTCCACATCTCCCTTTGCCGCCGCCAACTGGGCGTGACCGTCAGCGGCTGGATGTGATGGTATTGGAGCCGGTCGCGGCCCTTCTTGGTCGGGGGCAGGTCGAGCAGGGCTTCCTGGATGTCGGGGGCGAGGAGGCGGAGGTTCATGATCTGGGTCATGCGGGCGCGGGTGACGTGGCCGAGGCGGGCGAGTTCGGCCATGTCCTTGACCACGCCGCGCTCGAGCAGGCCCTCGAAGTGAATCGCCAGCGCCATCAGCCGCGCCAGGCGCGGGATGTTGCCCTGGCCAGGATCACAGACCGGCTCGGGGGCGCGGCCGGGCAGCAGGCGGCGCTTGCCGCGCTTTTCGAGGCTGAAGTGGACGTGCGCGACGATCTTTGGCTGGCTCATGGGTTTGCCTTCCTACCTTCCTTCATTGGTTTCGGCTGACGGCTGCTCGGGTTGGGTCACCTGCTCGGCGAGGGCGCGGATGCCGCCGGGCTGAAACAGGATCGAGACGGCGCCCTCGGTCGGATCATAGCCGACGCGCTCGATGATGAGGCGCATGGCGCGGGCCTGCTCGCGCGGCGTGAGCGACTCCCAGACCGGATCGAAGAGCGAGAGCGCCAACCGCATCTCGCGTTCGGAGACGAGCCGGCTGGAGATATCGATGATCTCGCTGCGCGCTTCGCTGGCGCGCTGGTGCGCCTCGCGCATGCGGGTCTGCAGGCGCCCGAGCGATTCCGTCGCGTCCCCGGCGGCGACGCCCGGCCTGGCCAGCTCCCGCGCGAGCTTCTGCTCCTCGGCGCCCAGGTCGCGCAGCTCGCGCAGCAGCGTGCGCTCCTCGCCCTGAAGCGCGAGCAGGCGATCCTCGTTTTCGACGCGCGCCGCCCGCAGCGTCTCCTGCAGCAGCGCATCGTCCTGGCTGATCGCGCGGATGCGCTCGACAACGATCTGCTCGATGTCGCGCGCGGGCAGCGACTTGGTCGGGCAGGTCTCCCAGCCGTGCTTCTGCGCGTGCGAGCAGACGTAGTAGCGGTAGCGGCGCTTGCTACGGTCCGAGACGGTCCATGAGTGGATCATCGCGGCGTGGCAAGCCTCGCAGTAGATGAGCCCCTTGAGCAGCCCGCCATACTTGTTGCGCACCTCGACTCCGCCCGAGACGCCGTTGCGGCGCAGCCGATCCTGCACCCGCCGCCAGATCCCCTCGTCGACGATCGCTGGCTGTTCGCCGTCGTAGATCGCGCCCTTGTAGTCCACCTTGCCGATGTAAATGATGTTGGTCAGCAGGCCGAACAGGTTGTTCTTGTTGAAGGCGTGGCCGCCGCGCTCGATCCCCTTTTTCGAGGTCCAGCGCTTGGTGACCAAACCGCGGCGGGCAAGTTCCTGCGCCGTCGTGACGAGCCCCTGCTCCTGCAGGTAGGCCTCGAAGATCTCGCGCACCTGGGCGGCCTCGGGTTCGTTGACCAGCAGCCGGCCGCCGCGCGGGTCGACGTCGTAGCCGAGCACCGGCCGGCCGCCGACCCACTTGCCCTTGCGCCGGGCCGCCGACATCTTGTCGCGCGTGCGCTCGGCGATGATCTCGCGCTCGAACTGCGCGAAGGAGAGCAGGATGTTGAGCGTCAGGCGCCCCATCGAGTTGGTGGTGTTGAATTGCTGCGTCACTGAGACGAACGAGACGTTGCGGCGGTCGAGGATCTCCATGATGCGCGCGAAATCCGTCAGCGAGCGGCTGAGCCGGTCGACCTTGTAGACGATGAGGCAGTCAATCAGGCCGGCGTCGGCATCGGCCATCAGCCGCTTGAGCGCCGGGCGTTCCATGTTACCGCCCGTGAAGCCGCCATCGTCGTAGCGCTCGGGCAGCAGCGTCCAACCTTCGAGCCGCTGGCTGGCGATGTAGGCCTCGGCGGATTCGCGCTGGGCGTCGAGCGAGTTAAACTCCTGGTCCAGCCCCTCTTCAGTGGACTTGCGGGTGTAGATCGCGCAGCGGATGACGCGCGGCGCCTTGGCTTCGGAAGCTGGTTCTCGATCGAGTCTGGTGCTCAACTTCTTTTCCTCTTTCTCAGGCCGAAGAATTCGTATCCGTTCCAGTGCGTGCCGGTGACCGCCTGGGCGACGGCGGTCAATGTGGGATAGAGCTGCTCATTGTGGCGGAAGCCGGTTTCGAGCACCTCGACCTCGACGCGGCGGCCCTTGTAGATGCGCCCGAGCATCGTGCCCACCGAAGGGAGGCGCTCGTCGCGCTCGGGTGGACTGAAGGGCAGGACGGTCGTGCGTGCCCTGGCGGCCGGCGTGGTGGGGGCGAAGGAGCCCTTGGGCGGGCAAAGGCGCAGGTCTTCCTCGCGGGCGATTTCCTTGGCGCGACGGCGCGCCCGCGCGCTGATGTCGCCCTCGGCCTGGACCTGCAGGCGCCAGGCGATCCGCTTCCAGAGGTAAGGCTTGTTGTGGGCGCGGGTGGGCTCACCAAAGACCTCGGCGTAGCGGTGCTGGAGCTGCTTGACCGTCATCTTCCTCAGGACTTCGATCTCTTCATCAATGCACATCGTCATACTGCTGGTTCTCTCCTCTGGCAAGGTCGGGTGGTGTTAACCACGGGGCCCATGAACGCTTGGACGGGGCGGACTCATCCAGTCAATTTCGCATCTTTTCTGCGACTCTTTTTACTAGGGACACTCAGCCCGCCGCTCCGCCGGCGCTTCACCTCTGCGGGTACCGTTTTGACGGTCCGATCGCGCCAGGCCGGCGACTTCGACAGTCGCAGATAACCGCGGGCGAACAGGGCGGCAAGCTCGCGGAAGTTTTCCGTGCGGCGGAAGTCGGTGGATTTTTCAATGGATCGCTTTTGCATAGTCATGACCTGTGAAGTGGGTGCGCAGGGTTGGGCAAGGCTGCCCACGCATGCATCTGCTGGTTATTTACCGCCGCGGGCAAAAAAGTGTCTGAAAAATCTGCGCGACGCTGAAATAATGCAGCTTAAGCTGCCTGACTGAAAGCCACGCATTTCCTTGACCGGCTCGGCTGCCTCAGCTATATTCGCCTTCCCTTCGCCATCTCTGAGATGGCTCATGGCCGCCCCGCCGCAGGATCCTTCGTTGTTTTGCGGGCGTGATACCCAATTTGTGTCTGGCCGCGGGTGCGGCTGGAAGTGATGGAGTTGTACCCATGGCCAACCTGACCTTGCGCCGATTCTCGAAACTCGAAATGATTGCGGCGATCCACCCCAGACACCTGCGGGTGTTCCTGGCGCCCTACACCGGCTACCTTGAGCAGCGCGGCGTGCAGTTGCCTGCCGGCGATGAGTCGCTGGCGTTTCCGTATGGGGCGATCGCGCAGCTGCTGATGACACCCGACGCGGCAATGCCGGGCGAGATGGTTGAGGCGCTTTATTACATCCACGAGATGGCGACGCCGCAGGGCCATGACGCCATGATCGAGGCTCTGGAGGAGACGGGGCTGGAATTGGAGTCCGACGAGCGGGCGACGGCGCTGGACCTGGCGATGCAGATCTGGCTCAAGGCCCCGCGCCTGCTCGAGCGGCTGCACGCCGAGCAGAACCTCTTCCGCCCGCGGTCGTTCGAGTATTACCGTTCAGCGGAGGGCCCGCTGCCCGGGAGCATCGAGCCTGACGAGGAAGCGCGCCGGCGGCTTGAGGCGGACCTGGACCGCTGGTTCGTGCGCAAGCGCCGGGGCCGGACCGCCCAGGTCCACATCTACAACCAGTCCGACAGCGTGTGGTTCCTCGTCCGCCACGGCGAGCCCTACAAGTTCGAGAACGTGATCAAGGAGGGGGAATCGGGCTGCATCTTCTTCCGGCCCGAGAAGTTCGACGTGATCGTCTTCGAGCCGCAGACGGGCGAGATCCGGATCAACGCGCGGACCAAGGGTGAGCGCGAGCTCTACCGGACGATGCTGGGCCAGCATCTTTTCGGGGATCCGGAGTTTTTCGGCGAGCGAAGCCGGTTCATCCTGGAGCCGCTCGCGCGTGACGGGCAGGCCGCCCTTGTATGCCGCGATATTGCGGGACTGGAATGGGTGAAGCTCAAGGAGGTCCATCTGTTCTGGGGCGGCCTGCATGGCGAGGTCGAGATTCGCAAGGCGGATGATCTGTTTGATGCGCTGGCGATGCGGGGAAACTCGCTGCCCCGCCACGTGCGCATGACCAAAGCCTGCTTCGCGGTGAAGTTCGTGCACGCCAAGGTGCCACGGACGGTGACGATTTCCTCCTCCAACCGGGCGCAATACAAACGGGATGACGATGGCGGGATCATTGAGCAGTGGATGCGCCGCAGGGGCTTCATCTCTTTCGGGGAGGGTTCGGGCGGTGCTGAGGCCGAGATTGTGGAAATGTATTGAGCGCCTCCCTGCGCTATGCGCCCCCCGCGTTGGCTGGGCGGCCATGCTTCAGGATGAGCGAGAGCTGGTCGAGCAATACATGCGGCCGACGGATCGGCTGGCGGAGTCGGTTCCATGCAGCTTGCGTTGCAGGAGCGGATGCCGGCGCCGGGTGGTCTGCCATGGACCCGGTGACCATGTGGCGGTCTGCCGCAAAGGCTCCCCCAGGTACCCGCTGGAATGGGAGGAGCTGGTTGTCCATGAGCTGGATGTCCGAGCCCTGGGCTGCTCGCTGTGCCGGGCACTGGGGCTGGATCCCGCCATCGAGCCGGTCCAGGGTGTCCACCAAACCTGGCAGCTGGGCTTCTGGACAGCTCGCGCCGGAGCCAGTCACCCGGTCTACCTCATGATCCAGCAGGACCCGACGCTGATGCCGGCGGCGATGATGCAGATCTGCCTGGGAAGCAGCGCCCCCTTCGCGCTGCTCCTGCCCACGGCATCGATGCTCAGTCCTGAGTCCCGGCGGTTCCTTGAGAGTCGCCGATGTGTCTGGGTCCCGCTGGACAAGACGGTGCACTGGTCATCCGGCGGCGAGATCAGCACCGACCTGAGATTGTCCGACCTGTTTGACCAACACGCGCAGTCACATAATGTGGGTG
Organism: Sumerlaeia bacterium; assembly: GCA_041687335.1. Lineage (GTDB taxonomy): Bacteria > Sumerlaeota > Sumerlaeia > MVZB01 > MVZB01 > JAJFUE01. Next base: position 90,582 of record JAWLCE010000013.1, on the reverse strand, counting down.
AGATCTCTTGCCAACCACCGCCTGCAGATGGGCAGGTGGTCCTTGGCCGCCGGGAGATGCCTGATGGGATTCACTGGATCGTCAACGGCGAGGACCGCGGGGTCTTCTTCAAGCATAGGCAGTCGATCAAGGCCAAGATCATCGAGATCCTGTTCGAGCAGCTTGGCCACGACTGGGTGCCGCACAGCACGTTCATCCATGCCTGCGGCTGGTCCGGCAAGCGCTACTTCGGCGAGTCGAGCGAGCCCAAGCTCATCCAGAAACACCTCACGGATATCCGCACCTTCCTGGGTGTGGAGGTGAACTTCCGCAAGGAGCTTGGCGTGCGGTTCGGGGAGAATGTCGTCAAGTCCAGGAAGTAGTCCAGAGACAGAATTTCTCCAAGAAAATCCATCCACTTGATCCTTGGCCGCGGGCGTAGAGTTCGCGGCTTTTTTCGTGCTCCCACCTCAATATCTGGACAGTCCAGAAACCAGTCCAGAAATCCGGCCGCCCTCCAATCTCGCGATACAGTGCCCTCGTTCTGAGCCGCTCGTGGCGTCGTCGCCCCGGCTCACACACCTCAACGAAATGGAGGGCATCTGGAATGGACGCAGTGAAAAACGACCTCAGTCCACCGCAGCGACTGCTCCTCGAAAACATGCAGCGGGTCAACTATGGCCGGATCCTGCATCTGGAAGTCCGCGGCGGCGAGCCGGTGGTCACGCCGCGGACACGCATCGAGCGACTGGTCCGCTTCGGCGGGGAGAACCAGTCGCGGCCGGAGATCGACCTGCACGACTTCGCACTGAAGGGCAAGGTCATCGAGCTGTTCGAGGCGCTCGAGCGGATGGGCGACGGGCTCATCCTCAAGCTGGAGATCAAGGGCGGGCTGCCTTTCGACATGATCGTCGAAGAGCGCGCCAGCTAAAACCTGACACAAAACCACAGACATCAGACAAAGGACCGGACGCCAAGCGGAGGTCGTTGTGGATGTCGCCGAGCCGAGAGATCGGTGAGCGCGGCGATTCCATTTCGACCTCCGCTTTCTGCTGTTCGGTTCGTGCCGGCATCCACGCGCGCCTTCCTCCGTCCGGGAGGAGGCAAAAGGTGAATCGCAGGAACAGTTACCTGGAACTGGGCACATATGCCAACAACCTCATCCGATGCAAGGCGCGCCAGCTCATCGGAACGGCGGGCTTCACGTCGGCCGATTGCGAGGACATCGAGCAGGAGCTGGCGCTGGACCTGCTCCAGCGGCTCAAGCATTACGACCCGACCAAGGCCAAGGAGACGACCTTCATGGCGCTCATCGTCGAGCACAAGCTGGCCAAGCTCATCAAGGACCGCCACGCCGCGTGCAGGGATTGGCGGCTCTGCCAGGAATCGCTCGACGAGCCGTTCGGCCTGGACAGCGACGAGCCGAAATCTCGCCTGGACCAGCTCTGCGATCCAGCGGCAATGACCAAGGATGCTCTCGCCTTCGAGCTGGACCTCCAGGCCGCGCTGGAGGCTTTGCCCGAGGACCTGCGCGAGCTGTGGGAGCTGATGCTTGACTCGAATCTTCATCGCGTCTCCAGGCTCACGGGCATCCCGCGCACGACGCTCTACGACCGGCTCAGGCGGCTGCATGACGCGCTGCTGCGGGCGGGGCTGTGAAAGAAAACGTCCGGGGCCGGCCGACAGTTTGGCGCGTCTGCAGGTAAGTAACCTGTGGAAGGCGTAACCAAGGGACGCCAGCCGCCGAGGCCTCGGACGGAACACGATTGCAAAGGGAGGGATGAACATGACGAAGCACATCTACCGCTATCGGTTCTCCCGGACCGTTCCTGTCCGGGATATCGAGGCGACGCTCATGCTGGCCTTGATCGCAGTGGAGAGCCTCTATGGGCGCGCCCGGCTGCGCATGGATGGTCGCTACCGGCTCGACAGGGAGCAGCGGCTCTGTGAGATCGACGCCTCGACGCGGGTCGGCTGTGACCTGGCCGAGATCTTCACCGGCTACGTCACGCACGAGTATGGCGACGACGCCGTTGTCATCCGCCGGGAGGTCATCCCGGCCGGGGTGCTTGTCGATAGCAAGAGCGCACCGGCCGGCGCCGCGGCGGGGGCAGCAGCATGAGCGCCAAAATGATTACCACATACAGCATGTGGTCCAAGTTCCGCAACTGCCGCAAGGCGGTCCAGTGGCGTTACCTCGACGAACTGGTGCCGCTCGAGCGCAATCACAATCTTGCCTTCGGATCGGTGATCCACACCTGTCTGGAGCTATGGCATCGTCACCGCGATCTGGAATGCGTCCTCAACCACATCAATGGCGCCTGTCCAGATCGCGGTGGCGACGACAAACAGCGGGCCGACTGGCACCTCGCCACGGCGATGATGAAGGCCTACGCGGCGCGCTACGCCGAGGAGGACTTCGAGGTCGTCGCGCTGGAGAAGACCTTCGAGGGGCCGATCCTAAACCCGGCCACCGGCGCCGCCTCGCGCAGCTTCACCCTGGCCGGCAAGGTCGATGGAATCGTCAAGCGCGACGGGCAGTATTTCCTGCTCGAACACAAGACCGCCTCGCTCATTGACTCGGGCTACCTCGAGCGGCTCTGGGGTGATTTCCAGATCCAGCTTTACTGCTGGTATGTCGAGCAGACCTTCGGCTGGCGCATCAGCGGCATCATTTACAACATCCTGGCCAAGGCCAAGCTGCGTCAGCGCCAGGGCGAGACGGAGGACGAATACCAGGCGCGCGCCGCGGAGCTGATGGCCAAGTCGAAGTCGGGCAAGACGACCGCAAAGCGCAAGCTGTCCGAGACCGACGAGGAGTTCCAGGCGCGCCTGGCGGAATGGTATGCACAGCCCGATGCCTTCCACCGCGAAATGCTGTTCGTCAGCCGCGACCAGTTCGAGACGCTGCGGGCGGAACTGTGGGAGTTGACGCGTTCGTTCCTCGACGCGCGCCGGCGCGGGAGATATTACCAGAACACCAGCCAGTGTTTTCAGTATGGACGTCCCTGCCCCTACTTCGCACTGTGCCGCTCGGGCGGCAGCCCCAATGTGATCGAGAACTTCTATCGTCGCGAGGCGCCGCACACGGAACTGGCCGACGAGGCTGAGGCCGACAAACCCATTTTCTAAATGAAGGGAGTATTATCCATGCCACTACCGACCGCCAAGACGCCGCCCAAGCGCTCGCTTGCCGACGTCTCGATCCTGCTCTACGGGCCGTCGAAGATCGGGAAATCGACCTTCGCCTCGCAGGCGCCCGACGCCATCTTCCTGGCCACCGAGCCGGGCCTGAACGCGCTGGAGGTTTACCAGCAGCCGATCGGCAGCTGGCCGGACTTCCTCGAAGCCTGTGCCGAGCTCGCCAAGGGCAAGCACCCGTTCAAGACGGTCGTCATCGACACGATCGACATCCTCTATCGGCTCTGCGCCGACCACATCTGCCAAAAGCGGGGGATCGAGCACGAATCCGACGGCTCGCACGGCAAGGTCTACGGGCTGATCAAAAACGAGATCTACCGCGTGCTGACCAAGCTCGCGCACCTGCCCTACGGGCTGATCCTGATCAGCCACAGCCAGGACCGCGACCTTGAGACGCGCACCGGCACGATCACGCGCACGGTGCCGACGCTCTCCGAGTCCTTCCGCCAGATCGTCATCGGGCTGGTGGACATCATCCTCTACTGCGACGTGCAGGTCGAGCCGGCCGAGGATGGGACCAAGCGATACCGCCGCGTCGTGCGCACCAAGCCCAGCCCCAACTATGACGCCGGTGACCGCTTCGGCTGCCTGCCCGAGGTGCTGGACCTCAACTACCAGGCCTTCGCCAAGGCCTTCGAAACCCCGAAACCCAATGCGGCCCCGGCCGGCGCCGGCGCGGCCAAGACCAAGTAAGGAGAAAAGCTCATGGATACCAATCATTCCGGCGAGGTCGAGATGGTCGATCTGGCGCAGTTTGACGATGACTTCGCCGAGGCTCCCGTCGAGAAGAAGTTCGAGGAGCCGCCCGACGGCAAGTATCAGGTGCTGGTGGACCGGGTGGAGATGGCACGGTCCAAGCAGACCGGCTCGCCGATGCTCAAATGGCAGCTCAAGATCCTCGGGCCGCGCTGCATGGGGCGCTACCTGTTCCGCAACAATGTCATCGCCAGCCCCGAGAACGTGAAGTGGCTCAAGAGCGACCTGGCTACCTGCGGCATGGACGTCGCCGGCCTGAAGCTCTCCGAGCTGCCCCATCGCCTCGGCGAGCTGCTCGACGTGACGCTCGAGGTCCAGAAAAAGACCAATGGCGAGTTCGTCAACGTCTACCTCAACCGCCGCATCGAGATCGACGTGCCGCCCGAACTCGCCGCCGGTCGCGGGGCGCATGGCGGATCGGAGGATGTCCTGCCGTTCTGATGGAGAAGCTGATCCCCATCGTCGTCGACACGCGGGAACAGGAGCCTTACTCGTTCGACCCGCAGCGATTCGTAGTCGTGCGCAAGGCCCTGCCTGCGGGCGATTACTCGCTGGTGGGCCACGAGGAGCGGGTGGCGGTCGAACGTAAGTCCCTCGCGGACTTCGTCCAGACCGTCATCCGCTCGCGCCGCCGGTTCCACGAGGAACTGAAGAAACTGGCCGCCCGCGAATTCGCCTGTGTCGTTGTCGAGGGATCGATGCGCGATGTGTTGGACGGAGTCTACGGGACTGGAGCGCATCCCAACGCGGTCTTCGGCGCGGCCATCTCGATCTGCGTGGATTGGGGCGTGCCGGTTTACTTCTGCGGCGACCGGCAGACCGCCAGACAGTTCGTCGAGTCATACCTCGAACGCTGCGCGCGGGCCATCATCGAACCCGACCTTGGGTGAGGCTGGGCGCCAAAGGACACAAAGATCCCAGAAAGCAGTCTATTTATAAACAGTCCACATTCGAGAATTGGTTTCATTTATTGGGAAAGGCATATTTGGAGGAACAGCATCGGTCAATGGAATTTGATCGCGCATCATCATTGTTGCCGTCCCAGTTATTTTAAGATACCAATCCTTCGGTTTCCCCTCATAAGTTAAGAAATAATTCTCCACAGGGGGCTGATCGCTTACTTTGTAAATGGCCGTTCCTTCATCAACTTCGTCGAACATGCCGACAAATACCGATTTGACCCCTAGGGATTTCAAGTAGTAAAACTGCTTCCACAGGAATTCGCCGCCCATTCGAGGGATTTTGGATTGACCGGGTGAATAATTATTTAGGTTATCCCAAGAAAAGCCCGGAAAGACTGTAGGCATGTATCCCTTTCCCAATGTGTTGAGATGATCTATATCTTGTGCCCAGACATTTTCCTGAAAGTGCGCCAGAGATGAAAAATCAATATATCGACCAGCATCCCATGTGCTGATTGCATCAAAAGATCGGTAGACTGCTGCCCACTCCGGCTCTGTTTTTGATCCACCGGTTAGCGTTCTCCAGTAGGGATCTACACCGCCAATCAACATCACATCTCCATAAGCAGGATCGTTTTTAAAAAATTCTATGACCTCTGCTGCCTGCTGAGCTGTCCAATTGCGGTCAGTAAAGCCAAAGCCCCAAAGGAGAACGACAGGTTTGCCGTTATCGTAAAGATATCGTGTATCCTGGCGGATCTTCACTTGATCGCAGAGGAATTTCCAATCGTTGATGACATCAGCGGGTCCCATATTCTCCCATGAGCCTGAAACATCATACATGATCGCCCATATTCGCCCTTCAAGGTGACATCCCTCTCGCACGTGGGCCAGCACCATATTGATATGGCGAAAAGTCTGCGGATATACAGTTTCAGATATAAAACGGCTCAGGAACACCCCGTCAATGCCGTACTGACGCATCCACTGAAAGTGTTTGAGTACAGGTCCTTTTCGAAAAGCGCTGTAGAGATAGGAAGGTTGTCCGTCAGGATGCGTCATGCCATTGACTTGGTAAAGATCGGTCGGATCATATTCGGATACATCAGGCCAATAATCAACAGTGATTGTACCCGGCGCAACACCATATGGGTCTCTACTCCAATGTCGGTAACCCATCTCTGCTCCATCATTCGGAGTATTAAACCATCCCTGATAGCCACAAAGAACTTTACCATCAATCGTTGTGCGATCTATGTCATTACGCGTTGGGCCAGAGTATTCTTGCAGCCAAGGCTTGACAGAATTCTCGGAGAAAAACGGCGGCGGAGTTGTCCACAAGATCATGCTTCTAATGGTTAGGCGTTCTTGGCCAAAGAATCCGAAAAGGCGGCAATCTGCTCCGCCGTTCTGGTTGCCTTGAAACCGGGGTTTCTGAACCATGAATACCGCCTGCCGCTCGCCCCTCCCGTTGGAGCAGAATGTGCCGTACGATTCCTCGGAAGGCCAATATATTTGCTGCAAAGCCGTGCCTTCACTGTGGCTGCTGTCATACTCCAAACCAAGTGAGCCATTGCCATACTCTCGATAAAAAACCTGCACAAAAAGCGGCTGGCCAGAGACAACAAATGAATCAGGCACGTCAAAGTAAATATAATGCGCAGGCTCACCATTGAAATCGAGCACTTGATAATAAGAACTGCCCAAAATTGTGACTATTTTGAAGGGACCATCTTCAACAGGCTGGATTGGAGTAACTACAGTTTGTGATCCAAATGCCATCTGATTCGTCCCACAGGTAGTCACAAAGAATACGCATAGCCATCTAACAATAGAACATGTTCGTTTTTGTGTGTATCTCATCATCGCATATCCAGACCCTTGTTCGTATTCTCATTTACGCTTGAGAAAGACTCAAAGCGATCGCTGTTTCGGTAAATAAGACCGCCTCTTGTCTCAATGATGTCACGCTCAAATCGGCCATCAAACTCCCGACTTCATTCTGAAAAGCTGTCCGGATATTGTTTCTATCGAATTGATCAGCACGCAAAATCATGCGATAGATTCGCGTCTCCTCCTGATCCCCCCGCCAAACCCCAGTCAGCCCGTTGAACACAGTTGCCCCTGATTGAAGTGACAATAGCCGCTCAAGGAATGTCTGTGTGCGAGTTGCATCCCAAATGGAGACTGGTATGTAGAAGTCGTATTGGACAGCTTGATAATGGGAATGGTTGATGGTTACTCGGACTGCCTGGCCTTGGGCATCTTCAACTGTATGATTGGTGGCATTGCACATTTGAAATTGCTCCTTATTTTTCCCAGCATGTTGCGTTCTACTATTGGTATACGATGGTACTTGCCGATGAATCGCCATTCCATGATCCCTACAACACCGCCATGACGGTGTTGCTGGATTCGCCTTCGCCGGCTTTGTTGACGGCGAGGAAGCGGTATTCCCATTCCTTGCCGCGCTCCTGATTGGTGAGCGTGATTTCGCTTTCGATGGCCATTCCGGCGTCGGACCAGGGGCCGTCGGGGCGAAGGCGGCGCTGGATTTTGTACGCGGCGACCGCGCCGCCGTCCACGGGTTCCTTCCAGTCGAGGAAGACCCAGCCTTCGCCTTCTCGCGGGGCTTCGAGGCTGCGGACTTGAGCATGAGACGCTGTGCTCCTACCCGACACTTTTCCCATCCTCACGGTATGTAACAAGTGGAGGCCGGCGCTGGGTTGGCGCTGTCGCCTCGTGGAAACAACCGAGAGGAAAGCAGATGCAACGTAGCATGGAAAAATTGCGGGGCACAATCGAAAAGGTCTTCTATGCCGGGCCGAAGTTTTCGGCGGGGCGGCTGCGGGGGGCGGATGGGCGGTCGCATTCGTTCGCCGGCAGTCTATTCGCGATCGAGGGGCAGCAGATCGCGCTTGCCGGGAGTTGGGAGACGCATCCGGACTACGGGCGCCAGTTCAAGGTGGAGGGGGTCGAGATCGAGATGCCCGCGGGGGCTGAGGGGCTGGCGCAGTTCATCGCCAACCACCCCGAGGTCAAGGGGATCGGGCCGATGCGGGCGGCGAAGCTCACCGAGGCGTTCGGTGAGAACTTCGAGGCCACGCTGCTGGACTCCCCGGAGCTGATGGCCCAGGCCGCGCGGGTGCCGCTCCCGGCAATCGAGAAGCTGCGGGAAGTCTGGCTCAGGTCGCGGCATTTCAACGCGACGATGACCTGGCTCTCGGCCTTCGGCCTGACGCACCACCAGGTGACGACGCTGGTCGACAAGCTGGGCAATAACGCGTTGGCGATCCTCCAGAATGACCCCTACCGCCTGATGCGCGAGATCAAGAAGATCGGCTTCAAGAAGATCGACCAGATCGCGCGCCAGATGGGCACATCAAAAGAACACGCGCCGCGCATCCGCGCCGGGATCCTCCATTGTATCCACGAGGCGCTCGGGCAGGGCGACTGCTGGGTCGAGCTGGAGGATCTGGTCGAGCGGGCGAACCTGTTGCTCATCATGGACTGCCTCGATAGCCGGGAGCGGATCGAGGCCGAGCTCGATGCGCTGGTCCGGGATGAATGTCTGGCGTGCACCGACCTGGGCGGGCGCTTCGTGATTGCCTTGCCATACATCCACCAGATGGAAAGCGACCTGACGGCCGTCTTTGCTCAAGCGGGAGCCGGCAACCCCCACGCCGGGCTGATCAACCAAGCCGGGACTGCTGAGCTCCCACAGCTCGAGCCGCTCAATGAAAAGCAGCGCGCGGCGGTCATGGTGGCGCTGACCAGCCGCATCAGCCTGATCTCGGGCGGGGCGGGGACGGGCAAGACCTACACCATCGCGACGCTCACGGCGATCTGCGAGGCGGCCGGGCTCAAGGTGGTGCTCGCCGCGCCGACCGGCAAGGCCGCCAAGCGCATGCAGGAGACCAGTGGACGCGAGGCCGGCACCATCCATCGCCTGCTGGGCTACGACGGGACTGCCTTTGCCAAGGGTGCCGACGATCCGATCGATGCCGACGTGCTGATTGTTGACGAGGTCTCGATGATCGATGTCCCGCTGGCGTGGCACCTGTTCGAGGCTATCGAGCTGGAGAGAACCGCGGTGGTGCTGGTGGGCGATCACAACCAGCTCCCGCCGGTGGGCGCCGGCAACCTGCTGCGTGATCTTGTGCAGTCGCGGGCGGTGCCAACCACGATTCTCGACCGCTGTGTGCGCCAGGCGGGGCTGCTCAAGGAGAACTCGACCGCCATTTTGGCCGGCGAGGTGCGTCGGACGGCTGGCAAACGCAGCGACGGCCGGGCCGACTGGTATCTGGTCGATCAATTCACCGACCCCTCGGGCGTGAGCGGGTGTCTGCGCGAGATGTTCGAGAACATCCTCGCGGAAAAGCTGGGCTTTGACCTGCTGCGCGACGTGCAGGTGCTGACGCCGACGCACAAGGGCCAGCTCGGCACGCAGGCGCTCAACGAGGATCTCCAGCGGCTGGTGCAGCGCAAGCTGTTTGGCGTCGAGGTGCCGCCGCGCGTGCCCAACCGCCGGCCGCCGCTGCTCAAGGGCGACAAGGTGATCCAGACGCGCAACAACTATGACCTGGGCGTGATGAACGGCGCCGTCGGGTTCGTGAAGGAAGTGACGGACGGGGCGCATGTGTTCAGCTTCGACGGGGACGAGATCATTTTGCGGAAGGGGGACGAGGGGCTCGGCGACATTCAGCTGGCCTATGCGATCTCGATCCACAAGGCCCAGGGCAGCGAGTTCCCGTGCGCCATTGTTGTGATCCACAAGTCGCACTCGTTCATGCACCACCGCAACCTGTTCTACACCGGCGTCACCCGCGCCAAGCAATCCGCGATCATCCTCGGCGACCGCTGGGGCGTGCGCAACTGCGCCGAGAAGGTGCAGGTCGACAGCCGCAAGACGTTCCTGTCGCAGTCGTTGCGGATCGCCAGCTCGACCCGGTTGTCAAGCTGGCTTGCGATCGAGGATCTTGTGCCCGCGGCGAGAGGTTGATCCTCAGCCATGGCACGGATCAAGGATGAACATATCCAGCGCGCGCGGCAGGTCCCTGTCCGTTCCGTCTGGCTGCGGCTGGGGCTGCCGGATGTGCGCGAGGGGGCCGCGTTCTCGTCGCTGTTTCGCGAAGACCGCAAGCCCTCATGCCAGCTGGGCGGCGACAAGAACATCTTCTTTGACTACGGCACCGGCGAGAATCTCGATCCGATCGCGCTGGTTCGCAAGGTCCGCGGCAGCACGTTCAAGGAGGCGGTGGCGTTCGTGCTGAATCGCCCGCTCGAGGCTCTGCTCGATCGGCCACAGCAGGCCACCCCAATGACGGCGGGCGGAGGTTCTCCGCCCACTGGGACGGTATCGGGCGAAGGTTTTCCGCTCGATGCCATCGAGCAACTGGCTCAGGTGCGCGGTTGGCGCCCTGAAGCCATTCGGGCCCTGGGCGCGGAGTCCCGCAACGCCCAGGCGCCGCGGGAGGTGCTCTTTCCGTTGCGGGACGGCACGGGAGCCGTCGTCGGGTTTCGGCGGCGGCGAAGCGACGGCAAGCCCTTTTCCAACGGCAACAAGGCGCTGGCGGTCAAGGATAGTGAGAGTGCCCTGCTGTGTCCCTGGCCCTTGCCGGAGCAGGGGCCGGTGCTGGTGGTCGAAGGCGAGGCGGATGCGTGTGCGGCTCTGTCGGCGGGTTTCGCCGCAGTGGTCGCGACGCCTGGGTGTAGCGTCCCCAGAAAGGCCATCTCAGCCCTCCAGAAGATTCTCGCCCGGCGAGAGGTCGTGCTGTTCCCCGACCCCGACGAGTATGGGCGCAAATGGCTGGAGCGAGTGGGGCGGGCATTGGCCAACGCTCGCTGCGCGGTGCGGTTCGCGCCGGCAGATGACCTGGACCTCGACAAGCGCCTACGCCGAGAGAAGAATCCCCGGGAGGCGCTGGCGGCGCTCGTGCGTGATGCCTCGCTGTTCATCATCCGAGACAATGAGAAGGGGGCGCCGCGGTTCCAGAATGGCCTCACGCCGCTGATCCTGCCCAACGAGGCGCACGGGGAGCGCCTCAGCGACACGGCGCGGATGCTGTTCCCGGTCCTGGCGCCCAAGCATGTGTGCTTTCAGCGCGGCGGCAAGATGGTGGAGATCGCCAATCAGGATGGCGAGCCGGCCCTGTGCATCCTGAACGCGGACGCCTTCCGCTCGCGCATCGAGCGGCACTTCGAGGTCGTCGTCTACCGGGCCGGGCCCAACGACAGCCTGATCCTCAAGCCGACGGTCTGCCCCGGCGACACGGCGCGGGCGCTCATGGAAACGCTCGAAGCGCGCCATGACCTGCCGGCCATCGCCGGGATCTCCGGCTGTCCGCTCATCGATCCCGAGGGGCGCATCCTGGGCAAGGGCTATGACCCCAAGACCGGCTGGTTCATCGCCTCGGGCGAGAAGCCGCCCGAGGTGCCGCTCGCGGAGGCCACGCAAGCCCTCGCCGGTCTGCTCGAGGACTTCGATTTTGTCTGCCCCGGCGATCGCAGCCGGGCACTTGCCTCATTCATCACGCCGGCGCTCCGGCTGGGCGGCATGCTGGGCCTCGTGCCCTGCGACGTGGCCGAGGCCAACGCCAGCCAGTCGGGCAAGACCTACCGCCAGAAGGTCATCGCGGCAATCTACAACGAGACCCCGCGCCTCATTACGCAGCGCCAGATGGGCGGCGTCGGTTCGTTCGACGAGTCGCTGTCGGCGCGGCTGTCGGAGGGGCGCCCGTTCATCCAGATGGACAACCTGCGCGGCAAGCTCGACTCGCCCAACCTTGAAGCCTTTATGACCTCTGAGCGGGCCTTCCCGGTGCGCGTGCCGCACAAGGGCGAGATGATGATCGATCCCACGCGGTTCTTCATCTTCGTCTCGTCCAACGGCTTCGAGACCACGCGCGACTTCGCCAATCGCTCCTCGATCGTGCGCATCCGCAAACGCCCGCAGGAGGCCGCCTTTCGCGAATATCCCGAGGGGGACCTACTGGCCCACGTGCGCGCCCAGCAGCCCTACTACCTCGGCTGCGTGTTCGCCGTTGTCCGGGCCTGGTTGGCCGCCGGCAAGCCGCGCACTCGGGAGTCGCGGCACGACTTCCGCGACTGGGCGTGTTGCCTGGACTGGATCGTGCAGAACCTGTTCGGGGCGGCGCCGCTGCTCGATGGCCACGAGGAAGCCCGTGAGCGCGTGAGCGACCCCGGCAAGGGCTTCATCCGCGCCATCGCGGCACGCATCGAGGAGCTCGGCAAGCTGGGCCAGGAGTTCATCGCCTCGGAGATCTACGAGCTGGCCGAAGAGAATGACATCCCCGTGCCCGGCCTGCGCCAGTGGAATGAGGATGCCGGTAAACGGCGGGTGGGCGCTGTATTGTCCAGGGCCCTCAAAGGCGCCAGTGAATTGGAAATCGAGGATTACCACATCGTCCTCGGGACCAAGCAGGTGTGGCGCCAGCAATATTCGGATCACATGGCGCTCAAGTGCTACACCTTCTGGCGGCTTGGGCCCGGGAGGAATGTGCCGACGAGCGCGCCGGAGGAAGACGATCTCCTGCCTTTCTGACTCGACCCGCGATCTCCTCTCACAATCATTTTCCGATTCTTGAGCCCCTTGGCGCCTGTTCGGCGTCAGGGGGCGATCTGCTTGCGCCGTCTGGGTCCGCCGCCGCCCACCGAGCTGGCGCGATCACAAGATTTACGCCCCACCGATCTCCATTTCGCGTAAAGCATGTATCTTCAATGTGATGCGTCTGCCTGCCTCATTTTGACCCACGCAACCCACGCAACCCACTCAATGGGTAGAACTTCCAAGGATCCTGATATGAGATAGGGGGTATTTCATATTACGATTTATAGGAAGATAGGGGTATTGCGTGGGTTGCGTGGGTTGCGTGGACGGGGGAAGATCGCCCGTTCAAAAATCCCCCGCGCCGCCCCGACACTTTTCGCCGCCGGCGGGTAGATAACTCTTGGAGGCATTCCTTGAGGATGCTTCCAGGGGAACTGACATGCCGCCGACCCAAACGTCCGCGCTCTACTTCGCCTCCACCGCGCTCGAGCTGCGCCAGACCGATTCGCCCGAGGACTACCCGCAGGACATCTTCATCGGCGACGTCTGCTACCGGAAGGTCGACCCGCCCTACTTCGCCTGGCTCCGGCGCCGGATGGAGACCGCCAAGCACCAGCATGCGTCCGGCCGACTCCCGCAGGCTGCCTGGGACGAGCTGCGCGAGCGGTTCAACGGGCTCCAGGCCTGGGCGCTCAAGCATTACAGCCGCGAGTCCCTGCAGGCCGCAATTCACTCCTTCGAGTCCGCCAGCTATGCGCCTCCGGCGAACCGCCAGCCGGCGCCCTATCTCTACCCGCCATCCGGCGACTGGCCGTTTTCCACCCCGGTCGCGCCTGAGGCTGTTCGCCAGGTCGATGCGATCCGCGAGGAGGCGTTCGCCAAGGGCTGGCGCGAGGCGCAGCTCTACCAGAACCGCGGGCGCTTCCGCTATCCGCTCGGGCGGGACTACGGCCTCGTCTGCTGCCTTGAGCCGGGCAAGGAACTGGGCGCGGTCACTAAGCTCTACATCGAGCTCATCCACACCCGCTCGCACGATCGGCACGCCCTGCGGTTCTACAACAGCGACATGTTCCCGCCGCGAGCGATGAAACAAGGCGGCCCCGCATGAAGAATGGTTACGTCAACGCCGAGGGGCTCCTGCCGCCCGAGTTGCTGGCCGAGGTCCAGAAGCACCACGTAGGCCTGCTCTACATCCCCGCCCCAGGCTCCTTCTTCCGCGAGCGGCGCCAGCTGATCCTCAATCTGCGCGAGCAGGGCGTGCCGACCCGCGAAATCGCCAGGCTCGCGGGTCTCTCCGTCCGGCGGGTCAATCAGATCGCCCGGGCAGAAAAATCGGGAGCCGTGCCGACAGTTTCAGGGCGGGCGCGGTAAGTAACCAGTGGGGGCTTGAACGAGTTGCCCGGCGGATTTGGACGTATTCATTTTTTGCGGTTTGCCTCTCCCGCCCCGGAGCCCGGCGAGGGGGAGCGATCTTGCACACCTGGCGACCTGAGATGGCGAAGCTGAACCGACGAGCAACGGAGGAGTTGACGCGCTGGCGCCACAGGGAAGGGACGGCCAAGCCCCAGCGCAAAGTTGGCGGCCAGGCGGGCAACCTCAACCCGATGACGCACGGCATCTTCGCCAACAAGTGCCTGGACGAAGAGGAGCGCCTGCTTTTCCGCGATGTCATCGACCGGCTCTACACCGACTTCGAGTTCAACCGCTCCAGCGATTTCATCCAGATCGAGTTCATCGCGATCAACACGGTCAAATACATGCGGGCGATTGCCGAGGGCAACCTCGACGCGGCACAGAAGCTCGACGGGATGATCCGGGCGAACATGAAGGACGTCAAAACGACCAAGCTCTCGCGCGAGGGCGAGCAGCCCAAGGCGCCGCAGACCACCCCGGCCGACTGGGCGGCGGACCTGCTCAGCCGGTCGAACGAGAATGCGGACGGCGAGGAACAGCCGGCAAAGCCGGCGGCGCCGAAAAAACGCAAGAAAGATGACGGGTAACACCGCAGCGGCGGATTGGCTCACCCGCATGAACAGGGGCGAAACGGAGACGGCCGGAGGCTGGGATGTCAGGGAATACGCCTTATGCGTGATCCCGCCGCGCGGGCTGGAAGGGTTTCTCAAACAATCCTTCCACCCTCTCGGCAATCATCCTGTGCCTGGTGTGTGCTTCATCGGGTGTCGTCGTGACTATCGTCACCCTCGGGACCAAAGGAGACGCGCCCCTGAGGGAGCGCGTGATGAAGGAGCGGCCGAGTCCCTACAGCCGCTCGAGCGCTTCCTCGAGTCGGCCGTCGATCAGGTGGGTGTAGATCTGGGTGGTGGAGATGTCGCGGTGGCCGAGGGCGCGCTGGACGACCAGCAGGTCGCTGGTGGCCTCGTAGAGGTGGGTGGCGAAGGTGTGGCGCAGGCCGTGGGGCGAGAGCGGCTTGTTGATCCCGGCCTTGCGCAGCCAGTGGCCGAGCCGGTGGGCGACCTGCCGGTCGGAGATGCGGCCGTCGCGGTTGGAGAGGAACAGCGCCTGGCAGCTGGGCGGGCCTTGGCGGCGGCGCTCATTCAGGTAGCCGCGCAGCAGCGAGCGGAGGTCTGACTTGATGAACTTGACCTGCAGCGCCCCGCCCTTGACCCTGACCCGCAGGTGCTTGGCGTCGAGGTCGACGTCGTCCACGTCGAGCCCGACCAGCTCGCCCAGCCGGATGCCGGTGCCGAGCAGGACCTCGATCATGACCCGGTCGCGGCGGTCGCGCGCCGATGTGCGGCCCTTGAGCTCCTTGAGCAAGGCGCGCTTCTCGGCGAGCGTCAGGAAGACGGGCGGCTTGCGCGCCAGGCGCTTGAGCCGCAGGCCGCGGGCGGGATTGTCGGCGAGCAGCCCGCTCTCGGTCGCCCAGCCGAAGAAGCCCTTCACCGCGGCCTTGAGCCGGTGCAGCGAGGCCGCCGAGCGCTCACCCGCGCGTGTGTGCAGGATGGCCGGCGAGGCCAGCGCCTCATCGAGCAGCCCCGGCGTCACGCCTGCGAGGTCGACGCCGGGGCGCAGCGTTTCGAGCGTGCGGGCGACCAGCAGCAGGTCGCGCCGATACGCGCTGATCGTGTTCTTCGACCGGCCGCTGGCCAGCAGCCGCCGGCAGAAGGCCTCGACGTGGTCGCCCAGCGCCGGGCCTTCCGCCAGCTGGATGATGGTCGCCTCACGCGGCGTCATCGGCCCCGTCCTTCTTGCGGCTGTGACCCATCGGCGTGTCCTTGGGCAGGGGCAGCTCGGCGAGGTGCCCGGTCTGCTTGGCCCAGACCAGGAACATGCGGAAGACCCGGACGGTTTTGTCGACCGTCGGCTTGGCGCGCGGCTTCTGGATGCCATCCGGGCCACTCGGCATCTTGAGCAGCTGGTCGGACTTGAAGAACTTGCCAACCTGCGGCGTGCGGATCGAGGCCAGCGGCTTGTCGCCGCCGAAGAAGCCCTCGATGATCTGGAAGTCCTTGCCGTAGGTGTAGAGCGTGCGCTCCTTCTTGCCCTGCTCGCGCAAGTGGCCCAGGTAAGCCTGGGCGGCTTCGTGGATGGTCATGCTCATTGCCGGGCCTCCTTGGGGGCGAGCGGGGCGCGCAGCCGGCCGGCGGTGCGGATGCGGACCTCGCGCCGGGTCTTGAGGTTCTGGCCGACCCAGCCGCCGGCCGGGTGCTCACTGCTGATGCGGACGGGGACGATCGCCCCCGACACCTTGACCAGGTATGCCTGGCCGATCTGGATCTCGCGCTTGCGCATGTTGCGCCTCCCTGGGTTCGCTTGCGGCGGGCGGGGGGTGCCCGCGACATGCACATACACGCTTGGACCGGCGGGTCAGATCAAGTGGTTCAGGGGCGGATTGGAAAGAAATCTTAAACGCCTGACGGCGGGGGGACGGCAGAGCTGATGGCGCGGCTGGACGCAAAGGAACGTAGGATCATCGAGACGCTGCGCAGCCCGCTGCTGTGGGGGCAGGCTTACCTCAAGAACCGCGACGGCTCGCCGCGCGAGTATTGGCAGCATCAGCGCGAGGACCTGCTGGCCGAAGACCGTAACATCGTCCACCTTGATGGCCGAGCGGCGGGAAAAACTATTAACTTAACTACCCTGATCCTGCACTACGCCTTCGTTCACCGCGGCGGGCAGGGGCTGATCGCGGCGCCGCACCAGGGGCATCTCGATACGATCGTCGAGGAGGTCGAGTTCCAGCTCGACGCCAACCCCGACCTGATGAACAGCGTGGCGCAGACCAAGTATGGCAAGCCGAAGATCCACCGCAAGCCCTACTTCCGGCTGGAGTTCAGCAACGGCTCGATCCTCTACTTCCGCCCGGCCGGCGCCTATGGCGATGCCTTCCGCTCGCTGCACGTGGACCGGGTCTGGGTGGACGAGGCGGCCTGGCTGACGGAGAAGGCCTGGAAGGCGCTGCGCCAGTGCCTCAACGCCGGCGGCACGTTGCGCATTTACTCGACACCCAACGGGCTGCGCAACACAACCTATTACCGGCTGACGCTGTCGGACCAGTTCCGGGTCTTCCGCTGGCCGTCGTGGCTCAACCCGCATTGGAACGAGGAGCGCGAGGGCGAACTGTTGGAGTTCTATGGCGGGCGCGACACCTCGGGCTGGCAGCACGAAGTCGCCGGCGAACATGGCAAGCCCAGCTACGGCGCGTTCAACGTGGAACAGTTCAACCTCTGCCGCCAGGACCTGCTCGAATACCAGAAGGTCGTCATCACCGACTCGGAGCTGCGCGATTGCGATGACGAGGAGGCCGCGCACGACCGGCTCGAACTGCTGCTCAACCTCATGCCGCAGACCGGTGTGTTCTGGATCGGCGGAGACCTGGGCTACACCAACGACCCGACCGAGTTGGTCGTCTTTCAGGAGATCGACGCCGGCGAGCGCAAGGTGCTCAAGCTGGTCCTGCGCGTGCACATGGAGCACGTTACCTACCCGCACATCGCGCAGACGATCGCGCTGCTCGAGCGCTATTTCCTGCCGGTCGGGATCGGCGTCGACAACGGCGGCAACGGGATGGCCGTCGTGCAGGAACTGCTGACGCTGGACAAGTACAAGGCGCTCGGTATGGAAGGCCGGATCAAGGGCTACGACTTCGGCGGCATGACGCGCCTGGCCGTGCGCGACGGCAAGGAGGTCAAGAAGCGCACCAAGGAGCTGATGACGAGCCTGATCAACGGGGCATTGCAGCGGCGCCAACTGGTCTTCCCGGCCGAGGACCTGGAGCTTGAGGACGAGTTCATCACGCACACCTACACCCTGCGCGACGGCAAGATCATCTATTCCAAAGGCAACGACCACATCATCGACGCCGTACGCTGCGCGATGCTTGCCCGCGAGGAAGGGAACCTGGATCAGGGCGGCGAGGAGGTGGTCTCGCTCAAGCCGGTGCTGACGGAGCCGGTGTTTATTTGAATCATAAGCTACTGAGGTCAGCTCAAGCCATGTATGACCTTGCCATCCGAATCCCTGAAATCCACTACCAACAGGAGCATCTCGGCCCGATTGACTTTAAAATCAGGCAGAAAACGCATGTTGCCCTCGATAAGTTCAACGCGGCGGGCCAGCAACTCGCAATCCATTTTCTGGCAGGCCTGCATTAACTTATCTGCGTTGGCACCGGACTGAAAAAATGTTTCCCAAAAGCCATCGATCTGACTATTCCTGTTATCTTGCAGTTCCTGGCGCAGCCGCTCGATTTCATTCTTGTAATGCACCGCGTAGCCCTCATCGAGGGGCAGGCTGCCAGCCCATTCCAAAATCCGTCGACTATAGGACCGTGCCCCCACGTGCGTATAAGCCGCTGTCATAATAAGAAAAGCTTTGCTGGCGCCCAACCGCTGGATCGGTAACTGCCCGATACGAGCCAAATGGCCGGCATCGTTGAGGATCCGGAGATACTCCCGAGCCAGGTGCGTGGCAAGATCATGTTTCTCCGTCTGGGCAAGGTAGCCAGCATATTCCACTTTCACCGGCATCAGCGACCAGGGGAAGCGCTGCAGGAACAATGGTAGGTATTGGCTAGTGCAGGGCATATTGAACTCGCATGCGCTCAGGATACCCCAACCCAGTAGGTTTTCAGCCCCCGGATCGTTCTCTGCCATTTGGAAAACCTCATCCAGAATGTTCGCTATCACCTTGTCATCCTGTGAGGCCAGCGCCGATTTCAACTCGACCTTCAATTGATCGGGAGTTCTTTTCCTGCCCAGGAACTTAAACATCGCAATAATTTCCCCTTTTCACGCATATCCGTAATGCAAAATCATATTGTTGCTCATGATAAGTCAAGAGTTTCTTGAATCCAGCGATCACGCCTGTCTGTCTCTCCTTCCGACAGTTTCCCGCTCCCTCCGGTAAATAACCACTGAAGGCCCCCGCGTCCCCCCACAGGCGGCGCAGACGGGGCCGACGTTGGCTTTTACCGGAGGATGCCGCATGGATGCTCGAAATGAAGTCGCGGAGGCCGCAGATGGCCTTTCTGCGCGGGTCGATGCGCCTGAGACGTTGGCCACAGTGGCGGCGCTGGACGCGGGAACCTTCGGCTCGCTCAACCCGGGCGAGGCGATACCGGCCGCGTGGGAGGACCGGGCGCGGCGGGCCTGGGAGTATTACCTCGAGGAACCGCTGGTCAAAAACTGCGTCAACTCGTGGCGGACCTTTGCCGTGGGCGACGAGATCAAGATCGCGGCCGAGGACGAGGACCTCAAGTGGGCGGCGATCGAGGTGCGCGACCGGCTCAAGGTCTCGCAGTTCGTCAAGGACATGATCCTGCAACTGCTGGTCAAGGGCGACGCGGTCGGCTTCAAGCGCTGCGGCAAGGACGGCAGGGAGATCGAGGAGGTCGTTTGCGTCAACCCGGTCTCGGTGAAGGTCAAGTATGCGGAGGGCGAGCTGATCGAGGCGCGGCAGGTATCGGAGACTGCCGGCGGCGGAGAGTCGATCAATCTGCCGGTCGAGCAGGTCATCCACCTCAAATGGGACGCGCCGGCCTTCTCGCCGCGTGGGAACTCGCTGGTGCTGCCGGCGTTTGGCTCGATCGAGCTGCTGCGCGATTACCGGCGGGCCGAGCGGGCGATCGCCAAGCGCTGGGCGACGCCGTTCCGGCTGATCAAGGTCGGCGGCGCGTTCGGCCAGAAGATGGTCATGCCCGACCAGAAGATGCTCGAGCAGGTCCGCGACATGATCAATCAAATGGACCTCAAGAGCGGACTGGTGGCGCCCTTTTACGTGACGGTCGAGACGCACGGAGCCGAGGGCGCGGTGCTCAACGTCGAGGACAAGGTCAAGGAGGTCAAGGAAGACATCGTTGTGGCGCTGGGGCTGTCGCGCTCGCTGGTGGCGGGTGACGGGCCGAACTTCGCCACCGCCTCGGTCAGCATGCAAAAGATGATGGTCATGATCCGCGAGATCAAGCAGGCCGCCCGCCAGCTGCTCGATTGGATCTTCAACGACTGGATGGCGCTGCACGGGCACGAGGACAAGAGCCTGCAGTTCATCTTCAACGACCTCGACCCGAGCGATGTGGTCGATTTCAAGAAGCTGCTGATCGAGCTCTACGACCGCAAGCTGATCAGCCGCTCGAGCATCCAGCTCAAGATGGACCTGGACCCCGATATCGAGGCATCCAACCGTGAGGGCGAGCGCGGGCATGTGGACCTGATGGACGAGCGCCAGGTCAAGCCGGTGACCGACATGGTGATCGCCGGCATCCTGAGTGTCACGCAGGCGCGCAAGATGCTGGGCATCCCCGAGGAAGAGAGCCAACCCGCGGCGGCGGAAGCGGGCCGCCGATTGGCCGGGACGATGACGGCCGCGGGCGTCGCCGGCGCGATCTGCGACGAGTGCTCGCATTTCGAGGGCGGGACCAACCGCTGCCGGGTGCATGACTGCGAGCGTGTGTTCGACGCGCCGGCCTGCCGCTTCCTGGATCGCCGGGAGTCAGATTGATGCCGTCCGACCTCAAGGCGCGCATCCAGGCGGCGACGCTCCGGAGCCTCAAGGCGCGGGATCGCTACAGCGATCAGATGGTCGCCGAACTGACCCGCGCGCTCAAGCAGGCTGAGGGCGAGGTCAAGGCGAGCCTGCGGCATTATGGCGACCCGGCCTCGCTGCCCGAGAACAAGCTGGCGGCGCTTAAGGGGCTCGAAAAGCTGCAGGGCGAGATCGACGAGGCGATGAAACGCCTGAGGCGCGAGCAGACGCTGGCCTTCCGCCGGAGCACGAAGGAATCCTTCCAGCACGGCATTGCCGACGGGATCGGCGAGTTGGCCGGCGCGGCGCTCCCCTTTTATGCCGATCTCAAGCCCGGGGGCATCGACAAGCTGGCGACCAAGGTCTTCCAGATCGTCGATACCGACGCGCTCGACTTCATGACCCAATACAACCTGACGCTGGCCGGCGACGTGCACCGCGAATTGGCCGATGGCATCAAGCGCACGATCCTCTCGGGCATCACCACGGGCAAGGGCGCGGGCGACATCGTGCGCGACCTGGGCGAGGTCATCGTCGACAAGGATTCCTTCCGGCAGGCCGGCACGCGCGTCTTCAGCAAGGCGCAATACCGCATGGAGATGATCGCCCGGACCGAGGTGCTGCGCGCGCACAACATGGGGCGGATGAAGTTCCATGGCAAGGTCGGCGTCCAGCGGCTCGAATGGCTGGCAATGGAAGACGAGCGGATGTGCCCGGTCTGCGGTGGGCTCGACGGTAAGACCTTTCCGATCGACAAGTTCCCCCAGCAACCCGCGCACCCTCATTGCCGCTGTTCCAACATGATCGCCCGGCCGCTGAACATCTGCGGCAGCGGGGCGATGTCAGCACAGGCGGCGGAGTCGGCCGAGGCCCCGGACGCCTGCCTCCTGCCGCCGCATGTGCTCGAAAGCATGGCCGACGCCGAGGCGCAGGAAGCCGCCACGCTCAAGACGGCCTTTGAGAAGGGGACGCCCGCCGACCTGGAACAGCTGACGGCGGCGCAGGTCAAGAAACTGGCCAAGCAGAACGGGGTCTCGGTGGCGCGGACCAAGGCCGAACACCTTGCGCTGCTCGACCAGGTTGAGCCGGGAATTGACCACTCGGGCCTGGCCGGGGCGGCGCTCGAAGCCAAGCTCAAGCAGCACAAGATCGGCGCGCTGCGCAGCAAGCAGGAGCTGATTGACCTACTGGCGCAGAAACAGGCCGCGCTGCAACAGGCAAAGCTGGCCGCTCAGCAGGTGGCCGCCACGGGACCGCTGCCCGACTTGGGCGCCATGCCGGTCAGCCAGCTCAAGGAGATGGCCAAGGCCGAGGGCCTTTCGCTCAACATGACCAAGCAGGACACGATCGAGCTGCTGGACAAGATTGAGCCGGGGGTAAATCACAGCGGCCTGAGCGGCAAAGAGCTGGCCGCGGCCAAGGCCAAACACGGCATCGGTGTGCTCAAGAACAAGCAGCAACTGGTCCAGGCGCTCGAAAAGAAGGCCGGCCAGCAGATGGCCCAGAATGTCGCGCAGGAAGCGCAGCAGGAGGCGGCGAAGAAGGCCAAGGTCAAGATCCAGGAGAGCGTGACCGAGGTGATCGTGCCGGCCAATCCGGCAGACTTCCAGCAGTTCCTGTCGTCGGTCAAGAAGGCCGAGCAGTCGTTCGCGGAGGGCGGGCTGGTCTCGAAGGATGAGCTGGGCGGGTTCGCCGACACGCTGGCGGTAAAAAAGAAGCTCTTCGCCGACCAGCTGGGCGAGATGAAGGCGTCGGACCTCAAGAAGCTGGCCAAGGAGGCGAAGGTCTCGCACTGGCAATGGGGCGGCAAGGAGGACTTCATCGCGCTTTTCAGCGAGAGCGATCCGGCGAAGGTGGCGGCGGTTCAGGCCAAGCTCGATGCCGGCCACAAGGCGCATCAGGAGAAATACAAGAAGGGGGCGAAGAAGGGAGCCGCGCCCGAGCCGACGCCCGAGAAGCTAGCAAAGCCGGCCAAACCCGCCAAGCCGGAGCCGAAGACGCCGCCCGCGCAGCAGCCGGCGGTCAAGAAGGGGGCCGAGTTTGATGCGGTCGATGCGGCGTGGCGCGAGAAGGGGCAGCCGTCCAAGTTCAGGCTGGCCGGCAAGGCTGAGGTGGGCGGGGCGCATGAGAAGGAGTTCTGGACCGACGAAGACGGCGCCAAGTGGCTGTTCAAGCCGATCGGGAAGAAGTCGGATGAGTTCATCGCTCACGGTGAGGAGGCCGCTTACCGGATCGGGCGGCTGATTGATCCCGAGGCGATCGAGGTGCGGACGATCCGCCTCAATGGCCGGGTCGGATCGATCCAGAAGTGGCGGACAGACCTTAAGGATGACTTCGATTTCCGTAGCACCCTGCCCGAGAACCTGACGGCCAGCGAGCTCGAGCAGATCCAGCGCGAACACGTGCTGGACTGGCTTGTGGCTAACCATGACGGCCACTCCAAGCAGTTCATCCGAGCGCGTGACGGCCATGTTTACGGCATCGACAAGGGGCAGGCGTTCAAGTTCCTGGGCGAAGACCGGCTGGCGCTCGACTACCACCCCAACCGGGTCTGCGGCGAGCAGGAGCCTTATTACAACACCGTCTTCCGTGCGGCCAGGGAGGGGCGGGTCAAGTTCGATCCATCGTCGACGTTGCGGGCGATCGAGGAGGTCGAGAAGGTCTCGGACCAGGACTACCTGAGCCTGCTGCGGCCTTATGCGGAGGGACGCTTTGGCGGCGACCAGACCAAGATCCGCCACTTCTGTGACCAGGCACTGGAGCGCAAACACAACCTTCGGCGCGACTTCGAGGGCTACTACCGCGACGTTCTGCAGGACCCGAAGTTTCAGTTTGGCAAGCTGCCGGCGCGCGGCAAGGACAAGCGGTTCAGCCTCGAAGACGAGGCAATGCTGCGCGAGGCCGAGGCGCTCGGTTGGCAGGGTAAGACGCTGCCGATCGATTTGGACGACATCGAGGACCAGAACGCGCTGGTGTTCACCGAGTGGCATCAGGGCCAGCAGCGCACGGTCGTGAAGCTCAAGCTGCGTCCCGAGGCCGACGCCAAGCTGCTTGCCGGCCTGCGCAAAGGGGACCTGACCGGCGCGGTGCAGCGGGTCGGCCAGCCGCTCGAGGAGGATGGCTTTTACTCAGACATTCTGGGGGCGGTCAAGACGATCAATCACCACCAGCAGGACGGGCAATACAATGCCGGCTCAATCGAGAAGGCGGTCAAGCACCGCAAGGCGCTGAAGGACCTCGCCCAGAGCGGCGACCCTGAGGTGCGCGAGATGGCCAAGGGGTATCTGGCCTGGCTGGAGGAAATCGAGAAGTCGCACACCGCGCGCCGGCGCACCGAGGGCGACCTGACCCAATACCTGCGCAAGCAGGAGGCCGCGCAGAAGAAGGCCGAGGCCGAGTTCAAGGTCCGCAAGGGGGGCGTGGAGAACACGCTGCGCACGCTCGACAAGGGCGTCATCACCGTCCAGGACGACAGCGCGTCCAACGACCAGATGTTCCGCGGGCGGCGGATGAAGAACGGCGAGCAATACACGGCGGTTTATCCGGACGGGACGCGGGTGCGCTACCGGCCGTGGTCAGGCGAGAATCACTATGCCCAGCGGGGCGAGTTGGAGGTGACGATCCCCAAGGGAGCCTCGGCCGACGACGTAGCCAAGGCGATGGATCGGCTGGAGGGCCTGGGAGTCAACGCCGCGGCGGCGCTGCCCGAGCATGCCGAGTGGATGTATTTGCGCAAGATGGCTTATGTGGCCAAGGCAGACAAGAGCGACGATTATCAGAAGCTGCTCAAGGGGCTGGAGGCGCGCGATGCTTCGGTCAGCGAGCGGGTCCAGACGCTGCGTGATTACTGGCAGTCGCGGCTTGGCGTGCGGGACCTCACGCGGCAGCCCGGCTACAACCCGCAGGGGGAGTATCAACAGGGCTTTCTCGACCGCAAGCTGAAGGGGGGCTACCGGCACCAATACCGGTTCGACCTGTCGGAGGCTGAGCTCGAGCGCACGATGAAGGGATACACGCTCCATCACGACCTGACGGGTGGCGCTCGGATGGACACCTTCATCGACCTGGTGCTGGAGAATAATGGCACGATGGTCAGTACAATCGAGAAGATGCGGATCGGTGTGCCGCCCGGGGGCATGTCGCCGGCGGAGGACATGGACTCGGGCGGGGCGAGCTACTTCTTCACCCGAATCAAGAAGCTGCTGCCGAACGGCCGACCGCCGGAGACCGGGCTTTTCTTCAAGAAGGGCCTGCTGCGCCGGATGGATGCGGTCAGCTATGACCACGACGCCTACGGGCGGGTGACGGATGATTATGTGGCGAGCCGGCGCGGCAGCACGCCGGCCGATTGGAAGCGCTTTGCCCAGCGGTCGAGCAACGAGACGATCTTCAAACACTCGGTCACGCTGCTCGACAATCTCGATTACATCGTGACGGGCAGCCGGACGGAGCGCGAGAAGGTCTTGAAGAGTTTCACGAGTCGAGGCATCACGGTCCTGCCCGACGGTCGCAAGGTCGAGGATGTTGTTCTTTAGAGGAGTGGATGATGCGGGAGTTCATCGAGCAGGAAAAGGCGCGTTTGCAGGCCGAGCTGAGGCTGTTCAACGAGCGCGGCAGCCGGATGGAGCTCTACGGCGAGGACGGCAAGTGTATCTTCGAGGAACTGGTCGATTCATTCATCGTTACGCGCCTGGCGCCCAAGTTCGACGCCAGGGGCGAGCATACCGGCTCGGATTTCTGGCTGCTCTGGAAGTCGGCCGGCTACAACAACGGCTGGCAGTATGCCCACACCGTGAAGATCGTGAAGGTCCGCGTGCGTGATCGGCTGGAGGGCTGCTGGTTGATCGTGGATCTGACCGACGACCTGGGCCGGCGGATGCACGTCGAGCTGATCGAGCCGATCTCTGAGCCCGATTATGCCGCCGACTGGAAACAGTGGCAGGCCTACAAGGCTGAAAATGCCGAGATGTTCGCCCGGATCGACGAGCGGCTCATGACCGAGCACCTGCGGATCGCGGAGGAATGGGAATGAAGCTGCGCTACATGATCGACATGATTTTACGCGAAGGCAATGACGGGCAGCCCGCTTACGAGCCGATCGGCGTCTGGGTGCAAGGACCCGGACCGGGACTCGATATCGAGATGTTCTATCTGGACAGCCGCGATCCGGAGGTCCTGGCTCGAAAGGAGGAAGCCGACTGGGTCATCAACCGCCTGGTCGAAAACGACGCAACCAGCCTGCCCGACGATTTCCTCGAATACCACCGCCAGTCCCGCACGTCTTACGATGGCGCCTTTACGGAACCCGCCGAAACAGAACGTTTCGCCAGCCTCGAAGTCTGTGGTCCGACTACTCTCGACACTATCCGCAGGAAAAGCAGCCCAACAACATGAGGATACCTATGCCGAATGCCAGACACCCATCACCCGAAGGACCATCAGAACGACAATGGACACGATAAGCCATAATCCCAAGACTCTGAGAAGCGCCGGCCACGGCAGATCGAATTGATGGTAGTCGGTAGAGCTATTCCGCCAATGCCGCACCCGTCGCCCCTCCCGATACGACATGACAGCGGCGGGCATGGCGCACAGGTTGACGACCAGAAGCAGGAGCGTATCGGCAGGAATGATAAAAAGAATGATGAGCAGGAGCAGGTAGCCAAACAGAGGAAAGACCGGAACGAAGGTGCGGGCGAATTCTTTCAAGCCTTCGTGCTTCGCCTTGTCCGTCTCACGCCAGATAGTCCACAGGTCGCGAAGGTTTGCCCGTTTTCCCGACCAGCCCACGGAGCCAGCCCACACGACAAGACAGATACCCGGAATGACGGCGAGCGTCATCTTCATTGCTTGCCACGAGATGAGCAAATCCTGAAGTCGCATATCTCGCATGCTCACAACTTTGATCGCAGACTCACGGCGATAAGCCACGGGTAAAGGCAGATGAAGGCCAGAACGCCGACGGTCAGATACATCGTCAAGACGGCGAACCACCACACCGTCGGTTGGCCGATATTCTGCGTATAGTATTTCTCGATGTAGGTCGGCGCGAAGCTGAACCCGAACGTCGCGATGACGAACGTCAGCATGGCAAGGCTGGTCTGAAAGATCATCGTCAGTTCCGAGATGACGAACGGAAAGGCTTTCTCCGAGGGCGGGGAGACGAGGAACTTGCTGTAAGACGCATCGATGAGCAGCCAGCCGAGGAACATCCCGATGAGAAGCACGTCGAAGATGAGTTTGAGCACGCTTCGCCCAGGCGCTTGACTTGCCACCAAGAGAATTAGCGGGAACAGAATGACGGCGGGAAGCCACGAGCGCATGGCCGAGACGAAGAACTTGCTCATAACCAAGGGCACAAGCACCCAAAGGCAAAGCAGGAACGACAGCCGAATGGATTGATGCTGCCCCCAAAGCCCCGTGACCTGAGACCATCCGACTTTCTGAAACCGGTAAAGGTGAAGCAGGTCATTGAAGAGAAACCCGACAAACATAAAGCAACTGGCAAAAATGCCGATGCGGACGATGCTCAGCAAGAACGCAGACATCGGCACATCAGTCCTTTTTGCTTGATGTCAATACAGAGAGGACAATGAATGTTCCGACGCCAAGACCGACCTTCACCATTCCAACATACTTATTTCCCACAGGAATCGACGCCCAGAACGTGGGGGAAGTAACGGCGTTTATCCAGATGGGCAATGCAATGGAGATTGCAAGAATGATGAAGTATCGCATATTGCCTATCCCCCAGTGCCGGCGCTATTTGGTCTTGCCAAGATCGTCCGGTGTCAAGTGGCCGCCGACTTTCTTGTGGCCGACGCCGTGAATATCCACGCGATAGCCGAGGTTGCCGTTCTGATCGACCTTGAACCGCTCTTGAAGGGGCGTGTTCTCGATGTCCCGAAAGATGTTGTCCTTCGAGCCGCTCTTGAAGTCGCTGTTTTCGCCGATCTTTGCCATTTTCCCTTCTCCTTTCGTTATTTCGTCTCCGGATTGCCGCCGTTTGTGGAACCAGAGCGAGGCACGACAAGCAAGTCCTTGATCTTGTCTTTCTCGATATCCAAGGTTGTGCCAGAAGGAATCAGGATCTTGATCAGCGGTGTTTGGAGCATTCCCGAAAGCCTATCGCCGTTTGATAGAATTATCACATCTGTATTCGAACCGCCTCCCTCAACCGTAATTTTCGATATTTCATTCACACGAAAAGAGACGCTGGCATAGGATGTCTTAATCTCTAGGCTCTCATTTTGGATTTGGCCCGAAATGTTGTCTCCATTTTTCAGTACTACTGAATCGTACTGAGTTTTCTCCTTGTTGATGCCTGAATCTATGCCACCTGAAGCTGATCCTGGAATGCGGAATCCAGCAAGCCATTGATCCACGTTAACCGCGAATCTCTCAGTGTCAAACAAATGCTCAGAATACTTATTCTGGATCAATGGGAAATTCACAATCTCGCCCGATATGAGAAGTATTCTTCCGGCACCGAAGTTGTAGGCTGCCGCACAGCATACATTTTCCCCTTTCCGTTCACGCAACAGTATTGGCAAGGCCGAAGGGTTATTCTCGATGGAGAAATCCCAAGGACCCCAATAGTACCATCCGACTGTATTGTGAAGGTCTTTCCCGGCGTATGAATCAAACACGACTACTATTTTGATGGCGGTATTTAACGGATGCCTGTTGGCAGACCCCAGGGGCTCATACACGGTATAGGATTTCCTCTGGCCGCTCCGCATCCAAGATTCTTTTGCATCGCTATCGCAGGTATGACTCTTTGTTTCTTCTGTTTTATAGTTCCGCCCCGTGAATTCAATCTCAGGAAATACTCTATTTCCAGACAATGGTGCCGAGATCAATATTCCTCTACCGTTACGCACGTACTCGCGCAACACTTCGACCATCTCGGATTCAAGTTTATCGAACGATGTATTTAATATGACATATTCGCTCATTAATTGCTTCGGGCCTGGTCGCAGCTTCCAGATGTCATCCCTGTTCGTATCAGTGATTACAAGAGGATTCGTCTTCTTCACCTGGCTCAGGACTTCAGGAGGCAAGGCATATGACGAGAGGCAATAGAGAATGCAGCATCCCAAAGCAATTGCGATTCTGATGCGTGACAGCATTGGCTTATCTCCATGATTCATGGGTCACAGCACCGCCATGACGGTGTTGCTCGGTTCGCCTTCGCCGGCTTTGTTGACGGCGAGGAAGCGGTATTCCCATTCCTTGCCGCGCTCTTGCGACGACAGGGTGATTTCGCTTTCAACGGCCATGCCGACATCGGCCCACGGGCCTTCGGGGCTCTCGCGGCGTTGGATTTTGTAGGCCGCGACCGCGCCGCCGTCGACCGGCTCTCTCCAGTCGAGGAAAATCCAGCCTTCGCCTTCGCGCGCGGGACTGATTCTGGCCAAGCCTCCGCGTAGGCAGGAGTATCCACAGCATCAACATGTGACGCAGAAGGCGGTATCAGTTTGTTCAGAATGCTTCGCCCCATGAACCAGACCCAGGACACGCGAGTTTCAACAGCCGACAGCAGGAGTAAGCTTTCCTGCCGGACACGACCCGCCTGGCGCTTGCCCCTCACAAACTGCTGATTCTTGGCTGAAAAGGCCGACAACTAGCCAGTTAACTCGTTCCATAGACTACCCCCCCCCGCAGTTGTCAAGCATTTTTATCGGATGTGGCGCTCTTTTTCGTTCGCCCCGCCCCTGCATCAGTGCCGATCGGTGCCGCAGGTGCTGTTCCTACAGTCTCCCACGGAAAAACTGACTCGCGATCCGACAGTTTGCGGATTCTTCCGGTAAGTAACCACTGAAGGACGCGCCCACGCCGTTATGGCGCGGGCCGTCCGGTTACCGCTGCGGGAGATTCGCATGGAACTGTTTGCCACCGATCGGGAGCGCCTCGAATTTCTGCTGGAAGCGGAGGCTGAGTTTCATCTGGCCGCCGAGGCGATGTCGGCCACGGGGGAAGCCGGCGAGGAAACGCTGGGCACGGATGCGGCCGGCAAGGCGGCGAGCGATGAAGAAGCCGACAAGGCCGGCGCCGAGGAACAGGGCGAACTTCCGCCCGATCAGCGGCCCAAATACATCACCAACTACATCGGCTCCAAGCAGAAGCTGATCGATTGGATCTGGCGCAATACGCCGCAGGACGTGAAGTCGGCGCTCGACGCCTTCTCCGGCTCGGCGGTCGTGGCCTACATGTTCAAGAGCAAGGGGCTGCGGGTCCATGCCAATGACCGGCTCCATTACTGCCACCACGCGGCGCGGGCGATCATCGAGAACGGCAAGGAACGGCTGAGCGCGGAGGACATCGACAAACTGCTGGCCGAGAATGGTCGGGCCGGAAGCTTCGTCCGCGATCATTTCAAGGAGCTTTTCTTCGCCAGCGGCGTGCATGGCCTGATCGACCAAATTCGGGCCAACTGCGACAAGTTCTCGGGCTACAAAAAAGACATCGCGCTATTCGCGCTCGGCAAGACCTGCATGAGCGCGCATGGGGGCTTCGGGCATTTCTCCGCATCCTCCAAGCATGGGCGCCAGGACAGTCCGCAGGAGTTCAAGGAACGGCTGTGCAAGAACGTCGAGCGCATCAATGCGCTGATCTTTGACAACGGCCAGGACTGCAAGGCGCACCGCGAGGAGACGCACGAGCTGTTGCCGCGGGTAAAAGCTGACCTCGTGTATTTCGATCCGCCTTACGCCACCGAGTTTTCGACCACGAACTACGAGAAGTCCTACCACTTCGTCGAGGGGCTGATGACCTACTGGAAGGGCCTGACGATCAAGGCCGACACGAAGGTCAAATCTTATGAGATCAGTCACGAGACGGTGACGCGGAGCAACTCCGAGGCATTCTTCCAGCGGTTCCTCTCGGCGGCCAAGCACATCCCGCACTGGCTCATCTCCTATCGCGACCATGCCTTTCCGAACGAGGAGCAGATGAAGCGGATCATCGGCTCGCTGGGGCGCGAGAGCCGGATGAAGTCCAAGGACCATCATTACGCCATCACCGCGCGCCACGGCGAGGCCTCCAATGCCAAGGAGCGGCTGTTCGTGTGCCGCAAGGCAGCCGGCGCCAAGGCGGATGTGACCATCCCCACCCCGCTGCAAGCCGCCGCCAACTTTCACACCTCAATCCCCGTGGAAGTTTGCCTGCGGGAGCCTCCGCCGCTCGCGGCCGAGGCGATGCAGGCCGGACCCGACGGCGATCCCCAGTTCTCGTTCATCCTCTGCCGCGCCGGCACGAACAAGAACGGCGACCACTTCCTCACCGAGGAGCTGTCGACGCGCCATGCCACCGCGATCAACCGCAAGGTGAACCTGCAGCACTCGCAGGATTTCGCGGATATCGTCGGCGGGATCGTCGTCTCGGACTACCTGGAGGATGAGCGGGGCGCGCGCGTCGAGTGCGTCGGCGAGCTCTATATCCACGAGAGCGAGCAGGCCCGCTTGGCACACAAGCTGATGCGCAAGGGGATCATCAGCCAGGTCTCGATGGAGTGCGATTACGAGGAGGGCGAATGCTCGATCTGCGGCAAGCGGGTCAAGAGCAAGAACGAGTATTGCCCGCACCTGCGCAAGCAGAAGGGCGGCGAGGTCGGCGGCAAGCCGGTCTATGAAATCCTGCACGGCGTCACGTTTACCGGGCTGGGGCTGCTCGACCGCAAGGGCGCCGACGAGAACGCGCGCATCCTTCAGGTGGCGGCTCAAATGGAAACGAACATCAATCGATCGGAAGGAGACTCTGCGATGGAAGACAAGGACAAGCCCGACCAGCTGCCCGCGGAAGGGGCGAAAAAGCCGGCCGGGGCGGACCAGGGCGGCGGCGGCGAACAGCAGAAGCGGATCGCCGAGCTGGAGCAGGAAAACAAGCAGCTCAAGGCCAAGGTCAGCGAGTTGCAGAAGCGCGTCCAGGAGCTCGAAAGCCAGCAGCAGGCCGCGGCGAGCAAGGCCCGCGCGAGCAAGCTGATCCGCCGGCTTGAAAAGCAGGGCGTCGATTTCGGCGGCGAGGAGGACCGCGAGAAGGAATTCCAGCGGCTGGCCGGGCTGTCGGACGAGGCCTTCTCCGCTACCGAGGCGGCCTATGAGCGCATGGCCGGCCGGACCAAGGCGGACGCCAAGCCGGCGGACAAGGCCGAGGACAAGCTGGAGCCGAGGAAGGAAGCCGCCCGGGCCTGCGACGAGCCGCTGCGCAGCGATGCCGGCCTGCGCCCGCGCGACGTGGACGACCGCAAGGCGACGCTCGAGGATCAGCTCCGCGACGGCTTCATGGCCGCCTATCACAACCGCGTCGGCGAGCCTGCCGCCGCGGCCGAGTAAACGAAAGGATCAAGCTCCATGGCTTACATCAACCCATCGCACCGCGGGCTGGCCTATGGCGACGGCTTCATGCAGGGCGACGGCGCCCTGGGCCAGGTCGTCAAGATCGCCGGCAATGACCTGTTCGCGGTCAACGACGACCCGACCGTCCCCTCTTTCGGCCTGCTGGTGAAGGACTACAAGGCCGGCGACCTGCCGGGCATCCTCTGCGGCGGCGGCGTCTACGAAACCGATGTCTACGAGGGGACAATCCAGCCCGGCAATGACCTCAAGGTCTCCTCGGGCGGAAAACTGACAGGCGGGACGATCGCCGCCGGCGAGCATATCATCGCCCGCGCCATCTCGGTCAGCGGCGGGATCCTCAAGTTCCGCCTGCTGATCTGAAGCAAAGGAGACTGATTCAGCATGAAGACGAAGGTGAACATCCACAGCCAGCAGTACATGGAGACGATGGCGCGGCTGATGAGCGAGGCGCTTGAGTCGCCCGAGGGGATGCGTGCGCTGGCGGCGGCCATCGCGTCCCCGATCGAGCAGGAGATCAAGCGCAAGGAGATCTCCTCGCTGCTGCTGACCAAGCACACGCTGCCCAAGGGCGAGCGGCCGATCTATCAGAAGAAGCCGACGGTCAAGGCGCACTGGATCTCGACCGAAGGTGACGCGCGCGAGCAGGACCTCGGCAAGGAGGAGGTCGAGTTCCCGACGCACCGGATTCACTCGGCGCCGATGGTCGACATCTCGGTGCTCAAGCACGGCAACATCGGCACGCTGACCGACATCCAGACCGGCGCCGCCGACGAAATCCGCAAGGAGATCGACAAGCGGACGCTGACGATCATCTCGGCGGCGGTGCCGTCCGCCAACGTGGTCGAGGTTGCGGGCGACACCCTGACCGATGCGGCGCTGGGCGAGGCGATCTCGATCATCGAGGACCTGGAGCTGACGGTCAAATACATCATCATGCGCGGCCGGCGGTTCAACGACATGCGCGGCTGGGACATGGACCCGCAGACCCGGCACGAGCTGCGCGCCAAGGGTGTGATCAAGAACTACGGCACCGGCGGGATCCTGCTGACCTCGGCGATGCCGCTCGACGAGATCATCCTGCTGCCCGACGAGGAGATCGGCAAGATGCCGATCCGCGAGACGGTCAAGACCGAGGCGATCGAGCAGAAGACGCGCTTCAAGACCGGCTGGCTCGTCTGGTCGGAGCTCGGCCAGGGAATCACGCGGCCCGACATCATCGTCAAGATCAAGCTCGGCGCCGGCGTCTGATAAGGAGGGCCGAATCATGATCACGATCAAGAACATCCGACCCGGCATCCTGATGATTCCGGATGCCGGGCTGCGTCTCACCCCGGGCCAGACGGCGGAGGTCAATGAGCCGACAAGGCAGGTCGGGCGGCTGTTGGCCTCCGGCCATCTGGCGCGGGTCGGGGTGCGGGCGGAACCGGAGCCCGCGGAGTCGCAGCAGCCCTTCGAATCGGCTGACCTGTCGAAGCTGACGGCCCAGCAGGCAATCGCCAGCATCGCCGAGATGGATGATCCCGAACACGTGAAGGCGGTCATCGAGTCGGAGAAGCGCCGGTCGGTGCTCGATGCCCTGATCAAGAAACGCGAGGAGCTCACGGGTGGCGCTGAGTGACCTGCTGGCCGAGTTGCGCGCGGACCTGGGTGACGGAAATGGGGCGCTCTTTGAGGAGGCAACACTTCGGCGTTGTCTCCTCAAGAGCGCCTACCTTCTCGCCCGCGACCTGGATATGGCGATCGCAGTAGAGGACGGGGAGATCGCCCCGGAGCCGGCCGGCGAGCCGCGTGAACTCCTGCTCTTGCTGGCTCGGATCCATGCCTGCCAGGTCATGCGCTCGGTCACGGCCAATGGGTTCTCCTTCGCCAGCGGCGACAAGCGGGTCGACAAGACGAAGCAGGCCAGCCACTGGGCACAGCTGGAAGCCGACCTGCGCGGGCAGTACAAGGCCCGGCTGGCCGGACTCCGGCCGGACCTGGCACTCAGCGAGGACAACTACTTCGTCAATCCGGGCGACGTGCGGCCGGTGGTCTTCGAGCAAGGAAGTCGGGAGCGATGACCCTGCTGAGCGGGAGCGAGAAGGCTGGGATCATCGGCGACGTGCGCCAATTGATCCTGGCATCAGGCCAACAGGCTGCGCTTTCTCGGGTCGCACCGGGCGAGAAGCTGTTTGGGCATGAGGATGAGCCGTTCGAACCGGTCGGCTCCATACCCATCGAACTGAACCGCACCCCGCCCGACAGCTTGCCCGGCAACATTGATGCCGTGGCTTCGGCTCTATTCGAGGCCGACGTGAAGCCCCAGGACCGGCTGGAGATCGACGGCGAAATCTACCGCGTGCAGGTGGTTGTGGAAGAGCGCCTGTTCGGCGCCCTCACACACAAGACGCTCAGATTGGTGAAGGTCCATGGCGGTCAGACGAACGGGTAGTTGGGACAAGGCGCGGGCGAAGCTGGACGGCACGCTCGGCTTGCGCATGGCGGCGGCGCTCAAGCAGGCGACGATTCTCAACGCACTGCTACTGGTCCGCGAGATCCAGCGTGGGATCAAGAAACAGGCGCCGGGGGATCAGCCTTTCGCCAAGCTGGCCCAGAGCACGATGGACCGCAAGGGCTCGAGCAAGGCGCTGATCGACTCGGGGTTCCTCGTGAACTCCATCACGCAGAAGATCATGGCTGACAAGGCGTTCGTCGGTCTCTTGCGCGGGACGGTCAGCAAGGATGGCGAGGAAATGGTGAACATCGGAGCGGTGATGGAGTATGGGGCAACCATCCAGCACCCCAGCGGCGCCACGATCATCATCCCCGCCCGCCCGTTCCTTCACCCGGTGATGGAGAAGTATCGCGAGGAGATTCTGGAGAACTATCGAATCGCATTGCGCGCCTTGGATATATGATTTGATTTAATTTGCATCGACTGGAGGGCTAGCTAATGGACGCGGAGAATGTTTCATGTTGGAAACTCCTCTGGATGCTGCGCAATATAGGCTTCGAGTAAATCTGCAACCGGCTCTGGGGAATCATAAAACTCGTTAGTCAAATCATCCAATAACTGCTCTTGCTCTGATGTTAATAAATCACACATAAACTTACGGCGATGCGCTTGGCTGGCTGGCACAATTCCGTCAGGGAATACAGCCATGGCACGCCGGAGGATGCTAGCTGTCGCTGTAGCACCGACCATTTCCAAACCGTGAAGTGCATCCACTGCGAGTTGCCCGGAGTCATTAAAAAAAAACTGGTCTAAGCCTCCGTTGTTTGTCTCCAAAAAGAACCAATAGAGGCCGAAGGAGGCTCGCTCGCTGATCGTCAGCGATTCTAATCCCTTTGAATCGATGCGCTCGTAAATACGGTCGATGTGTCTCGTAGGTTTAGACTCGGTCATGGCATGTAAACTCCAGGGGTTCGCTTTTCACTCCAATCTATACAGTGCCGACCACGAAAACAATCGCGAAGCGCTGCCGGGACTTACGAGAAACTGGCCCCGCATTCAGACCATCATAAAATGCTTCTTTTACCCGACACTTTTCCCTTTCTTCCGGTATGTAACCAGTAGCTGCCGTGGAGGGCGCGGGATTGGGTGTGATTCTTTCAGCTGCCGAGGAACTGGTCCGGCTCTTCAAGCGGGAGGTGCACGAGAATGCCCAGCTCATCGCGGCGGACGATGTGTTTGAGGTCAAAGCCACACCCAGCTTACTCCTGCAGGGGCCGACTCTGACTGAGAACGGGCGGCGGCGGTCGCTGACGCGATATGTCGAGAAGGACCTGCCGGGGCTAACTTACGCCGAGAGCAAGGCGCCGCGGCTGTATCACCTCGACTTCGATATCATCGTGACCACCGCCAGCCAGCTCGAGCTTTTGGCTTTGCAGGAGGCCGTCGCGCGGCTTTACCAGGCGCACCCGGCGATCGCCATCGGTGACGTGGGCTCGCTCAACCTGACCGAGCTAATCCCCGTCGGGGGACTGCGGCGGGTCAACCTGTCGAATCTGCGCCAGGCATCGGGGCGGGCGCGGGTGGAAGATTGCCCCGTATATGACGGCCAGATCCACCACGGCAAGCTCATCCGCGACCGCACCTTCGAGTTTCACACCCCGCAGCGGGAAACGAGAACTTTCGAGCCACATGAAGGAGAACCAGGTCGATGATTGAAGTTCGCAATCTGCTGTTTCAGCCGCTGACCTTCCACTTGAAGGGTGGAGGTGAAAACCTGCACCTCGGGCCGCGCCAGCGCCGGGTCATTGCCGACGACCAGGTGTCGCCGGAGCTGGATCGGGCACGCAAACGCGGCCTGGTGATCCTGACGGAGCTGAACGGCGCCACCCCCCAACTGACTGCTGAGACCCAGGCGAAGCCCACGGCCGGGCGCACCCGTAAAGGAAGGAACTGATCATGCCCAATTATCTCTCGCCGGGCGTCTACGTCCGCGAAACCGACTTCAGCTTCTACGTGAAGCAGATCTCGACCGCAGCAGCCGCAATGGTCGGCGTTGCCGAGCGCGGGCCGGTGGGCAAGGCGCAGCTGGTCACGAGCTGGGAACAGTTTCTGGGCAAGTATGGCGGCTACATCGCCGACGGCTACCTGGCCTACGCCGCGCGCGCCTTCTTCGACAATGGCGGCCAGATCCTCTACGTCAACCGCGTGGCTCACATCAGCGACCCGACCGACCGCGCGACACTCGCGGCCGTCAAATCCTCGGCCACGATCGAGGGGCGTGGCGTGGCAGCGATGCTGACGACCGGAACGGCGGGCACGGATGAAATCCGCTGGGCCGCTCGCGAAGGCGGCACGGGCGGCAATGCGCTGTCGATCGTGCTCGTCGCGGCCGGCACGGACTCGGCCCTCACGATCTCGGTGACCGGCAGCGCCATCACGATCAACCTGGCGACCGATGCCTCGGGCAATCCGGCGAGTCTGGTGGCGGATGTGCTCACGGCCATCGCGAGCCACGCGCAGGCCTCGCCGCTGATTACCGGCGCTTCGGCTGACACGGGCATCGTCCAGCCGGCGCCGCAGGCGAACCTGACTGGCGGGACTGTGCCGGTGGATACCCTACGCATCGACGCCATCGACGAGGGCGCCTGGGGCGACGGCATCTCCATCCGGGTTGAGAACGGCTCTCTTGACCCCGCCGGTGCGTTCAACCTCGTGATCCGTTACAAGGGCAATCCGGTCGAGGTCTTCAAGGACCTGTCGATGGACGAGGCCCGGCCTAACCATGTCGAGTTGCTGGTCAACGAGAAGTCCAGATACATCACCGTCCATGACCTGTCCGCCACCTCCGGCCCGGCTTCGGATCGTCCCGCGGTCGGCCATTACCTGCTCGCGGGCGGCGACAATGGCCTCGATACGCTGACCGATGCCGACTACATCGGCGACCCCTCGCAGCATACCGGCATCTATGCTTTCGATGAGGTCGAGGCGGTGAACATGCTGATGGTGCCGGGGGTGACCTCGGCGCCGGTCTTTGCCGCGGCGATCGCCTACTGCGAGCAGCGCCAGGACCTGATGCTGATCGCCGACACGCCGGTCCTGCTCGAGCCGCTCGAGGCGGTCGACTTCCGTAAGGGCCAGGGGATGTACAGCCATGCGGCCTTCAACTCCTCCTACGCCGCGCTCTATTACCCGTGGCTCGAAATCAGCGACCCGATGACGAGCCAGAAGAAACTGATCCCGCCCTGCGGCGCCGTCGCCGGCTGTTTCGCCCGCAGCGACCGCAAGACCGCCGTTTGGCACGCCCCCGCCGGCATCGACCGGGGACGTGTCTTCGGTGCGCTGTCGGTCGGCTACAAGACCAGCCGCGCCGAGCGCGACGTGCTCTACCCCGAAGGCGTCAATGTCATCGCCGTCTTCCCCGATACCGGTGTGAACATCTGGGGCCAGCGCACCCTGCAGGCGCAGCCGTCGGCGCTCGACCGGATCAACGTGCGCCGGCTGATGATCTTCATGGAGGAGGCAATCGCCAAATCGTCGCGATTCGTCGTCTTCGAGCCGAACAACCCGCAGACCTGGCGGGCGCTCGTGCGGCTGATCAGCCCCTTCCTGCAGGGGATCAAGGAAAAGGGCGGGCTCTATGACTATGCCGTCCAGTGCGACGAGGATACCAACACCCCCGTCGTCATCGACCGCAACGAGCTGGTCTGCCGCGTGTTCGTCAAGCCGACCAAGACCGCCGAATTCGCCGAACTCAACTTCGTGCTGACGGCCACCGGCGCCAACTTCACCGAGATCTTCGGGGCCTAAAGGAGAACTGAACCATGCGCAGCGGCAACATGCCCAAGAGCCTTTACCAGAACTGGCAGTTCGCGATCGAGGTCAATGGCTTCGATGTGGCGCTGTTCCACAAGGGCCAGGAGCCCAAGACCGAGTTCGAGGAGGTGGCCTTCGCCCCGGCCGGCTCGATGTTCGACCAGAAGGTCGCCGGCCGGGTCAAGTTCGAGGACATCACGCTGGAGAAGGGCATCCTGCAGGATGGCTCCGACCAGGCGGCGATCGAGTGGGTGCGCAAGGAGGTCGACGTGAACGCCGTCACCGGCGGCCTGCCCGACGACTACATGCGCGACATCGACATCGTGCGCTACGACCGCGCCGGCAACGAGACCCGCCGGTGGACGCTGCACGGGGCGTGGGTGAAGGCGCTCGAATATGACGAGCTCGAAGGCGCCAACACCGAGAACACGATCGAGAAGCTGACCATCTGCTTCCAATATTGGACCAAGGCATAGGAGCCGACGATGCACACTTTCACGCTACCCAGCGGGCTTGAGATCGAACTGCGCGAGATGACCGGCGCCGAGGAGGAACTGCTGACCAACCAGCGGCTGATCCGCCAGGGCGAGTCGGTCAATCAGGTGCTCAGGAACTGCATCCTGCGCATCGGCGAGAAGGCGGCGCCGGCAATGCAGGACATCCTGGACCTGCTCTCGGGCGACCGGCTGTTTGCGCTCGTGCGCCTGCGCCAGATCTCGCTTGGCGACGAGGTCAACCTGGAGCTGACCTGCACGAACCCCGCCTGCCGCGAGGCCAACCATGTGACGATTAACCTGGACGAGTTGGAGGTGACCAGCTTCGGCGAGGCGCGCGAGTTCGAGTTTGTGCTGCCCAGCTCGGGCCGCACCGTGCGCTTCGGCT
This sequence comes from Sumerlaeia bacterium, assembly GCA_041687335.1. Taxonomy (GTDB): domain Bacteria; phylum Sumerlaeota; class Sumerlaeia; order MVZB01; family MVZB01; genus JAJFUE01. Next base: position 51,705 of record JAWLCE010000013.1, on the reverse strand, counting down.
ATCTCGACGGCCAGAAGGAGAAGCGGTTGGCGGCGCTCAAGGAGCCGAACATCAGCTCGGCCATGCTGATCCGCATCCTCGAGCTGGACGGCAAGCCGCCGAGCAAGAAGGCGCTGGCCGAGATGTCGCTGCGCGACCGCAACGCCCTGCGCCAGGAGATGACGCGAGTGGATGCCGGGATCGATACGGCCATTGAGGTCGCCTGCGAGGGTTGCGGCGCACTGCTGCGCACGCGGCTGGAGGCCGAACCCGCTTTTTTGTTCCCCGCGGTTCGCTTCTAGCCGACGCGTTCTTCCTCGCCTACGGCGGACTGCACTGGGGATACACGGAAGTCAAGGCACTACCGCTCGCCACGCGCCGCCAGTTCGTCGAGGCGCTCGAGCGGCAGCTGGAGTTTGAGAAGCACCAAAAATGAGGGAATCAATCAGTGACAATTCGATACTCTGCTACACGACCGTCATTCAGTCGAATAACAAGCCATTCGCTGTCAACACCGAGCCCACGCTCTGGACCCAACCAATAACGAAGATCGTATGCCTTAAAATACGTCGGGTCCGATTGCGGTCCAAGAAGCTCATGCACCTCTTCTTCACTCATGCCGCTCAGGGGGAACTTCTGTAGCAGATCCTCAACCATTCGTTGCCGGGCCTTGCTGGCCCCATACAATTCAGCCGTTTTCCATCGCTCCGAGTCGAATCTTGTGAGGTGATTGTTCCAAACGATTAACCCGAGCCCACCGAATAGGAGCAGGAAGAAACTGGAAATCGCCACTTTCATGTTCATGCCAACTCCATCCTTCCAATCAGTATTTGGAAGTTTACAACGCTCTCTGTCCGCTGGATAGCTTCAAATGAACGATCTCGGCCTCGGCGTTGTCGTCTCGATGAAGGATGCGTTCTCGCGCAATGCGCATCGCATCCAGTCGTCGATGCAGTCGCTCGATGCCTCGGTGGCGCTGGCCAGCGAACGGATGACGCGCAACCTGGATCGCATTCAGAAGGGCACGATGCTGATCGGCGCCGGGCTGGCCGCGCTGGCGCTCCCGGCCGGACTGGTCGCCTCAACCGCCGCCAGCCAGAAGGCGCTTGGCGAGCTGGCCTCGGTCGGGGTGCGCGACCTGCGCGCGATCGAGGACGCCGCCGAATCCTTCACCAACCAGTGGGCCGGCACGCGCAAGGCCGAGTTCATCGGCGCGACCTATGACGTCAAGTCGGCGCTGTCGAGCCTCTCCGACGAGGCCGTCGGCGTCTTCACCTCGATGGCGGCGCTGACGGCCAAGGCGACCAAGGCGACCACCCAGGAGATGGTCGGCACCTTCACGACCGGCTACGGCATCTTCAAGCCGCTCATGCAGGACATGACCGACATGGAGTGGGCGACGGCTTTCTCGGGCGCGATGGCGCAGACGGTCGCCTCCTTCAAAACCAACGGCCAGCAGATGGCCGACGCCATCAAGGGGATCGGCGCGGTCGCGGCGTCAGCCAACATCCCCCTGCAGGAACAGCTCGCGGTGCTCGGCCAGCTCCAGACCACGATGCCCGGCGCCGAGGCGGGCACGCTCTACAAATCGTTCATGATGAAGGCGGCCGAGGCGGGCAAGGAGCTGGGGCTCGCGTTCACCGACTCAGCGGGCCGGCTGCGCAGCGCCCCCGAGATCCTGCGCGAGATCCAGAGCCTCTACCCGGACCTCTCTCAGGCCGCGGCGCAGGTCGAGCTCAAGAAGGCCTTCGGCTCGGACGAGGCGCTCAAGTTCGTGCTGCAGATGTCGGCGGGCATGGAGACGCTGGAGGGCAACATCGCGTCGATCCACCAGGCGATGAAGGGCGGCACGGCGGTCACCGAGGCGATGGCGCGGACGATGAACCTCGACATCGGCGTGCGGGTGCTCCTGCTTCGCCAGCAAGTCGCGAACCTCTCGGAGATTTTGGGGCGGACCCTGCTGCCGGTCGTAGCGCCGATTTTCGAGGGGCTTTCCCTGATGGTCCTTGCCCTCCAGAATGTCGCCCGGAGCATTCCCGGCGTGACGCGGGCGGCTTTGACGTTTGCCGGGGCGCTGGGCGCGGTGCTCGTCTCCGCCGGCGCGGTCATGTCGGCGATTGGCCTGATCGGGCTGGCGGCGCCGGCATTCACGGCGGGTATTGCGGCGATCGGCACGACGGCGGCCGGCCTGGGAGCGGCCATTGCGGCCGGGTTCTGGCCGGTGACGCTGGCGATCGGGGGCATCCTCGCGTCGGTCTACCTGCTGCGCAGCGCCTGGACTTCGAACTTCGGCGGGATCCGGGATGTGGTCACGGGCCTCTGGACCCGCGTCTCGCTCGTGTTCCAGGGCATCCGGGCGCTGGTCGGCTCCCTCAGCGGTGGCGTGGGGCAGATGTCGGCGGAGCTGGCCCGGAACCTTGAGTCGGCGGGGCTGCTGGGCTTCGTCGTGACGGTCTTTCGCGTTTACCACCGCGTGCGGGAGTTCCTCGCCGGAATGGGCGAGGCGTTCTCGCTGGCCTTCGGCAGCATACGCGCGATCCTCGAGCCGGCCGCCCGGTCGCTGATGGGCGCTTTCGGCATGCTGCTAAAAGCATTCTTTCCGCTGCTCGAGGTCCTCGGCCTGGTCTCGACGGCCGCGGATGGGTCGGCCTTCCAGAATTTCGGCAAGGGCATCGGCATGGTGCTGGGCGTGGTGGCCCAACTGGGTGCCATCATCATCCGCCTGGTGGTGATCCCGCTAGGCTTGGTAATCCGGACGCTGGCGCTGGTGGTCGGCGCCGCGACTTGGGCCGGCAAAGTCATCGTCGGCTCGTTGATCCTCGCGACAAGGTTTGTGACCCGGTTCCTCCTGCCGGTCCGGATGCTCGGCCAGGCCTTCGTCGCCGCCGGTAGCATCATCTATTCCGTGTGGCGGATCCTGATGGGCGACCTGTCGCTATTGAACGGCCTGCGAGCCATCGGGGGCGCTGTCCTCGAGTTCCTGATCACCCCCTTCCGCTGGGCCAGGGATGTGGTCGGCACGGTCTGGGGTTTCATCCGCGATACCTTCGGCACGATCGGTGATTTCTTCATCTCGGCCGCCACGCAGATCACCGAAGCGATCTTCGGCCTGCCGATCATCGCGACCCTGCAGGAGATGCTGGCTGGGATCCGCGACCTGTTCGCCGGCGACACGATCTTCTTTGAGGCGGGCAAGCACCTCATGACGACGCTGGGTGATGGCATCGTTGCGGCCGCAGCTTACCCTTACCAGAAGGTGAAGGATGCGGTGGGGGGGATCCGCGACCTGCTGCCCTTCTCCGATGCGCGTGAGGGCCCGCTCTCGAATCTGACCGCCTCGGGCGCGGCCATGCTCCGCACTTTCGCCGAGGGCATGAGCGGGGCAGCCGAGCTCCCGCGCATGGTGTTCGCCGGCGCCATGGGTGGCCTGCAGAGCCTCTGGGGCGGTGTGAATGATCGGGCGCAGCAAGCAGCGTCGGCGATGCGAGAGCTCGCTGGTGGGCTTGTCATGCCGCATTTGAATGCCTCGCTCGAAATCGGCGCGCAGGGGCCGAATGAAGGCTGGTGGGCCGGAACCAAAGCTGCCGTGGCGCGCGGTGTGCAGGCGATGCAGGAGCATATTCCCGGCATGAACGTGCCGATGGCAGTCGAATCTGCCGGGCTTCCGCCGCCGCCGCTTGCTCAGCGGGTGCTGGATGGGATCCTCAATCTCACGCCTAAACTCGACATGCAGCTGGTGCCCAGGATCCTGAGCGCCACCTTGCTGCTGACCCCGGTGCTGGCAGCCGCCCTGCCCGAGCCAGCGGCGGTGGTCAATCAGATCGCCACGCCCGCGGCAGTCTACCCGTTGCAGACGATCATGACGGGAGTTGCGGGTGAGCTGCCAGCCATGCCTGGCGCCATGATGCCACCCCCAGCGCCGATGCCAGTCGCTGGCATGATCAATCCGGTGCTGCCGGCGGGGATGACTACCGATATCCTCGGCCGACTGCAATACGCAGTCCCCGAGAGCCTGAACATCCCGCTGAAGGGCAAGCTCGCGGCCAACCTGCCGCAGGATCTGTCGTTAAGCGTGGCGACTCAGATCGAGCCGCCCCTGCTGGATAGCGTGAGCATCACGCCCACAGTTGCTCCGCTGGGCCCGCTTGCTGCTTCGGTTCATCTGGCGGTCAATCCCCCCACGCTCGAGGCCGTCACCATACCGGCATCGCTGGTCGTGGGCGAACCGACCATCCCTGCGGTCGAGTTGCCCGCGGAGCCTGCCGCATTCCCCGAACCGGCTCGCATGGCTGCCTTTCAACAACCGGCCGCTCCCAATGAGCGATTGACTCTGCTCCGGGAGCCGCAACCTCCGGCAGGGCAGACCGCCGGCGAGCCTGAAGACGTGATCCGGCCATTGCTGGAAGCGCTCATGTCCAAACTGGACACCCTCGCCGAGCGGCCGATCGAGGTGACGGTGACGACAACTCTAGACGGGCGGCGCATCGCCGAAGCCGTCTACAAAGACATGCGCGAGCAGCGTGTCAGAAACTACGAGACTCTGTAGCAATGAACTGGGACCGTAAGGAGATCAAGGGCTATCTCGTCGACGTCGCCACCGGCGAGCGGCTGGAGTTCCAGCACAACCCCAATGACATCGGTGACGATAAGTCGGCGGCCTATGCCACGATCAAAATCCCCGGCATGAGCCACCCGCGCTACCAGTATGTCGCGGGCGAGCCGCGTCGGATCGTGTTCAAGCTCGAGCTGTTCAAGGGGCCGGTCAAGCAGAAGGTCCATTGGCTGCGCTCGCTGCTTTATCCCGAACACTCCGGCACGATGCTGAGCAATGCCCCGCACCGCGTGCTGCTGATCTTCGGCGAGCTCTATCCCGGCGTCACCTGCGTGGTCCGCCAGGTCAAGGCGCGCTACTTCCACATGTTCGACCACGAGACCCTGCTGCCGCAGCGGGCCGAGGTGGAGATCGTCCTCGAGGAATACGTGGAAGAATCGGTGAACTACACGGAGGTGCGGCTATGATCGGCAAGAACTCGCGCTACGCAAGCGGCATCCTGATCCGCGACATGGCCGGCAACAGCCTCGGCACCCGCAGCCCGATCGACACCTCGCCCCGCCACGACGACCGCTTCCACACCGTCACCGGCGAGGAGCGCCTCGACCAACTCGCCCACCGTTACCTCGGAGACGCCCGCCTCTGGTGGATCATCGCCGACTACAACGGGCTCTACTGCCCGCTCGACCTGGAGGTCGGAGCCGTCCTGCGGATCCCATCCGTGGAGCATGTGCAGATGCGGCTGACTTATAGTTAGTCCGCATCTCATGAACATGCATAGTTGAATTCCTGCATTTGAAGGCGACATCGCCCTAATGAATTCTTTTGGCCGCAACATTAATATAGCTGACTGGGTCTTTTGATGTTGCAAGCATGAATCGAATCAGAAGCGGCTGTAACCCTGCCTGCTCAATTTCCGCAATTAAGGTGTGCCAATGGGAGATTCGTCGTGTCGGAATGTAGTGCTTGCGGCCAATAAGACGAGCATCCTCAAAACGCTCAGGAGAATCGATTGGAAAGTGTATAACCTCGTCCAGCAAGAGTTGCTCATTGAAGATTTGTTTGAACGCTGTTTCATCAACTGGCGCGCACATGCTCATCAGAACAAAAACCCCATCAATTGATAAAACGTTGGAGACCATCTTCAATATGTGGTGCCGGTCGTCAGCATCGTAGATGCAGTGCATGAGATGGCCATCGACACATAAGTCGACAGCAGCGATTCCGGACCATTGGTCATGGCACAGATCACACACCTGGAAATCAATGGCCAAGCCACAGGACTGTTCTCTTGCCATCTCGATGGCTGTTGGGCTGACGTCAAGTCCAACGCCAACAAATCCTTTCTCACCCAACCAGCGAAGGATTGGTCCTGTTCCGCAGCCCAATTCTAAAGCCTTTCCACTGCGCGGAGCCCAATCCTGAGACAATACATCATTCATGAAAAGCCGATCATTTGGATCAATTACCTGCTGTTTGTCGCGCAGATCCCAAGCTCCAATGCCTTTTTGGCGCATTCGCCTGTATTCACACTCATGACCAGTATATGCTTTCATCCTTTCACTCCTTCTCTTCGCTTTGAAGAAACTGCTGCACCGGAACATAGCCGCCCGGCAAATAACCATGGCCAAATGGAATATTTTAGTCAAGCGCATGCATTTTAGTTGTAGGCCTTCGACAGGCATTCTCGTGCCTCTAGGGAGCCGCATGCAACTCGACCGGCATCCTGATCCGCGACACGGCCGTCTACTTCCCGCTCAACCAGGAGGACGAAGCCGTGATTGTTCACACGAACAAGCTCATTTTCCAGCCTCCCACCCGACACTTTCCGCCCCTTCGCGGTAAGTAACCAGTAGGCGCTCGATGCGCCGCTGGGAGATACCGGATGGCACTCGACACTTTCAAGCCCACCTTCCTGATCCAGATCGAGGGCCAGGCGCTCTCGAAGGATATCACGCAGGAGATCACGGCCTTCTCGTTCACCGATAACGAGCGCGAGATGGACGTGCTCGAGCTGTGCGTGACCAACCGCATCCTCCAGTTCGTCGATGACCCGCTGTTCCAGGAGGGCAACGAGATCGTCGCGCGGTTCGGCTACGTCGGCGAGCTGTCGCCGCGCAAGAAGGCTGTCATCAAGGAGATCGACTACGACTTCCCCGAGGGCGGCGAGCCGAGCATCCGCATCAAAGCCTATGACAAGGGCTTCAAACTGGCGGGCAAGGAGAACCAGAAGGTCTGGAGCATGCCGCCGCCGGGGATCCTTTATTCGGAAATTGCCGGGGCGATCGCCGCAACCAACGGGCTCACGCCCAGGGTGACGCCGACCCGGGGCCGGCACTTGCGCGTGACCCAGAGCAACATGTCGGACGCGCACTTCCTGCAGGAACTGGCGGCCAAGGCCTGCGCCAGCGAAGGCGACGGCGTGGCGGGCTATGTGTTCTACGTGCAGGACGACGAGCTGCATTTCCACCCCCGCGACCTGGAGCAGGCGCCCGCGCTGGCGCTCGAATACTTCACCCACCGGCGCGGGCTGCTGCGCTCGTTCCGGCCATCCACGCAGTCGCAGGGAGCCAAGGGAGCGGGGACCGAGACGCGGGCCGTCGGGGTCGATCCGCGCCGGAAAGAGGCGACCCAGCACGAGGCCAACAATGAATCGGCCGGCGATCGGACCTCGCTCGGAGCCAAGACCTACCTGGTCGATGGCAACACCGGCGAGGGCACCTACAAGGAGCAGGAGACCGGCCGGGTGGTGCCTTGCTTCGACCGGGCCGAGGGTTTTGACGAGGAACCGGACCGCGAGCCGGCGCGTGACCTGGCCGAGGGACGGTATAAGGATGCCGAGCTGCGCCAAGTCGAGGCCACGGCGCTGACGATCGGCATCCCCTCGCTGCAGGCCAAGCAGAACATCGAGCTCAAAGGGGTCGGGCTCAAGTTCTCAGGCGTCTATTACTGCCACTCGGTCCGGCACGTCATCGACGGCTCGAGCTATAGCTGCGAACTCAAGCTCAAGCGCAACGCGCTCGGCAAGGGCGCCGGGGACAAGTCGGCCGCGGCGGCCGGCCGGCTGAACGACCGCGAGGCCAACCCCGCCGAGGCCCCGCCGGCCATGGTCACGATCGACGCCAACACCGGCGCGGTGACGGGAGGTTGATCAATGGGCGATCTGTCGAAGAATTTCAGCCGGAGCGAGTTCGCCTGTCGCGGCAAGAACTGTTGCGGCGGCAGCACGCCGGTTCATCCCGCGCTGGTGGCTGGGTTGCAGGAGCTGCGCGACAAGGCAGGCGTCTCGCTTAGCATTTCGAGCGGCTTCCGCTGCATCCGGCACAACGGCGCAGTCGGCGGTTCAAGGGACAGCCAACACATCTTCGGCATGGGCGCCGACGTGCGTGTGCCGGCCGGTTGGAGCGCGGAGCGACTGGCGGCGCTGGCGGAGACGATCGACGTGTTCCGCGATGGCGGCATCGGCATTTATCCCAGCTGGGTGCATCTGGACGTGCGGACGACCGGGCGGGCGAGGTGGCGCAAATGAACAATCAGTGCCTCTCCGATCCGGCAGTGACCAAGTGGCAGCGTCACGGGGCGCAGCTGCTCTCGCTGGAGCGCCCCGAGCTGCGCATCCCTGAGGACGAGCACGGCATCAGCCTCAGCGGGCCGCTGCGGGTCGAGATCCTGGAGGACGGCCTCCGGGCGCGACTGCTCTACCCCTTCCGTGTGCGGCTGCACGAGCTCGACGGGCGCGTCATCGACGTGCCGCGGGGGTTCGAGACCGACTTCGCCTCGGTGCCGCGCTTCTTCTGGCGCATCGTGCCGCCGTGGGGGCGCTATTCCCCGGCCGCCGTCGTGCACGACTATCTCTACTTCACCGGCAAAGTCACGCGCGCCGAAGCGGACCGGGTTTTCCTCGGCCACATGGAGCGGCTCGGCGTCCCGCTCTGGAAGCGCACGGTGATGTATCGCGCCTTACGATTCTTCGGCGGCTCGGCCTGGGACGAGTGCCGGCGCAATGAGAAGGTGAAATCCGTATGAGTGGTGGGCCGATGACCGAACGCACGGGAATGACCAAAGAGCTCGAGCAGCTCAAGGCTTCGAGCAAGGCGCAGTGGACGCGGATTGACGCTCAGCGCGAGCGGCTGGACGAACACGACCTGCGGCTGGAACGGATCGGCGCGCTGCTGAAGGGCGCCGGCGGCAACGGTCATCCTTCGTGGAGCGAGCGGCTGATCCTGCTCGAGGACTGGCAACGGCGCCAGGAAAAGCTGCTCGCAGCGCTGCCGGCGCAGCTGACTGAGATCAAGACGCAGCTTCACATCCTGCTGTCGCAGCAACAGGTGCAGACGAACGCCAAGAGCAATGCGATGTGGACGGCGATCGGTTCGCTGATTGTCGCACTGCTGGTCGGCATGAGCTCGGCGGCGCTGCTGTGGTGGAGCAGTCACTGATGATCGAGACGGCCGACCGCCAGCACGAAGAGCGCTACAAGAATCGCTGGTATGGCAAGTACCGGGCGTTCGTGCGCGACAACACCGACCCGGAGCGGCTCGGGCGCGTGCGCATGGAGATCCCGGCGGTGCTCGGCAGCGGGCGCGAGAACTGGTCGGAGTGGGCGGCGCCCTGCTTCCCCTACGGCGGCAACGATGACGCCGGTGTGTTTCTGGTGCCCGAGCCCGGGGCGTCGGTGTGGGCCGAGTTCGAGGGCGGGCAGGTGCAGTATCCGATCTGGAGCGGCGTCTGGCTGGCGCGCAGCAATCCAGGCGAGCAGCCCGCGGAGAGCAAGCGGCTGTGCGCGACAGCCGATTGCCTTGATTGCGAGGACAAGGTCGAGCGGGCGGCTGATCGGCAGGATGACCTGGAGCATCGCAAGTATCATGGGCACCCGCCCTACTACTGCCCGCGCATGAAGGTACTGCTTAAGACCGAGACCGGGCACACGATCCTGGCCGACGACCGCGACGGGAGCGAGCGGCTCAAGATCATCGACCGCGCGGGCCAGATCATCCACCTGGAGGGGCCGGTCAAGCCGGGCCTGCAAGCCGGCAACAGCCTGCGGCGGGGCGAGCGGGATGCCGAGCGGGGGGATCAACTGGCGCTGGCGAGCCAGATCGTCAACCGGCGCGGCAAGATCGAGATCACGGATCTGGCGCGCCAGTCGGTGCTGCTGGAGGCCTGGCAGGACCGTGAGAAGGTCTGCATCCAGTCATGCGATGCAGCACGGGCGCGCTGGCAGAAGGTGCTGATCGATACCACGCGCGGGCGCGAGAAGATCCGGCTCGTGGGGCTGTGCGGGCTTCAGGAGGTGCTGATCGACTCGACCGCCGGTCAGGAGATGATCACGCTCCGTGACCAGGCGGGCCAGACGATCGTCATGAACAGCGCCGCCGGGCAGATCCGCGCCACCGACCGCGCCGGCAGCACGGTCATCATGGACGGAAGCGGCGGCAACGTGGTCGTGCGCTCGAGCAACAAGGTGCTGATCAACCCGTAGGAAAGGCGCAGGGGGAACGCATGAGCCAGCCACAGGCACGGATGGGAGACATCACCAGTCACGGGGGCGTCATTGTCACTGGCGCCGCTCGCACGCTGATCAATGGCCGGCCGGCGGCGCGCATGGGGGATGTGCATGTCTGCCCGATCCCCGGACACGGCAAGACGCGGATCGTGACCGGCAGCCTGCGCACGCTGACCGAGGCGGCTCCCAATGCTCGCGTGGGGGACAAGACCGGCTGCGGAGCGGTGATCCTCACCGGCAGCCCCGACACTTTGACCAACTGAACGAGGAGTAACGGCCATGGCCGATCTTGCAACAATAGCGGCGGAACTCAGCACCATCGGCACGCATCTGGGCGCGATCCGTGGGCTGATCGAGCAGAGTCAGGCGCAGTCGCAGTCGCTACAGACGCAGGCCGAGGAAGTGCTCGCAGCCCACGCGCAAAGCGCGCAGACATATCTGGCCGAGCTGCCGGCCGAACCAGCGGCCGATTACTTCCCATTCGAAACCGTGCCGCCGGGGACGCTCGCGCGTGACTTGCCGGCCGGCGGGCGGATGTTCGAGCTCTCCGACGGCTGCCTGCTGCGTTGGAGCGTCGAGGAGGTCCTTGCCTTCATCGATCTGGCCGGAAACGTGGAGGTGTTGTCGATCACTGGGCGCGAGCTGACGCTGCCCAACGGGATGAACTGCACGATCAAAACCCAGGCGCTTCACGTGACCCATGAGGCGGCCGGGATCGCGGGACTGCCGCTGGAAATCGAGCCGCGCCTGATCGCCGAAAGGTGCTACGCCTCCACCTTGCCCGATGGCACCTGGCTGTTCGTCAACCATGCCGACCGGACGGCCGTTCTCGTCACCCCGATCGGGACCATACTCGTGCTCGGCCATCGAAAGGCCGCGGGCATTGGTGAGAAGGTGGAGCTTTCGCCCATCTCCACAACCGGCGATTGGGCCTTCGGTGCGCTCACGAGCGGACACCGGGGCGTCCTGCACGGCGACGGCACCATCGAGCTGATGACGGCCGGCGGGCTCGATCTGGAGATTACCTTCCCGCCGCCGGTCAGCTCTGGCGGTGACGGCACTGAGTCGCCGCTCGCCCCCTGCGACGCCTGCGGATTGGAGCACATGTGATGCGGCTGGATTTCCTCGGGCAGGGGCTCAAGCACCCCTTCGAGTTCATGCGGCGGACCGGCGCGCCGGGGGTCTCGGTCGCCACCTCGACCGAGCACGCCCACATCAACGAGAGCATCATCCAGATCCTCGGCACGCGCATCGGCGAGCGCTTCATACGCCCTGACTTCGGCTCGCGGCTGCATGAGCTGGTCTTCGAGCAGAACGACGACCTGCTGAGGGCGCTCGTGCGCCACTACGTCCGCGACGCCATCGGCCGCTGGGAGAAGCGCGTCCAGGTGACCGGCGTCAGCTTCGATGAGAAACCAGCGAGCGTGGACCGCCACATCCTGTCGGTGCGCATCGAGTATCGAGTCATCCAGTCGCAGGTCGAAGGCAACCTGGTTTACCCGTTCCACCGCTCATAATCAAGAGTTCGCGAAGGTATGTTTGCCCTTGAGCCCCTTGATTCCCTCGGAGATGCCTAATGGAAAAATACCAAGGGCCATCAAAAAAATCAGCAGGCGGGATGACGTGAAATTTCCATTGATGAGGATGAATAGCATGACTAAAAAACAAATGGCGCCAAGTCCCAGTTGTATATATGCAATTATTTTATTGCCTTTTGGGACATAAAGACGTGCTCCAGATTTATGTAGAAGTTCCGCCGCTTCTTCGTGATCGTTGTAAACAGCGAGAAAGAGCGGACTTCCATTGTATTCATCAAGGGCATTCACATCGAAGCCTTCTGTTAAAAGCCACTGAATTGTATTTGTTTTCCCTCCAGCCGCTGCTGAATGCAGGAGAGAGTCTTTAGCATCACCTGCATGCATCAGTTCCTCTCGATGGTTCTGGAAGAGATATTGAAGGGTAGGCAAATCACCACTTGCAGCAGCTTGATGTGCCTTATCTAATTGCTTGCTCTGGTGTTGGTGGCATATCCATCGCTCCCGTTTTTTCACCTGAGTCATCTTGAGGCGCTGGATCCCTGCGAGGCAAGGTTTTCATCAAATACTCCAGTGAAATCGACAGTCGGTCAAGTTCGCTGGATGTCATGCCGACAGTTTCTCGATTTTCAGGGTATCTAACCAGTGAAGGCTGTCCGCGATGCGACGGCCCCGAACAGTCGGAGGAAAAAAACAGCTTGGGCCGGGCACAGATCAGCTACACCAACAAGGATTACGAGTCACTGCGGCGTGAGCTGGTTGCGCGCGTGCCGCAACTGACCGACCGCTGGACAGACTTCAACCCGTCGGACCTGGGCGTCACGCTGCTCGAGCTGCTCTGCGGCATCGGCGACATGCTCGCATACTACCTCGATGCCCAGGCGGCCGAGTCCTTTCTGGCCACCGCGCGCCGGCGCGAGAGCGTCATCAACCTATGCAAGCTGATCGGCTACCGAATGAAAGGCCCGGTCGCCGCGACGACCACGTTGCGTTTTTCGCTCGACGCGCCGCTCGATGAACCGCTCACCATCCCCGCCGGGACGCGCTGCCAGGCACGGATCGAGAAGGACGTGTTGGATTTCGAGACTGTCGCGAGCGTGACCATCCAGCCCGGACACACGCAGGCCGATGCCCACGCGCGCCAGGGGGTGAGCCGGAGCGAGTCGTTCACCTCCGATGGCAAGCCGGACCAACGGCTGACGCTGGCCGGCAAGCAGATCGCCGAGGGCACGCTTCGGGTCCGGGTCGAGGGGGCTGACTGGAGCGAAGTGGCACACTTCCAGGCCAGCGGCGCCGGAAGCCTTCATTTCACCGCAGAGACCGATCATCTCGACATTGTTCATATCCATTTCGGCGACGGGCGCAACGGCGCCATCCCTGCTGACGGCCATGTGATCGAGGTCCGTTGGCTCGAAACGCTGGGATCCGAAGGCAATCTGGGGCCGCAGCTGGTCACGCAGGTGCTGACGCCGGTCTACCATCGCGGCGCGCAGGTGCCGCTCAGGGTGATTAATCCCGCACCGGCGGTTGGCGGCGCCCCGCGCGAGTCGATCGAGCGCGCCCGCTTGCAGGCACCGGCTGAGCTCTCCACGCTCTGGAAAGCCGTCACTCGCACCGATTTCGAGACCCTCGCAACCGGCTTCCCCGGCATCGCCAAGGCCCGCGTCATCGATCCTGAGGACTGCCCGCACCTCCCATACCTGCAGGTCCTGCTGGCGGTGGCTCCCGAGGGGGGCGGAATCGCCTCGGGCCTGCTCAAGAAGGAGCTCTCCCAATTCATCGAGCAGCGGCGCGTGGCGACGGTGCAGGTGCGCCTGATCGACCCCGTCTACCGCCCGATCGATATCGACGCGCAGGTGTTCATGCTGCCCGGCGAGGACCTGCAGGTGGTCGAGCGGCGCATCCACACCGCGCTGGCCCAGCGGCTGGCGTTTGGCAACGTGGCCTTCGGCCAGGACGTGCATGTTTCTGAACTTGTCTCGCTGATCGATGCGGTGCCGGGGGTGAGCCATCTCATGCTGATCGCGCCAGCGACCAACGTGCGCCTAAAATCCGGCGAGGTCGCCGCGCTGGGCAACGTTTACCTCGACATGCGGCGGGTGGTCTGAGCCATGGCATCATACTTCGAAACCAAGCTACTTGAACTGCTGCCCGCGCTCTACCGGCAGGATGAAAGCGGCGACCTGTCTGTCTTCCTCAGGCTGATCGCGCCGACGCTGGACGGGCTGAAGGATGACCTCGACAGGTTCCCCTCGATCGTCAACGTGGACGGCTGCGACGAGAAGTATCTCGCCCTGCTCGCCCGCCTGCTCGGCCGCGACTATGACGGGCGCGACGGCATCCTGCGCCAGCGCCGGCTGATCAAGGAAACCGTCCCCTACTACCGGCGCAAGTCCACCCCGGCGGCAATCGTGCGCGATCTGGAGTCGCTCGGCTGGCGGGGCCGGTTCGTCGAGGGATTCCCGCGCACGATGCGGCTGGGGATCAGCTCGCGCCTGAACTCCTCACGCCCGGCCGGGCGCCTCTACAACGACGGCACGGCCGTCATCCACTGCGACAACTACGTGGACATTTATGCGGTTCGGCGGGCGCTCAAGTTTCACCAGCCGGCCGGCACGCGGTTCTTCCTGCTCGGCAAGATCGCAGTCATCGAGGCGGCGGCACCCGGCATGCGCGCCTGGGGGCGGCGCAGCATCACCACTTACGTTCCCATTGCAATCGAGATTGCGCACCGCGAGCTCGATCAGGTTCGCTACCGCACCGAGCCCTTCCGGCTTGGCCACAGCTTTATCGGCCGCTATGACAGGCTGACGTTCTCCAGCATCTCCATGACCGAGGGTTACCCGCTATGGCAACAGGCATGATCGTCCACTCGGGCCGGGTGCTGATGGCCCGCCACCTGCTCGGGCTCGAAACCCACGGCATCACGCACTGCGCGCTGGGCGAAGGCGACGCGACCTTTATCGATCCGGCCACCCCGCCGGCGCCGCGGGCCGAGCAGACGGCTCTGCGCAGCGAGCGCGCCCGTAAGCGCTTCTACAAGCGGGTCTTCCTGCAGGCGCACCCGGATGGCGAGATCGCCGTCGACGGCCAGACCTGGCGCGAGACCGCGAACGAAACCAACACGATCGGCATCTTCTTCAAGTTCGACACGATCGAAGCCAACGGCATCACAATCCGCGAATACGGCTTCTTCGGCGGCGAGGTGGACTATGTCGCCGGTCACGCCGCGGATTATGCCGCCGGCGGCGTGTGGAATCCGGCGAACAACCCGCAGGGACAGGTGCTCAAGCCCGGCCGGCTGTTCGAGCTCAAGCATATCCCCGACTTCTACAAGTTCCCCGACACGCAGATCGAGCTGGTCGGCATTTTCCATATCTGAGGCGGAGGCGACGCCCGATGGTGATTTCACGCGACTCATTTGACCCGGCCAAGCGTTACCGGCGCATCCGGTTCCACGAGGACCGACAGCTGCTCGACTCGGAGCTGAACGAGCTACAGGAAATCCAGGACCTGGAGCGCACCAAGCTCGTGGGGCAGGTGTTCGGCGAGGGGGCGATTGTCCAAGGCTGCGCGGCGGCGGTCGGCGGCACAAGCCAGCACGTCCTAACCATCGCCCCTGGCCTCGTCTGCATCGCCGGCCATATCGAGCCGGTCCCCGCGGCGCAGCTCGAGTATGACCCGGGCAAGACTGCGGGCGAAGATCTGGTCTTCGCCGAACTGCTCATGCGCGAGATCGACATCAGCCAGGACCCGGAGCTGCTCAACACGCGCACGCTCGAGCCGACCGCCGAGCGCCAGCAGTGGACGGTCGAGCTCAAGGCCGTCGATACATCGGGCGATCCGCTTCCCGAGGGGGCGACGGAACGGGTCGTCGTTCCGGTCATGATCTTTGACCGGGCGGAGGCCAGTGTTCGTCCGGCGGTCCCACGCTCAGCGGTGCAGTTCGATCATCTTGCCGATGCTGCGATCGATTCACCCGAGGGTGGCCAGATGCTGCGCTACGATGGTGCTACCCAGCACTGGCGCAATACGGGCCTCCCTGAGCTGAAGGAAATCGCTGATGTCGATGCTCCCGCGCCGACCGATCGTCAGCTGCTGAGGTTCGACCAGGCGACGGGACAGTGGGCTCCATCCAATGAGAACACCGATGCCGACACGGTGGACGGCATCCACGCCAGCACGCAGCCGGCCGCGGGCAAGCTCCTGCCCCTCAACGCCAATGCAAAATTCCCGGCCGCCATCATCGAGGGCTCCGTCGCCAGCGCCAACAATGCCGACACCGTCGATGGATTCCACGCGAGCGCCACGCCGCAGGCGAACACCCTCCTGCCGCTCAACGCCAGCGCCAAGATTCCCGGCACAGTCATCAGCGGTCAAGTTCCGAGCGCGGCCAGCGCCGATCAGGCTGCCCAGGCTGCCAATGCCGACAAGGTCGACGGCTTCCACGCCAGCGCGACGGCCACGGCGAATACTATCCTGCCTCTCGACGCCAGCGCCAAAATCCCCGGCACTGTTATCAGCGGCCAGGTCCCAAGTGCGGCCAATGCCGATCAGGCCGCCCAGGCTGCCAATGCCGATAAGGTTGATGGCTTCCACGCCAGTTCGACTCCGACGGCGAATACCATCCTGCCGCTTAACACCAGCGCCAAGATCCCCGGTACGGTCATCAGCGGGCAGGTCCCCAGCGCGGCGCAGGCCGACCAGGCGACTCAGGCGACCAACGCCGACACGGTGGATGGCTTCCACGCCAGCTCGACGGCCACCGCGAATACCATCCTGCCTCTCAATGCCAGCGCCAAGATTCCCGGTACGGTGATCAGCGGCCAGGTCCCGAGTGCAGCCAATGCGGATCAGGCCACGCAGGCGACCACCGCCGACAAGGTCGACAACTTCCATGCCAGCTCGACACCGGCGGCGAATACCATTCTGCCGCTCAATGCGAGCGCCAAGATCCCCGGCACGGTCATCAGTGGTCAGGTCCCCAGCGCGGCGCAGGCCGACCAGGCGACTCAGGCGGCGCAGGCGACCCAAGCCGACAACGCCGACAAGGTCGATGGCTTCCATGCCAGCTCGACGCCGACCGCGAACACGCTCCTGCCGCTCAATGCCAGCGCCAAGATCCCCGGCACCGTCATCAGCGGGTTGGTCCCGAACGCAGCATACGCGGATGACGCCAACTACGCGGAAATGGCGGGTCAGGCTGAGGATGCCAACACGGTGGATGGTTTTCATGCTGATTCCACGCCGCTCGCCCACCATCTGCTTGCGCTCGATGCTTCCGCCACGCTCAACATGGGCGGGGCCGTGCTGCGCAATGTCGGCCGGATCCAGACCGGCTCGAGCACCTATCAGAACTACCACCGCATCGGGACCAACACCTCGAATCGCGGGCTTTCCAATGCCAACGACCTGCTCGTGACGGGCAAGCTCGAGGTCGATGGCCAGACCTGGTTCGATCAGGCCGTCACCGCCGCGGGCAATCTGACGGTCGCCGGCAATCTCACCGGCTATCGCTGCATGCTCCTCTGCGGCTACAAGCCCGCCAACACCCTGCGCGGCGACACCGGCTACTATTGGAACCTCCAGTCGCCGCTCGAAATCCATCACGGGATTAATAATGGCATGCATATGCCGCGCGCCGGCAGCGTGACCGGTCTGGTCGGGCGCTACGATCTGCTCTCGCGAACCGCCGACAACAACTTGAAGCTCGAAATTATCATCATCCCCGACTGGGGCATCCAAACCGTCAACCTGACGGATACGGTTGTTCAGAATGGCATCCCCATTGGTCCCGTTACGTGGAATCGAGGCGTCTTTCCATTTGCTGCCGGCCGCCACATCTGGGTCCGGCTGCACCAGGCGGGTCCCTCCACGTCGCAAGGCCAGGTCGCCAATGTTGAAGTTTTTGTGGAATTCACCTTCGACTGATTCTCATCCATAGGAGCCAAACAATGAACCGACTGATTCACGTTACCGAAGGCTATCGCATGGCCGGCATCAAGGTTGAGGTCGCAGACCCCGCCGCCGAGCATCGGGTCAGGCTCGAAGCGGTCGATGACCCGGCGCAGGTCATCGAGTCGGCGCCGCTCATGCCCAAGGCCGACGGCGCGATTTCGTTCTCGATCGACACCGGTCTCATGGAGGAGCGCGCCTGGCGGGCGGTGCTGGTCAAGACCCCCTCGGCCGAGGCGCTTGAGATCATCGATGCCACCCAGTCGGCAATGCGCGGAGAGAGCGAGCCGCCCGAATACTCGGCCACCCAGGTCCAGGCCGCCGGCTTCCCGCTGGAAACCCCGCTGGGCGTCGTCCGCACGCGCGACCCGCTGGAGCACGTCTTCTCCGTCGCCCCCGCCCAGGCGCTTGAGCACGTCCGCGCCTTCAGCCAGTCCCGCGGCTGGTCCGAGGCCGAGCACGAGGCCTTCGTCCAGAACCTGCGCGAAATGGGCCTCTCCACCTGGCGCGAAGCCATCACCCGTGAACTGGATGAGCGCCAGACGATGCTGGCGATGCTGGAGGGGGTGGTTTAGGACTTTGCCTTGTTTTTCTTTGGTCTTGCGGGCATTGGTGTATCCAGTCCTGCTGCAAATACTACCAGCCGAGCCCGAATCTCAGCTTCATCAGGCATTTTTATGCCATTATGCGAAAAACACTGCGTCCGTGGGGCATCTGACGCCATTTGGCTGATTCGTTCAGCAGTGGTCAATGAGCCAGTTGGCAGATTCCCTTCAATAGGCACACGAGATAAGAATAACGAATGTATCGACGAGGGAGATCGTGAGATCGTGAATTTTTCTTGAAATGGGAACCATGGCTGCAAATCGCTCATCAGCCATTCGATGCGGACGCTCTTGAACTTTTTCAAACCTAGGTAATTCTCAAGATCGCTCCTATCCAAAACGATACAGTCGATCCCTCGCGTCCAAGCCTCCGTAGCTAGAAAATTACCTAGAACGCGATGTTGTCGTGCACAAGCTGAACGATGAGGCTGATCATTGTCCATTATTTTCCTCCTCAACCAATTTGCGCGATTTGAGCACAGACAAGGGATTTTAAGCCAAGAATAATATTTAATTCTGCCCTCATCTACTTGATTTCACCCCCCGAACCAAGCGTGTATGTGTCCCGTCAGCCGAACACAGAAGGCTGAAGCCCAACGGGTTACAGAAACGGAGCACACCCCCCATGGACATGAGAGCGATCAGGTTCGGGATCGAGATCGAGACGATCCAGCGCACGCGCGAGCAGGTCGCCGCGGCGATCCACTCGGTGGTCGGCGGCAGCCTCCGCCATCTCAGCTACCCGGTCAGCCACGACCCCTGGGAGGTCGAGGACCTGCGCGGGCGCAAGTGGAAGGTCGTCGCCGACGCCTCGCTGAGCAGCGTGCCGCGCCACCTGCAGGCCGAGATCGTCAGCCCGGTCCTGACCTACGACGACATCGCGCAGCTCCAGGAGATCGTCCGCGCCGTCCGCCGCGCCGGCTGCAAGGTCGACACCCGCTGCGGCATCCACATCCACATCGACGGCGCGATCTTCGACACCAGGAAGCTCTGCAACCTCGCCAAGACCTTCTACAAGCAGGAGGAGCTGATCCTGCACGCGCTCGGGGTGCACGCCGAGCGCCTGCGCTACTGCCGGCGGCTGAGCGATGACTTCATCCGCACGATCGAGCAGCGCCGGCCGCGCACGCTGCGCGAGCTCAACCGCGCCTGGTATGGCCGCGAGAACACCGCGCCGCACCACTACGACAGCAGCCGCTACGTGACGCTCAACCTGCACAACCTCTGGTATCGCAACACGGTCGAGATGCGCGCGGCCAACAGCACGCTGCACGCCGGCAAGGTCAAGGCCTACATCCAGTTCGTGCTCGCGCTGGCGGCCAAGGCGGTGACGGCGCGCGCCGCATCGAGCCGCAAGCGCGAGTTCAACCACGAAAGCGCCAAGTATGACCTGCGCGTCCTGCTGCTGCGGCTCGGGATGATCGGCGACGAATTCAAGACCGCCCGCCACCACCTGATGGCCAACATGCCTGGCGACGCAGCCTTTAAGACGCGCGAGCAACGCATCCGGCACACGGCCAAACGCAAGGGGCGGGCCGCAGTCGAAGCGGAACCAGCGGCGATGCCGGCCGCCGCGCCGACCATCCTTGAAGCCTGAGCGGCACGAGAACCCCAACCCAAGGAGACGAACGATGCTGATCCTGCTGCGAGACACCGACCTGGACGGCCAGCCGATCATCGGCAGTGGCTTGCTGATATCAGGCGAAACGGCGCTGGAGATCGTCCAAAAGATGCAAGCCAGCTCGCCCTTCAACAGCGGCGAACCGGAAGAACACATGCGCCGTGTCCTTGAGGCTGCCGGCGACGAAGGCGCGCTGCCCGAGGAAGGCGGAGAAGCCGCTGCGCGAGCGTTTATCGAGCGGCTCGCCCGCCGCGGCCTGGTCGAGTTCATGAAGGAGGAAGCGCCGACGCCGGTGACGACGGTGAACCCGCCCGAGCAGCTCGAAAAGGCCCTGAACGCGATCCGCGGCAGCGGCCTGACCAACATGCTCGATCACCCTGTGGTGGCGCGGCTGGCGCGCGAGATGGGCTTCATCGAGGCGGCGGAGTGGATCGAGACCCATCCGGCCGACTACACGCGCCTGCTGCTGAGCGGCGGCTTCCGCCCGCTGCGGGACAATTTCGGTGAAGGAGGGAGCGAGCCATGTGTGGACAAGCCGGCCTGATCCTCAGCCGCAGGCGGCGCAGCGTGGGCGAGGTGGCGATCCTCAAGACGATCTTTACTGGCCTGCTGATGCACAGTGAGGCGCGCGGGCACCATGCGAGTGGCGTGGCGGTGCTCGATCGGGAGGGCAGCTACCGGCTGTTCAAGCGCCCGCTGCCGGCCACGCAGCTTATCGCTCAGCCGGGTTTTGCCGAGGCACTCGGGGCGCTTGAGGGCAGCTTCGGCCGCGAGGCCGGCCGAACGACGCTCATCCTTGGCCACACCCGCTACCGCACGTGCGGCTGCGAGAGCAACAACCTTAACAACCATCCGTTGCGTGGATCAGATTGGATAGCAACCGCGAACGGAACCATATACAACGCCGCCAGCCTGTTCCGCCGCTATCGGCTCCACCGCCACGCCGAGGTCGACAGCGAGCTGATCCTTCGGCTGGCCGACAAGTTCTCCGACATCGGAGCTCTCGACCTGCCGCGCTTCATCGAGGCCCTGCGCCCCGCACGCGGCCAGCTGAGCGCCGTCCTGGCCTCCCTGTGCGCCCCGGAGGTCACCTACGTCATCCACGGCAACCGACCGCTCGTCCTGCGCGCACATCGCCGCTACCGGGCCATCGCCTACGCCTCCGAGGCGCGCTTCCTTGATGGGGTGCTTGGCGCTCGGTCCGGCTGGCGCCCCTTCTGCCTGCCGCCGATGACGCTCGCCCGGTTCGACCACAAGAACATCTTCCGCCCGCAGTACTACAGCATCGACTTCATCACCCAGGAGCGCCCGCTGATCCGGGACCTGCCAGTGCCTATATCAATATGAAAGGAACACCGATGAACACCACACCTGGCCCAACAGTCACGCTATTTGTCTACGGCACCCTTCGGCGCGGATTCTGGAACCACGCACGCTTCTGCCGCAACGCCCTCAACATCCGACCCGCCAGCACCTGGGGCCGGCTCTACTTGCTCCCCGCTGGGTATCCGGCGCTCGAAATCCCAGAATCCGCCATTCTCGCCCACGGCACAGCCGATCCCCTGGCCGACGCCGCGGCTCAGGCGCGCCTAACCGAAAGTGTGCCCCCACCTGGCGCTGGTAGCCCGCCCGCCGGCGACTGGGATCTGATTCACGGGGAGCTGATGACCTTCCCGGATCCGGCCCTTGAGCTGCCGCCCATCGACCAGCTCGAAGGCTTTCGGCCCGGAGAGGATTCCTTCTACCGCCGGGAGCTGGCATGGGTGTCCACGGGCTGCGGCCAGGTGCCCGCGTGGCTATATGTGGCGGATCTGGTGCTCGCCGGCACTCATGCCGTGCGCATCTCTGCTTTCCGGTGTTCGCCTGCGGCTCGCCCGAATGCCGAGAATGCCTGCTCAACTTCTCATGGTGCTCGGTGGTATGATCCGCCAAGGGGGATTCGATGAGTTCGGCAAGTTCAGCATCCATCAATCCGGCGCAGCAAGCACCCGGTCTGTCGCCGCGCGTGCACACGCGCACACACTTCCAATTGGCCTCCGACCTGCTGGTATCCGAGGGGCAGTCGGCGCGGGAAGTCTTCGACGCCGCGATCCAGCTCATCCTCGACTGGTTCAGCGAGAGCTTTCAACGGACGATTCCGGATGCGGTGCGGCGGCATGAGGATTTTGAGCTGGAGCGCACCGGCCGCGTCGTCTTCCGCGGCGTCTCGATCCCCGAGCGCGGGATCTGGAGCACCCGCCTGATCTGCGCCGAGACCGCGCTCCCCGACGGCCCGCTGGTTCCCGGGCAGTCAGTCGATATGGCGCTTCGCCTGGGCGAGGACGGCGTGCGACTGGCGCTCCGCAGCTTCATCCCCCTAGACCGCGAACCACATGAAGACCCCCCGCCGGTGCTCGACGTCCTGAGCGCCCGGATCGGCCTGCTCGACGTGCGGCGAATCGGCGGCCAGCCTTGGATGCTCCAGACGCCCGCCGACCTGCAGGCCCTCCATGAGCTTCTGCTCGACCGCCGCCGTGCCATGCCGGTTATCCTGCTTACCCAGACCGACCCGGCGAAGCTCCAAACGCGCGTCGGCAAGTTCATGTTGCCACCGGAGATGCTGGCCCGGCGCCTCCGCCTGCAGGCACACGTGGTCTGCCTGCCGCGCGAGCTGAGCTACAGCTGGACCGACATGGTTGGCAAGCCTTGGTCGGCGTTCCTCGGCGCGGTGCGCACCTATCATCCGCAACTCAACTTCGAGACCGACGAGCTCTACGCCCACCCGCTCGTCATGGCCGACAAGATCCTCTTCTGGCGCTGGAATGACCTGACCGCCGAGGACGCCTTCATGGAGTTCCTCGTCAGCAAGGTCGGGGAACAGACCGTCCGGCGGAGCCTGGACCTGAACGGCGTAGTGTTCGATGCTGATGCCCGCCAGCTGCGCGCCGAGCTCGAGCGCGCCCGCATTGAGCAGGAGATCGAGCACTACCAGACCAGCGTGAAGACGGTCGATGAGCTGACCAGCCGCCTCGATCGGGTGACGCGCGTCCACGCCGAGGAGCTCGCCGCCCTGCGCGAGCGGGTCCAGCAACTGACCGACGACTTGGAAGTCGCGCTGCAGATGGGCGCCGAGGCCGCGGAAGATGCCAACCGATCCCGTAGTACGATCCACCACCTGCAGCTCCAGAACGACGCCCTGCGCCAGTTGTTGGAGCGCAAAGGCGCCGGCCAGGACCAGGAGACCCCGATCCCGCCGGGCTACGAAGGCATGGCCGAGTGGGTCGAGACACACCTGGTCGGCCGGCTGATGCTGCACCCCCGCGCCGAGCGCTCCTTGGCCGACGCTCAGTTCGAGGACGCCCCGCTGATCTACCGTTGCCTGCTGCTGCTGGCGGGCCACTACCGTAACATGAAGCGAGGCATCGAGGGGGCGAAGGCGGCGTTCGAGCAGGAGCTGGCCACGCTCGGCCTGCGCCACGGCCCCTCAATCTCCCGTGAGCGTGCCGGCGAGCACGGCGACCACTACTTCATCCAGCACGCCGGCCGCCGCCACTTCATCGAGAGCCACCTGCGCAACAACGGCAACACCCGCGACCCCCGCCGCTGCCTCGCCATCTACTTCCTCTGGCACGAGGAGTCCCAGCAAGTCATCATCTGCTCCCTCCCCGCCCACCTGCCGATCGCGATCAGCTGAGCATGTAGGTGGAATGCATTATTTTTTGTCAACTTGGACGAAGCCATCAAAACGGCCGCTGCTATCAAGTTTCCTCGCCGTCCTTTTCCACCTTCCCTGACGCGATTTGGATTAGCTTGCGCTACCTTCCCGCCGGGCTTGGGCACCTCGCACCAGACCGTGAAGTAAAAGCCAGGGCCGCTCGAACACCGGCGGGTCATCTTAAAGCGAATCGAGCCACCACATGGCGTAGAGGAGAGATTGTCGATCATTGGCGTTGACACTAGGACTATCATGAGTCATAGATGGACAGAAGCGGCCAGAGATGGTCAAGAGAGTGTGTTGACGAACATGAAACTACTCACGATACCAGAAGTAGCTGAGGCGATTAAGGTATCGGAGAAGACCGTCCGGCGCCTGATCAAGCGGGGCGACCTGCCAGCCTACAAGGTAGGCGACCGCGGTCAACTCCGCGTAGAGGAACAAGAACTCGAGCGTTACGTCGAGTCTCAGCGAGTTCGTCCCACCGACGCCCGCTCGCCGAATGAAGTGGAGCCAACGAATGAAATCCGCAGAAGACAATGACTTCTCGATAGTTGCCGTCGACAAGTTCATCCAGGCTACTCGTGACTCCGGCTACAAAGGGACGTCGAGCGCCGTCGCTGAATTGATCGACAACTCGCTCCAAGCTGGCGCAACCATAATCCAGGTGATGCTGACGAGCGACGGCGACGACAACTACCCAATCACGCTGAAGGTTGTCGACAATGGCACTGGGATGGACATGCGCATCCTGCGCACAGCACTCCGTTTCGGGGGCAGCACGAGGTTCAACGATCGCTGCGGACTCGGCCGATACGGGATGGGTTTGCCGAACAGTTCGCTGAGCCAGGCGCAGCGCGTGACGGTGCACACCTGGCATTCGAAACACGGGCAGGTGCTTGAGTCGTACCTTGATCTCGGGGAGATCGCCGCGGGCGCATTGACTGAGGTGCCGAAGCCCGGCCGAGTTGCCCGCCCCTCGTTCATCAACGGATACGAGTCCGGCACGGCGGTCACTTGGTCTCGCTGCGACCGCCTCGACGCACGCCGTATCTCTACCCTCGAACGGAAGCTAACCCTCTCGCTCGGACGTCGGTTCCGTTACTTCCTCTGGAGTGGAGTGAGTATCTGGGTGAACGGCGCGCCGGTCCAGCCGATCGATCCGCTCTTCCTGCACGAGGACGCCCTTTTTAACGGTGCAATGGAGTTTGCCACGCTTGAGCGAGAAGTCGCCGTGACCCCCGGAGACGTGAGCACCACGGGGCTCGTTCGCATCCGATTCTCGGAATTGCCGGTGGCCGAGTGGTCGAAGTTGAGCAATTTTGAAAAGCGTGAGCGTGGCATCGCGAAGGGGGCCGGCGTCTCTATCATTCGCGGAGGGCGGGAGGTTGACTACGGCTGGTTCTTCCTCGGCGGGAAACGCCGTGAGAACTACGACGACTGGTGGCGATGCGAGATCCTCTTCGACCCCCGGCTCGACGAGGCGTTCGGGATCACCCATACCAAGCAACAGATTCGCCCGCGCCACGATCTCATCGAGGCGCTCTCTGGAGACATTGAAAATATCGCGCGCGCGCTTAACAGCCGGGCACGCAAAGCGCACCTGAGCATCAAAATGGCGGAGCGCCTGTCGTCATCGGAGGGGCGAGCTGCTGAGAAGGATAACCTGCTCACGCCGCTCCCTCTCAAGCCTCGACATCGCGATAAGCTGGTGCTGGACGCGCTGAAAAAGGAACTGAAGCAACAGAAGACAGAACGCGGAGTCGACCAAGGCGTCGAGTACCGGATCGTACCCAAAACGCTCAGCGACACGTGCTTCTTCAACTATGCGCGGGCTGAGGGGAAACTCATCCTCGTGCTCAACCCTGACCATCAATTCTACAGGCTCGTCTACAAACCGTTGCTGGAGTCGGAAGATCAGCGCGAGGTGGCGCTCCGGACGAGCATTGACCTACTATTGCTCGCTGCCGCTCGAGCGGAGGCGCTGCTTGAGGGGAAGGATGCCCTGAAGGTTGCCGAGCAACTCCGAGCCGACTG
This sequence comes from Sumerlaeia bacterium, assembly GCA_041687335.1. Lineage (GTDB taxonomy): Bacteria > Sumerlaeota > Sumerlaeia > MVZB01 > MVZB01 > JAJFUE01. The sequence continues at coordinate 26,221 of JAWLCE010000013.1, read as the reverse complement.
GAGCGACACCCTCGCAACTTTCCTCGATGGATGACGAATGACTCGACGACCGCACAATAACTGGACAACGCTCGCTCCGCCACTAGGAGAAAGTAACGACGCGAGTCGAGCCTTCCGCGAGCATGCGATCCGGCTCGCGTGCCTAGTCACGGCCAGCGCCGACGATGATGCAATGGACGGCGCGCTGGAGGTCGCACGCGACGGCGTGCCAAAGAATATACGTTCCACCAAACTCATAGCAGCTCTCTCGGTACTTACCGATCTTGCACGACAAGGCTGGCTGATTCGGGTGACTGAGGCAGGGGATGTTGAGGTTCAGCGGCCCAAGAGCGAGCGCCTCGATCCTCAGCGAGAAAAAGCGAGGATCCGCAACCAAGAACTCGTGAAGCGTAACGAGCAACTCCGTGAACCCGCAACGCGCAGTTTCATCGAGAGCGTCATCAACTGTAGAGGACAGCAGAACTCTGTCTATAGTCTGTTTCGAGACGGACGAGAGTTCGCAACCTCACTCCGGAAGGCACGCAGCGCGCCGCATGAGAAGCGGATGGAGGCCCTCCGGGCCGTCATCGACCCATACCTGCAATTCATCGACGTCGATGACCGTTGTGAACACACCGGTCTCCGTTTACAGGACATCTGGCGATACTTCCGCCACACGTGGAGCAATCAATACGTAAGCACACCGGGGCGCACGATGGCGTTCCTAGTACGTGATAGGTCCCAGCGTCACCACCCCGTGATAGGGATAGGCGCACTCGGGAGCCCGATCATTCAGATCAGAGAGAGAGATGCGTGGATCGGCTGGCACCCGGACGTGTTCATGGAGTGCGCCACGGAGTTGCCGTCCACCGAACTAGTCGCGTGGCTCAACAACACGATCGACACGACCCTCAAGGAACTTTATCTCGCCGATCTTTACGCGGAAGATCTGCTGACTGCAAAGGATCTCCGCGCCCCGACGCCGAAGATTATCGAGCGGTTAATCGCTTACGGGGAAATGCAGCGCGAAAAGCACCACCGCTTCGTGAACTCGCAGGAGATGAAACGGGAACTCAGACGAGATCGAGACTACCAGGAAAACCACTGGCGCGAACGGGCAGAATCCCACCTTTACAAGAGCAAGCGCGCGCTGACGCTGGCGGACATGCTACGTTCTCGTATGGTTCTTCAAAAGTACGTGTCACGCGAGCCTAAACTTGAAGAGATCGAGCGGCTCCTTCAGAGCACAGACGGCAGCCGAATGGTAAAGAAGGTGCTCCGCAAGGCAAAAGCCGATCGCGTGGGAATCGCAATGGCCGACATCACAGTGTGCGGTGCTGTCGCGCCCTACAACTCGATTCTCGGGGGCAAGTTGGTGGCGATGCTCGCAGCGAGCCCAGAGGTTGTAGATGCGTACCAGCACAGGTATCTTGATCAGGAGAGTCATATCGCGTCGTCGATGGCCGGGCGTCCGATTGTTCGCCCCTCTGGACTTGTCTTCCTCGGCACGACCTCGCTTTATGGCATTGGCTCAAGCCAATACAATCGGCTACGCATGCCCGCAGAACGCATCGGTGGACGACCTGGAGAGTGCCTGGAGTACCTGAAGATCGGCCGATCCGAGGCCTACGGGACCTCGCAATTCACGACGGGCACAGTTGACGCCTTGGTGAAGTTGGTGCAGCAGTCGAGCAATGGCCAGCGGGTCAACAGCATCTTTGGAGAAGGTGTGAGCCCAAAGCTGAGGAAACTTCGCGACGGAATCGACCAGTTGAATTTTCCGGCAGACACACTGTTGCAGCACGGCCGTGAGCGGATCATATACGGCGTTCCACTCGCCCGCAACTTGCGAGAGTATCTTCTCGGGATGGACGAGTCGCCAAACTACATCTTTTCGTTCGAGGATCCGAAGGAGAGCACGGCTGCGATTTTCAACTGGTGGATGGAGCGCTGGCTGTTGCGGCGAGTAGAATCCGACGATGTATTGTCCCAGGTCGAAAGTCATACAACCGTGCGCGATGGCAGATATCTTCTGCATGGAGCATGCGTAAGACCGCAGCCGGTTGAGGATGTGCATCTTGAACTATTCGACGACATCAACACCTGATTGGCTGGTGCTTATGGTGGACCTTGCGATTCCGCCAATTGGTTCTTGAAATTACACAGGTGTCCAAGAGTTGGGGCTCCGGGGCACAACAGGGCTTCTACATGCCTGTCCGCCGCATCCGGTCAGGCTCCCCTCCCAAGGGCCGCAGCACCTCAGAAAGGTGGGTATGTGACTCCACTGTTCAAGGCCTCCGTTTGCTCCACGCGCGCTGTGCGAAAAGGATAGCTGAACCATGAACACCTTAGTAAAGTAGCTGTAGCATGAGAAACATAAAAGGGTAGCCAATTCGTGAGCAACTAAATGAGGAGAAAGCAAGGGAATCTACTTCATACCTGCTTGAGGAGGCGCTCTTTCGGTCCCGGCTGATCAAGGATAATTACGTCCGCGACCCATTCGGTTGTCACGGGGGTCAGAGATCCCTCTGGCGACCGAGCTACCAAACCTGGCAGTGCACCTTGAATGAGATTCAAAATCGCCTCGCTTCGCGGTTCAGCTTCTTGCGTGACTCACGCCAAGGGCCGGTGTTCTTCATCGAGCATGGCCTAAATACACAGGAATTCATCGAACTTCTCGCGAACGTGCAGATGAGCCTGCAGGCCTACCCGATCGAGAGCGGTTGGTGGCGTGACTTCGACCTGCCCCTGCTCGTCGTGGCGACGGAGGAAGGCTATCATTACCGTGGCGCTGGCACGGATTTTTGGCCGCTCGTCGAAGAGAAGTTAAATTGCACAATGACGCCACGGGGCCGGCAGTGGATTAAGGACTTATTCGTCAGGGCAACAACGCTGTATCGAGGAGTGCGCCCTCAAAAAACACCGTGGGCGGAGGCGTTTCATTTAATTGCATGGCCGATAGCTCACGCGCTGTTACCACTCGAGTTTCATCGTCCGTTCGCTGCGACGCTCGCGGACCTACGTGTATGCTCAGTTGGAACTGATGACGAGAATCTCTATCGCGCTGTTCGATTCGCGGCCCCACTACCCACGGCGCGGTTCGCGACGTTCCTCGAGGACGTCGGGGTTGTCGTCTCACTCACCCGAAGCATCCTACGACGCGAGGGGCATGAGCTTAGTGAGGAGATCGTTAATCGATTTGCTGCCGATCTTGAGGCGGACGACGTTGCTCGCCGCAGCATCAGGGTCGCACGGACTATCCAACGCACCGTTCAGGCAACGCCCGAAGGCGCACGCCAACTCCCTCCGGCGACGCGGACCGAGGGTAGACTTCAGCTACGGCTCGCAAACGATGATCTGCTGCTCGAAGCAAGTTTTCCTCCGCTCGACCCGCCTACCACTGAACACCTCCGGCGCTCCCTCAGGCGACGTAGATTCGCGCCGCAGCTCTGGGGCGTCACCGCGCGAATCCCGAGCGATCAACTGCTGTCAGGGCTTCCCTTTCCATTGAGGCTGAGGAAGATCCCAGGCGCGGACGCTTTGCTTTTTCCCGATCTTGATCTCGAGGAATTTGATCCGGAAGACGCGTCGATCCTTACAGGCTTTGAATTGAAGTTGGCGCCACCGCACCTGTTCGCAGTCAATGAGGCCGGAGACATCGCCCGGCTGGTGATTGGCTCCACCATCAGCGGGCACAGGAAGTATTGGGCGTTGCTCAGCGAAGACGAAGACGCGCCTGAAGGGGCATGCGCCGTCGGTGAGGTGGGGCCGCTCCAGTGCTTTGAACTGGATCCAAGCAATGCCGAAGGTGCCCGAGCACTCGCACGCCTTGGCTTCAAAGTCCGGCTTGGCGTGTCGGTGCGCTTCGCGGGCGCACCATCACTCGAAACTCGAGCCAACGTGCCAACATATGTCGCCGGCGATAATCGAGTGCTCGTCCCTCAGCGCCTAAATGGTGACGGGTCGCTCGCTATCGAACTGAATGGTAACTCTGCCGCCGCAGGCGCGATGGATGTCGTACGGTTTATTGTCGAAGCTGGCGAGCACTGCGTCCGAGTTTCTAGTGAGACGGACTTGCGGGAATACGCTTTCCGAGGGGTTCATGCGCCTCCACCCCCCAATGCTCCCGTTCGTGTAGAATTGCGCTCTGAAGAACGGACCATCCAAGCGCTCTTGAGTGGGCGCTTCTCTTTCGCTGTGGACAGTCTGGCACCTATTGACGGACTTTCGCTGACCGTGGACCTCGAAGTCGGCGAGTGCGTATATAGCGCGACGGGGCCGCTCGGTCTAATTCCCCAGCCGGTCTCCTCCGAGCACGGGGTGATGAAGGCCCTCCTCAGCGAAGAAGTGCGAGACCGTGTCTCCGGCGCCGAGGCCGCGATACTTTGCGCCCGCGTCGGGCACCTCGCCATGAGATCGTGGAACCTGGAGCGGCTCGTCCGCCCATGCTGGTGGGAACTGAGCAGCCACCCCCAACTGCTCAGCGAGTCGGGTGCGCTAAAATTTGGAGTCGTCAGCGCCGAAGCACCTGTTCGTGCGCCAATCGAAGGGGCTGCTTGTAGAGGCACCTACCTGCTCGCACCGATCGCGCTCAACCAGTTCGAGTTCGGCGCCGCTGCCCCTTTCGCTACATTATGTATTGCGCCGAGGCGCGGAGAACTGTTCGACCCCACCATTGCCATGGTGAGTAAGCCTAGGCTGGAGCGGCGGCGGCGCGGGGTCCGTGGCGGCGTCGGGCTGGAGGATCTGACGGAGGCATATCTGCGGTGGTCACTCGCGGAGACGCGCAGTGCGCTCGGCGATATCTATCGTGGGCAGGTGACGGCGCGCATCGAAGAGTGGATTGTTGAGTTGTGTTGTGGTTCCGAGTGGGCTCAAACGGAAAAGGAACTCCCGCGCATAGGCGAATGGAGTCTCCTTGAGCAGGTGTGCCAGGAAATGTCGCTCGGTGGCGACGGTTACGTGGAACTTACGCCCGAGCAAAGCCGCGAGATCCGCCGGTTCGCGGTTGGTAATATCCGCTGTTCGCTCCCTGCGCTTTGGGCACGCGTTGGCCCGCCTTCAGATCTCGATGATGTAGACTATGAGGCGCTTGATCTGGCGTTTGCCAAGGCATACGAGACGCTCGCTGAACGGTGCCGCGCACGCGGCCAAAATGAGGTCGCCGATTCACTCGAGGACGCAGACCCTGGAGAGAGTCCAGACCAGTGGATTGCAGCGTTTGCCAATGTGCGTGATCGCGTCGAACTGCGCGCGCTGGCCGAGATGCTTCTCCCGTCGAACAGCGCCGCGCGTCTCATGGCGTTGGAGGTAAGTCAAATGACTGTCGACGACGTCGTCGAGGAACTATTTGATTGGGCCTCATCGGCTCGTAAAGCGTTCGCTGGAGAGCGTCCCACTCGTGAGATGTTGAAGGCCTGCTATGCATTATGGATTGAGCCGGATTTGGCGCTCGCGCTGGACTGGCGCACCGCACTTGATTCACTCCTCGTGGAACGCTCTGTTGCGCGTGCAACGCGCTATCTCGCTCTAAGAGCGCGACAGACGCGGTGGGGGAACATATGAACCGGAACCTATACGTCGATCTGTGTTTGCACCTTCAGGCCTTGCGTCGGCAGGCAGAGGAGGTGCGTAATCCGCTCATGCCAGCGATCGGCGTGGCAGCGTCGCTATATACGCACCAGTTGGCGAATGTGCACAGAGTGCTTACCGACGTCCGTGTCCGACACCTCCTCGCTGACGAGGTCGGCTTGGGAAAGACAGTTCAGGCGCTCATGGTCTTGAACGCGCTGCGACGGCAACGTCGAGATCTCCATGCGCTCATCATTGTGCCCGACAGGCTGGTAACGCAGTGGCGCGACGAGTTGATGACCCGGGCACACACGGCGCCTTACGATACGGATGCCCCAGGCGAAGGACAGTATGTCCGACTCGCTTGGGCGCCTAATCTGACCCTCGCCGACATCGACCCCACGCGATATCAAGTCCTGGTTGTTGATGAGTTACATTGGCTCCGTACGGACCTTCAAGATCGCATTGTCCGTGTTGCCGCCGAATTCGAGCACCTACTTGTCCTCACCGCAACACCCTCGTTCCAGCGTCCGGAGCGGCACGCGCAACTCTTTGCGCTTCTGGAGCCCGAACGAACGACGAGGGCGCGGTGGGAGATAGCCGATCATGAACCCGAGTTGATAGTGAGCGAAGATCTATCCAAGTGGCCTAAGTGGGCTGCTAGGCGAATTGTCGATGCCTTCCTCATGAGAGATAACGATGCAGCGGCTAACGTCGATACAGATTCACTGCCGGCGACCGCAATGGCGCTGTGTTCTTATCGACGTGTCATCCGCACCCGTCGCGTTGACTATGCCGGCGTCCTCCCTCACCGACAGCACTATCCAGTCCTCGTCGAACCCCTCGGCGCGGAGGTGGACCGGCAGGCGCTGATGTGGAAGTACTTCACACACCTAGATGATCTCAGCCGGACGTTTAATCCCGTGCTGCTCGCGAAGCGCACTATCCTCAGCCCACCATCAATCGAGCAGCGCGTCGATTTCTTCCGCCGCAGGGGACACGAGCGCGATGGACTTTTGGACCAGGTGAAGCCGCTTGTTCACAAGAGCAATGGGGACTCACGTGCGGATGCACTCATCGACGTGCTCGCAGCAATTTGGGCACGCGCGCCTAGGGAGCGTATTCTTGTCGCTGCGCAGGACAACCTCACGGTCGATTACCTCTTTAATCTCGTGCAAGCCCGTCTGCCTGAGATCGGCCCGATCGGAGAGCGTGTTCCGCTTGTTGCGGCACGAGTTCGCCAGGGCATGGAGACTGACGCTGTGGAGGACATTGGCGGCTACGGCAACGAGACGAACACGAACCTCGAGGCCTTCCAGCAGGGCAAGGCGCAGATCCTTTTCGCGCCCGATGCGGCACAGGTGGGTCTTAATCTCCAATGCGCGCGTGTGCTGGTGCTCTACAGCGTCCCATGGAGGCCCGAGGAGGTCGAGCAATGGATCGGACGACTCGATCGGATCGGCAACGTCGCCGCTTTCTCGAGCGAAGGTGCCGCAAGTACGATCGACGTATACACGATCGCACAGCACGGGCTAGTGGACGAGAAGGTGGTCACCGTGCTTCAGCGGTTCAACGCATTCGAGCATAGCGTTAATCTCGACGGCACACACCTTGAGGAGGTCGCGAGGGCGATTGAGGAGGCGGCGTTGTGTCCCGAGAATTTTAACTGGCGAAATTTAGAGGAGCGATCCGAGTCGATGGCAGCGGAGGACGCCGTCCAGGAACTCGACTCCGCTCTGCGTCCGCACCTCCCGTGGGACGTCCGCTGGGCTAAAGACCTTCGCAATCATTTGGACAGTTTGCCGCCGGTGGCCCCGGTGATCGGCGACATCCCCGAACCCTCGTCTGTTGGGCCGAAGGCGTGGGATCGGGCAATCGAACCGATGTTTAAACTCCTTAAGAGGGCCGGTGAGTATTACCTACGCAAGAATACAGATCCCAGGACGGGCAAGAAGTTTCTATCTCTATGGTATTGCTTTGGCGAACGTGAAATATATGGGTATAAGCCGGTCACAGCGAAAGTGGTCTTCCGTTTCGTCGCCAATCCACACGAGGATCGGCATCCGAGAAACGCACATGCATTTATAACTCGTCGTGGAGATATCGGGACCCCCCCGCGCCGCGAGGTTTATCTCGAGTTGAATGACAATTCCTATCTCCGGCCACTGCATTTCGCGAACTTCGGCGATGCCATGCATGACGAACTCATAGACGAATGGGCGAAAGCAACTCCGACGATAAATGTGCTAGATGTAATGTTCTTTGCCGACCACAAACTGTGGGATCTCGCTGAGCCTGGATGGTTCCTGATTAGAATGACCCTACTAGATCCGGCTATGGCGCTCAACGCGGACACCGTGCTCAAGAAGACTGAGGAGGAAATCGCCGCAGCGGTCACAGAATCGGCGAATGATCGCATCCCTGACATGATGTCACCCTTTACTAGCGCCGCGAGGTGTGCATTGGAGGCGGACGTCCGCTGGCTCCGCGCATCGCTCTCCGCGTCATCCAGACTCACCGGCCGGTGGAAATCTCCGCAGGGATGGCAGGACATGTCTGAGGAAGCAATCGCTGCGCTGCTGAACCCGATGGCACACAATCGGGATGAACTCCCTCGGGCTTTCGAAACCACCGACCCGACTATTGAGGAGGAGCTTAATAGGCAGTGCAATATGATCCGCGATTCAGACAGGAATGGAGGACAATTGTGGAGCGCGAAACTACCAACATTCGCCACCGATTTGAGGGCAAGGCTACGCGTTATTGAAGAAGAGGCACGCGACGCCCTTGAACTCACGAGGCGGGAAGTCGTGCGCACCGAAGCTGCGCTGATCGATGCAAAGGAGAGCGGGAATAGAGCGCAGATCACACGCGCGTCGAATCTCCGAAATGTCGCCGTCGATGTCGCCGCGATGAACGAGGTTTATTGGCGGCAGCGTAAGGCTTGGCTTTGCGCATGCGAGGAAGCTATTCCCAACTTGCGGCCGCGCAAGCAGTTCTTGGCAGCGATCCGCGCGAGACGCGCTGCTACTTGAGCAATGACCAGAGGTCCGGTCCATCGGCGGCAACGCGCCATCTCCAACTGCCTGTGGGGATTCCAACGATGTCCAGCGCGGCCCAGAGTTGCGCGGGGAGATGCCACGTCACTTGGACCACATCACCACTGTGCTGAACAACTTCCTCGGGGCCAACGGCCCTCGAGCGCGCGAGGAGCGCCCACCGCCACTCGTCGTCATCGAACAGGTCAAGCGCCCGTCGATCGTCGCCGTCGACGGAGATCAGAATAGGGAGCCAGTGGCCGTCACCATGGCCTCGACGGTAAGCGCACCACACGCCGTCGGGGATGTCAGTTTGCCAGCGCCCCTCAAGGGTCGCGGCGGCGTGTTGCCCGAAGAAGCCGCCTGGCTCCCCTACCACCGCACGGACCTCTGCGTCAGGGGCGATCTGAAGGCCCTCTAAGCTGATGGCGGCAACCAAGCGCTCCCAGAAGGTCGCGAGATTAACCTGATCACACCGGATCGCCTCGCCAGATCGCTGCACGGCGTGGCGCAGGTACCCAAGCGGGTGCAGCCACTCAGCAAGCGAAACCTGTCTGGCTCGGTGCGCCATTAGTGTCGCGGCCTGCTCCTCGCTCTCCACTTGGATTCGAACCACGATATCTGATGGGTCGGGCGTCAGCATTCGGGGCGTCTCGGCAGGCGCGACGACCGGCCCGAGCAGCACCGCGAGACCTTCGCTGGAAGCAATCCAGCGAGGCTCACCCGGCAAGACGTACGCCTCATAACCGACCGCGACTTCAGTGCACTCGCCGAGCGCGACGAGCCGGTTAAGCACACGAGGAACTATGTCTGTGGGGACATCGCACGCGCGGAGTTGATCCCTTGCGTGCTTGTGGAGCGCCCGTTTGGGGCACATGCCCCATCGAGTTAAGGCGTCGCGCATGAACTGCGCGATCAGCCTCTCGCTCAGCTTTCCTTCGTCGTCTACAAGGCCAAGATCGCTTGCAAGCCTCGCCCGCTTAATAGTCTCGAGCATCACCGTCCCGCCTCCGATGCAGTCTGAGCCATAGCAATTATCTCCCTGCATTGGTCGCCGTGCACGATCGCAACGAGCAGTGCCTTTGCGCGGGTGCAGGAGACATAGAGATCCTCGCGCTTGAAGAGTGAACCGAACCCGCCCAGGTCGTAGAGGAGGACGACCTCGGCCTCGAGCCCTTTGAACGAGCGCGCCGTCGTCACTAGCACGCCGCCTCCAGTGCGCCACACGAGCGTGGACGTCACGAGCGGCACGCCGTCGATGTCATCTACGCCCGCAAGACTGCCTTTGTCTTTAGCCGCTGGTCCAACCACGGCTATCTGCGAAGGTGTGACGCCTTCACGCTGCAGCAGTGATCGCAGTTCCTGCAAAATAAGACCCTTCTGCTGCCGATCCGAATTGGCACGGATTACGCGTAGCCTGCTGCCGATCGGCGCTCGCTTGAAGATGTGCGGCGTCAGCGAAAGGACTGCGGCACTCGCCGCCGCGATCCGTTGGGTGTTCCGGCAGTTAATCGTAAGCTTGAATCGACCACCGAAGGTGATATTGGGCATTTGGACCTCGCCGCGGAGGGACTGGTTCGGATCCAAAAATGCGTAAAGCGGGCCGTCCGGCCTTGACAGAACGGCCTGTGTGAGCGCGTACCACCAACTAAATCGGAAATCTTGTGCTTCGTCAACGACGATGGCGTCGAAGTACTTAGCGCGACCCTCTGCTTCGAGGGTCAGTACTGCCTGCTCCATAAGATCTGGGACCTCGTCGTCCCAAAACGCATCAGTCAGCGGGCCGCCTGCCGCCGGCTTAAAGGGGATTCCCGCGTCCTTCGCTAGTTCAGATGCGAATGCATGAAAGTGTTTGATGGTGAGGAGCGCACGAGATTCTGTAGTCGTTGGATCCTCCTCTATCTGTGCGCGCAGCCATGCTGCCAACTCTTTATTGTAACAAACGAATAGGGTAGATTTGCCGTCTCGCGCGAATGCCAGTGAGCGGTGGAGGGCGAGGAATGTCTTCCCCGATCCTGCCACACCCTCTATGAGGGCACGGTCATGGACGTAGAGCCCCTCGAACACCTGAGCCTGCGTCTCGGTAAGTTCAAGGAGGCGTTCGCAGGCCTTAGCGATGTCGGGTCCGATAGGACGAAACACGCGGAACTTTGGCATCAGGCAGTCATTCAAAAGCATGTAACACTGCTCAGGTGCGAGTGGCTTCACTGTGTCGGTCCAGGCGGTAAAGGCTGCCTCGATGGCCTGCGCCATCATGGGAAGGTGCTTGCGCGAGATGATGATCGCTTTGTCGGCGTGGGGCGGTGGTGACCCCTCGTAGTCAAGGTGAGGGAAAACGACTGCATATCCGTGTGCGATGACGTCCTTGGTGATCCGCCTACCGGATCGCTCCCGGACTATGTCTAGAAGCGCGTGCATATTCCGCCGCGCCTGGACGAAAGGGTCTTGGAACTCTCTCTGACCGTTCAGGGTGTCGCGGAACCACCGCCGCCCGTCATGTCGGATTGTCTCCCCACCTTTCACCTCAAGCACCAACATTCCGCGCTGAGGATGGAACACGACGAAATCTGCTTCCCCTTCAAGAAGCGCGTCCCCGCGCCACGGCCGTAGCCACGGGTAGGAGTGCAGGACCGTGTAGTCGTCGCCAAGTTGGTCGCGCAGGGCCACATAGACCGGCTCCTCCGAGGTGTGCTCTAGTTGGGCCGGGTCGACGTCGGGAAGTATCCGCGCCATCAGAGACCTCCTAGGCGCTGGAACTGACTTCCGACGAACACGCCGAACGCGCGGCCGACGACAACGACATCCTCAGCGCGTGGCGCCTCCGAGCGCGGTGCGACGTGGGAAAAGTAAAGGATATGGACCTTGTCGCCGCGGAGTGAGGGTAAGCCAAAGGTCCACGCCGCATTGGTCGCGTTGAACGCGACGGTCTTGCTCACGAGGAGGCGCGGGATCCGATCCTTCCCGACCGCGAAGTCGGACGGGTCACAGGGCGTGAACACGACCCAGGCATCCGCCCCCAACTCACCCTTGTTCATCCGCTCAAGTGTCGGGCGCGACAGGCGGACAACGAACGCACCGGCGGGGGCATCGGGGATCTCAACGTGCGCCAGCGCCGCTGGAGGGGCCTCACCCCTCAACTCGGCCGGATCAACTACAGGGCATCCGTCCGCTACCTCGGCAAGGAATGATGGGAGCGAGAACCCGGAGTTCTGAGACGCCAAGGCACCCGTCGCTGCCTTCACCGCAGCGGGGAGCGCTCGATCGACCAAAAGTTGGTCGACGATGACGTGCTGCCCGCTCTCCTGAACTTGCAGCTGGCCGTCACGGGATCCTGCCTCTCCACCGGTCAAGGGGTGGCCGAGCACGACGACGCGGTCGTTAAGTCCTGGGAGCCTGAGTGCACCATCAAGCGCATCCACATCGTACCCGGCCTCCTCAAGGTCCACCTGAAGCATGCGGAGCAGGCGCGTCTCATCCTCCGCAGAAATCGTTGGGTGCTCGCCGAGCACGACGTGGCGGAGGAAAGCGGCCCCCACCTTACGATCGAGGTACTTGTGGTCCCACTTGTTCTTATAGCTGCGCAGGCATTCGTAGCAGGAATGAGTACACCGGCAAGACTCGAGCCGCCCGAGCGCGGTCTCGAAGAGGCGCTTGGGGTAAGTAACCGCCGACCGCACGAACCCGGCGCCTCCGGGCGTAAGGTCGTAGAGGTAAACCTCAACGTGACGCCCCGTGCGCCCCCCGCTGGTCATCGCGACTCTGTACTCGGCGCCGATATCTGATTCCTCAATGTCGAGCAGTTTGGCGGCGGCGGACGCGAGCGCCTCCGCGACTGTGGTCAGCACGATCTTAGCAACTATTGAGCCCGGAGGGAGGGTGACCGCTCCGCCGAGATGGAACCGAAATAGCGCGATGTCCGTTTCGAATTCGTTCCCTAGGACCACCACTGCGGGGGTGCCGTTGCAACTCGCCCCGTGGGGGTGGTGGTCAGGGTTGGGGCGTGGGTGGCCTCCCTGTCGAAACTTACCGGCTTCCCAGCCGTTTGGCTCGGCGCGACCGCAGCGAGGGCAGTAGAGGAAGCCAGGCTTCATCTGGTCACGTGACCCATTATTGGTCAGCACAAGCCGCTGCTTCGCAGTCCATACCTCGAAGCCGGCGCCGTTCGCCGAGTGCTCCGCTGCGGCGGGAGGGCCGCTATCCGTGAACGGTGCGCTGAGCTTGGCACGCGTTGGGCGCGTCGGCATGGGGCTATCTTCGAGCGGGAGTTCGGCGTCAATGTCCACCGGGTGTGCAAACCCATGCGGTCGGAGCCAACGCGTGCCGACTCCAAGCGACCCTGCGGTGCCGCACGCGGGACAATCCAGCACCTGGCCGACGTAGTGCTCGTCGCTCCGCTGCTCGACGCACGCGTAGCCGCACCGGTCACACTCGAAGTAGACCTTCATCCCGAACCAAGTCTGCCAGCAGTCGCGCCGGTTGAAAGGCGTCCAGATCGCGAACGAGTAGTGGCGCTCCCCGTTCACCCAAACCTCACGGCCAGGCGCGTAGCTCGATAGCGCCTGATTCAGCCCGAGTTGCGGCGAGTAACGAATCACCGCCTTCCGCTCAGTGCTCGCGCTCCGGTCGAACACATGGAAGGTCACGACGTCGGTGGGGAAGGCATACCGAGGCAGCACACCTCGGTCGAAGAGTCGGTCGAGCAGTTTCTCCGGATCAAGGCCCCCCTCAGGTGCGCCCTCCACCCGTTTGTTATCGCCGGCGCCAGCCAGGTTTTCGACATTGGGCGCGCCAGGCGCATCGAAGTCGATGCCCTCACCCCACTCCATCACCAGGCCCCTTCGGGCAGCGGCCGCATTTTCGCCTCCTTCAGCGACAAGATCCTCGACGGCTGGGGAGAGCGCACCCTCCACGTCCGCGGCCTTGACGGGGCCAGCGCCTACTTCACGCAATGCGGCTAACAATCGCTCGGGGAGCGTGTCGACGAAGGATGGCTCCTCCTCCAGAACGGCGGCTGGGACGACCTCATTCAGGGCTCCTCGCACGACAGCAGCGTTCTCTTCGAGCCACCGCTCGAGCCCGGCATAGGAGAAGCCCGGGGCGCCTCCAAGACGGAAGTCTCGGAGCATCCCGAGGCTCTCGAATACATTGGCGTTGTCTTGATCATCGGCGATCGCATCCATCTGGAACATACCCATCACGAGCGCGAAGCAGTGGCGCTGCACGATCTCGAGGTTGTCGAGGTTGAGGGCCGGATCAGGCACTGGGCCGCTTACCATGGCCGCCGGGCTGGAGTAGAACTCCTGGTCGTGGCTGTCAGCGCCGCAGTAGGTGACGACAGTCGATAACGCGGAACCCCGGCGGCCAGCCCGCCCAGCTCGCTGCTGATAGTTCGCTCGACCCGGCGGTACGTTCCTCAGCGCGACTGCGGTGAGGCTGCCGATGTCGATGCCGACCTCCATCGTGGTCGTGCACGAGAGGACATCAATCGGCCCGTCTTTTCGGCCCTCAGGACCCTCGACATCGAAGTCCTGAAAGCGGAGTTCATGCCACTCCGTCCTCGCAACGGCGGCGCTGTTGCTGCTGTCATTGAGCGCAGCGGAATGCTCGGCTGCGACGTAAGGGTGTGGCACGTAGCCAGGCTCGGCCTCGAGCCGCTCCGTGTATCGTCGGAAGTGTCCCTTGCGCGAACGAAACACCGGGTCGGACGAGGGATCGAGCGGCCGCGTTGTCCCGCCACACGCGCGCTGGCCGAGCCGGACCCGGCAGCGATCGGCCGCTAGCGGATTGGTTGGCTGCGCGGATGTGCAGGTATCGCAACGACGCCACGCGATATCGGCCCTCGCCACATGGACCTTGGCCGCTCGGAGGATGAAGCCGTTTGCGGTAGGGCTCGCGCCGAAGGTCCTGGTGAGGAAGTTCCCCCACGGCGACGGGGTTGCGGCGTTTGCCCTGAGGTTGTCGTTGAACCACCTGGCCCCGACGATATCCTTCACGAAAGCTGGGAACGTTGCCTTGGTCCGGTTGATCCTGGCGCCCGTCGGTGCGTCCAACCAGTCGCTCGGCGTCGTCGGGAGGAAGAGTGCGTGGCTGTGCACCGCGTCGAAGATCCAAAGATCCAGCAGCGCGAGTCGCCGCTCCTCGTCCGATAGGCCAGCGGGCAAAGGGGGCGCTGGGAGTTGGTTAAGCGCAACGAGGTCGGCCTGATCGAGCACCGCCCGTATGGCCCCGAGCCCCAGCGCGCTCAGGCCCGTGTGTGGGTCCTTCAGCACGGGATATAGCGCGAGCATCAGGGCCTTGTTGGTCCTGTGCATGTTCAACTCGGCCGAGCGATCGAAGACCGCCTTCTCGGTCACAGCAGGAACGCTCTCCATCAATTCTTTGAAGAGTTGTAGGTCCTCCTCGAAGTGTGGCGCCTGGGCCGGCCGCAGCGTCACCTCTCGGACCGCGCAGCCGGTGAGGAGCGCGGCGTATGAATGTGCCAGCGAGACGGGGGCGCCGAACCTGCGCTCCAATTCCGCCAAGCCGTCGAGGAAGAGCGGGCGGATGGCGTCGCGCATCGAGTACTGCTGGAGCTTGCCCGCGAGCCGAGATGCTGCCTGCCGTCCGTCTGAAAAGATCAGCGCCTTACGCCCCTGTAGCGGTGTAGGCACCATGGGTCGAGGGGGCTGCTCTAACAATTGCGACGAGACGATCTCCTGGAAGGGCTCATCGCCCTTCGTTACGTGGTCCATGATGTCTTGACCGCGTGCACCGCACCGTGGACAGCTGTGAAATGTTCCTGGCTGCGTGTCCTGCTGGCCTACTGGCGGAAGCCAGATCTCCCGCGCCACGTCGCTCCCCGAGCCAACACGGCCTGTGATCGGATCTAGGTAGTCAAAGCGCGCCCCGGACCCGACGGGGGGCTCTTCGAGCGCGAGGAACACCGGCTGGACCACGCCGTGGACGTCGTCGACCTCGCCGACGTCCTCCGCCCAAAGGTAGTCTGGTGCGTCCGGGTCGAAAGAATACCCCTTGAAGAACGCCGAGCCACAGGAACGGCACGTGTGTATCTCAAAAACCCGTGCCCCGCAGCCACAGGTCCTGCGCGGCTGGGCGTGGAGCGCCCCCGTCGGCGGTATGCGATCCCCCCACCTCGCGCGACTCTCATTGGGGACACACGAGCAGTGGGGATCTGAGCAAGCCCAAAGACCCGGCAGGCCGCGGAAGAATACATGCGCACGCGCTGCTAGCAGCGGCGCTTTATCGTCGCTCTCCTGCGCGAGCGACGCGAGTTCGACGAGGCTATTCGTCGCCGCATGGGCAAGGTCCGATGCGACATCGGGGAAGAGGCGCGCCCCCAGAGCCGAGGCATCCTGCGCCGGTCCGACACCGGGAGGGTCTCGCTCGTTGTCCTCGTCCGCGACCGCACCGCTCGTGAGGTTCACGAGCCGCCCAGCGACGGGGAGTTGGCTGAGTGCCACATACAACGCGCGCCGCACTGGGTCGGCGCCGGCGGGGGCGGGAAATGCGGTCATCAGCGATTCGACGGTCGTGCTGGAGTCTGCCAGTCGAAGCACCGGGAGCGCCGCCGCAAAACGAGAGCTTAACTCTCCTTTGTGAATGCGGTTGAGATCGACGCCCGCGAGTGCAGCCGCGACCGCAGCATCTCCGGGGCCCGACGGGTAGGCCGCTTGCTTTGAGCCGGTGAGGACTTCGAAGCCGCCCACCGGCTTTCCCGCGAGATCCGCGGCGAATTGTTTCGCTGCGTCAGGGTTTGAGAAAGATGCACTCGTGCAGATCACCTGCAACTGCTGCAGGGGGAGTTCGAGCCGCTTGCGGAGCCGGCGGATCAGCATCGCCACTTCCGTTCCTTGGGCGCCGCGGTAGAGGTGCGCCTCGTCGAGGATGAGGAGCAGGCGCTGGTCCGGGTTGTTCTTGTAGTATGCGGCGGTCGCCCGGAAGATCTCCCGTTCGATCGGGCGCAACAGCATGTACTCCAGCATCGAATAGTTGGTGACGAGGAGGTCGGGCACGCCCTCCTGCGCTTCGTGCCTCAGAAACAGTTCGGGATCCTCTGTGCGCTCGACAGCACGGATCCAGTTCCCTCGGGTGTCCCTCCACCTGCCGTTGCCGAGCCAAGCGCTGACCCCATCCTCCACGTTAGGTCTAGTAGACGGCTTGGAAGGCCACTTGCCTCGGCGTCGGAGTTCCGCGATAAGACCGCGCGTCGCCGGGTCCATCGTTGCGCGGTCCTCGAGCCTAGTGAAAAACTCGATCGGCTGTCTCAGCCTCGCCCAGTGCTCTGCCGTGTCCTCCCGCCGGCGCCCAGGATAGAGGGTGCGCCCCGTGTAGCGGGCGAACTTCATCGGTCGTCCGGCATGGTCGGTGAACCACCGCGAGACGTCATTGCCTCCGAACAGCACCCGGAGGCGGCCGAGTTGGTCATTGACGAGGGCATTCATGGGGTACAGCAGCAAGGCGCGGATTGCGCGCGTGGCGAACGTGGACTGGGAGGCGATGGCTTCGGCGGCGAGGCGACCGAGGATGGGCAGGAGGAAGGTCTCCGTCTTACCGGAGCCCGTCCCCGTCGTGACTACAATGTCGCGGTAATCCGGCGCGAGAGAGAGTTCTAGCGCGCTCGCCTGGTGGTCATAGGGAGGGTCGAAGACGACGCCACGCTCGCCGAGCCACGTGAGCAAGTTCGCGACCTCCGGCGGGATGGCGAGACTTGCGTAGGTGCGCCTGGCAGCATAGCGTGCTGTACTCTCGATATACGGCCGCTGCGCAATCGCGCCCTCGCGTGCCAGCAGTTCGTCTCGTAGCTCGACAAGGGCCGGGTTCGAGATGTGATACGTAGATGTGATGTAGGTGCGGAGCGCGGCGGAGTAGTGGTGGATTTCTTTGTACACGTTGCACCTTCCGAATCGACGTCACTTGTGGGATAGATCCCAAAATTGCCGTGGCAGGCAGACCTGAGCCCCATCACACCTCCCGCCAGCACTGCAGGTGAAAGTAGTGGTTGAAAAAATAACCACCAGCGGGCGGTGAGAATTAAAAAAGACACGGAACAGTGGGGCTGTCAAGCCTTTATGGCAGCTCGGTACCTCTGAGCATAATGCATCTCCGATTGGTCGTGACGAATCGGTTTGCACCTGCTCTGGTGTTGAAAGTTACGTCCTATCAAACGCTCGCCCTGAACTGCTGAAGCGTCATCACTTTGGTGATGTCATTCAATCGGCCGCCATGACACAGCCATGTGCTTCCTTGCCCAGGTCTTGCAGGTCGCTCCCACCTTCTCGCTGCCGATGCCAAGCTTTCGTCGGGACAAGGGTTAAACCCAAATCGCTGACACCTCACCTGCAAGTTCCGGATTACCTAAAACAACATTTGGAACTTCGCCCCCCTATTCCCTCGCCGCCCCATCTTTCTTAAAATTGATGGGGGCTCTTACGAAGGTGTTGGGCAAAATGAGAGTGCTTATGAAGACGGTTGCCCTTGGGGAGCCAACTCTTCAAGCCCCCTTTCGAGGGGGCTTTTTCGTTAACACCCCGCCCGCCGGCGGGGGTTTTTTTTGGGTGCCGATGCTGCGCGTTGAATCTAAAGGTTTTGCAAATTCCGGCCGCTCTCGGATGCTCTCGGGGGCTCGCGATGCACGCGGCCGGCGCCGCCCCAAAACCCGCCCTCGGGAGCCAAAAACCGACGTTTGCCCTCGCCGCCCTCTGCCAACCCTCTCGAAACTAGCGACCCTCTGGCTAACATGCCCGTACAGATTTAACAGATGACAACTCTTCGCTAGCCCCAAAGCCAACCCCACCGCCCCCGCGTGCCAACTTGAGTCACCCCAACGCCCCACGCGCCCCCCGCTGTTAATCCGCCGGTCTGAAATTCGGGCACCCAAAGCCAACCTGACAAAATGTCGTTTTGGGGGGCAGAGAGTACACCTGGGGGCCCAAGGAAATTCTATTCGAAATCCTGTTAATTCAGCCCAAAAGGCGGTGAAAGCGAGGGAGAGGGGCGGAAAATGGTTACGGAAGATATGGGGTTGACAACAAGTCCAGCCGGTTCAGTAACATCAGGGCCATGGGAAGCATGCACCTCAATAACCTGATGCAACTGGCTCGCAACAAGGGGCTGCTGCGTTCGCGCGATCTCGATGAGCATGGGATCCCGCGGCGGTATCTTGCGGTCGCTCGTGACAGCGGGCTGCTCGAGCGCATTGACAGGGCGCTCTATTCAATCCCCGGTGCGCTGCAGACCGAGCATCGCAGCCTTGTTGAAGTCTCAAGCTTGTGCCGCACAGAGTCATTTGCCTGCTCTCAGCGCTTCAGCTCCATGGCCTGACGATTCAACCGCCGTTTGAGGTCTGGATCGCCGTTGGTGAGTTCAGCAAAGCGCCCAGGATCAGCGCGGTGAAAATCCGTGTTGCTCGTTTTTCCAAAGGATCGCTTCAGTGCCGGGGTTGAGACGCACGAATTGGATGGAGCTGAGATCCGGGTCTTCAACGCGGCCAAGACAGTGGCGGACTGCTTCAAATACCGAAAGAAGATCGGCGTGGACCTTGCTGCTGAGGCGCTGCGCGATTTTCTGCGCCTGCGAAAGGGTTTCATCGACGAATTGATGAGCTATGCCCGGATCTGCCGGGTGGAGCGAGTTATGGAGCCATATTTGGAGGCGCTACTTTGAGCACCCCGCTCTCCCAGAGCGTTCAGGCTCGGCTGCTCAATTATCATCGTATCGGCACAAAACACCTGAGAAGCCGACAAGCTAAGTCTTGACTTCGCCTGCCCTTATAAAGTGCAAATATTCAGATCCCATCTCTGTTAGTCTGAAAAGCTGCAAGGGGTAATTTATGCGTCCGTCTTTGACTTGTGGAACACTACGATGTTCGATATATCTAAGATTCGCAAGCACATCGAGAGCGGCGTAAACATAATCTCTATCTGCCTCCAGATCAATCTTCATAATTCTCCATATTTCTTGCGTTTGAAAAGCATCTACCTGACACCGAAACCTACGGTTAAATATTTGTAAAATCTGTATGTGCTCCTCTGCTATTCGATCAAATGAAGTAATAAAAAACTTTTTTTTCGAAAAGGAGAAGTTTGGCTTGCATATAATGATGCTGAGCAATGCATTTCTCAGCGCATGCATTTTTTCAGATTGTGCCTCTGCTAGAATCTTTCTCCAAGTATCTTCAAAAAGGGCTGAAAATTGTTCGGATTCGAAATAATTAGGTTGGATTGCGGACGTGCATTCGGACCCCAGCAGCGCGACCTGGTCACTCAAAAACTGTATTGTTTGTTGAATCTTGTTGGCGCGGTGCATATCAATTGTGCCGAAGTAGCCTTCTGAAATAGCAGCACCAATGCCAAAAGGAATCATTTGCATTATTTGCCTAAGGACTATTGCTTCTTTTTGTTTAGCTGTTAATGCATTCCTGGCATCAGACCAAGACTTAGTCCAATGCATAATGCGGGCATGAATCTTTTTAGAAACCTTGTCCTGTGGATTGTTTGGTTTCATTACATTCCTCCTTCATTGTGCCTTCCATATACACCCGATCAATCACGTTGTCAAGGGGATGGAATTATCAGATCTTCTGTTGGGGGGAAAACGTATGTATCACGCCTCCTCGTTGATCAATCCCTGCTCCATTCGGCATAAATAGCTTTTCAATTGAAAAAAAATATAGCATCCTCTTAACGGACATGAGATGGCATATACTCGAGGAGATGCAGATGAGTTCGAAGTCTGAAGGAGCGGGGGCTCGCGCATGCTGGTTTGTGGGCGCCTCTTACGGGGGGACGGAGGATCAGACCACGAGGTTCCTTCGCGAGGGAATTTGGGAGAACGGCTACAAGGACCGCTACCTCGACAAAGTCAAAGCGATCCAGCCCGGAGACCGCATCGCAATCAAGTCCTCCTATACTCGAAGGCGCGATCTTCCGTTCGACAATCGGGGCCAAGTTGTTTCCGTGATGGCGATCAAGGCCATCGGCACAGTCCAGGAAAACCTGGGTGATGGCCGCACGCTGAAGGTCGACTGGAAACCATGCGACCCACCGCGCGAATGGTACTTCTACACCGGACGAAACACAGTATGGCGGGTTTTGCCGGGCGACTGGACAACCGACGCCCTAATCCAGTTTGCCTTCGAGAACGTCCCTCAAGATATCAGCCGGTTCCGCAACGCCCCCTATTGGCGGGAGCGATATGGGGATCTTTCGCCAGACAAGAAGCGCTTTGGCTGGACACGATTTTACCAAGCCGTTGCGGACAGCCTGCTGAACTTCCGGCTGAAGCGAGACGAGCTGGTATCCGGGATCCATGCCATAGCCTCGGATGTGGAAGGGCTTTCAAATCTGCAGGACAAGTTCGCAGATGGATCCGTGGGCCCGTTAAGGGATATCTGCCCTTTTACTGCGATGGGCATTTTCAATCGAGGGATCACGGATGCGAACAGGAAGGCGATCGCCAGCAAGTTCGCCGACTTGCTGGGCGTGACTGAACCCGTGCCTGAGTCGTTTGAGGGCATCCCGATCCTCAACAACCAGAAGTCCTGGTTCTTCACCTATGAAAAAAAGCGCCAACCCGATGACATCGATACCCTATGGGAAATCTTCGCTCAAGCGATAGCTTTCGCTGATGCCGAAAATGGGGAAGCCCGGCCAGCCTTTAGTGCAGCCTATGATGAGGCGACGCAGCGCTATGGAGTGGGCTGGAACATTACGATGGGCCTCTATTGGATTCGCCCTTGGAATTTCCCGACTCTGGATGGGCAATCCCAGAACTACATCAAGAAGAAGCTTAACATCCAGATCGGTCTCAATGGCTCCAAGGGGCGCTGCAATGCAGATGATTATCTGACAGTGCTCGATACTCTTGAGGCTCGGTTCCAGGAGGAGGGCTATCCAGTTCATTCCTTCCCCGAGCTCTCGCTTGCCGCCTGGCTCTACAAGGACGGCGTGACGACAGCCAATCCCAATGCCACTGACATGACGATGTCGAAGAGGACGACGAGACCGACGAAGCTCCGGTTATTGAACTGCCGCCGGCGCCGATCCAGCCGTACTCGCTGGATGACATTCTGGACGAAGGCTGCTTCATCTCGCGCGCCAGGCTGGAAACGATTCTCGAACGCCTGCACACCAAGAAGAACCTGATTCTCCAGGGGCCTCCGGGAACAGGCAAGACATGGCTGGCCAAGAGAATCGCCTTCGCACTGATCGGACAGCGTGACGACAGCAAGCTCAGGGCTGTGCAATTCCACCCGAACCTATCGTACGAGGACTTCATCCGCGGGTGGCGCCCTGCCGGCGACGGCAAGCTGACGCTGGTCGATGGGCCGTTCGTCGAGATGATGAAGGCGGCGGCGAAGAATCCGACCGAACGCCATGTCATCGTCATCGAGGAAATCAACCGCGGCAATCCGGCACAGATCTTTGGCGAAGTGCTGACCCTCCTGGAGGCAGACAAGCGGACACCCAACGAGGCGCTCGAGCTTTGCTACAGGCGCTCGGAAGATGAGCGCATGTTCATCCCCGACAACCTTTACGTCATCGGCACGATGAACATCGCAGACCGCTCCCTGGCGCTGGTTGACCTGGCGTTGCGCCGGCGTTTTGCCTTCATTGATTTGGAGCCGACGCTGGGTCAGCCTTGGCATGATTGGGTGAACACGCAATGCGGCATCGACTCGGAGATTCTTGTCGAGATCGAGAAGCGGATCCATGCCCTGAATACCATCATCTCGGCCGATAGCGGCCTGGGGCCGCAGTTCCGCGTGGGGCATAGCTACGTGACGCCACCGCTGAGCCTGAAAATCAATGATCCGAGAGAGTGGTTCCGCCAGGTTGTCCACACCGAGATCGGCCCGCTACTCGATGAATACTGGTTTGATGCGCTTGAGAAGTCACGGAAGGCCAGGGAGAGCTTGGTGGAGAGCTTCTGATCATGGCTAGCATGGTAGCCGAAGCCACTCCCGAGGTGACCGGTTGCATTGGGCGAATTCCTGTCCGCAACCTGTGGCTGCTGATGCTGTATGCATCAGAGCTGTTCCGGACACTGGAGAGGTCCGAGAAAAGCTCCGTTGAGGAGAATCCGGATGACATACCGGATCTGGTGGGCCGCATCCTGGCCTGGCAGGTAGAGCGGCGCCTCAGGCGCAACCTGAGCCTGGGATACCAGTCTCGGGCTGCGGTGCTGGGGCGTGTTCGGGGACGCATCGATCTTCTCCAGACGGAGCGCCACCGGTTGCTGGATCGCGGGAAAGTGGCCTGCCGGTTCGATGAACTCACTGTTGATACCATCCGCAATCGCTATGTGCGTGCGGCACTTGAAGAGATCGCACGACTCGTGCGCTCTAATGAGCTCCGCCACAGGTGCAGAAGCCTCGCTTCAAGTCTGAGATTGATGGGAGTGACAGGCGAAAGACCCGGACGAGCTGAAATTTCCAATGACCGCTTTGGGCGGCATGATGCCGCTGACCAGTTGATGGTTGCCGCGGCCCACCTTGCATTCAACTTGGCCTTGCCGACGGAATCCACCGGTACGCGGCTGCTGTCCTTGCCCGACCGGGAAATTACGTGGGTCCGGAGGCTCTATGAAAAAGGCGTCGCCGGGTTCTATGCCGTGGTGCTCTCCGATGGCGGATGGCGCGTGGATGCAGGTAGAACCATAACCTGGCCGATCGAAAGCAAGAGTGTGGGGATTGATAGGATCTTGCCCACAATGCGCACCGACATTGTCTTGGACCATCACGCCACTGGACGTCGCATCGTCGTCGACACCAAGTTCAATTCCATCGTCACCCCCGGGTGGTACCGTGAAAAGTCCTTACGGAGCGGCTACATCTACCAGATTTACGCATACTTGAGGTCGCAGGAGGACAGCGGCGACCCTTTGGCCGATTGTGCGGCCGGAGTGTTGCTTCACCCCTCCATCGGCGAAAGGGTCAATGAATCCGTGGTGATTCAAGACCATGAGATGCGCTTCGCCACCGTTGATCTGGCAGCAGAGGCCAAGGAAATCCGCACGCAGCTGCTGCAGGTGCTAAGCACCGACATATCTTCGACCAATAGGTGATCCAAAATGCCTTTCCCGACCAAAAAAATCATTCTGGAAAAAATGCTGACTGTGAACCATTTACACTTATGGGGAAAAGCCAAATCTAGTGCAGGAGGACCCTCATGTCAGATTTAATCACATATCGAGTCATTGATACGATAGCAAATCTTTCCTTTGCTGTTTCTATCTTTGCATTACGCTATACAGTGTTGACCATGCTGCAAAGTGGGAGGGAAACGTACTCCCTTTTGCGGCAGATCAAGAAAAACAGAAGCTTCGTATCTCGAGCAAAGATTTTTATTTCTGCAATATTAACCACTTTTGGGGCTTTTAAGGGGGCACAGGACAGAACTCCACCGATACCATTTGAGTTAGGAGAGAATGAGGTTATATTGTATAGGGAAGTCCAGCCGTATGCACTTCAACAACCCACAACTCCCGTAGAAATTGTGCATGGGATTCGAGCGATTTCTTGGGGTAAGGTTTGTGCTGTCGCAGCACTTACTTCCTTTCTCCTAAAGTTTTTGACTCTTCTTTTGGGATTACTTGGTTTTTACATGGGGCGATAATGGCAGACGTGCCACAGCTCCCGCTGCCGCCGCCAACTGGGCGTCACCGTCAACGGTTGGATATGGTGATATTGCAATCTGTCGCGGCCTTTCTTCGTCGGCGGGAGGTCGAGCAGGGTTTCCTGGATGTCGGGGGCGAGGAGGCGCAGGTTCATGATCTGAGTCATGCGGGCGCGGGTTACGTGGCCCAACCGGGCGAGCTCGGCCATATCCTTGATCACGTCGCGCTCTAGCAGGCCCTCGAAGTGGATCGCCAGCGCCATCAGGCGCGCCAAGCGCGGGATGTTGCCTTGGTCAGGATCGCAAACGGGCTCGGGGGCGTGGCCGGGCAGCAGGCGGCGCTTGCCGCGCTTTTCGAGGCTGAAGTGGACGTGCGCGACGATCTTCGGTTGGCTCATGGTAAGGCACCGAGCGCTCGCCTTATAGATGCAGGAATTTGTATCGGCTCCGGCCCGCACGATAATGTTGAATGGAAGCCGATCGCAAGCAACACGAAGGCGAGGGGCGGGCGATGACCGCTTCATCCGGGGCAAGTTTCGAGCCGTGGCCTAGCCTGCCACTGAAGGCGTGGGCCGATAGCTGCGCCACGCTGCACATGTGGATGCAGATTGTTGGCAAGGTGCGGCTGGTCCAGAGTCCGTGGCTGAATCATTCATGGCATGCGACGTTTTACCTGACGAGCCGCGGGTTGACCACCTCGCCGATCCCGCACCGAGACCGGACCTTCCAGATCGACTTCGATTTCATCAGCCACAGTCTGAGCATCGTGTGCAGCGATGGCCCGAGCAGCAGTTATGCACTGGAGCCCGAGTCAGTTGCGGGATTCTACAGGCGGTTGATGGAAGAACTGGTCCGGCTTGATCTCGAGGTGGCGATTTACGCAAAACCAAACGAGGTGGTCGACGCGATCCCCTTCGAACTGGACGAGACGCACCGGGCTTACGATCGAGAATATGTCAACCGATTCTGGCGGGTGCTGGTGCAGTCCGATCGGGTCTTCAAGCAGTTTCGTGCGGGATTTATCGGCAAATGCAGCCCAGTGCATTTGTTCTGGGGCGCCTGCGACCTGGCCGTGACGCGGTTCTCCGGCCGGCGCGCGCCGCCGCATCCGGGCGGCATCCCCAATCTACCCGACCGGATCACACGCGAGGCCTACTCGCACGAAGTGAGCAGTTGCGGGTTCTGGCCTGGGGGCGGGGGCGTTGACTATCCGGCCTACTACGCCTACGCCTATCCGGAACCGGAGGGGTTCGCCCAGGCGCCGAACATGCCGGCGGGCACTTTTTACCATGCAGAGCTTCGAGAGTTCATCCTGCCTTACGACATCGTGCGGCAGGCGCCCTCGCCCGATGCCAGACTGCTGGCATTCCTGGGCGCAACCTACGAGGCCGCGGCAAATCTGGCTAAGTGGGATCGCGCATCCCTCGAACGCGGCGCTTCTATATCCAACCATTGATATGGATTGATTCAACTACTGAAAATCCTCGTGAAGATGGCCGTTCCTGACCAAATAAAGGGTTGCGGCGCAAGTCGCGCATGATTTTGCTGATTCTTCAGGAAGCATAGCGCAGATCCTATTTCCATATGGCAAGGCTGCTGCTTCTGAATGAATGTGTATTGACCTCCGCCCACATCTTCCGCTGCCGCCGCCAACTGGGCGTCACCGTCAACGGTTGGATGTGGTGGTATTGCAAACTATCGCGGCCTTTCCTCGTCGGCGGCAGGTCGAGCAGGACTTCCTGGATGTCGGGGGCGAGCAGGCGCAGGTTCATAATCTGGGTCATGCGGGCGCGGGTGACGTGGCCGAGGCGGGCGAGCTCCGCCATGTCCCTAACCACGCCGCGCGCGAGCAGGCCCTCGAAGTGGATCGCCAGCGCCATCAGGCGCGCCAGGCGCGGGATGTTGCCCTGATCGGGATCACAGACCTGCTCGGGGGCGCGGCCGGGCAGCAGGCGGCGCTTGCCGCGCTTTTCGAGGCTGAAGTGAACGTGCGCGACGATCTTCGGTTGGCTCATGGGG